>NZ_CP069178.1:0-600000 GCF_016812035.1 Bulleidia sp. zg-1006 | reverse complement strand
ATAAGCATTCGGAATTGTCTTCGCCAATTCTTCGATTGGTTGAGGAGTACGAATACCAGCAACTACATCTTCTCCTTGGGCATTCATTAAAAATTCACCAAATAGCTTCTTTTCGCCGGTTGCCGGGTTTCTAGTAAAGGCAACCCCAGTACCGCAATCGTTACCCATATTACCAAACACCATTTCCATCACATTGACAGCCGTACCCCAACTAGATGGAATATCATTCATACGACGATAATAAATCGCACGTTCATTATTCCAAGAACGGAAAACCGCTTCGACCGATCTTTCTAATTGAACATGCGGATCTTGAGGGAAGGTTTCATGCAAGTTTTCTTCATAGAAAACCTTGAAACGAGTTGTTAATTCCTTCATATCTTCGCCCGTTAAATCAATATCCAATTCAACACCGCGTTCTTCTTTCACTTCATCAATGATTTTTTCAAACTTCGACTTATCTAAGCCCATCACCACATCCGAGAACATTTGAATAAAACGACGATAAGAATCGTAAGCAAAACGTGTATTGCCTGATTTTTCTTCAATGACCTTCACCACTTCATCGTTAATCCCTAAATTTAAGATTGTATCCATCATCCCCGGCATTGAAGCACGAGCACCTGAACGAACCGAAACTAAAAGTGGATTTTCTTTGCTTCCTAATTTCTTACCCGTAACTTCTTCTAACCAAACAACGTTTCTCTTAATTTCATCTAAGATGGATTCATTAATTCTCTTCCCATCTTCATAATAAGCTGTACAAGCTTCTGTGGTAACCGTAAATCCTTCCGGCACCGGCATACCAAGGTTTCTCATTTCTGCTAGGTTAGCACCTTTGCCCCCTAACAAAGCACGCATGGAACCATTTCCTTCTTGGAATTGGTAGACGTATTTTTGATTTGTCATACAAGACCTCCAACTAACTAATAGAAATTTTATTATAACCGCTTACAATTCGCAATATTTAAACTTGAACTATCTTCATATTTACCAAAAAAACACCGGTTTCTTCCTAAAAGAGAGAATCACTCTCGCCTTACGCAACACTATTTTTCAACTCTTGTAAACGGGCTAAAACCACTTCGTATTGTTTTAAATACGTTTCCTGTTTTTGTTGCTCTATTTCTACCTTTTTCTTTGGTGCTTTTTGAACAAAGTTTGGATTCGATAACATAGCTTTACTACGCTTGATTTCCGCTTCTAAGCGTATCTTTTCCTTTTCTAGCTTCTCTCTTTCTTCTTTTGGATCACTTAATTCCTTCATTGCTAAAACCAAGCTGCCTTCACGAAGGGTTTCAATGGATTGTTCACCTTCAATTTCATCCACCCATTCACACTTTGTCATCGTTTGAATCATCGTCACAAAAGCAACATTCTTTTCAACCTTTTTCCCGTCCAAATCCTTTAAACAGAAATGAAGAACTGTGCTTGGTTTCAAATCATGAATTGACTTCACTTCTCTTAAACGAGAAATTGTACTTAACACTCTTTCCATCGCTTCCATATCAAATTCAGGTACTGAAAGTACGACTGGCCAAGTTTCTAATTGAATGGATTCTAAATGCTTGGGAAGATTTAAATAAAGTTCTTCTGTCACAAATGGCATGTATGGATGTAATAAACAAACAATCGCCTTTAACACATAAGCCAAAGTAGCTTCCGTCGCTAACTTAACCGCCTTATCTTCGCTTCTTAAATTCGATTTTGCTAATTCCAAATACCAGGAACAGAAATCACTCCAAACAAAACCATAAAGTTCATTACCGGCTAAACCAAATTCATATTTGTCCATATTCATGGTCACTTGTTCAATCGTCTTATTTAGCTTTGTTAAAATCCAAGTGTCAATAGAACTCAAAATCTTATTTTGTAAGCTTAAATCCTGACCTTCTTCTAAATTCATTAAAACAAAACGGGACGCATTCCAAATCTTATTGATAAAATTCCAAGCCGCTTCAACTTTTTCTGGAATATAACGCAAATCTTGTCCGGGGGTGGAATTCGTAGTTAAGAAATACCGAAGAGAATCGACACCATATTGATCAATAACTTCCATTGGATCAATTCCATTTCCTAAAGACTTCGACATCTTACGACCTTTGGCATCACGGATTAAACCATGTAACACAACATCTTTAAATGGTACTTGACCAGTGAAATGACGAGCTTGGAAAGCCATACGCGCTACCCAGAAGAAAATAATGTCATAACCAGTTCCCATCATACTAGTTGGATAATAGCGCTTAAAATCCTCTGTTTCTTCCGGCCAACCTAATGTGCTAAATGGCCACAAAGCACTTGAAAACCATGTGTCTAAGACATCTTCATCCTGAATCCAATTTTCAATGTCACTGGGTGCTTCTTCATTAACATAAAGTTCACCGGTTTCTTTATGATACCAAGCTGGAATACGATGTCCCCACCATAATTGACGTGAAATACACCAGTCCTCAATATTTTCCAACCAAGCATTAAAGGTCTTTTCAAAACGCGCTGGGTAGAAAGCCATCTTTTTTTCTTCATTAGCTTGTGTATCCAATACATCTTTAGCTAATGGTTTCATCTTGACAAACCACTGTTCACTCAAATAAGGTTCCACCACCGCATTGGTTCTTTCTGAATGACCAACCGCATGCACAAATTCCTCAATCTTAACCAAGTGACCGGTCTTTTCAATATCCGCTACCAACTGTTCCCGACATTCATAGCGATCCATACCAGCGTATTTACCTGCTTTTTCATTCATGGTTCCATCTGGATTCATGACTAAAATAGATTCTAAATGATGACGCTTACCAATCTCAAAGTCATTCGGATCATGAGCCGGTGTGCATTTCATTGCCCCCGTTCCAAATTCAATATCCACATATTCATCACCAATCACCGTAATAATATCTTGATTTGCTGGATTGACACACTTTTTACCAATTAAATGTTGGTAGCGCTCATCCTTTGGATTCACCACCACACAAACATCACCAAACATGGTTTCCGGTCGTGTCGTTGCTACGGTGAAGCTTTCCTCACTATCAACCACATCATAAGAGAAATAATACATCTTCCCTACATCATCTTGGTAAACGACTTCGATATTACTTAATGCTGTTTTCGCTTCTGGATCCCAGTTGATAATGCGCTTACCTCGGTAAATCAAGCCTTCGTTATAAAGCTGTACAAAAACACGACGAACAGCTACATTTAAGCCTTCATCCATGGTAAATCTTTCTCTTGTATAATCTAAAGATAAGCCTAATTTAGCCCATTGGTCACGAATGGTAGCAGCGTATTCTTCCTTCCAAGCCCAGGCATATTCTAGGAATTTCTCACGACCGATATCATAGCGACTAACACCTTGGTTCTTTAAACGAGCATCTACTTTTGCTTGGGTTGCAATACCGGCATGATCCATACCCGGCAGATATAAAACATCATAGCCTTGCATACGTTTATAACGAGCAATCATATCTTGAATGGTATTATCAAAAGCATGACCAATGTGTAAAATACCTGTCACATTTGGGGGTGGAATAACAATCACAAAAGGATCTTTACTCTTATCTCCAGCCGTAAAATAACCTTTTTCCAACCATTGATTGTAACGACCATCTTCTACTTGATGATGATTGTATTTTGTGTTTAATTGATTTTTCATACTTAGTCCTTTCCAAAATAAAAACGTCCTTTGCACAAAGGACGTCAAAAACAAACGTGGTACCACCTTATTTACTTCTTGTCTTCGATAACGGATTGCACCGATTTTTCTTACTAAGAGTTCAGAAAAATAGCTCAAGGACGACGACGCAAAGACTTGTGTCTTTTTCCAGCAATCAAAGACTCTCTATAACAAGCACCTTTCCTTATTTCCTATCACAGCCTTAAAAGTATTATAAGAAACTTTTGCCATGAATTCAATCATCTTTGGTTTAAATCATAGATTAACATATATAGGATATTTTTTTTCGTTTTTGGTATCACATCATTTACAAATGTACATATATAGCACATCTTTTTATTGATATCTTTTTGATTGTACACTATACATTTGGTAATATTTTCCTTTTTTATTTATCAGTTCTTGATGTTTTCCACTTTCAACAATTTTCCCATTTTCCATCACGAAAATCTTATCTAAATTTTTTATTGCCGATAGTCTATGAGCTATAATAATTGTCGTTGTTGAGATGTTTTCTATCAGACTAATCATTTTTTCTTCTTTTATTGGATCCAATGCCGAGCTTGGTTCATCAAGTAAAAGAAGACCATAATTCTTCTTTAAAACTCTAGCTAATGCTAATATTTGCTTATTTCCCTCTGATAATACAATGCCATCTTCTTCAAATTCTTTAGTCAATATTTTTTCTGTTCTTTCTTTAAAGCAGAAAAAATCTAATAGTTGATTTACATTATTTTCTTCATCTCCATTTATATCTATATAGTCTTTAATACTTATTGCGTATATCATCGGTTTTTGTGATACATATCCGATAGACTTTCTAATTGTTTGAGTAGAATATTCTTTTATATTTTTATTGTTTATATATACATATCCAGCATTTAAATCATATAGTCGTAATAAAAGTTTGATTAATGTTGACTTTCCTGCACCATTATCTCCTACTATCGCTACCTTTTCACCTTTATTCACTTCAAACTTATCAATATTAACTTTAAAACCACTTCCCGGATATTTAAAACTAATTTTCTCCATTTGAACTTCTATACTGCCTTCTATTAATTGATATCCTTCATTATTATTTTCAATGCTTGAGTCGTATTCAAAAAAGTTCTTTACTTGTTGTGCATAGCTAATTTCTTGAGAAATTTTTGCACTCCACCACCCAAATTCATTTAATGTAGATTTTAACGCATCTGATGATATTAATAATGTTGAAAAAATTGAAATATTAAACAGTTCTTTATTTATAATATTCTGAGCTATATATAGAGGAATTATAAAATTTATTCCAATTTTTGAAATTACAATAAGAGAATCTATTCCAAAAACGCTTTTTGCATATTTTTTATGTATTTTAATAGTATTTTTATATCCATCATTAAATATGCTTTCTAATTTACTATATATTCTGGATATTTTTATATCTTCAACTACTTCAGGATCAAAAAATAACCTTCTAATATAATCAATCTTTCTTCTGTGACGTACTCCATCAATATTTTTCTTTGCGGAAACTTTACTCCATACTATTTGTGCTGATGTGGCAAATAATGAAAATAGAATTACCAAAAAAATAATATAGGTTCCTTTTAAGGTTATGACAGCACCAAATAAAAATATTCTTATTATGCTACTTATACATTTAAATACATTTTCAAAGGCTTCTACAGATTTTTTAGAAAACTCTTCAGTGGTTAATTTATATGCATCTAAATAATTGGGATTATTAAAATTAGATTGATCTATTTGTAATACATTATTAAAGATATCTCTTTCAATTTTTTCAATAACCGCATTACTTTTCCAATCAAAATAAAAATCATGAATTCCTCTATTACATAAACTTAATGTTAACGATAATAATGCATATTTTATTGCTATTATAAATATTTCCATAAAAGTACTTTCAGTTTCTAAAGCTACTAATACTTTTTCTGGAATTATGACTGCAAAATATTCTGATAAAGGCAAACAAATACATGTTCCAAAAAAACATAAAATAATTAATTTTTTTGCATACTTATACCAAGGATTTATCAGAATATTAAATAATTTAATTTTTTCTTTTAAATTCATCTTGATAAATATCCTTTTAGATTAGCAATTAGGTGCTTTCTTGCAATTTTTTCACATACATTATTCGTATAAATATTATCTTCAATCCCTTTTTTAATTAACAATCTTGTATATGGACATAGTCCTCCACAAAATTTAATCATTTTACATTTTAGGCAATTTCCATTATTAACATTTTCTAGGGATAAATCATCCATATAAATTTTTTTTATTGGACTTTCTAATCTATCTCTAGTATAGATATTCCCAATCATATTATTCTTATTAAAGATATCATTCCAACATTTATATATATTTCCATCATAATCTATTGTAACGTTTAAATTATCGGTTTCTGCAGTACAAAAAGCAGTTACAACTCCACAGTCTATAAATTCTTTAATAAATCCTAATTTATTTGCTTTTTTAAAAATATTGGAATATATATCAGCATATTCTTCATGTGTGTAACTACTAATTGATCCAAAAACTCTTCCTAATGCTATAAATAAATATTTTCCTATATAGTCATGATTAAAATATTTATATAAGAAATTAATTAATTTTAAAATATTTGATGAATTATTTTTATCAATATTAATTCTGATAACAACTTCCGTTTGAAATTCTATTAACTTTTTTATATTTTCTAAAATTATTGAAAATGAATCAGTTTTATTATCGATATTTCTTCTAGCATTGTGATAATCTCTTAAACCATCTAATGTTATTTGGATATATTGTATATTTTGTTCTTTTAATTGACTTAAAAATTTTTTAGATATGGAGAAACCATTAGTGATAATTATATTTGAATAGGTAAATCCTCTTGTTTTGCTATAATTTGAAAAGTATTTATTTATTTCTATAATCCTTTCAAGTTCCAGAGATGGTTCACCACCATACCACACTATTTCCACATTTTTAATTTCGTTATCTAAACAATTATTTACATATTCTTTTAACTGTAAAAATAATTTTTCAAATTTAACTTCATCCATCGTGTTTTGATAGGTATCTCGGTTTCCATTTTCAAAGCAGTAGCTACAATGAAAATTACATTTATTAGTAATGCCTATATCAATTTTTACACTAGCTCCATTACTTATCTTTGACTTAAAATATGTATCTGCAATTTCTTTTTCTCTAGTAACTTCCTCATCTTCGCTTACAATGAAATTTTCGTTCGTTAAAATTTCAATTTCTTGCTCATCAAAAAGAGTGCAGTCATTAGTTTTCTTTGCTAGTTGATATTTATCATATGTCTGTTTATTTAATTCAATTATTGCGGAATTATAGGTATTAAATAGTATATATTTATCATTAATTCTAGTAGCTATTTGATATTTCGAAAATTTCATATATTTCCTCCCTATATACAAACAACCAGGAGTCCCTGGTTGTTTGTTATCCTCTGCACCCACCTAAATGCGAGCATGGTCCACAAACAAATATAGAATAGCAGTGGACTTTTACAACTTCGCCCTTTTTTAAAACAACCATTTGTTTCCTCCTTTCTTGCCTAAAGAACTACTAATTTAAGTATAACAAAAATTTCCCGAATTTCAATAACGAATTGAACATTATCACCTATGTAGCGTTATAATGGAAGTGAGACCAAATAAAAGAAAAACAGAGAGATATCCTATATAATTTAATTAACCAAAAATTTAAAAGAAGGAAGGATACTCTCTATGAATACAATTACACCAAAAGCCCAAAGATATTTGCCACATACTTTAGATACAAGATATCATGCCGCTAAAACTTATAGAAATGGATATTCCCTGTTCTTTATTTAGAGTATTAAGAAAGCTTGGATATTTTAAAGGTATGGCTACCAATTATTTTGGATATCAGCCCGAAATCATACAAATAGATAACGGATTTGAATTTACTCATTTTAAGGAATGATAATGAAAGATTTTATAAATGTTTATCTTTCTATAGTTACGATAATCTAAAACTTCAAATAAAAAGATATTTGTATAAATCTAATAGGCTTCCAATGCAGACTTTAAATTGGCTTAGTCCTATTGAAAAGCGAAATCTATGATTGGAACTAGCCTCCAATCATAGATTAACATATATGGGATATTTATTTTTGTTTTTGGTATCACATCATTTACAAATGTACATTTTGGTTTAAATCATAGTTTAGCCAGTTTTTAATCATTGGAATTCTTAAAATTCTCGGACAAAGATAAGCACTTAATATTAACCCAAAAATAGCTAAGAAAAGATTAAGCCATGGGCCAAAAGAAATAAACAATTCAAGAAACCAAATCAATAATGCAAATAGTGAGAAGGCAAGCACAAAGCTAAAGAAACTCGCAAATAAATAGCGTAGTTTCATCGACAACAAATACCACTTTTCCTCTTTCTTACTCATATATCAAACAAGCTCCCTTGTTGACGAATATGTAAATGTTTATAAGCTTTTTCGGTAACCATACGACCTCTGGAAGTTCGATTTACAAAACCAATTTGAATTAAATAAGGTTCATACACATCTTCAAGAGTGGTGGTTTCCTCACTAATAGCATTAGCCAAGGCGTCTAAGCCAACAGGACCACCATGGAAACGTTCGATAATACCCTTTAAATAACGAATATCCACTTCATCTAAGCCCAAATCATCCACATGAAGGCGTTGTAAAGCATCCCTAGCGACTTCATAACTTAAATAGCCATGATTTAAGACTTGAGCAAAATCACGAATTCTTCTTAAAAGACGATTTGCAATACGAGGAGTTCCCCGTGAGCGTTTTGCGATTTCGATAACCGCTTGATCTTCAATTGAGGTATCCAACACTCTAGCTGTACGCGCCACAATCTTAGCTAATTGGTCTTGGCTGTAATATTCCAGCTTAGAAGTAATACCAAAACGATCCCGCAATGGTGAACTTAAATCTCCTGCCCGTGTGGTTGCTCCAACCAATGTGAACGGTGGTAAATCCAAGCGTAAACTGCGGGCTGAACCACTATCTCCACCAATCGTTACATCCAATACAAAATCTTCCATAGCGGGATAAAGGACTTCTTCCACCACTTTTGGTAAACGATGTATTTCATCAATAAATAAGACATCCCCCGGCTTTAAAACCGATAGAATAGAAGCTAAATCACCCGCCTTTGCAATACTAGGACCACTAGTCACTTTAATTTTAGAATGCATTTCATTGGCTAAGATATGAGCCAAGGTTGTTTTACCCAAACCTGGTGGACCATACAAAAGCACATGATCTAAAGATTCTTCTCTTTCCAAGGCGGCTTGAATATAGATTCGTAAATTTTCTTTTAAGCGATCTTGACCAATGTAATCATTAAGGCCGGTTGGACGAAGACTTTCTTCTTCCTGCTCCATAGCCAAACGCTCTGCTGTTACTAAGCGATCTTCCATCCTTTTCCCCTTCTAATGCGACGCAAAGAACTTCAATCCAAAACGAATGTATTCTTCCGTTGTCATGGATGCTTGTTCTAACATCTTATTCCCTACCAAATTTAAATCTCCACCTTTATAACCAAAATTCTTTAACGCTTCTAAAGCCTCTTGAATTTCTAATGGATAATTCATAGCTTTGGTGGAAGCAGTATCAACTGCTATTAATTTTCCTTGTAAATCAAGCACAATCTGACTAGCACTCTTAGCGCCAATGCCGGGTAGCTTCTTAAGTGCCGCAACATCACCCTTTGAAATGGCGGCGGTGATTAAATCATAGCCTGACTTTTGTAATAAAGTCATCGCCGTCTTTGGTCCTAGTCCCTTCACCGATATTAAGTTTAAAAATAATGATTTTTCTTCAGCTGTCGAAAAGCCATACAAACGCATATCATTTTCCGAAACAGACATGTATGTAAAAACCTGAACTTCTTCCCCCTGATGAACTTCTAAGCAATGTGGATAATAGATTAACCATCCTATCCCTTGACGATTGATGACAATATAATCATCACCTATTTCCGTAATCACACCCTGTATAAAAGCAATCATGTCACACCTCACAAGCTCGTATCTATCATACCACAAAAAGAAAATAGCACTGTATCTCCGTGCTATTCACTATATTCCATAATGTAGGTTCCAACAATGACGGAATCACCCTGTTTCGCACCAGCTTCTTTTAAAGCTTTATCCACACCCATTTTTTGCAAAGTAAGCGCAAATTGATAGACCTCTTCCGGCTTTTCAAAGTCAACACTATCCAATAAATGATCGACTTTCGCTGAATCCAAACGGAATTTACCATTGCCCATATTCACAATCGTAAAATCAGGTTTCTTAGGTTCAAAGCGATAAACCACTTCACCCTCAGCCGTTGGTGTTTCTTTCACATCCTCTAACTTACTTTCTTCAATCAAGTGCATCACTTCATATAAAACCGCTTCTAAACCCATATGGGTAATGGTGGATACTTCATACACTTTTAAATCTGGATAAGCTTTTTTAAATTCTTCTAAATGAAGACCAGCGTATTCATCATCCATCTTATTCGCAATCACAAGCTGTGGACGTTTCTTCAATCCCTCATCGTATTGGAATAATTCTTCGTTAATAATACGATAATCATCAATTGGATTACGTAATTCACCTGACATATCCACCACATGAATTAACACTCGACAGCGTTGAATATGGCGTAGGAATTCATGACCTAAACCTTTCCCGTCTTTTGCGCCTTCAATTAAGCCCGGCATATCCGCCAGAACAAAGCCGCGACCATCCGGCAAGGAGACAACACCGATATTTGGTTCAATGGTTGTAAATGGATAGTCGGCAATATCTGGTTGCGCATTGGTGACGACGCTTAAGAAAGTACTCTTACCAACCGATGGATAACCAATTAAACCAGCGTCTGCCAATAAACGAAGCTCAGCCACAATTGTAAGGCTTTCACCAATTTCACCGGGTTGTGCAAATTCCGGAGCATCATTACGCGAAGTCGCAAAGTGCCTATTACCAAGACCGCCACGACCACCTTTTGCGATTAAAACTTTTTCCCCCGGTTCGGTTAAATCAGCCAACAAATCATGACTGGTCGCATTCCGAATCATCGTTCCTAAAGGAACTGATACAATCACATCATCGGCACTTTTACCATGCATCTTTTTCGTTAAACCAGGCATACCATTGCCTGCCTTAATAGACTTGGTGAAGCGAAGCTTCGTTAAGGTGGTTTCATTGGTGTCAACTTGGAAATAAATATCGCCCCCTTTACCACCATCACCACCAAATGGACCACCATTTGGATAATACTTTTCATGTCGCCAAGCAACCGCACCTTTACCACCATCACCGGCTTTCAAAGCTATTTTTACAACATCAATCATGCCAGCCTCCTTTCTTTAAAAAAGCCCCTGTTTTCAGGAGCCATAGTTTCATTAAGCAACTTGTGGATACACAGATACTTGCTTTTTATCACGACCTAGACGTTCGTATTTAACAATACCGGAGCAAGTGGCGAATAAAGTATCATCCCCACCACGCATAACATTCTTGCCCGGGTAAATTTTTGTACCACGTTGACGATAAATAATCGAACCGGCTGTAGCGAATTGTCCATCAGCCTTCTTAGCACCTAAACGACGACCGGCTGAGTCACGACCATTCTTTGTGGAAGATACCCCTTTCTTACTAGCAAAGAACTGAATATCTAATGTAAACTTAAGTTTCATTTGACTTTCTCCTTCTTAATTTGAATAAATCCTTGATTTTGATTACGAACTGTCTCACATTGAATATAAGCTGTTCGTAATATTGTATCTGTCACCATATCAGCATCTAAAATCTCAATATCAATTGCATTGTTACTAAGCGATAGCTTTTGTTGAGGTTTCATTTCTTCTAAAGCGTTTAATATTCCAAAAGCGATGCTGCTAATGGCAGCACAGACAAGATCCTTTCCTGGTTCATTACTATAAGCATGACCGGAGAAGTGTAAGCCGATGATATGACCATCAACTTCTTGAATCCGAATCTGAATCATTAGGCTTCAATGGATTCAACTAATAACTTTGTATAAGGTTGACGGTGACCTTGTTTACGACGAGTTGAGCCTTTCTTAGCCTTGTACTTGAAGATAATGACCTTCTTTTCTTTTCCTTGCTTTTCAATTGTGCAAGAAACCTTAGCACCATTCACATAAGGAGAACCAATCTTTGTATCAGCATCAGAAACTAAAACAACCTTGTCTAAGACAACCTTGTCCCCGGCTTCACCAGCTAACTTTTCAACAAAGATAGATTGACCAACTTCAGCCTTGATTTGCTTTCCGCCTGTTTCGATAATTGCGTACAATTTACATACCTCCATTTCTTATCTTAAGACGCGCCATTAAGGGAGCTTACGCATTTGTTATAACCCTTTTCTGTGCGGTTACCGACTACTGTAGAGGCGATAACGTAAACATAATACAGAAAATAGTGCTTCTAGTCAACCGATTCCCACTAGTCAAAAGCCCCCTTTAAGTAAAAAGAACACACTTTCATGCGTTCTTTCGACATTATTTCAAGCTTAATAAATAATGATAAGCACTGGTTGCCGCATTCGCTCCATCACTGGCGGCTGTCGTTAATTGACGAAGACTTTTCACACGACAATCCCCTGCCGCAAAGATACCGGCATGGTTGGTATTACCAAACTCATCGGCTTGAATATAACCGGCCGCATCTAAGTCCACCACATTCTTAAACACTTCATTCAAAGGAATTTGACCGATCGCAATAAATAAAGCCGACACATCCAATTGACGAATATGACCTTCCTTATCCGTTACTTCAATGGATTGTAAATAATCTTCACCGTTTAGCTTTGTAACAGTAGAATTATAGACAAATTCAACATTCTTCTTTTCCATGATGCGCTTGATTTCCGCCTGTTCAGCACGGAATTCATTACGACGATGGATTAAATAGACCTTCTCACACAAATCCGCTAAGTATTGAGCGTCTTCCAAAGCCACATTACCACCACCATTGACAGCTACGACTTTATTACGGAAGAAAGCTCCATCGCAAGTGGCACAATAGCTAATTCCTTTTCCGGTTAGTTTATCTTCATTCTTAATACCAATATGACGACGCACCAAGCCCGTTGCTAAAATAAGCGCTTTTGTTTTGTACTCATTCTTCGCTGTTTTTACAACCTTAATTTCACCTTCATCAATGACTTCCAATACTTTCTCATATTGTACCTTAGCGCCTAAATCCAAAGCCTGTTGATAAAGACCTGTCGCAAAATCAAAGCCGCTGATATGAGCAATCCCGGGATAATTTTCAATATCAGGCGTGTTCACGATTTGACCGCCATAGGTATTTCCTTCTAACACTAGGGCATTTAAACCGGCTCTTTGAGCGTAAATAGCGGCCGATAGACCAGCTGTCCCAGCTCCTACTATAATCATATCCTTCATACTTACTTCCTCTTTCCTTTCAAAATGTACCATTGTTCTTAGTATTCAACCAGTCAGATGCTCAAAAAAAAGCCTAAGATTACAATAATCTTAGAACTTTCTTATACGTTCTTTTTCTTGTGCTTGGTTCACAATTGCTTAACGTACTTAATCCGGCATAGATTTTAAGCTTTAAGTTTGTGGAATAAAAATCACACTTTTCCACTTTAATGGTTGTCTTATTGATTTCTTCTAAGAGTTTCTCTTCACTAAAGTCCTTACAGCCTTCTAAGTTAATACGAAATTCTTCTTTGATATCTTGCGTTTTACGACTCATAAGAAATCCTCCTTTTCTTCATCAGGATACACAATAGAACCAGAAGTCTTTTGCATAGCTTCTTCTAACAATTCTTGCCATGGAAATTTGTTTTCAAAGAATACTGACTTCTTAATCGTTGGTTTCGTTACTGGATTTTTGGGATTGAAAATTGTACAACAATCTTCATAAGGTAAAATAGATGTTTCATAAGTACCTAATTCACGTGCCAGCTTAATAATTTCCACTTTATCCATCGATACCAATGGTCTTAAAACCGGCATATGCACCACATCATTGATTGTTGCCATAGATTCTAAAGTTTGACTAGCCACTTGACCCAAACTTTCCCCTGTTCCAATCGCTAAACAATTATTTTCCTTTGCTAATCTTTCAGCCATGCGAAACATCATTCGACGCATCAATGTAATTGCATAGGGATCCTTAGCAGTCTTATAAATATCCAATTGTAAGTCCGTAAAAGGAACCACATGAACCTTCATTCCTCCTTGGTATTCTGAAACCATGGAAGCTAACTTTAATACTTTATTCTTAGCTGCTTCAGAGGTATATGGTGGCGAAGCAAAATGAACCGCTTCAATCTTTAAACCACGTTTGATTAATTGATAAGCCGCCACTGGCGAATCAATTCCTCCTGATAACATCATCATCACCTTACCATTGATACCGGCAGGATAGCCGCCAATACCGGCAATCTTATCATAGGTAATATATGTTTTTCCTTCATGAATTTCAACTTGAATGGCTAATTCAGGATGATGCACATCCACCTTTAAATCCGTTTCTTCTAAAATTTTAGTCGCCACTTTACGATTGATGGTATCGGAATGCTCAGGAAAATTTTTATCATGACGTTTGGTCATCATCTTAAAGCTTTTTTTATCACTTTCTTTAGCAAGTCTTAAACAAGTCGATGTAATATCTTCCATCGTTGAAGGAATTGCTTCAGTAAAAGAAAAGGATGAAATCCCAAATACCTTTTTTAATTGTGCCTTTACATATTCATGGTCAGCCCCATTTAAAGTGATATAAATGCGATCATAAGTCTTACGATAGTCTAATTGCGGAACTTTACGAAGCACATAAAGAATATTTTGGTACAAACGATTGATAAAATCCTTACGATTTTTTCCTTTGGTTGTTAATTCACCAAAACGAATTAAGACGGTATCATAATGAACCATATTGTTGAATAACCTCCTTATAGACCTTTAAAAATGTGTCTACCTCTTCTAGTGTATTATCACTATGAAAGGAAACACGAATAGAAGATAAAGCTATTTCCCTTCCCAAGCCCATAGCCATTAAAACATCGGATGGCTCTGTTGACTTAGAATCACAAGTACTCTTAGCGGAAACCATAAAGCCTTTTTGGTTTAGAGCATTTTGCATCACTTCACTTGGTATTTTAGGATAAGAAAAATTCACAATATTCGCAATGGAATTAACTGGACTATTAATATAAACACCCGTCAATGCTTCTAACCCATGCACCATTCTTTCTTTTAAAGCTTGGATATGACCAAGGTTTTTCTTTTGGTCTTCTAAGTACAAACGGAGTGTTTTGGCGAGAACTAAATCGGCTAAAGCATTTGCTGTTCCCCCTCTTAAACCAAATTCCTGCTCACCGCCATTAATCAATGGTACAAAAGGAACATGTCTCTTTTTCACTAAAAGACCCGAGCCTTTTAAGCCATTCATCTTATGGGCTGACATTGAAGCTAAATCAATATATTTCATATTCAAATCAATCTTACCAATCGCTTGTGTTAAGTCCACATGAAAATAGGCATGGGAATGTTTCTTAACGAACTCACCCACTTCTTGAATGGGTTGAATAGAACCTACTTCATTGTTTACTGCCATGACAGAAACAATCGCTGTATCTTCTCTTAATGCTTTCTTCACATCTTCCAGTAAAATCACCGATTCTTTATTGACCGGTAAATAGGTCACTTCATAGCCGAAAACATCAGCCATTTGTTTCACAGCATTACGAATAGAAGAGTGCTCAATAGAAGTGGTTAAAATATGTTTCTTTTCCTTTCCGGCAAAACACACTCCCTTAATGGCGGCACTATTGGCTTCGGAAGCACCAGAGGTAAAGATAATCTCTTGCGTTTCCACTTGCAATAAAGAAGCGATGACCGCTCTTGCTTTTTCAAGCTTCAAGTGCATCGCTACTCCCTCATCGTAAAGAGCTTCACTATTCACATAGTTTTTTTCTAATAAACTTATATAGGTTTTTAGCACTTCCGTATTTAAATTAGTGGTGCTGGCACTATCAAAATCCACCCTACGCATCTAAAGCACGACTCTTCTTCATCATTGATTCATAGCTACCCGGCACAATCTTTTCCATGGTTGAAATTGCTTTATGCAAAGCGGCTGTATATTCTCCAT
Source organism: Bulleidia sp. zg-1006 (assembly GCF_016812035.1). NCBI lineage: Bacteria > Bacillati > Bacillota > Erysipelotrichia > Erysipelotrichales > Erysipelotrichaceae > Bulleidia > Bulleidia sp. zg-1006. The sequence goes on along the minus strand of NZ_CP069178.1, from coordinate 584,136 downwards.
TACGATAATCCAACTCTTCACGGCTTAAGTCAGAATCAATATCCGCATAAGTGGAGCGGTAACGGTTTCCATAAACAATAGTATCTTCAACCATTTGTGCCGTTCCTAAGACATTACTTAATTCTCTAAATAATTTGTAAACAAAAGGAACAGCTTCTTGAAGGGTTGAATTGATTAAATCCAACTTCAATGGTTTTTCTGCTAATAAATCATTCATGCGATGGAAGTAATCGTAAGCAAGATTCACATCTTCTTCATACTTTTCAGAAATTACAGGCAACTTCGCTTTTCTTAGCTTGAGTTGCACAATGGACATCGTGACTTGTAACTTCATAAGTTGCTCTCTAGCACGAGCTTCATCACCGGTTGCGGCTTCTAAATCTTCCTTCATCACTTTAAAAGACATATAAGATTCATTTAAATCATCCATTAATTTACGCAAACTATTCAAAACATCCGTCGCTGGTGTTTGTTGGTTTTTAACGGTATCAATTACGGATGGCATGGTTTCAACAAGCTTCGTAAACTTCTCATTTTCAGTATCTAACTTAGACTTCATTTCTTCCATTCCAAAACGATCTGATACTTTTTCATATTGATCGAATACAAAGGCTGAAGTCTTTTCCACTTCATCACGCAAAGACAAAGAATCCTTCGTCAATAAATTCACTTCTTCAAAGGCTTTCCCTTCTTTTTTAACCGCTGTATCCATTTGTTTAATACGCGTCATCATGTCATCCAAATGTTCACGAACCCCATCCACTGAGCCGCTCTTCAATAAACGCAAGTTTTCTTTTAAAGATTCCGTCATCGCTTTTAAATTCGTTTCAATTTCTAAATGTTTTAAGTACACCCCGCGATTGCGTTGATGAAGGTAATCTTTTTGTAGTGTTTCAGCCAACTTAGGAATGGTGCCTTGTCCATCATGCACTAAGCTTGGCATTTGTTCTAAGCTACGGTCTAAATCTTGCATACTGATTTTAATACGAAATAACTCTTTGTTCGCTTTATCGAAATCCGCATTAAACATCCATTCTTCAAATGTACTAAACATTTTTTCTGTATCGGATAATTTCTGTTCAACCATTGGCCAGGCAAATGACAAGCGATTAGCGATTTCCATAGCCTGAGCTTTCATGGCTCGAAAGCGATTTTTAAGTGCCGTAACTTCCTGACGTTGAGCCGTTTCTTTGGCTAAGAAACCATCTAAGCTATGTTCCACTTCTTTGACATCTATTTCTAGTGTTTGTAGTTCATCACGCAAAGTCGCAATGGATTTCTTTATACCATTTAAATGATTGGTTTGGATATTTTCATCCATGATTTTCAAATTTTCTTCAAAATTATTAATAGCACTTGTTACTTTATTGAAGCGTTCACCAGCCTCTTCCACTTGTGGTTTAATTTCTTCATTCGCATTTGCGACATTGATGACTTTATTCATCTTCAAAGAGATTGGTATCATACGAACGGATTCAAAGCGTACTTTTAGTTCATTTAATTCTCTTTGAAAATGACGACCACGAATTGCCGCCCAGATTAACCACACAAAAGCAAGTACCACTACAACGGCGACAGCTATAATAAATCGGATATCCGAAATAAAACTTGTAATTTGATTCATAAAGGACCACCCTTCTAATGCCATTTTATTTTAGCATAATTTCTTTAATTGACGAGATAGACTTTGAATGCTATTATTCCTAGGTAAAACTTTGCAGCAGATAGAGTTTTTTAGTGTGCGTTTGAAGTTATTATTCCCTTAGTAACCGGCTGCTTGTGTGAAAAGGCTTATTCAAACACCCCTAGGATTGATCTATCCCTATGGCGAGTTTTCAGCCAAACAATAGGAGGAAAAATAGTATGGCACGTTACACAGGTCCTGTATGGAAGAAAGCTAGACGTTTAAGCTTTTCAATTTTAGAAACAGGGGAAGAATTAAAGAAGAGAACGTATGCTCCAGGACAACATGGTCCTACAAAGCGTATCAAATTATCTGGTTATGGAACACAGTTACGTGAGAAACAAAGAATTAGAAATATGTACGGTTTAAACGAACGTCAATTCCATAACTTATTTGTAAAAGCATCTAAGATGGATGGCATGGCTGGTGTAAACTTCTTAGTATTACTTGAAAGCCGTTTGGACAACGTTGTTTATCGTATGGGTTTTGCTCGCACGCGTAAAGCAGCTCGTCAATTAGTCAACCATGGTCATATCTTAGTAGATGGCAAAAAGTTAAATATCCCTTCTGCTTTAGTCAAACCCGGTCAAGAGATTTCCTTGAAGGAAAAGAGCTTAAACTTAGTTGTTATTAAAGAAGCTCTTGAATCTCAAATCAACCCACCGGCTTTCGTGGAAGTAGATAAAGACAATAAAAAAGGTAAGTTCGTTCGTCTTCCGGATCGCAATGAATTAAGCCAAGAAATCAACGAAGCATTAGTTGTCGAATACTACAACCGTTAATCAACATCTTAAGAAGTCACTTTGGTGACTTCTTTTTAGGTGTATAAGCACTTAAAAATACCACATAAACAAGCTTCAAAACTTCCAATAAAAATAATCGGTATGCAAACTAAGCTGAATAAAAAGACAGGAAAGTAACGCTTAATCTTTAGCGTTTAATTTAACCCGTCTTTTCATAATCTTAAGAATTCTTAAGATGAATTTCTATTCCAACATCATCTTTAAAATTTCTAAATCGGTTTGCTTCATACCAACTTTACCTAGATGACCAATGGCTTGAATGGTTTGTTCCACATTCTCTTTCATAAGACCTTCGCCAACTTTAAAATTTTTTTGACGTAGAGCCATTTGAAAACCTGTATAACCAGCATCAACAGCAGAGGCAATCTTAGCTGCACAAGATGGCTTCGCTCCATCACATACCATTCCCGAAACAATCATCAAAGAATTTGATATTGTATCCGAAACCAATTGTTCATCTTGGCTCTCTAAGAAAGCCAAGGCGGCTCCTGCCGCCACCCCCGCCGAAGTAACACCACAAAAAGCAGATAAACGACCAATATAGCGCTTGATATGAAGAGCAACCAAATTAGATATCAATAAAGAACGAACCAATAATTCATGCGATTTATTCTTTTCTTCGGCATAAATAATCACTGGTAAAGAGCAAGTGATACCTTGATTCCCCGAACCGGCGTTAATCACCACCGGTAAAGGGCAACCACTCATACGAGCATCTGAACCGGCCGCCGCATAGGCTTTTACTTTTGCTCGAAGACCTTCTCCCTCATTTAAAAGTAATTTACCTACCTCAACGCCCCAATTTCCTTTTAAGCCTTCTTTTGAGATTTCTTGATTTAAAGCAATCTGTTTATCAATCATCTCTTGGACTTCTTCAAAGGGAACTGTTTTTGCGTATTGAACAATCGAATGAATAGATAATTCTTCCAAACATTGATTCTGTTTGTCTTCCACTAATTTTCCTTGATAAAGAAATTGACCATTTTTCATAATACGGAAGAAATTGCTGTGTTTATTTTGAATTTCAACCAAACAATCATTCCCTTGATGATCCTTAAGCCATATTTCAATGTCTAAATTTTCAGCGCCTTCTTTCAGTTCTACTTTGATTTCCTTAGCCTTTAAAATTTCTTTCGCTTTTTCAATGTCCTTATCGTTTACTTTCGATAAAACCTCTAAGTTCTTACTAGCATCACCGGCAATCAAACCAATTGCCGTCGCAGCTTCCACTCCTTTTAAACCATCGGTATTTGGAACGGTTACCCCTTTTACATTTTTTATAATATTTCCCGAACAGCGAATGATTGTTTCCGATGGATAACAACCTAAGACCTTTCGTGCTTTAGCACTAGCTAAGGCTATTGCGATTGGTTCCGTACAACCTAAAGCACAAACCAATTCCTTTTTTAATAATTGCGTAAATGGATTCATACATCACCTATCATTTCTTTTCAGATTAACTATAGCAAACATCCCGTAGCTCTTCTAAACAAAATCATAATTTAATGTTGTATGAATTAACATTTTAAAAAGAGGATTTCTCCTCTTTTTACATATGCCTTTTAATAATCATACGGATAATATCAGCCGCCAACTGTGGATCATCGTTACAAACCACATACTTGTACATACCAATCAAATCCATTTCACGAGATGCTTTCGCTAAGCGTTCTTGAACAATTTCTTCAGGTTCTGTATTACGACCACGAATTCTCTTTTCAAGATCTTCCATGCTAGGCGGTACGATAAAAATCGTTAATGCATCTTCTACCTTCTTTTGAACCTGTTGACAACCTTGAACCTCGATTTCCAAGATGACATTTTTCCCTTCATTTCGTAACTTTTCAACTTGTGCCAATGAAGTACCATAATAATTACCAACAAATTCAGCTGACTCTAGTAATTCGCCCGCTTTTTGTGCCCTTTCAAAATCAGCCCGTGATACAAAGTGATAATTCACTCCATCCACTTCGCCGGGTCTTTGTTTACGCGTTGTCAAAGAAACCGAATAGGATAAGTTCAACTCGGCATCATGAATAAACTCTTTAAGAACAGTTCCCTTACCAACACCGGAAGGACCAGATAAAACAATCAATAAACCCTTGGCCATAAATACATCTCCCTTTTTAATAACTGTATTACAAAATAAGGTGTTCTGCAATCCGTTTTATTAGAATTTATCGCTATTTTTATTCCGAACGAAGCGCCGTTACCGGATCTGACTTAGCAGCTTTTCTAGCTGGGAATAAACCACTTAAAATCGTCAAGAAAACCGATAAAGCAATTAAGATAACCATGGCTTTAACCGGTAAAGAAGCATTAATATTCGTTCCGCCAGACAAATAATGAATGAGTTGATTGATTGGAATTTGAAGCAATAAAGCTACGCCTACCCCAATCAAGCCGGCCAATAAACCGGTAATAAAAGTTTCCGCATTAAATACTTGTGAAATATTACGCTTTGAAGAACCGATTGCTCTTAAAATACCAATTTCCTTCTTTCGTTCAAGAACAGAAATAAAAGTGATTACCCCAATCATAATCGAAGACACGATTAAAGATATTGCCACAAACGCAATCAACACATAAGAAATCACATCCACAATGTTTGTAACGGAACTCATTAAAGTACCCACCAAATCGGTATACGTAATGACTTTACTTTCTTGTTTATTTGCCCTTTGATCAAAATTATAGCGATTGATGATGGACTTAATCTCATTCTTAGCGTTAAAATCCTTTGGATAAAGAACGATTTCATTGGGATCATTTTCATCCGCATAACCAAGTTTCCTTAAGTTATCTTCATAGCTTGAATTTTTTTGATTCAACATCGTCGCAAACATACTCTTTAATTGCTCAGGATTACTATTGATTTGAAGCGCTTGGGAAAAAGCCTTTGGATTAAAACGGAAAGCTGACTTCATTTGACTGGTCAATTGGCGCATCACCTTAGCCATAATTTGACCAGTATTTTTACTCATTTCCTGACCAACAGCCTTACCAATTTGACTTTGTAAGTCTTGAAGATTAACTTGCTTAGAAAGTTCAATCCTTAATTTAGCTTGTCCTTTTGAACTACTTAGATACTTTTCTAAATTCTTTGTGATTAAAGCAATATCTTTCTTATGATTTATTTGAATATAGGATTGATAATTTGTTCCAAGGGCTTTTAATAAATCTTGGATTTGAGCATCGGATAATTGGAAAGAAGCCATCGCTTCTTTTAAGCTTTGATTGATGCGATCTTGACCATGATTTTGAACATACTTCATAAACCCTTGCATCATTTCCGCCTGATTGGCCGGAAGATGATTGTGCAAGGAAGTGATATATTCTTGCAACAATGTGTTATACAAACCAGTCATTTTTGTTTGAACCGCTTTTAAAGCCGAACTATCTTGATATTGTTTCTGAAGATACTTTTGAATGGTCTGTCTTGCTTCTAAGGAAGTTAAATAAGCTTGTAAATCCGTTAAGGCTGTCTGACTATCCGGATATTGCTTGAAATAATCTTCCATAATATTTTTCGATAAAGAAACTAAATCCACCTTCGATGTATCCAAGTGAATTTTGGAAAGAATAGCTTGTGCATCCATTTTTGAAACATTCATATCCGACAAATTCAAGCCATCTAGCTTCATTGCACTTGGATTAACTTGAAAAGCCGATTGTAGCTTTTCCGGGTTTAGCTTAAATAAAGACTTCATATCAAACGAAGGTTTATTCTCTTCACCAAAAGCCTTACCGGTAAAAATATTCGTTCTCTTATCCGCCAACTGCGCTTGAACCACCTTCGATTGCTTAGCTTCTTGTATTAATTCACGCACTAAACTGGCCGGATAATTTAAGCCTTGTGATAAAACTGTGGTATCTTCATTTTTCTTGGGTTGAACAACCCCAACCACCTTTAAATCCTTTGCTTGACTTAAAAGCTTTTTTAAATAATCCTTATCATCCGAATGATCCGACCAAGACTTTAAAGTTTCATCGTAACTATACAAAGAACTTGGTGCCACTACTTTTAGCTTCTTATGCAAAACCTTCTCATAAGAATAGAAAAAGTTTCCTTCATTTATTTTTACTTCTTCACCTCGAGTAAACTTTTTAAACATCTCATTCAGTTCTGCATAGTCTTTTAATCCTAAAGAATAACTCGTTAAATCCGTCATTGTACCATTTGCACTTAAAACAAGCACTAATTCATGTGAATTCGTCGGCCATTTACCAGCCTTTAATTCGTAAGCATCCTTATACAATTTTTCATTTTCTGGTAGTGAGTGAAAGGAATTATTAGACATAGAGGATGGCACAAAGGTAGACGCATACGGATTTTGATTTGAAAAACCGGAGGGATTCACTCGCTGACCATTTTCTTGATAGATATAAGGTGTCACATTAAAGTGGTATTCAATCGCATTTGTATAATCAGATAAATGATTTGGATTGGTTTCTAAATATGATTTAAAAGATTTCAAATCATTTGCGGCAACCTTTGCGAACATATTCGAAATTGTTTTGCTTTCTTTCACCCCTTCTTGTTTCGTGGCAGGACTTTTAGAAGAGTTTGATTCGCTTATAAAAGAAGATAAATTAATTCCCTGTTTTGTGATTTCAAGTGGGTATTGAGATAAGGTTTTTTCTTCGGTATCTTTGATGTATTGGTTGACGCCATTCGAAATAGCCATAATTAAAGCAATGCCAATAATACCAATCGAACCCGCAAAAGCAACTAAAATCGTTCTTGCTTTTTTGGTTAGTAAATTATGAAAACTAAGGGATAAAGCGGTCAAAAAGGACATCGAGGCTTTTCCTAAGTTTTTATGCACAGTTGGCTGATCCGATGCACTTGGCGTATAAGGATTGGTATCGGAAAGAATAATCCCATCCTTTAAATTCACAATACGAGTGGCGTATTTCTGCGCTAACTCTGGATTATGTGTCACCATAACAACCAAACGATCCTTTGCGACCTCTTTTAATAAGTCCATAACTTGAAAAGAAGTTTCAGAATCTAAGGCTCCAGTTGGTTCATCGGCTAATAAAATGGCCGGATTATTCACCAAAGCACGCGCTATCGCTACTCTTTGCATCTGCCCACCAGACATTTGGTTTGGTTTCTTATGCGCTTGGGCTTCTAAACCAACTTTCTTTAAAGCATCTAAAGCTCTTTGTTTACGTTCAGCTCCAGAAATGCCGGAAATAGTTAAGGCAATTTCAACATTGGCTAAAACTGATTGATGAGGAATTAAGTTATAAGCTTGAAAAACAAAGCCGATGGTATGGTTACGATAACTATCCCAATCTCGATCTTTGTATTTTTTAGTGGAAATGCCATTGATAATTAAATCTCCTGTATCATAACTCTCCAAACCACCAACAATATTTAAAAGTGTGGTCTTACCTGAACCGGAAGGACCGAGGATTGCCACAAATTCATTATCTCTTAAATTTAAGGACACTTGATTCAACGCATTTTGAACCAAATCACCTGTCTTATATTGTTTGGATATATCTTTTATCTGTAACATAAAACACCCTCTTTTTTTAATGCTACAAGTGTAACATGATTTAAACGAAGTCAAAAGCTAGATACATCCTTCTCAACAAGAAATTCCCTTGTGTTAAAATAGTAATCAGTGAGGTTTTCTTATGGCAGTTGATGGCATCTTATTACACAAAATGATTCCCCTTTTACAAGCGGATTTACCCCTTCGTATTCAAAAAATTTGGAATCTGTCTAATACCGAACTATTGTTTCAAGTACATGGAAAGAATGCTAAGAAACAATTGCTCATTAGCACTCATTCTTTATACAATCGCATTCAATTCACCAATAGGAAATTCTCTACTCCGGAAGAACCAATTTCTTTTGTGATGTTATTGCGAAAATACATAGAAGGTAGCACCATTGAAAGCATTGAACAAGTCGGATTAGACCGTTGGTTAATTATGAACATTCGGGCTAATAATCATTTAGGAGATATTGTTCATTACCAATTTGTGATTGAACTCATGGGCAAATACGCTAACTGTATCCTCGTTTCTCCGGAAGGAAAAATTCTAGATGCCTTAAAACGTATCCCACCTTTCGCTAATCAAGTTCGAACAATTCAACCAGGTGCTTTGTTTATTCCTTGTGAAGCTCAGAAAAAAAAGAATCCTTTTCAAGATTTTCAATTTGATGCAGATAAGAATTTAACCACTCAATTTGCCGGTTTTTCCCCTCTTTTAAGCAAAGAAATCGAATACCGCCTAGACCATGGACAACATTTTTCTGCCATTATGCAAGAAATTGAAATGTCCAACTCTCTTTATTTTTCAAACGATCATAACCCCAACCATTTTCATACCATTGCTTTAAACCATCTTGGCACCAACAAAGAGCTTTCTTTGGAAGAAGGCTTAGATTATCTTTACAAAGACCTTGAAGAACAAGATCGCATCAAACAATTGGTTGGTGATGTCATGAAGTTTATTCAAAAAGAAAGAAAACATCAAGAAAGAAAATTACCTCGTTTACAAGAAGAATACCAAGAAGCCTTGGATTGTAATCGTTATCGCATCTATGGAGATTTACTCTACGCTCATCAAGAAGAGGTTGAAAAAGGGCTAAATTCCATTTCTTTACGAAGCTATGAAAACAATGAAATAATTACCATTCCTTTAGATCCCGAACTTGATTGTAAGAGTAATGCTCGTAAGATGTTCCGGCTTTATAACAAACGTAAAAAAAGTCAATCTTATCTTCAAGAACAAATTCAAAAAACCATCTTAGAACGTGATTATTTCTTATCCCTTGAAGAACAATTGTCTTATGCAAATGTGGAATCCGCTCGTCAAATTCAAGAACAACTCATTAAACAAGGCTATTTAAAACGTAAAAATAGGAAAAACCAAAAGAAAAAGAAAGACCGAAAGCTAGCCATTCATAGCCTTGTTTCAAAAACCGGACTAGGCATTCGATTTGGTAAGAATAGCTTTCAAAATGAAGAAGTTACTTGGCATAGTCCCAAATCATTCACTTGGCTTCATGCCCAAGATTACCATGGCGCTCATGTGGTGATTGAAAGTGAATCTCCGGATGAAGAAACACTTCGTTTGGCAGCGAATATTGCTGCGTATTTCTCTTCCGGTCGCTATTCCTCTTCTGTTCCTGTCAGTTATTGTTTGATTAAAGAACTTAAAAAAATACCTGGCGCCAAACCGGGTATGGTACAACTAGGCTCTTATAAAACCATTTATATTGATCCAAACGAAGAAGAACTTAACGCTTACAAGCTGCTGAATTAAGTAGCTTTTTTACTTCAAAGCTCTTTAGACGACGATATTCTCCTTGTCTTAAATTCCCCAAATCCAAGAAAGAATAAGCAATTCTTTTTAAGGTATGAATATCCACGCCAAAGTAAGCCATCATTCTTCTAATTTCGCGATTACGACCTTCCTGAATCGTTAAATGAATGCGTGTCTTATTCGTTTTACGACTTCGGGAAAGAACTTCTACTTTAGCTGGTAAGGTAATACCATCTTCTAATGGAACACCGGCCTTTAATTTCGCTAACATACTATCCTCTAAATAACCATCTACGAAAACTTCATAGGTTTTCTCCATCTGATTTCTAGGATGCATCATTGCATTCGCAAATTCACCATCATTTGTTACTAATAATAAACCCGTTGTTTCATAATCCAAACGACCGACCGGAAAAATACGTTGTTTCACATTTGGAAAACAATCCATAATCGTCGCTCTTTTCAAATCATCATGAACCGTACTAATCATTTTCTTCGGTTTATTCAAAAGAAAATAAACCCTTTCTTCTTTTTGAATACTTTGTCCATTAACGATAATTTCATCCTCAGCAGAAACTTGAAGCCCCATTTCCCGAACAACTTTACCATTTACTTTCACTTTTCCTTGAGCAATTAATTCTTCCGCTTTTCTTCTTGATGCGATGCCGGCTTGAGCAATGACTTTCTGTAATCGTTGCATATTCCTCCTTTTAGTGATGATTTTGTGTATGACCCCAAAATCCACTTCCTGCTTTCTTAAAGTTATTTTCAATACAAACCATCGCTTCTTTTTTTCCTAATTCTTGTAAACAAGTTAAGCGTTGATGCCCATCTAAACAAAGATAACCCTCATCCACTTCCTTCACTCGAACCGGAATTGCCATTCCTCTTTGTTCAATCGACTTCTTCAATATTTCATTTGGTTTATCTTGAAATACAATCTCTTTTAATAAGACTTTCTTCGTTATCATACTATAAGTATAAAAGAAAAAATCCTCCTTGGAGGATTAAAGTAAAGTTTCGATAGCTTGGGATACTTTTTTCATACTCGTAGTTGGCTCAAAACGTTCTACCACACGACCATCTCGGTCTACTAAAAACTTCGTAAAATTCCATTTAATATCCGTTGTTTCTTTGTAGTCAGGATGAAGTTTCTTTAACATCGTTGCCATAGCTAAAGCCTTAGGACCTTTACCAAAACCGGCAAAGCCCTTTTGACTCTTTAAATAAGTAAATAAGGGTAACTCATCTTCGCCATTCACATCGGACTTGTGAAATTGATCAAAGCTTGTGTTGTATTTTAAAGTACAGAATTCATGCACTTCATCATCATTGCCCGGTGTTTGACCTGCAAATTGATTGCAAGGCACATCAATAATTTCTAAACCTCTCTCATGAAAAGACGTATACATTTCCTGCAAATCCTTGTATTGAGGGGTAAAACCGCAACCGGTTGCTGTATTTACAATCAACAACACCTTGCCTTTATATTGTTCAAGAGAAACCTGTTCTCCTTGACGATTTTCTAATGTGTAATCATAAATGCTCATAGTAAATTCCTCCATCTATTTATATTGTATACAATATTATTTGATTATTCAACCGGCTCTTTCTTCAATTCTTCCTGTAAAACCTGATATGCAGTAGAAGCTAGTGGTATTCCTACTAACATACCCATAATGCCGAATAAAGATCCCATAATAACCACGGTCGTAAATACCCAAATGGCCGGTAAACCAATTCTAGCTCCCACAACCTTTGGATAAATAAAGTTACTTTCAATCTGTTGCAATATCAGCAAGTAAATAATAAAGAAAAGCGCCAGAATTGGTTTGACAGTAAAAACCATAAATACCCCAATAGCACCACCAATATAAGCACCAATGATTGGAATAATATTGATAAAACCAACAAGAATACCAACCGACAAAGCGTATGGAAAACGAAATAAAAGCATACCTAAGGCACATAAAGTTGAAAGAATAAAGGCTTCCATCAACTGACCAACGATGAAATTACGGCAATTTCGGTGCAATATACCATACGCATACTTTAACTTTGAAATCCAATCCGGTTTTAAGAAATGGTGCACAATCTTGGCTATTTCACTCTTCAAATAATCCTTATTCACCAATAAATAAATCGAGAAAATCAAAGCAATCAAACCATCCGATAAAATCGTCACCAAGGAATTCACAACGCTTAAAGTGCCACTCGCTAAATTCAAAACATTGGTTTGCACAAACTTTACAATATTTTCTATATAGTTTTGCCAATTTACCTTTTGAATTTGTTCAACAACCAAAGGGGCGTATTTTTTTAACTGTTCATTTTCACCAAGGCTTTGAATCGCACTTGGTAAGTTCTTCACTAAAGCACCAATAGAGTTATATAATTCCGGAATCATCACAAATAAAAGAGCGACCATGACGAGTAGGATTAGCACATAAGCTAATCCTAAAGCCAATCCTTTTCCGATTTTCTTCTTTCTTAAAAAGCTATAAACAATATTCACCAAATACGCTAATACTGCCCCTATTAGTAAGGAGTGAAACGCTGATAGAAAATGCACAAGTGATTGAAAAATCCAATCCATCTTTAATAAGAGGATGGCTAATATAAAAATTAAGAGAATACTTTGGTTAACTGGATTGTTTTTAAATTTCATAATTTCTTCTTTCTTTTCTTAAAAAATAGACTGAATTTAAACGAAAGTCAAACCAATTCCCATTAAAAAATACCTTAATGTTTCCATTAAGGTATCTCCAAAACACTAAAGCTTTTCAACAATCTTCTCCGCTTCTTCAACGATGCTCTTAAACTTCTCTAAAGCCAAACGAATCGGTTCTCTTGTGTTTAAATCAACACCGCCAATCTTGAGGGCTTCTAAAGGATACACCGAGGAGCCAACGCTTAAGAAATGACGATAATTATCCCTATCTTCTTGACTACCTAAACGAAGCTTTTCAGAAATCGCAATGGCTGAGCTATAGCCTGTCGCATATACATAGACATAGAAAGGACGATAGAAATGAGGAATACGTGACCATTCATACTTCACTTCTGGATCCATCACCAATTCATCACCGAAGTATTCCTTCACTAATCCTTCATATAAATCATTGAGGTATTCAGTCGTTAAAGCTTGACCTTGTTCACGGTGAGCATGCGCTTCTTTTTCAAATTCCGCAAACATTGTTTGACGATAAATCGTTCCCTTAAATCCTTCTAAGTATTGGTTTAATAAATGAAGACGCTTTTTTAAATCCGTTTCTTTGTCCAAAAGCTGTTCAATCAATAAGTTCTCATTTACCGTTGAAGCCACTTCCGCAATAAACAAGGAATAATTCGCATAAGGTTGTTCTTGCGTATGACTTGTGAAATACGTGTGCATAGAATGACCCATTTCATGTGCAATCGTACTAACCGAATCCAAAGTCTTCGAGAAGTTGGTTAGAATAAATGGATTGGAAGTTCTTGTTCCACTCGAGAAAGCCCCGGAATGTTTACCATCGTTTGGATATGCATCCATCCAGCGATCCTTAAAAGCTTGACGAACAATATCTTGATAATCCTTACCCAATGGCAAAACCGCTTCCACCACCATTTCTTTGGCTTGGTTTAAATCATATTGCATTTCCAACTCACTAAGCGGTGTGTATAAATCATAGTAATGCAATTCATCTAAGCCCAAAATTTTCTTACGTAAAGCCACATAGCGATACATCACCGGCATATATTCATGAATAGTCTCAATCAATTGGTCATACACCGTTTGAGGAATCGCATCATTGTATAAAGAAGCCTTTAAAGAGCTATCAAAATGACGTAATTTTGCGACCCCTGTTGCACTAGTCACACAAGTACTATATGTTTGCGCTAAGGTGTTATTAAATTGTTTGAACGACTTATAGAAAGAGCGGAAAGAATTCTCTCTTAACACACGGTCTGGGCTGGTTTGATAAAGAATATAATTAGATGCATTCAGTTCATGTAGATTTCCATCTTTATCTAAAATTGAATCAAACTTCATATCCGCATCCATCAATTTAGAACTGATTTGAGAAGAAGCACTTAATACCTCTTGTAAAGAAGCTAAAATACTTTCTTCCTTTTCACTTAACGTATGGGCTTTTTCACGAGCCATCTTCTCTAAAATAAAGTGGTATTTCTTTAAATCTTCATCCTTCATTAAGCTCTCCAATTCAGATTCACTTAACGATAACAATTCCGGTTGTACATAAGAAACCAAGCTGACCAGTTCCACATAAGCACCATAAGCACGTGCATACATATCGCTAGCTTTGGCTTGACGTGTATCTTCACTTTCTCTTAAAGAAGCGTAGGTAAAGACATTGTCCAACTTACCCTCTACTTCATAATATAAATCAAAATATTCTTTTAAAGAAGCCACTTCGTTTAAATAACCGGCGTATTTTCCTAAGCTCTTCATTTCTTTTTGGACTTCTTTTAAGGCAATTTCAAAGTCTTCATCACTGTTGAATAAAGTACTTAAATCCCATTTATCTTCTAAAGCTATCTCTTTTCGATCCATTGTTTTTTAAACATCCCTTCATTTTTAGATTATTCTACCATTTTTCCTTATTTTCATAAAGGGTAGTGCTATTATAAATGCTGGAGGATTTTTTATGTTTAAAAAGGCATTTGATTCAAAACAATACTTGCAGATACAAAAAGATAAGATTTTAGAACGCATTTCCACTTTTGATGGAAAATTGTACTTGGAGTTTGGAGGTAAAATGTTTGAAGATTTCCATGCTTCCAGGGTCTTACCTGGTTATGATCCCAATAATAAAATTCATTTATTAACTGAATTAAAAGACCAAGTGGAAATCATTATTGCCGTCAACGCAAACAATATTGCGAACAGTAAAGAAAGACAGGATTTGGGTATTCCTTATGATCAAGAGGTGTTTCGTTTGATCGATGCTTTCCGCTCCTTAGATTTATACCTAGGCTCTGTAGTCATCACTCGTTACCAAAATCAACCGGCAGCGGATGCCTTTCGTCATGCTTTGACTAGACATGGTATTCCTTCTTATTTACACCATCCCATCGATGGTTATCCAATGGAAGTCGAAAAGATTGTATCCAAAGAAGGTTTAGGTAAAAATGATTACATTCAAACCAGTCGTAATTTAATTGTCGTAACGGCTCCCGGTCCCGGTTCCGGCAAAATGGCAACCTGTATCTCACAGCTATACCACGATCACATGCATCATATTAAATCCGGTTATGCGAAATTTGAAACCTTCCCTGTTTGGAATTTACCTTTAGTTCACCCTGTCAATCGTGCTTATGAGGCCGCAACAGCTGACCTAGACGATGTTAATATGTTGGATCCCTATCACCTGGAAAGCTATGGTAAACAAGCTGTCAATTATAATCGTGATATTGAAATCTTTCCTGTTTTAAAACAATTATTTGTTAAAATACAAGGTTCTTGTCCTTATCAATCTCCTACGGATATGGGGGTCAATATGGTTGGTTTCTGTATTAGTGATGATGAGGCAGTAAAAGAAGCTTCAAAACAAGAAATCCTTCGTCGTTATTTCCAAATCTTAGTTGCGAAAGCACAAGGAAAAGTGTCCACCAATGCGGTTAATAAATTAGAATTACTTCTCAATCATATTGAAGCTCGTCCTGAGGATCGTATTGTTGTGGGGAAAGCTAGAGAAAAGGCAATTGAAACAGGTGCACCAGCCATGGCTTTGGAATTAAATGATGGGCGTATTGTCCTCGGGAAAACTTCTTCCTTATTTGGACCAAGTGCAGCCTTGATTATCAATGCTTTAAAATCTTTAGCGAAGATTGATGATGAAACACTTTTAATTCAACCTGAGTTTATTAAGCCAATTCAAAAATTAAAAACGGAGTATCTAGGTAACCATAATCCTCGTTTACACTCGGATGAATTATTGATGGCTCTCGTGATTATTTCCAAAGATAATAAAACCATCACCGAAGCTCTTGAACAATTAAATCATCTAAAAGGATGCCAAGCGCATAGTACCGTTATCTTACCGGATGAAGATAATAATGTTTTTCGTAAATTAGGTGTTGATGTGACCTTTGATCCACAATACACACAAAAGAAGCTATATCACGGGAAAAAATAAAAGTGAGTTCAAGTTGAATTCACTTTTTAATTTTTGTTTCACATACAATTAGAACAATTAAATAAACGATACTCATAGAGACGGTTTAAATCCTTCCCTTTTTCCAAATACCACTGATATAAAAGAGAATAAAGAAAGAAGCAGTCAAACACCAAGAGATTGGATACACCAATAAAGTATCCAAAATTGAATGTCCCGGATAGAAAAGAATCCAAAGAATACGCACGCCAACAACACCAATCAACGATATAATCATTGGCACAAAAATCACATTCATCGCTCTTAAAGAAGCCGAATAGATTTCCAAGAAAGCCACCGCATTCCAGAATGGACCAACTAGCCACAATATCTGCATACCTACCTTTACCACCTCTGAATCTTGAGTAAATAAGCGATAAAATTGTTCACCAAATAAAATAGATACTATCGTAATATTAATCGAACCAAGTAGGAACATTCCTAAAGCAATACGAATTCCTTTTTTCACCCGTTCAAATTGTTTTGCGCCAAAGTTTTGACCAACAAAGGTCAAACAAGAAGCCCCCATGGCACCGGAAAAATTCCAAAAGAACATATCAATCTTACCAAAGGCTGTAAAAGAAGCGACAGAAACTGTCCCATAACTATTCACACTAGATTGAATGAATAAATTCGCAAAGGAATAAAGTGAGCCTTGAATAGCGGTTGGCAAACCAATACTAATAATGCGTTTAAACAGAACATAATCAAACTTCATCTGTTTTAAATCCAAGTAATACACCTCATCTTTATCATGAAAGATGTACAGCGTTAAAGCACAGGTGACCGCTTGTGAAACAACCGTCGCTATCGCTGCTCCAGCTACACCAAGATGCACATAAATAACCAGAAAAATATCTAAAACAATATTTGTGATAGATGCCACCATCAAGAAATATAAAGGTCTTTTCGCATCACCAACCGCTCTTAAAATGCCTGCACCAGCGTTATAAATCATGGTGGGAATCAAGCCTAATAAATAAATACGTAGATAAATAAGAGCATCTTGCATCATTTCTTTTGGAACAGACAATAATTTCAGCATATCTTCTGAAAAAATGAGTCCTAATACCATGAGCACAATTCCTAACACAATATTCATAAGCATTATCGTTGAAACTGTTAAATGCACCTTATCTTTCTCATTAGCACCAATAAATTGAGCGATAATGACTGTTGCTCCAGTACTTAAACCAACCACAAAACCAATGATTAAATTAATAATCATTGAAGTTGAGCCGCCAACGGCTCCTAAAGCAATCGTTCCAACAAAGTTACCCACTACCATTGCATCCACTGTGTTATACAGTTGTTGAAATAAATAACCTAGTAAAATTGGAAAGAAAAAAATTAAAATTTCTTTCCAAATGGAACCCTTTAACATGTTATGAGAACGCATTATTCGTCCTCTTTATGTAGCTTTCCTGCTAAGAAATGCTTACGGCATAAAGCAATATAATCATCATTTGCCCCTAATAGAACCTGTGAGCCTTCTCGCACAATACCATGTGCATTATAACGAGCATTGCAGGTTGCTTTATGACCACACCAACAAACCGTCTTGACCTCACTAATCGTATCCGCAAGCGCCATTAAACGAGCACTTCCTTCAAATAAATTCAATTGAAAATCCGTGCGCAAACCATAACACAACACCGGTACATTCAAATCATCCACCACATGTACTAAGAAATCAATTTCTTCCACACTCGCAAATTGAATTTCATCGACAATAATGGCATCATACTCCTTCAATTCTTCATTCATCTTACAAACTTCTGTCAGTAAAACACATTCTTTTTCTAAACCCATACGACTCTTAATCGTATGCTTACCATCACGAGTATCGGTATTGGTTTTTACTAACAATGCCTTTTGACCACGTTCACGATAATTGTATTCAGCCATTAACGCATTCGCTGTTTTTGAAGAGCCCATCGCTCCATAATAAAAATATAACTTTGCCATAAAAACCTACTTTCTACTCATCAAAAGATAGCTTTATTGTACTGTTTTTAAAACGGGAAAAAAAGGAGAAAATTCTCCTTTCCTTAAAGACACATCTTAAAGATACATACCACATCTTCTTCACTTAAGCCAACAAAGCTATCAAACCATGGATGTGTACAAGATTTCGCCATTTCTTCAAAATGTGTTTCATCAATACCTAACTCGCTTAAATGCATTGGAATTCCAACCGAAACAAAGAAATCATACAAGGCTTGAATACCTGCTTTCGCTAATTCTGTTTCATCTTTATTCTCTAAGCCCCAAACATTTTTCGCAAACTTCACCAGTCTTGGCGTAATACTTGAATCTTTTTCTAAGATATAACTTAACCAGCGCGGTGTTAAAATGGCTAAACCAACACCATGGGTAATATCGTAGAAAGCCGATAATTCATGCTCCATCGCATGACATGGCCAACCCGAAGATACTTTCCCATATTCTGGTATTCCCGAACAAGCAATCGATGAATTCCAAAATAAATTCGCTCTTGCTTCATAGTTTGTCGGATCTTGTAAGACAATTGGTAAATTATGAATAACCGATTTTAAAATACCTTCTTCAATGGCTTCTGATAAGTCTGCATTCATTGTACGAGAAAAATAGCCTTCCATAATATGCGACATCATATCCGCCCCACCGGCAGCGCTTTGCTTGGCTGGCAAGGTAAATGTATAACATGGATCACAAATTGATACAGCTGGAAAAGTAAAAGTACGACCAATCTTTTTATGGATAGCCATATTACTAATGACTCCACCACTATCAAATTCCGAGCCGGTCGCCGCCATCGTCATAATGGCAACCAACGGTAAGGCTTTTTGACTACCATTTGACGCTAAGACCATTTGCCAATAATCATCACCATTGAAATAGGCTCCAACCGCAATAGCTTTGGAACAGTCTAAAACGCTACCACCACCCACAGATAAAATCACATCAATCTTTTCTTTCTTACAAATATCCGCTCCGCGAGCAACCGATTCCACACGTGGATTAGGCTCAATACCAGCGCATTCAAACACTTCAAAGCCGGCTTTAGTTAAAATTTCCAGAACTTCATCATATAGACCAACTCTTTTAATAGAACCACCACCATAAGTTAAAAGAACTCGTTTACCAAATGACTTTAAAGACTCTTCCAAATGCGAAATCATACCCTTACCAAAGTACAACTTTGTTGGTATATCGTGTACAAAGTTTTCCATATTTCCACCCCTTTCAATTTTATTTTAGCACACAGTCTTCTTCATGGTTGTTGATGATACCGCCAGCTGATAAAAAAGAATAAATGGTTGTCGATCCACAAAATTGAAAACCTCTTTCTTTTAAAGATTGGCTGACTAAATCACTAAGTTCATCATGACCAATAGAACCTTTATTATGATAAATACGTGGTTTTCCTTGGACAAAAGACCAGCAATACTGCACAAAATTCGCTTCCCCCATTTTTTTAATTAAAGTCGCATTATGAATAATTGCTCTTATTTTTCTTTCATAATGAATGACAAAGTTATCGTTTAATAAGCGCTTAACATCATTTTCACTATAAGAAGCTACTTTTTCAATATGAAAGTCATCAAAGGCCCTACGAATTCCTTCTCTTCTTTTTAAAATAGTTGACCGGCTTAAACCGGCTTGGAAAATTTCTAATGAAAGTATTTCAAATAATGAATCCGCTTGGAAACATGGTCTTCCCCATTCTTCATCATGATATCGTTTCATTAAATCACTTTCATTGGCCCATAAACATCGTTTCATAGACCTATTTTATCATTTTGAGCATATCTTTTGTTCCAAGAACTTTTCTTCTCTATAATAAAGTCACAAAATGTTAAAGGAGAAAAATAATATGTTACTAGTGTATGCAAGCCGTCAAGGCAAAACAGAAGCTTTAGTCAATGCTTTAAATGTTCCATCGACTCTTAAATTAGCGGATGGAAGTGAAACGGTAAATGAACCTTATGTATTGGTTACCTACTCTGATAAAGTGGGCGAAGTGCCTGCTATTGTTGAAAAATTCTTATCCACAAATCATCGTTTATTAAAGGCTATTATTGCAACCGGTTCTATTGAACGTCATTATGAAACATTTGGTTATGCTGGGCTTAAGATTTCACAAGAGTACCATGTTCCTTTATTAGCGATAGTAAATGGTCGTGGAAGTGATGCAGATGAAATCAAGATTAAAGAAATGTTGACAACTTTAGAAACAAAACTAAGTCAATAAAATGATGGGGAGAAACGGTTGTTTCTCTTTTTTTAAAAATATGGAATTATCTTAATGAAAAATTAAATTCCAGCATTTTCTCATCTATGGTAGTATTAAGAGGATAAAAAGGAGTTTTATATGGTGAAAAAGAAAAATCACATTGATTTTCGAAGAGCAACTTGGATTTTATTATTGTTATGTTCCATTGTAGCTCTTATAGTATTAAAATTTTCCCCTTTCGTGCCATTTAGATGGTGGGTTATAGCTGTATTAATCGTTGCAATTCTCTTACTGTATCGCTTATTACTATCCACCACTAAAAAGCGCTATTGGTTTTCTAAAATTACGATTGGTTTAAACCTTATCTTCTCCGCTTGTTTGATTGTGGTATCGATTTTCTTACCATATATCAAAGGGAATATCGAAGGTATCTTCAAACGTGTTACTGAACAGAGCACCATGATTAATGTCTACGCCCTAACAAGCGAGTATAAATCTGCTCACAAAGATGTCTTTAAGGATACCAATTTCTACGACGATATATTAAATTATAAAGATAAAACTTTCTTATCTCAGACCAGCAGTTCTCTTGAGGACACAAAGGCCGGCTTAGAAGCTGTCCAGAAAAAAATTGGTACTATTAAATTGCTTGAAAAATCCTCTCCGGAAGAAGCAGCCGCGGCTTTATATAGTAACCAAGGTCAAGCCTTAGTGCTTTCAGAAAATGTTGCCAATCTTTTAGCAAGCAATGAGAAATACAAAACTTTCTTAAAAGACACAAAAGTTGTGTATAGCTTTAAAAAGACGGAAAAGCTTCCTGAAGTGAAACGTCGAACTTTACAAGATGGTACCTTCTCTCTCTATGTAGCAGGTAGTGATACCCGTAGTGGTAAGTTATCCTTAAAAGATCGTTTTGATGTCAACATGATTGTGACGGTTAATCCAAAGACACACCAAATCCTAATTACATCTATTCCCCGTGACTCTTTAGTGCCTAACCTTGCTTTAGGTGGTGGAAAGGATAAATTAACGCATCTAGGCGTTCAAGGTGTACAAAATACAACGAAATCTTTAAATCGTTGGTTAAATATGGAAATTGATAATTATGCGATTGTCAATTTCGTTACTTTCTCAAAAATTATTGATGCTTTAGGTGGTATTGATGTCGATAATCCATACAAGTTCGTAGCAACGAATGCGGGAGGCTATACTTATCCTAAGGGTAAGATTCATTTGAATGGTGCAGAAGCACTTGGTTATGTTCGTGAGCGTTATTCTTTAAAAGATGGTGACTTTGGTCGTGGAATGCACCAAACTTTGGTACTAAATGCGATTATCCGTAAGGTAAGTTCTCCATCTGCTATTACGAAGTTTCCTGCTCTTATGAACTCTTTATCCGGTTCTTTATTAACTGATGCTGATATTAATTATTTCTATCAATTAGGTTCTGAAACATTGGCGGCTGATAAAGCTTGGGATATTATCAACTATCGTATCACTGGCAGTGTTGGTATGTTTAAGACAGCTTCGATGCCTAGCACACCATTATCTTGTGTCTTTCCAAATTCAGAGCAAGTAGCCAAATTGAGGCAAATGATTCAAGATATGGAAAATGACAAAGTCATTCAAAATCCAGCTAAGAAAAATACATCTGTGAAACAATAGATAGAAAAGAAACTAATCTTGAGATTAGTTTCTTTTCTTATATTTTAGTATTTTTATCTTTATAACATTACCAGGTATTTCTTAGTCCAGGCTAATAAACTCAACAAACGAATGACCACAAGACTAACAAAAATAGGCACAAAGTGATAAATCAATAAATTGATATAGGCAAATGGAGTGATATCACCTAATTGAAAATGAATGGCTTCCATAACGATGATATGAATGAAATAAATTGCAAAAGATACTTTTGAAATATAAGCAATCATTTCCCATTGCTGTGCTGGATGTTTGCTTTCAAGTCTACTGCCCCATCGACGTATAATTTCAAAGGAAAAGAGCGCTAAAAGCATAATATCGGAATCATAGTAGCCAAAATTATAATGCGAATCAACTTTTTCATAGCTAAACGTCAAAAAAATCGCTATAATCCAGAAAAAAATAGTCAGAAAATATAGCCAAAATCTTTTTAGTCGTTTCAAGAAACCCTCATAAATTAAATAACCAAATACTAGGTATGGAAAATAAATGGATAAAATATTACTGGTATCCATACCAATGCCCAGACCGGTTTCAAATCCTAACACTAAAAATACATGATTTACGTTTGGTAATAGATACCCATATAACAACAGCAAAGATATTGGTAAAAACATTGCCTTTACGGAAAATTTATGAATAAATATAGCCACCAAAGGAATGATTGTATAAATAGATAAAATCACTGGAATATACCAAATATTACCATAGGTATAAGTTGAATCAAATAATAATGTTCTTACCATCCAAATAAGCTGACTGGAAAATTTAGAAATTGGTTCATATCCTGGTACTTTAAATAGCACAATAATCCAGTACATAATCAAAATCCATAGCTCTGAAGTGATAAAAATCTTTAATAGGTTGTGCTTATAAAAATGAAGCACATCTTCCCATGTTTCAAATTTTTTACTTAGTGTTAATGCTCCAGTAATCATTAGAAAAATAGGAACACCCAAACGACTTAAAACATATAAGACAACTCTAAAAATAGCATCCAAACTAAAATTACCTAATAGAAAGCTTATAATTGAATTACTTATATGTAAAGTTCGATCAATCGAATGATTTAAGATAATGGAAAATATGGCGAAGCATCTCGCCATATCAAGCCATAAAATTCTTTTCTTACTCAACATAGAATTCATTTTATTTCTTTTTATTCTTGATAAAAATCATCTATCACACGCACAATCTCTTTACTAACAGGAAAATCAATAAAGCGATTTTGGGTTTTGGAAGAAATGGCTTTAATAAACGCTGAAAGTTCATAACGAATTCCTTCTCCATCCAGTTGATAGAAATAACGTTTATTCTTTTCTTGATTTTCATAACGAACTTCAAAGTAATCTGTCTTCCACCACGGTGCCGGCACATAGACATAACCCTTTGTTCCGGAAACAACCAATTCGCCTTCTGATTTAGCCCCAACCCCAACTTTAATATTCGCAACCGCCTTTGGATAATCAAAGCTAATTCTTGTGAAAGAATCAAACTTCTTCTCTCGGTCGAAATAAAGGGATTTCCTATTTTTCTTTTCATAGTTAGTGCCTAATAGTTGGAAAACCGGTAATAAAGCCGTTGGTCCCCAAGCGCAAATACTATTCCAATTTTTTGCGACATAATCCTCTTTATTTTCAAACTTTGATAAGCTTGTACAAGTTGCATCTACCGATACAACATCACCAATTCTACCGGACTTCACAATCAACAAAAGACGATTGTAAGCTGTCGCATAGGCTGTCTTAATAGCATCCATGAGAATTAGTTTTTTCTCTTTAGCAAGAGCTTCTAATTCTTCTATTTCTTCCATACGCAAAGCCATCGGTGCTTCACATAAAACATGCTTACCGGCCAATAAAGCCTTCTTAACATGCTCATAATGTAACTCGGGTTTAGAAACAATATATAAAGCATCACAGCTATTGAATAGGCTGTCATAGTCATCAAACATTTGGACCGGTTCATCCCTTAATGTCTCTAAAGTCTGCCCCATGTTATAAATACCAGCCACCTCAGCTCCATTGACTACTAAGCTTTCTGTATAATACTTATGCAAAATATTATGCGCACTACCACCCACAAAACCAAGGCGTACATTTCTATCCTTTTGGCGGATTTCCGTACTAGAAATACCTTTGGTACGATCCAAATAAACCACTTCACAGTATTCTTTTAAATAATCAAAGTAGCCTACCCAATCTGAACCGACGGTAAATACATCAATTCCGAGGCGACGAATATCATCAATTTTTTGACCCTCGTATTCTTCAACAATGATTTCATCCGCTATACCAGTGGCTTTAACCGCTTCAATTCTTTCCATTAAAGACTGTTGCACATTTATCTTCCCACGAATTTTATCGAAACCATCTGAAGTAACGCCGACAACTAAATAATCGCCTAGTTCCTTCGCTCTTTCCAAAAGGCGAATATGACCAAAATGCAATAAATCATAAGTTCCATAAGTGATTACTTTTTTCATAATTCTCTCCGTTTAAATTAGATTTCGCCTTTGCATATCTGCTAAAGCGTTAATTAAAGTTGTATTATCTTCCTTTGTTAAAGCACCAATGTGACCAACACGGAACACAAGCTCTTTTAAAAGACCACCATTTGGACAAACCCATATTTGGTACTCATCTTTTAAGATTCTAAAAATATCACTAGCGTTAGCGGTGGTTGGTTTTAAGGCGGTTACCGCATTTGGTAAAGACTTTGATACAATTTCAAATGGGAAAGCCTTAATTTTTTCACGGAAATCTTCTGCCAAAGCGTGAATACGAGCAATTTCAGCTTCTACACCACCTGCCGCTTTGATGTCTTTTAAACGTTGATTTATTTGCAATAAAGTTCCAACCGCTGGTGTGAATGGTGTTTGACCACGTTCCCCATTGGATAAAGCCAGCTTTAAATCAAAGTATAAACTCTTGACTTCATTGACTTGAATTCTTTCAATTGCCTTTGGTGAACATACAATAACCGAAACACCGGGGGGACAAGCTAAAGCTTTTTGTGAACCAGTAATCAAACAATCCACCTCGTATTCCTGCATATTTAATGGATCACATAAGAATGAGCTGATGGAATCCACTATCAAAAATAAATGATTTCTCTTACAAAAATCAGAAATAAGTTTAATATCATACAACACCCCTGTCGATGTTTCATCAATGTTGACAAGAAAGGCTGTATAATCTTTGCCTTCATACTTATTCAAGTCTTCTTTTTGGATTCCAAGCCACTCAGTTGGAACAATTTCTGTGTAAGGAATTTCATGAATTTTACAAATATCCACAAATCGTTGACCAAAACTGCCACCGTTAACAACCAATACTTTATCCTTTTTCGTCAACATATTCATGACCGAAGCTTCCATGGAGGCTGTACCGGAGCCGGTTATGAATAAAACACGAGCTTGGTCACCGGATTGCGTAAATTCTTTGATTAAAGCTTCATTTTCTAACATAACCTCTGAGAACTCAGGTGTTCTAAAGTAAGGGATATTTTGCGCTCCAATTGCACGAACCGCTTCACTTGATTGGACAGGTCCAACGGTAAAATTTAACATAATACTCTCCATTTCTTTTTATTAAACGGCTAATAGCAAAGTTTTAAGACCATTCAGGATAGTTTGTTATTAACGCTAAAATTATACCACATCTAAAAAATGGTCAATGTATATCTGTGATTTTTTTCAAATATTGGTTTGTAAAAATGACCATCGAATTTCACAATAAAAAAGAATATCTCCAGTATCATTCAATATCAAAAAAATCCTTGTTCTACCTATTGTCTACCAACTAATTTTCCATTGGAATACACTCAAATAAATTAAAAATTCCTCGTCAAATCACCCCATAAAAAGTAGAATTCTAAGATATTTTCATTTAAATTATTTTAAGTAAGATGGTATAGTATATGAGTGTTTTATTGAGGTCAATTTATGGAAAAAAGAATTACTTTTTGGGATAATCTAAAATTCCTTTTAATTATATTTATGGTCATTGGTCATTTAGCCTATGAATTTACCGATATATCAAAAACAGCTCGTTTTCTTTACCTAAGTATCTATTCCTTTCATATGCCCCTATTTATATTTATATCGGGCTTATTTCATAAAAGTGATAAATTCAAACAGCATATTTTATTCTATATCAGTATTGGCTTTAGTCAAAAAATGTTCAATGTCCTTTTAGCCTTTCTTTTTCACGAAAGCATCCATTTTAAATTATTGAGTGATGGTGGTATTCCATGGTTTATGTTTGTCTTAGCTATTTATACCCTATTAGCCGAATTACTAAAAGATCAGAATCATACTTATCTCATTCTTGCTTTTGTCTGCTTAGCCTGTTTCATTACTTATGATTCTTCTATCAATGATTACTTATATTTATCAAGAACTATTGTTTTCTTTCCATTCTATTTACTTGGTGTTATTTGTCAGCCGGAGAGATGTTTAGTGATAAAACAAAAATTTTTCTTGCAAGGGAAAATCCTGGCCTCTATTTTCTTGACCGTTATTTTATTCCTATTCTATTTCAAATTAAATAGCTTTTATCCATTCCGCTATCTATTCACCGGACGAGCTATTTCCCCTGAACAATTTAATGATTACAATCCTTTACACCGATTATTCTGTTATGGATTAACAATTTGTATGTCTTTATCCATCATGGCTCTTGTACCAATAAAACATCTTACTGGAATTAGTCATTGGGGTAGAAAAACCATTAACGTCCTTTTCTATCACTGGCCTTTAATTAAAATAATTGGTCATTTTATTTCCTTCAAACAACTATATCAACACCCTATTGGTATGGTTTCCTATTACCTAATAGCCATTTTAATTAGTATCCTTTTATCACAAAAAATCTTTGATTATCCAATCCTTTGGATTAGAAAACAAATCTTCACAACAAAAAAAGTGATTTCCAACTGAAAATCACTTTTTAAAAGGAGGCTTCTTAAACACTTTTCTTTGTGTTAACTAATTCTGGAATAAAACCATTCATAATCAAGCCGGCAAACATCCAAAAGAAGAAAGCTGGTGTATTTTCCATGAAGAAAATCCCTTGATCAAATATAGCTGAAATAAGTCCCGAGATAACGATTAAGAAAGAAAACACATACAAATCTTGCACATGCGTAATCCTTTTCACATATAAGAAGTTATCTTTGAAACTCAATAATAAAAAGGCAAGTAAAGAAAGAATGCCTATATAACCCGTACTAACAAATACCTTTAAATAGCCATTATGTGTATGATAAATCGCCCCTGCCGCAAACTTCTCAGGAAAATTCGTTTTTACATATTGAACAATGTATAAATTTGGTTGGTTTTTAGCTATGTATTTCATATAGTTACCGGGAGATAGACCAATCACGCCAAATTCTCGATAATTGTCTAAATAATCCTTCCAAATAGCCAAACGGTTATTAGAAAAATTGTCCTTTAAATCTTCATTCCGATCTAAAACATCCTTATCCGAAGGTTTGCTGTTATTCGTATTTAATAGCGAAGAAATCGTCGATAAACCATTCGAATATACCCTTATAGAATAATACACTCCTACCATAAAACAAGCACTCAAAACTAAGGCAATCACTGTCCTTTTGAAGTTTACTTTCTTAAAATGGCTTCGATACAATAAGAAAAAACCAATAAATGAACAAATCAACAATGAAAACTTGGCGCTTCTTGAACCGGATAAAATAATATGCACCACAAAAAGAACAGCCGGAATACTATACAACCATTTAAACTTTCTCTTCTTACGGAATTCATAGAGAGTTAAAATAAACAACATTAAAGAAATATAAGCCGCATGATTGATTGGATCAAAAATGCCAAATAAGCGATTTTGTAAGAAACCCTGTCTAGCAATAGAAACATCCTCTGCTAAAGGATTAATCACATAGGTATAACCAATATCCATAAAGAATTGAGCAATGGAAACCAAACAAGCAATACTCCAAATTAAAAACAATAGGTGTATATACATATCCATCGTTTTAATAAATTCTTCCTTCTCAATCCTTGCCGAAATCGAATAAAACAAAGAAAAACTAATCGTTGCCCAAGCAATAGAAAATAAATTATCTTTAATACCAAACTCTCTTGTCCGAACTGTCGCAATTAGAGCAATAAAAGAAATCAAATAGAGCAAATACACGTACTTGGCTTTAAAAACAGTTCTCTGAAGAAGAACATCCACAGCCAAAAGAAGTGCCCCAAATATACCTAGGTAACTTTGAAGATGATAGAAAGGTGTTTTTGTCAAAAAAGATAATACTGGTGAAATAATCATCAATGTAAAAACAACAATGGTTATCCAAATATAATGTAAAACAATTTTATCAAAGAATTCTTTTTTCACCTTTACCATCCCCCTCAAAGAAACCTACTTTTTTCTACTTAATGTTCGTAAAACAATACTCAACAAATGCTTGAACTCATTCGTTTTATAACTAAACCCAACCCAAATAATACCATAAATCACGATAGCTATCACGAAACGAAGTAAAATAGCCACCAAACCATAGTTTTTAACAAAGACTTCCGCTAATCCATAAGCGGCTGAACAAGCCACAATCGCTAACATAACATACAAGCCAATCTTCTTTAAATATCCCTTTAAGCCAAAGCTAAATTGGAAACCAAACAAAGCCCAAGCTTCCCAAGGAAAATAAACAAAGATAAACACAAAGATAGTTGGCCATAGAACCCCTGAAATATCATGGGTAATGGAAATCCAAAGAATACTGCCAATTAAATTGATAACCAAGCCAACATATGGCTTTAACCAATCCTTTGTCCATAAACCGGCCGCATCACGATAGGTTAGCTGCATAATTCGAAACATCCAAGAAAAGAAATAAACAACAATCAAAATCATCAAATCATTTCTTAACAGATAATCTTTACCAACCCATAATACAATAAATGGTTGATACATACATAACATACAAGCGGCAGCCGCTCCAACAATCCCTAGCCAACCATAGCTTAGAGTAATAAATGTTTTATAGTTAGCTTCTTCACTGTCGGTGATTAACTTATTGCCAATACCGGCAATACTACCGTTGGTCACAATTTCAATTAAAGCATTCACTGCTGTTAAAATGTAGTAATAATTACTATATTTTGATAAAGTCGCTAAACCTAGGAAAGAAGAAATTAAGATACTATCAATACTTACCAAAACCGTACTTCCTACTTTGTGACCAAATAAAGTTAGAACTCGCTTTTTAATGACCCTCTTTGTTTCATCATCCACTTCCCCACGACAACTAATTTCAGGGAATTCTTTTCGTGCCATCCATAATATCGCTACATTATTGGGAATGACCATCATCAAATAAATACCCATATAAATGTAGTAATTTGGAATTAAAAATAAGAATAAAACCTGCAAAACATACATCACAATCGACTTAATCGAAGAAATCTTTAGGAAAATATCCTCTCTTTGATAGGCGGAGAAAATTGCTGTATTGTAGGAAAACATCAAGTAACCAAGAGAAGTCTCCAATAAATAAATAACAAATAAAACCTCTAGGTTCATACTCGATGGATAATCACCACTCACTAAATTCTTGACAAATGGAACCAGTGCTAAACCGGAAAATAAGATGACTAAACCCACATACTTATACACTTTCTTAAAATAGTTCAACAAGGCACAGAAGGTATCCATATCATCATTTACAACCGCTCGATACATCATAAATACCAAAGAAGAACTAAATCCCATATTAGCTAAGTTCAAAACACTTAGAATGGATGTAAACAAACTTCCTAAGCCATTGTATTCAGAACCTAGCCGGTAAATGATAATTGTCTTGACAACAAAGGATCCCAATATTGTTACAAGACGGTAAATCATCCCCCAAGATGCATTTCTTACTGTATTTTTTGCTCGATTTAATTTCATAGTTTACCTAATTTCAAATGAAGATGGATTTGGATAACGCTTTTGAAAAGCTCCATCAATGAACTTCTGTTCCAAGTCCATATCAAAATCACCCGGATCATCGTTAACACAAATCACTCTTTTACGTGGCTTTAAGATTGCCTCTTGGATGGTACCTGAATTTTGGTGACCAATCGTAAAATAATCAGAACTTGGCTTCATTGGTGAAAATTCTCCTGAAACCAATTGCCAATAACGGAATAAATATTGATTCACATCGGCTTTATTTCTAAATCTATGTTCACAGGTTTGTTTTAAATCCTCCGAATAAGTCTGCCACACTTCTTCAAATGTTTTCTTATTATAAGAAATAACAGAATGAAAATTACGGAAACCTGTAAAACAACTGAATGGAAGTAAATACAAATTATTTAATAATAAGTGACCATATTTAAAGCTCAACCACTTAGAACGATGCTTTGAAATCACTTCCTTTTTAGCAAATTTTTCATTTATCAAGGCCATCATGTTCAACATAATATATGGCATGAAATTTTCTCTAAGATTATTTTTTATCACGCCGAGAACCGCCGCATCCTTTGGTAAGCCATTATCAAAAAAATCTTTCGGTTGACAAGGTAAATTCAAATACACATCATCGTTAAAATAGATAAAATGGTCAGCCAAATCAGGAATATGATGAAGATTTAACTCAATTACATGCGAACTAAAAGTTGGTAAGTATTCCTTTGGAATGAAATCTTCGTGTTTCACTAAATGAATTTTTTCATGATGAATATTTAACCATTGGGGATAATGACCAAAAGTTAAGAAATGAATTTTTCGGACCCATGGCGCATTTTCTTCAATAGCACGAAACCAATAACGAAAAGTATCCCATGCTCGATAGCGTGAAACATGATTATCGGATAACTTATCAGATGTATACTGATTGTGCACTTGAATCCAATTAGGATCACTTCCATCCACCCAAGGAATCACAATATCAATTGGACTATTCATTATAAGTCTCCTTTATAATAAATATCGTTATGTTCTTCCAAATCCTTCTTTAAATCCATACTAAAACCAACAGAATAGTGTTTCTCACGATCTGCCTCCGGTGGAATGGTCATATAATCGTTGTATTGATTTTTAAGATACGTATCATAATCATGAGGAATATTGATTTGCATATCCTCAAAAGTTGCTTTCACTGGTGGATAATATACTTCTTTCGGCATAATATGACCAAAATAATGACCCATATCCGTCGGTACAGCCCATAAATTCGATGGTTTATGCCATTGAACATAACGATCAAAGGCATCCCCCCATTTCTTATACGAACGGAAAGAGAATAAAAAACCAATCACACAACGAATACGATAGTTGATTTTTCCTCCGCTTGTTTGATAGAAAAATTGTTTCTTTTCTGGACTGCGATAATGATAGAACAAAGTGGATACTGCAATGTATTGCAAAAACATAGCAGAATAGCCCTTAAAGAAACGTGCTACTTTATTCATTGGTACAGCTTCAATCGGAAAAATATCAATGTGAACACCTTTTGGGAATGGTGTATTGTAGTCAAAGAAGCTTGCTTTTAAAGTGTTTTTCTTATAAATAGCAGAAATCATGCTTTCTAAATAATACTTGGAATTGGGAGAAGTCATCTCGTACTTATCCCCCATCTCTTCATCAAAAATTTCAATAAAGCGTTTCAAATCTTCATGGGGCATTAGAATATCCACATCATCATCCCAAGGAATAAAACCATTATGACGAATGGCTCCTAAACAGGTTCCTCCTGCCGCCATATAACAAATACCATGTTTCTCACATACACGGTCAATATCTTTTAAAATTTCTAAAAAACAAGCTTGAAGTTGTTTCAATTCTTGTTCATTCACTTCATGCACGATGTCCACCGGTGGTGTACTTTGCATCGCTTTTCTGGTGGACAATGCGTCTCTAATTCCCATGTCACTTCACCTCTTCTTTTTCAACACAATATTGTATACCCTTATACATCTTATAACTATTTTTCATATCATAGAACTTAATATTATGTCTCAATATTCGATCTTCTTCTTTTGGTGGTGTCATATAATCCCCATAAGAAACTTCCAGCCACTTCTTATAATCCTTCGGTACAGGCATCTGTACTCCTTCAAATAAAAGATGTTCCGGATGCTCAAACCATTCCTTTGGAAAGCGTTGACGCATAATGGTTAAGCCCTCCACAAAAGAGGCGACTTGACCATTGTTCTTTTTACCAAGTGCCAACATTCTCTTTTCACATTTCTTCCAAATTCGATAACGATAATCAAAGGATTTCACCATAGACAAAGCCAACTTTGTCATGTTATACATAAACTTACTCTTATGAGCTGGTAAGCGTTGGAAATTGAAACACGCAAACATCATGGCATAAGGAATTTGTAAAAAGCGTTTAATTGGATTCGCCGCCACATCGTCCACTGGAATGACATCAATCATAATACCTTGGTGAATATCATTGTTTTCATTATGGTAATTGATAAAGGTTGTATTATTATCTTTAATTTCAATAACCGCATGATGAATATTCATTTTATCATTGGAACGAACGCATGAAAAACGATTCTTATCCGCATACTTTTCCCATAAAGATTCTAATTTTTCATAATCCTCTCTTAGCATGAACACATCCACATCATCATCCCAAGGTATCATTCCTTGATGGCGTACTGCTCCTAACAAAGTGCCACCTGCTAAGACAAACTTCAAACCGTGCTCTTCACAAAATTCTTTGAAATACATTAAAATACCAATTAACTTTTCTTGTATTTCTCTGATACCATATTCATTTTTTGTGTCCATCGCTCTTTCCTCCTCAAAAAAGAAATTTAAGCTTAAAACCAAGCTTAAACTTTCTTTTATTTCAATGGTGTAATCAAATCAATAATTGACTGATTTGTAAACTGATTTGTTTCTAATAAATTTTCTAACTTCGAAAGTTTATCGCTTACTAAATCCATGGATATATCCTCCGGTTGTGTGATAAAGATTAAATTGTTGTTCGTTTTCTTACATTTTTTCGGATCTAACAGTAATTCTTCATACAACTTTTCTCCCGGTCTTAAGCCGGTGAACACAATTTCTATATCCTCACCCGGCACATAGCCAGCCAATTCAATTAAATTCTTCGCTAAATCTAAAATCTTAACCGGTTTACCCATATCCAAGATAAAGATTTCACCTGTATTCGCAAAAGCACCCGCTTGTAGCACCAATTGAGCCGCCTCTGGTATTGTCATAAAATAACGGATGATATTTGGATCGGTAACGGTTACCGGACCACCATTTTCAATTTGTTTCTCAAATAAAGGAATAACGGAACCATTGGAACCTAATACATTACCAAAACGAACCGCGCATAACTTCGTAACACCATTGTCTTTATAACCTTGCACCAATAATTCGCACATACGTTTCGTTGCCCCCATGACATTGGTGGTACGAACTGCTTTATCCGTTGAAATCAAAACAAACTTTTCCACATTAGCCTTAATGGAAGCTTCAATTACATTCTTTGTTCCAAAGACATTGTTCTTAATGGCTTCTAATGGCGAATCTTCCACTAATGGTACATGTTTATGCGCCGCCGCATGAAATACAACATCCGGATGAACCTCTTGAAAGATTTCATCCATTCTCTTTTGATCACGAACGGAACCAATCAAACAAGTTAGTTTTGATTTATCAGGGTGGTATTTCATATTCAATTCCATTTGTAAATCATACATATTATTTTCATAAATATCGATTAACACTAAACGTTTTGGATTAAAAGTGAAGATTTGGCGCACCAACTCAGAACCAATTGAACCACCTGCACCAGTTACCACAACAATCTTCCCGGTTAAAAAAGTACCAATCGTTTCATTATTCAAATTTAATTCTCCACGCCCCAATAAATCATCCATCTTAA
Source organism: Bulleidia sp. zg-1006 (assembly GCF_016812035.1). NCBI lineage: Bacteria > Bacillati > Bacillota > Erysipelotrichia > Erysipelotrichales > Erysipelotrichaceae > Bulleidia > Bulleidia sp. zg-1006. Next base: position 550,383 of record NZ_CP069178.1, on the reverse strand, counting down.
TGTTACGAATAGAAGCTGTTTCCTTCTTTGCACCATCTTGGAAGGTAAAACCGACAATGCGTGTTCGTAATTTCAATTCATGGCACTTTTCAATCAATTTTTTCAAGTCTTCTTTTGTAATATTCTTAATCGCAATATAAGCCGTATCCACATTGTAATCAGAAATAATAGCTGGTAAATCATCATCGGTACCAAGCACCGATACGCCATTTAGAATCTGTTTCTTTTTCAAAGGATTGCGATCCACAAAGCCAACCACGCGAGAGTCATACCGATTTGAACTCATAATTTCTCGTAAAGCCATAACACCTGCTTGACCTGCCCCAAGGATCAAAGCACGATGATTTCTCTTTTGTAGACGAGCTGTGCGACGATACAAACGATACGCCATACGAACTCCAACCATTAAAAGAACTTGTAAAATAAGGGCAATCAATGGCAATGAGCGGAAATAGTCTTCAAAATTGATCGTAATGACAACTAAAAACCAACATATATTCCCGAATAAAGAAGCCATACCAACACGAATGACTTCGTCTAAAGAAATGTATTGCCATAAAGAACGATTTAGATGGAATATAAAGAAGGAAATCACATTTAAAATAACCGGAATAAGCATGAATTGCCATAATAAATCAAAAGCTGCTTGATAGCTTAAGCGACCCAAATCAGTACGAATAAAATAAGCCAATCCATAAGCCATAATTACTAAAACTGTATCAATAATCACTAAAGACACTTCTCTATATTTTTTTATCCAGTTTGTAATTTTGCTCATACGACACTTCCTTCTAATAAATCACTCTAATTATAAAGTTTTATTGATACAATGACAAATTCTTCACTTTATAACAGCCACAATCGTTTTTAATACTAATTGCAAATCTTTTAAGACGTGAAATTCTTTCAAATATTGAAGATTATACTTCATTTTCTTAGGTAGAATTTGTTTCACATAAGTTTCGTTTACATCAGTGCTATTTGCCAATAAAGTATCTTCATCCTTATAGGTAATACTTGCTTCACTAGTTACCCCGGCCGGCAACAACAACGTCGCTAACATTTCTGTTTCATATTGTTTCACATAGCGAGCCACTTCTGGTCTAGTTCCTACAAAAGACATATCGCCTAAGAAAATATCAATTAATTGTGGAATTTCATCCAAACGAAGTCCTCTTAATTTTGAACCTACTTTTGTGATTCGGCTATCATATAAGGTTGTGACCTGAACGTTGCCCTTATCTGCATCGGATACCATTGTCCGAAACTTGTGAATACGAAAGATACGACCATATTGTGTCACTCTTTCTTGACGAAATAGAATGGGACCTTTGGAATCCAATTTAATCCAAATGGAAAGAATTAGGAAAAGTGGTGATAACAATACTAACAAGACCAGTGAAAAAAGAATATCAAACAAACGCTTTAATATAAGACTAAATTGTTTCTGACATAAATATTCATAATAAGGTTTAATTTCTTCTTTTTGAAACTCAACCGGTAAATTGTCCCACTTTTTCAAAATCCCTAACATAATTCCCCTTATTTCAAATATTCGCTAACAATCTTTTTAACCCAATAAATGACATAGTCCTCATCTTCTTCGCTCATCAACGTATGATTTGGTAATGTGATTAGGTTGTGATAATAGTTATAGGCATTTGGATAATCTTTCATATCAAAACCCATATTCTTATACGCTGTCATCATTGGTAATGGCTTATAATGCACATTACAAGCAATTCCTTGTTCTCCTAAGCGTTCAATGATTTCTCTTCTTTCTGCATCATCAATACCTGGTATGCGAATGAGGTATAAATGACCGGTGGATGTGTATTCTTCACTATAATGTGGTACGACTTGAATCCCTAACGGTTTAAAAGCCGAATCATACTTTTCATTAGTAGCTCTTCTTTTTTTCAATAAATCGGGATAACGATCAAATTGTGCTAAGCCGACAGCCGCCAACAAATCCGTCATATTGCACTTAAACCAAGGACCAATAATATCGTATTCCCAAGAGCCTAGCTTACTCTTAGACAAAGCATCTTTATTTTGTCCATGCAAGGAAAGTAGTTGTAAACGCTTATAGATTTCTTCGTTGGAAACCCCTGGAATATCCTTCCAAGTTAAAGCCCCACCTTCAGCAGTAGTAAAGTTTTTAACCGCATGGAAAGAAAAAGCACTAAAGTCAGCGATGGAGCCAACCATCCTACCATGATAGCTTGAACCAAACGCATGCGCTGTATCCGCACAAATAGCGATACGACCAATCGCCTTTTGCAAATCATTCTTTGCTTGAAATAAATCTTTCTTACTTTCAACAATCTTAAACAAACGATCGTAATTACAAGGAACACCACATAAATCCACTGGAATAATGGCTTTCGTTTTGGTTGTGATGGATTTTTCCAAGGCATCGTAATCTATTAAATTACTATCTTTTTGACAATCCACTAACACAATCTTAGCACCCACATGATCAATAATAGAAGCAGATGCTGTATAGGTATAAGCACAAGTAATCACTTCATCTCCTTCACCAATACCTAAAAGACGTAAAGCCATTTCAGCACAAGCTGTCTGACTGTTCAAACAAACCGCTTTTTCAACGCCAATCCATTCCGCAATTTTCTTTTCTAATAATTTCGTGCGAGGACCAGTTGTAATCCAACCGGACTTTAAAGCCGCAACCACTTCTTCCACTTCTTTATCACTAATGTCTGGTGGACTAAAAAGAATTTTTCTTGCTTCTAATGTTGCGTTATTTTCCATACCGGCCTCCAATTTTAAAATTTTTCTTCTTAATTATAATCTTTTTCTTATTTTTTTCTATTGCATACCATTAAATCCGTTTATCCATACGACTTCCTATTTGGATTAATAAGGAAGACGCACAATATAACACAATGATAAAAAGGTAAAACATATTCTTATAATAACGACTTCTCATCATTAAAGTACCATCGTATAAACCATGATAAATCACTGGCACAACAAGGGCTAAAATAAGATAAATATACTTGCGAACCATATAGCCCTTTTTCTCCATTATCTTAGCGTGACTATACATTAAACCCATTCCTATACCAAAACATAAATGCCCCGGTATTGAAAACAAGGCTCTTTCAAACGCTACCCTTAAACCCAATTGATAAACATATAAAACATTCTCGAAAGCCGCAAAACCTAACGAAACTGCCACTGCATACACAATTCCATCAAAACGATAATTAAAGTTTGAATCTCGCCAAGAGAATATCATCAAAAAGAGAAGCTTCATTCCTTCTTCAACCAAAGCAACCGCAAAAAATGCATAGTAAAAAGGATAATATAGATTTCTTTGTCTAACGAATAAAGATAGGATTACTTTTGGCCATTTACCCATATAAATAACCACCAAACCAGCTAATACTCCGGCAACTAATAATTTAAAAATAAGTTTCTTTGGTTCAGATTCTATTTTATCTATCCGATATACATAATTTAATAAGAGAAAGGCAGGAGCCAAAGCTGCTACCAACATAAAAATTCCACTATTCATACATCCATTCCTTTCCACTGCTAAGTATATTTACTATTCTCAGCTTGCATTCTTAAAAATACATCTTTATCAATGATAACCTCATAACTGCTTTCAACATAGTACTTTGTTGCAATTCCATTATTGGCTGCTCTTTTCTTTGATGACAGTTACCTGTCCCGTATCCGGTAAGATTAAGCCCATCATCATTTTTAATAGTATGCTTTTTCCACTACCATTCTCTCCACTAATGCAATATCCACCTGTAAAAAAAGAATAGGAAATTTCTTTTAAAACCGGCTGTTTATCAAACCTCTTGGAACAACGTTCTAATTTCAAATATTCCATTCGACAAGTTCCCCTTTTTTTCCAAATAGTTTCCCATCGCTAAAATCAATCTATCCATAGCAACGCTCAAATACTCTTTATTACATTCCTTTTTAGTGCCTTGGATAAAAGCATTATAGGCACAACCTCCATTGCATAAAAATAAATACGGACAATTTTCACATTCCATATCCACATCCTTTTCACACCATTGGCTTTGCATTAAGGTATCCATATATGGCTTTTTCCAAAAAAATCTTTGTTTAGTAGTACATTTCAAAACCACTCCAATAGACTATTTAAAACACGAGCGCCTGTTTTTTCTAAAACCGAAAAGGATTGGTGTCCTTGAGCAATTAAATAAATATTTTCAACGCCAATGGCTTTTGCGACTTCATAATCGTGGTCGGTATCTCCTAGATAGGTACAATTCTTAGGATTGATTTGTTGGCTTTGCATCCAATCCATAGCTCGTTGAACTTTGGAATTGGCTAAATGGTCTTGAATACCAATCACATCATCAAAAAAACCATCAATCTTCAAATTTTTAACTTGTTTATCAAGTTCATTTTGTTGGGTAGCGGACAGGATGACCTGACGGTAGCCTTGACGTTGAAACTCTTTCGCTCTTTCTTGAAAGCCTAGGCATAAATCAATGGTTTGATAACCTTCATCAAAGCGCTTTTGGAATTCATGTGTAATTTGTTCGTAAGAAACCTTCGTCAAATCATAACCCATCTTTTGATAGTAATGAATCACGGGAAAACAAAAGTTTTCTTGGTATAGTTCTTTCGTTATATATGGTACTTGTAAGTTCCAATCCTTTGCCATTTGATTTTCAATATCAATGCATAATTGAACATCATCAATGATGGTGCCATTAAAATCCCATATCATGATTTTCATGTGTTTATTGTACTAAAAAGAAAAAAGAAAGTGAATGTTCACTTTCTAATTCTCTTGGACTAATTCTTCACCAATTTCGTAGACATTACCTGCCCCAAGCGTTAAACAAAGATCTCCCTTTTTTAAATTCTTTTTTAAATAATCTTTAATTTCTGTAAAGCTTCCTAAGCTTAAGGCATTACCACCTAAATCATGAATTCTTTTTGCTAATAAATCAGATGACATACTACCGTCATTAACTTCTCTTGCCGCATAGATAGGAGCTAGTAGTACTTGATCCACCTGACTTAAAACTTGAGCAAATTCTTCAAATAAGAACTTTGTACGACTATAAGTATGCGGTTGAAATACTATCACCAAATGGTCATGTGGATAATCTTTTGCCATATCTAAGGCCGCCTTGATTTCTTGCGGATGATGAGCATAATCATCAATGATTTCAATATCTTTATAAAAGCCTTTTTTTTCAAAACGACGGTCTGCACCATGAAAATTCTTCAACCCTTCTTTAATAGCTTCAAAACGGATGTCAAAGGAAAGCGCCACCGCTATGGCAGCTAACGCATTGGTGATATTGTGTTGACCACCAACTGATAGTTCAATTGAACCTAAATACTCTTCTTGCAAATAAACATCAAACTTATTTCCACCATGATTTAAATGTTGAATATTCTTCGTGTACAAATCGCCTTTGTACAAACCAAATTGAAGTACCTTACCTGGATAATCTTGAACAATTTCTTCTACGTTATCAATCGCGGAATGGATAACTACGACGCCATCCTTGGATGTTTTTAAAACAAACTGATGGAAAGAATTGCGAATATCTTGAATGTCCTTAAAAAAGTCTAAGTGGTCTTCTTCAATGTTTAAAATAATAGAAGCTAATGGTTTTAAAGCCAAAAAAGAATTGGTGTATTCACAGGCTTCTGCTAAAAAAACTTCACTATGCCCAATACGCACATTACCCTGTATCTTTTTAAAGTTAGCACCAATAGAAATAGTTGGATCCAATTCAGCCGCTAAGAAGATATAACTTAACATAGCCGTCGTAGTTGTTTTCCCATGAGTTCCCGCAACCGCAACTGAGTTATGATAGTGAGCCATAACCTCTGCTAATAAATCCTTTCGATTTAATAAAGGAATACCCAGTTTCATTGCTTGTTGATATTCTGGATTATCACTATGAATAGCAGCTGTATAGACAACCACTTTATATTTATTTGTGATATTCTCCGCTTTTTGACCAATAAAAATAGTCGCACCCTCTTTTTCTAAGTGCTCTGTGTTCATGGAACCATGGGCATCCGAACCGGCAACTTCAAAGCCACGGTCTATCAAAATATGAGCTAAACCGGACATAGATACCCCACCAATACCAATGAAATAAACCGATGTTGGTCGATCAAACTGAATCGTCTTCATAAGAAACCCTCTTTTTCTTTACTAGTTTAGCACAATCAATTCGTTTTATTTTTGAAATTCAAACACTTGTTTCAACATGTCTACCCTAGCTTTTGTATTGATTTTAGTTTGTTTATTATAAAAAGTCTCCACGATAGTGAAGACTTTCTTAGTTCTTATTTAATAGAAGCTTGATAGATTGAATTAGCGGATTGAGCTAATAAAGCATCAAACTCTTCATCCGTTTGTTGAGCAGATAAGCCTTCTACTAAAGCTCTTGAGAAAGAAGCAATTAAACCATGATTACGAGCCAATTTTTCATTCGCTACTTCACGCGAGTAACCACCTGATAAAGCAACCACACGAACCACATGCTTATCTTTCATAAGTTCTTCATAATAATTATCCACATCTGGAATAGTGAGTTTAAACATCACTTTCACATCAGCTTCTAATTGACTAAGTTCAGCCAATAAAGCTTTCTTTAAGTACTCCTCCGCCTTTGTCTTTTCCGGACAATGAATATCCACTTCCGGTTCAATGATTGGCACCAAGCCATACGAAGCCACTTTCTTAGCCACCTCAAATTGTTGAGAAACAACATCCTGAATACCCTTTTCATTCGCTTCCTTAATAACCGAGCGTTCTTTGGTACCAAAGATATGATATTTGACCGCTTTTTCTAACAATTCATCCAATGTCGGCATTGGTTTCATCAACTGAACGCCATTTTCTAACTCAGCTAAACCTTTATCAATCTTTAAAAAAGGAACAACCCCTTTATCTTCCCATAGATAATCAGCGGTGTATTTATGATTCACTTTTCTTTCCATGGTCATTTCAAATAAGATAGCACCAATCATTTTTTCACTGGTAAATGAAGCCGATGTAACAATTCTTGTTCGCATTTGGTGTACCAAATCAAACATTTCTTCTTCATTTTTCCAAGCATCTTCACTAAGTCCATACGCCTTCAATGCTTTTGGTGTGCTTCCTCCACTTTGATCCAAAGCAGCGATAAAGCCTAACCCGGACGACATTCTCTCTAACATTTCTGTATTCATAAATCCCTTTCAGAGTAACAATCTCTTACTACCTTTCTACTTTAGTTATATACCACTAACCCAAAATTTCAAGAAGATTGTTCATCAATCCAACAAATCCAGTTGATTAAGGGCATAGGCGATACTAAAATACCATCTATATCAAAGAATAAATACTTCATTTTCTTTCTCCTTGAATGGTATAAAGAACATCTTCAAAATCTTTTATTGTCCAAATCACCGGTACTGGATAGGTTGGATTGGTCTCCTTTTCCGCTCCTTTAGCTAAGAAAGGAATATCTTTCGTTTGAATTTCAGCTAAATGATTTGGAATATCCATCTTTTCATTCATGGAAGAAAGCCAAGGAATAACCTCTTCCTTCTTTAAACCAATAACAGAACCAATTTCTTGTAAAGAAGTTTGAATACCAGCCCCATATTTTTCTAACACAATTGGTAAACAAACCGCATTGATATAACCATGTGGTAAATGGTATTTAGCCCCTATACCATGAGAAAGCGCATGAACAGAACCTACATAATTATTCGTAAAAGCAATCCCGGCTTTATAAGAGGCTTCCAGCATTTTCTCTCTTGCTTCTAAATCTTCTCCATTTCGATAAGAACGATATAAATAACGATGAATAAGAGCAATCGCTTCTAAGGCATAAGCTTTAGTTTTTTTATTATTGAAATAATTCATATAAGCTTCTATTGCATGGGTTAAAGCATCCATTCCACTATATGCCGTTAAAGAAGCTGGTAAAGATAGCAATAAAGCAGGATCTAAAACCACCACCTTAGGAATTAAGAAAAAATGATTTAAAGAACGTTTGCGCCCCATCTTTTCGTCTATAATGACAGCTCCAGCTGAAACCTCCGAACCACTACCCGCCGTCGTTGGTACGCAATACAATGGATCTAAATGGTACTTCAATTTTCCTTTCATCACATCCGTATACGATATTTCCGGATTTGAAACCTTCGCCAAAGCTACTTTAGAACAATCCATCACTGAGCCACCCCCAATAGCGATTAAAGCTTCCGCATGAATTTGTTTATAAAACTCCACTAATCCTTTCACGTCTTCAAGACTAGGATCTGGATGCGTTTTATCATAAACCGCATATACAATTCCACAATTCTTTAAAGCCATAAAGAATGGTTCCAAGGTTTTTCGTTTGATAAAACCAGAAGTGGTGACCACCATTATCTTTTTCACTTTTAGCTTTGAGGCGAATTGAACTAACGTATTTTTCCCTTGGTATAGCTTCGGTAAGAACTTTAATTGCGTCTTTTGAATGGGACTAATAAGTGCTTGTTTCAAACGTATAAGATTTGTATTCATCGACTTGCCTTTCGTATCTCTTGTTGAATATAGTTTAACACATGCCTTTTATTCGCTGACCATTTCGGCTCGATTAAGTTTTTCTTATCCCCATCTCCGGTCATACGATGGATGACACAAGTTTCCGGTAGGATTTTCAAGCATTGAATTAAAACCGCTGTGTATTCTTCTAAACTAAAGATATGAAAAGGATGTTCTTCATATTCCAATGCCATTTGTGTTCCCTTTAAAAGATGAAGCCCATGGATTTTAATACCATCCAAACTAGGTTTTAAATCAGAAAGATAACGCATACTAGCATACATCATTTCTTCTGTTTCAAAAGGAAGTCCTACAATCATATGAACAATAACCGTCATTCCTATTTTCTTTAAATCCACATAGGCTTTTTCAAAAACATCTAAGGAATAACCACGATGAAACGCCTTTGCACTTTCCTCATGGATGGTCTGTAAACCAAGTTCTATCCAAACGGGTTTTATCTTATTTAAAGCTTCTAAACCTTCTAACATATCTTCTTGTAAGCAATCCGGTCTTGTTCCAATAGCCAAACAAACAATTTCTTCTTTTTCGATGGCTTCTTGAAATAAAGATAATAAACGTTTCGTATCCCCATAGGTATTCGTAAAAGATTGAAAGTAAGCTATATATTTCCATTTTTCTCTAGCAATGGATTTTGGAAATTTAGCTTCCACTTTCTTTTTAGCTTCTACGATTTGACTTGAAATATCTTTAGGACGGCTCGCAAATTCACCTGCTCCTCTTTCTGAACAAAAAGTACAACCACCATAGCCAATAAGTCCATCCCGATTGGGACAAGTACAACCGGTGCTTAAGGATAAACGATAGACTTTCGTACCAAACAATTCTTGACAATAATCCGACATTGTTTTCATTTTCATATTCCTATTATTCCTTAAAAGCCAGGAAAAGAGAATGCTATAATAGGGCAAATGGAAAAAAGTATTCGCTTTCAAGATAAGCTTAAAAACCAAATGATTAAAATTGCCATGATTAGTCTTGTTTTATTAGTACTGGTCTTTTATTGTTCGGCTTATATTTTTAACCAACACTCTAGCCATCAACGATTAAAAAATAATAATGATAAAATTGAAGGATTCGGGTGATGATGATATTGTGGTAGCTTTGAGTACTATTTTAACCATTATAACGATTGTATCACTATTGATCTTTAATGGTTTTTCAAAAGAAAAGGAGCGTTTAAACTCTCCTTTCCTTTATGAAATAAGCAATAATACTTAAACCGATGATTTGTCGTAAGATAATTATCCAACGAAGTTCAAAAGACATTGTTTGTAACATAAGTGTTTGTTTAAGCTAAATCATTGCTACGACAAGCAGACAGGTATATAATAGATTTTTTCTTGTTTGTTTACAATCCATTTATACCTCTTTATCTGTGTTTATTAACTATGCCTAATTAAATAATAGTGGTGTGCCTTTTGCTTGTTAATCATAATGATAAGAGAATTCAAAAAGTGACTAAGAGTATTGCCTCTTAATCACTTAAATTATAATTTCCAACTAGCCGCTTGACTTCTTTCCTGAATAAAGCGTTGATAAATCCCCTCTTCGTTCATCAGAGATTTATGATTCCCATCTTGAACAACATGACCATGATCTAAAACAAGAATACGATCGGCTTGACGAACGGTTTTTAAACGATGTGCAATCATAATAATCGTTTTGTTTTTCGTTAACTCATGGATAGCTTGTACCAGAGATTTCTCGTTTTCCGGATCCACATTGGCGGTTGCTTCATCCAAAATAATGATTGGTGCATTCTTTAAAATAGCTCTTGCAATCGAAATACGTTGTTTCTCTCCACCCGATAAAGAAGAACCACCTTCACCAATAATTGTATCGTAACCATTTGGTAAAGCCATAATAAACTCATGACAACAAGCACTCTTTGCGGCTTCAATCACCTTATCCATGGATACATCCGGCTGACCAAAACGAATATTATTCGCGATCGTATCATTGAACAAATACACATTTTGAAAAACAAAGCTAAAATTTTTCATTAAACTATCCAAACTATAGTCTTTGATATTTCGACCACCTAATAAAATTTCACCCTCTTGTACATCCCAGAAACGAGCTATTAAATGACATAAAGTTGTCTTGCCGGAACCGGATGGACCAACAATTGCTGTCGTTGTTTTCTCTTGAATTTTCAAATTCATATCTTGAATTAAATTTTCATCTTGATATGAAAAAGTAACGTGTTTTAATTCAATGGAATGATTTTCCGGCTCTATCTCTTCACCATCAATATCCATTCTCGGCATTGTTAAAATTTCACCGGCTTGATGAACACAATTTTCAATCACGCGCAATAAAGCCGAATAATTACCGGCCGTATCCAAATGTTCATAAATCATAAAAGACGCTACCAACATCAATAAAGTCATTGCTAAATCCATGGAACCGCTCAAATAAAACCAAATAGAAACCATACTTAGCACAACACCAATCCACTTAATCCAAAGGCTTTGAACCGCCATGAATGGAATAAAAGAATATTCCATTTTTGTATTCACTTGCACATTTTCAGCAATCAGTCGGTGCAACTCTTTCGCTTGCTTGCCGACCAACTGAAACTGTTTAACCTCTGCCATTCCTTGAACCTGTTCCAAAACCTTACTAACTAATTCTGAAGTATTATCCACTTTAGCTTTAGAGATTGCCTTTGAACTATTATTCATCCAATAATTCAAAAGAATATACAAACCAAAGCCAGTCACCAGAATCAATCCTATACGCCAATCAAAAACAAATATCGCAACTGTAATCCATGACGTATTCAATAAACCACTTGAAACCAACATCACCGCTCTTGTCGCAACTTCTCCTAAATTTTCCATGGTATTGGTTGTGACTGAAGTGATTTCTCCTAAACTCTTTTTATTAAAGAAACCCATTGGAAAGTAACGCAAATGTTCCGCAATTTCAATACGCTTATCACAAGCAACACCATAACCGCCCTGTGTTTGTAGCATAGTGCTTTTGGCACGAACAAGAATCGCTCCAATCGTACCAACAACTAGAATAAGTACTACTTTTAAAATTAAAGTCATATCAATGGTATTCTGCACAATTCCTTGTAAAGAAAGTGAAATAGCACCAATCTTAAAAGATTCAAAAAAAGCCACTAGAACACTTAATAAAATTGAAGTATGGAATTTCTTGCGATTCTTTTCATCGCTAAAAGCAAAGAATTTACGAATAATAGAAATCATTTCACCACCTCCATTCCTTCATCTTTAACCGAAATATGCGCTTGCCACATGGATTGATATAAAGGACAAGAGTTCAGTAAATCTTCATGTTTTCCTTGTGCAATCACCTTTCCTTTTTCAATCATACAAATTTGATCCGCATCTTGAATTGTAGATAAACGATGGGCAATCACAATCAAAGTTTTATCTTTTACCAACTGGGCTACAGACTGTTGGATAATAGCCTCATTTTCCGGATCGGTATAGGCTGTTGCCTCATCTAAAATCACAATTGGTGTATTGGCTATCATCGTTCGAGCAATCGCAATTCTTTGTCTTTCACCACCAGATAAATGACCACCTGCCTCCCCTACAATCGTATCGTATCCATTTGGTAAAGCCATAATGAACTCATGGCAACCACTTTCTTTTGCTATTTTCTCTACTTCTTCATCACTCGCATCCGGTTTGCCCATACGAATATTTTCACGAATACTTTGATTGAATAAATAATTATCTTGGGACACAAAGCTAACCAAGCGGTAATAATCCTTTAAAGGAATCTCTTGTCCATTCACCGAGCCAATCGAAATAGAGCCTTCTTTCACATCCCATAAAGCCGCAATCAATTTCGCAATAGTGGATTTCCCGGACCCGCTTGGACCAACGAAAGCAGTCAATTTCCCTTCCGGAATTTCTAAATCAATCCCATGTAGCACTTCCTTTTCTTGATAGGAAAAATGCACATTCTTTAAACTAATATGGTAATTATCCACACTTTGATTTAAAGATTCGGCATGGTTTTGAATTGGATTTTCTAAAATACCAACCACTTCACCTACAATCGTACGAATACGAGCCATGTCATCAGAATAAGACATCATTGTAATTAATGGTGTTAATAAACCCATCGATAAAAGAATAATAACAATGAAATGATAAGTGCTTAAAGAACCATTCATCACAAACCATAAACCAAACGGCAGCACAAATAATAAAGTGTTTGGTGCAACCGTTAAAGCTGTGCTTTGTTTATAACGATGTTTATTCATCCAATCCACATAACAAGAAGCTCCTTCTTTCGCTGCTACAACGAATTTCTCATAAGAGGTTTTGGATTTACCAAAGGCTTTAATCACCTCAATACCTTGAATATATTCCACCGCTGTATCGTTTAAAATCTTAGTTTTATCAATGGTATTCTTATAGTCCTCTTCATAACCATTCATCATCAACATATATGCAGTTATACCAATTGGTAATGGAATTAAAGCAATCAAAGCCATACGCCAATCCAAAAAAAACAAATACACAAAAATAAGAATTGGAATAACCATATTCCCACTCACTTCGGGAACAATATGAGCCAATGTTGTTTCAATGGAATCAATGCGCTCGACCATAATATTCTTTAATGTGCCTGAAGAATAGCTCTGCACTCTTCCCAATTCCATCTTGGATAAATGAAGGCTTACTGCTTCACGCATATTTCCTAAAACTTGAAAGGTTGCCCTATGAGAAAAAGTTGTGGATACTTTCTTTGCTAAAACACTAAGCAACCAAAGTAACGCTAAAACGAAACCCTCATGAAGATAGACTAACCAATCCATTTGTTTGGATAATAGTTGTTGTATCATTTGGGCAATCAATAAATATGGAATAATAGCTAAGGCAACGCCAAGTAGTGATAACACAATAGAAATCACATACGAAGATTGATATTCACCGGCAAACTCGTAAATCCAAGTTGCTGTGGATTTCTTTTTCTTTTTCATACTCCCTCCTTAAAGTTTGTTATAACTAACTAAATAGATTATATACCCTATTTTATTTTTGAACAAAAAAAGACGGGTCTTTGATACATTAAAATTATCATAGATGGATTTAAGCCATCTATACAAAGGCTTTTTTTAGTATTTGATTCTCTTCCACAAGCTAAGCCATACGTTTCTAAAGTTCTTTGACTTGTTTGGCTGTAAGAACTTCTCCACTGTCTGTTTCAACGAGGGTTCGTTTGAAATCCTCGTCGTAACGATTTCTTGTGAACATAAAGATACCTTCTTGTAGTGTATAAAATAACCGTATATCTATTCGGTTAATGTGTCTACTTTAATAAGTATAGTGCAATTTAAGTATAGAACAGACTATGAAATCATAACTGGAAAGACTTTAAAATCCATTATTAAAGAAAGCTAATAATATATACGCCTATTAGCTACAAAATCAAAAAGTTACCGAAACCCTTTGAATAAAGGACTTCCGTAACTTTTTACTTTCTTGAAAGTGTTAAAAATAGGATTTTAGCATTTATTGTTCAAGATTTAAAGATAGGAGTAATCAAGTTCAGTTGTAGGTAAGTTTATGTTGATTTAATATGTATTTTTTGTGTAATATTATTGAGGGTGAAAGGCATTCAATATGGAGGGTGTTTGAATATGAAGATATTAAATAAAACTAAAAAAATATTTATGGCTAGTCTATGTGCTATTTTTTTTATTTGCAAGCAACGTTGAGGCAAAAACTATTGGGGCGTTTTCTAATTTTAGAATTACATATTTTGGTCAAAAGACAGGATATTTAAAAAAACAAAATAAAAGTTATTATGTTTTAAACTTGAAGCCGTGTGAAGATCTTGCACCGATGAGGGTTAAGCATGTTCTTTTGAATTCGAATGGTTCTGAAAGAAGTGGACAAAGTACATTAAGATGTGGTCAAAGAGCTACTTACAGCAACTGGGCTTCACCAGGATACATATATTCTTTGAAAATGGCTAGAGAAAATTGGTGGGACGGTTCAGCGGCTATCACAGGAAGTTGGTCTCCTGATTCTTATTAATTAATAAATTTTGCCTTTTATCTTCTTTTCTATTCAAATAAAAAAAACAATGAAATTATTAAGTAAAAAAAAGTTTATATTAATAGTGGTGCTTGTGTTTTTGTTTTTAATTTTTAAAGATACTATACATACAGCATTGTTTTTTGATATAAATAGTCCAGATTTGTTGAATTCTGATGGTGCTCAGATAAAACTTTACCTTTTAAAAGACAGCATTTCACTAGTAAATCTTAGATTTAATTTTATGTCATATGTATCATTCTTAATACCAATTCTGTTGATTATTCTTGGATATGATTATAAAGAAATTAAGAATAATCTTTTGAAGTATAATATTGGTAAGAATAAAGCATATAATAAGAAATTATTTTTCGGCAAAATGAAATTTGCTGTTTTTGCTTCATTAATAGTGTTATTTGCTTTTTCATTTGTAATGAGTGTGTCTATTTTTTTTAATGGATCTACCACCAATGTAGTAGATGAATTTGTATTTGACAACTCTAGTGTATTAAGTAAAATTTTTAATTCTGATTATGGTTTTTTACTATTTACTGTTTTGTCAGTTATGTTTTCAATTATTATTAATGGGTTTTTTTATTATATATTGATTGACTATATTGATTTTATAAAAGGAACATTACTTTTTATTAGTTTTATTTGGATAGGTTCGATGATATTATATAGGTTTTTACCTTTTTATTTAGTGCCTATGTCTTCGATAATGATAACTTCGTACGGAAACATATCAATTCCAAAAATGTTGTCTCCTTATATTTTTCATATCATGATTTTAGTATATATTCTTTCTTCTAGAAAATATGAGGTTAAGTAAATGAAAGTATTAAAAAGTATTACACTAATAATTTTTAAAATTTTAATTGTTTATCTTTTAGTTGACACTTTGGCTTTTAATGTTCAAGTTGATAGTTGGAATAGTTTTGATATGGAACGATGGTTGAATCAGGCAATAAAAAGTATCTATGTTTATCCGCAAAATAGTGAAAAAATATTTGATATTATTAAGTTTCTTACAACAATTTCTATTTATTTTATAGTGGAAATGGATTCAATTATTAATATTTCCAATCTTACTTTAGGATTTAAAGAAGTTATTAAATACCATTCTGTTAGCAAGCTTGATTACATAAAAAAAGTAATAAAAATTCTTTTTAGCTTAAATTGGTGTGACTTATTATACTGGGGTGCTGTTTTTTTGATCCCTATTTATTCATTTGGAAAAGGTGTATTGGATGCTAGTTCCATACTGAGTGTATTGTCTTTTATAATTATAAACTATTTATTTAATAATTTTATAGCGTTATTAAGTAAGAATCCATTAATATGCATAATTCTATTTATAATAAAGCATTTAGTATACTCATTGTTTATAGGATATGAATATATTTTGATTGTATTGATTATAGTAATAATCGTTATAACATTTAATATAGAGGGAGGGGAATATATATGAATTTAGTTGTTCAAGATGCAAAAAAGAGTTTTGGTGATTTGCTTGTATTTAAGAATATTAATTTAACTTTTGAAACAGGTAAATTTTACTTAATAAAGGGGAGAAATGGTTCAGGAAAGACTGTCTTTTTAAAAACACTTTGTGGATATTATTCTTTAGATGATGGCAGCATTTATCAAGATGGAGTTCGTATTAGAGATAAAATCAACTACATAGAAAATGCAGGAATAGTTATTGAAAATCCTAAGTTTCTATCTCATTTAACATTAATTGAGAATTTAAGATTGTTAAAGACTATGTCCGATAAAGTAGATGAGCAAGCAATAAAAAAATGGATTGATTTTTATGATTTGACAGATTATAAGAATACAAAATATAAACACTGTTCTTTAGGGACAAAGCAAAAAATGTCTTTAATTCAAGCTTTTATTCATAACCCAAAGGTTTTAATATTGGACGAACCCTTTAATGCATTAGATACGCACAGTATAGAAAAAACACAAAAATATTTTAACGATATAAAACAAGATACAATCACAATTCTTAGTACTCATATTGATGATAATTTACGGTATATTTCAGATTATGAATTTATTTTTGATGATGAATTTCTTCTACAGACAACTTAATTTTGGTTTAACGACTATGATTAATTCAGGTATAAGATGTAATTTTAAGGCAAATCAGCAATGTTTTGAATAAATACCAAGGTGTATACATATATTGGTTCTGGTATTTATTTAAAGTCTATCTAATTAAGCTAGGTGCTATAGAAATTTAGAAGTGAATAGTTTGAAATAATTAAACGTATAGAGCAAGCAAGAAGTAAATAAAATTGTAAAAGGTTAGACGATAGTTTTATATAGCTATTTGAATTAAGGACTTCCGTAACTTTTTACTTTCTTGAAAGTGTTAAAGACAGGGTTATATTCCGGATATAAAAAGCCGATGTAGTCCTAAGACCACACTGACCAAATATTTATCTCTCAACTTCTTTTGATACTTCTTAATTACATCAATGACCGATTCTTTTTTCTCATTCGTTTTATCCATACCAAGGTAGCTATCCATATTAGTTTTCAGATGCTCCAATTCCTCATACTGTGCCGATAATGAACTATGTTTCTTGGCAATCTCCTCTTACGAAACTTCATGGAGACTAAATTCCACTTCCCATCTCTGATGTGGAATTTACCTTCTCACTTCAGACCAGAGTTATTGACATAGAAGATTCCTTTACTAAAGCAAAAATAAGCATTACTGTTATATTTCAAAATTGAAATTAGCATTGTAATATCTGAATATGAACCAGCAACTACCAGTATGAACAAAAATGATATTATACTTGAAATCTTATATTTCAAAAACAAAGGTAAAATCAAGCTTAGAAATACAACAGGAAGGGTTATAACCACATTTGGTAATAATAATATTTTCACCACTTGCTTTTTACTAACCTTCTCTGTGCAATACGTCAATAATGAAGTTTGATAAACATAAATGCACTTTTCTTCTTCATTAGAATATGAAATACAGTGCAAGAGTTCATGACAATAAAACAAAGGAATTAAAATAAATAAACCGATGACATCAAAAATTATAGTTTCATATAAACTGAATTTTGCACTGTGTAACATACTATAAAAATTCAAAACACATGGTATGACAATTACGATAAGCGAGATAATTTTTTCTTTTAAATTTATTGATACTTTTGAATAATTTGTAGTATCTGTTTCTTTTAATTCATTATATGACTTAAGCCATCCACAAAATTTAATCATACAATCAACCCCTTTTAAAATTTTATGATAAAGTGAAAAAAAATTTAATTAGACAATGTACATTAAGCGCCAAGAAATCAGTTAAATATATTACGTTCAAAAATTAGAGAGGAGGAAACTCTTTCTCCCCCTCTCTAATTTTTGTTAACCACAAATTTCTTTTGCTGAGGCAGTTTGAGTAATTGATAAACAAGTAACTAGAATGGTAATAATAGTAACTTTAAACGACTGTGGATTTACTGTTCCACCATCATTGCCACCAACGAGAGCTAAAGATTCAAGTTCATCTAAATCAACTTCTCGACTCATAACTTTTTCCATAAAATCCTCCTTTCTAGCGATACTTCTATTTATAATCAGTGAAATTCCTAATAAATCGCAATCAAAACTTATTTTATACAGTAAGATTATATTTCTCTGTATTTTTGTCTATTGCGTATCACATTAAAGTACTTCTCATCTTCAACTATATTTTAATTCATTACTTCTATTTGTCCATAGCCATTTAAGAATTATTATAAAGTGGTAGGTAAAAGAATATTGCAAACCTTGAAATGTTTCCTTGAGGATGAGCACAAGCAAGAATATAACGCAGGTTCATTCAGATAGAGAACAGCACAGATGCTTCATATCATAAATTATGAGAAGCACTTATCGACAGCAAGAAGAGTAACAAAAATGTTTATTCCTATATGATTCGAAAGAAGTTTACTTAAAGGGGGTAAAACGGATTTTGCCCAAGAAATTTCCGCATGCGAAGCTAAAAGTATGACAGGGGCATAGCCACTGTACGAAAATTATCGCCGACACTCTGCATATTGCGAAATGTTAAAGAAAGAGATGTCACAGCGGTCGCTTTTGGATTCATCGGACGCGGATATTTTGACTGTTACCTATATGAGGAATCAATTATTCAATTTATGCTAACAATGAATTTGCGCCGTTATCCAGAAACTGTGGATGACAGTACTTCACTATTATCAAATGCTTCAATGCAATTAACATCCAATAGAAGAACGGATGGAAAATTATTATATTTTTTTGATAAGCACGCATAAATATATCCGGATTCTCCTAACATAAAAGATATGTCGCAACGGAAATTATAATTATCCCAGTTGATTACGTTCGGAGACAAAAGCGATGGTGTATGATAATTCACTTGCTTTAGTGACTGTTTGACTAGCTTATTATTTGCACAATCAATAACAGAGGCGATTCCATGACACAAGGTATAATTTTCCATTTTCTTTAAAGAATTACTGATTTCATTTAATACATGCTCATAATTTTGCTCGATTTTTCTTGAACCAATCAATAAAGAGATAACACAAAATAATCCAAATTGACCCGAACACCATTTATTATTATCTTTATTTAAATTAGAAGTAATTAAGGCAAGTTCTTTTTTTGCTTTTATCCTTACAGTTGCATTTTTCGATATAGATAAAACTTCTAATAATATTCCCAATTCACCATGTAATAATCCATATTCTGATTTCATAGTTCCTTCATCATTTAAATATTGTGATTCTAATTTATTCTCTAATTTATTCTTTATTTTCACAAGTTCTTCAGACAATTTACAATTATTCAAAAATCGAATAACACCCGAAAGACCCGAAAAATATGTTAAATCAACTATATCCTTTTTTTCTATAGAATTAAAAATATCAGTAATTATTTCTGAAAACCTATGGTAATGCATTATATTACCAGATATGACATATGCGTTGTATTCCAAATAAGCCAGTCCACCTATCCCTGTAAACATTCCAAAATCTTTTATATTACTATCATTAACTTTCTGTTGAAAATAGTTTGAATAAATATTTTCTAATAATTTCCTTGCAATATTTTTATAATATTTGTTGTGATTTCCATATTGTAAAAAAAGCATTATAAGCCCGCCACCATTGTATAAACCAGGATTGACTAGCCCTATTTTTAAATCGTTACCGGCAACTTCTAAGATAGGAATATTACATTCGCTCTCATTTATCTCTATTATATAATTTTTTAATCTCTCAAAGTAATCATCAATCTCTTCATAGAGCATATTATTGTCATAGATATCTTTTGATACTTGATTATATACAAAATAATCATTTGATTTATACCATGTACTAAGGGATAGTTTAATTAAATAATTCTGGTACTCGATATAAGATTTATCAAATATGTTCATTTTGTCTATAATAGAATCAATTGGTGATTTTATTAGGTAATTTTCCAATTTTATATTATTACTAAAAAGTGTTTTTTCTCCCAAATTGACATAGTAATAAGGGATATAACCTCTTTTTAAATTATGTATTTCATCTTCACATCGACTATATCCATTTTTACCCGCAACGAAATTTCTTTCCAAAATCGAAAAAATTTTATTATAAGAGATATATGATTTCAAATTTTCGGGTGTTCTAGCTGCAGAAATGAATTTTGCATATATTTGGGTAGCACGTAAAATGAGACGATTCTCCGCATATTTTAGTTTATGATCTTTTAATATTTCTAGAATATAACTTTTATTATTAAGAATAAATTCAGCACCATCATTAAAGCCACGTAAAAGGTATTCTTCAACTTCGTCAGGAGAGATTTCAATTTCATTATAAAAGTTACCGGATGCTCTATTACTTACTGAAGCAAAGTATTTCTTGTAAAGGAAATCATTTTCTTCATCCTCCTCCAGACGGTAATTCTGTAATTTTGTAGAAGTCATATTTCCCGTAAATAAAGCACTAAAGTTAATATCAAAACCACTACTGCGATCAATTACAGGTAACATAGAAGAAAATACTACACTTGACTGAATATCACGGTATTTCTGTGATTCCGAAATGTTATTTACCTCTGCTCTACATAAAGTTTCTAAATCAATAAAATATGGATTATCATCATGAATTATTAAGTTTTCATAATGTAAATCAGATGTTCCAAATAACAAAAAAATAGCCAAAAATATTCCACATTTATAATAGTATTTTTTGACACTATCGTATTCTGAAAAAACTTTTAAGGTAATATACTCTTGCCAAAAATGATCTTTTTTACTTACAAACTTCGTGTATTTTAAATAATTTTTTTCTTTTGTATTATTATATAAATCAATAATAGATGAGAAAAGTATAAAATTTGAATTACTGTTAGGCTTGTATACCAATTTACAATTTGTTGTTTCAACAATCATCACATTTCTTCCACAATGAATATCTCCATCTGTCCACTTAATTGCCCTAATTTTTCCTGGTGGAATTTGTAATGTTTCGGTGAGAAGATTATAATCCTCAGAAAAAAAATTACAGATCTCTTTTATTTCTTCAATAAAATCTAAGCATCTTATATTTATCAGATTTATTAATACAGGATATTTTGCTGAAAATTCATCATAAAAGAATGTTTCTTCCATTTCTTTAAAGAAAAAATTAATCCTTTCCGCGTGATTATACCCTTGTTTTCTGTACACCTCTCTTTTACTTTGATAAATATCAACAACACATTCAACTATCATCTGGTATACCATTTCGTTGATATCTTTTTTTACATCCTTAAAGATACTTAAATCATTTTCTAAAAAAACTTATTTAATTCAAATAATTCATTTTCACAATTATTTTTTATTATTTCATCAATCAATGGCTGTAAATTAGTTTTGTTCATACTCCCTCCATCTCAATACACTATTATCAGACTAAATATACTATTTACATATTAACCCATTTAACTTTTTAAGTACATTAAACGCTTATTTAAGTATCAAAATACTAAGACTAACCACTTTATGTTGACTAATTTCCTTACAGTTTAAAAACTAGTTTTTAATTTACTCACATATCTTATTTCATCAATCACATATCTCTATTTTTTATACATATCAATTATTTGCTAGGACTTTATTGCTGAGATCTTTTTAGAAAATCTTATAATTTCTTTATTATTAATTTCTAATTCACCACAATCGCCAATACTCAATTGATCATATTCGAACTTACTAATTGATATTTCAATTAATTTATCACCAACATCAAAAACAACATCATATACGTTTTTAATGTTACCTTTTGCAGGAATTTGATTATATCTCCCAGTATTTAATAAGCATACCTTCGCTTTGGGATAATATTCACTTTTATTTTTTTTCATTATTACATTTCCTCCAGACTTCTATCTTTAATTTAAACGTTTTATTTTCTGTTTTATAATCACTCAAAACAATTGGTCTTTTTCAAATATAGTGAATGAATTATGAATCCATTCTTTCAAACTATCAGACATTTTATACTTAATAGCACAACCAACTTCATCCTTATTGGAAAATAGATTTTGCCACATGATTTTTTCGTTATTTTGATTAGGTCTATTTTTCATCGAATTCATTTGAAGCTTATAAAATTGATGTTGCAATTCACTTGCAAAAGTTCCATCATGTAGCTCATATACTAAATTAATTACTTCATGTTTGATAATACTGCGATGTGCTTCTTCACTTAAGTTATTTGTATATACGGTAAAGCAACTTTTGCATGAAAAGCCCAAATACTCCTGAACCTCTTTCAGATAGTGCTCAGCTTCAGCAGATCCATTATTATCTGTATTAATTATTACTACACCTATTTTCCCCAAAAAATACATTATGTGACTTAAGAATGCTAGGCGATCAATTAGAGTTTTCATGTATCCAGATATTTGATGAAAATAAACTGGCACAGAGAAAATAACGATATCAGAAGCCATCATTTTAGAAATAACAATATTCATATCATCAGTTAAAGAACATTTTCCATTAGAAAAGCATCTGCAGCATCCAATGCAATTATTTATCTGCAACTCGTTGGGAAGTAATATTTCGTTAATACATTCACCGTAATGATTTAAGGCATTCCCAAAATATATTGCACTTCGTCTCGAATAAGAATTCGCATTTCTATAACTTCCGATAATTGATACAACTTTCACCCTATTTATCATACAATTCTGTATATGCTCCTTTCTTTTCCAGTTTCCCATTGTTCATGACACATATTTTATTGCAATTTTTCAAAACGTTCTTGCGATGCGTAATAACAAGTAATGTTTTTCCTATTTTCTTTAGATAATCATAAATAGCAATCTCTTCCTCTTCCTCCAGTGAGGATAATGCCTCATCAAAGATTAATAAGTTCGGATTCTTTACCAATTCTCTTGCCAAAGAGAGTCTCTGCAATTGTCCGCCTGAAAAATTCGTACCAGAATTAGAAACAACTGTATCCAATTTCATTGGTAGTTCATTCACTTCTTCTTTCAAATGCGCTACAGCCAAGCATTCCCAAAAAACATCATCCTCTATGTTTTTTAAATCCATAGCCAAATTCTCTTTTATAGTACCATTTATGGTTAAAGGATACTGTGGAAGTATTGCAACTGAATAATCAAAAACTTTATTATTTTTTAAATCATCTCCATTTATTAGAATAGCTCCAGTTCTTGGTTCATATAGATGAGTCAACAATTTAATAATTGTTGTTTTACCTGAACCACTATCCCCCACAATTGCAATAAAATCTGATTTGTTAATTTCTAATGAAAAACCACTTAACACATCCCTACCATTATCATTATACTTAAACGAAATATTTTCTAGTTTTAGACATTTAAATGCTACAGACTTTTTTTCCTTTATATAGTCATTTTCCTTTTCATCTATAATATCATCAATATAATTAAATGTTTCAGATAATAAGCTCAATGAATTTATTTCACTAACTGCCATAAAAGACTGTGAGAATAAGGTGTTAATTATTGAATATAAAACAAATATACTACCTACCTGATGATTAAACAAAAGTGCATAAATAATAACAATTAAAAATGGAATATACGAAAAGAACATGCTTAAATATAAACTGCTAAATTGTACATTTTTTTGATTTTTTTCAAATGAATCAATATACTGTTCTAGGGTTAATTGACAATTATTTTGATAATAATTTTGAACGTTTTCACATCTAATTTGATACATATTATTAACAAGATCTGTTTCTGAATTCTTAAATTGCAAATTCTTCTTTTGAGATTCTTTTTGAGTTTTTAAAAGTTTATTATGTATTATTATTGCTATAATTGCTATAACAATAAGACATATAAATATTAAAATTTTTATTATAACTGGATAAATAAAAATAATATATGCCATAATAACCACG
This sequence comes from Bulleidia sp. zg-1006, assembly GCF_016812035.1. Lineage (NCBI taxonomy): Bacteria > Bacillati > Bacillota > Erysipelotrichia > Erysipelotrichales > Erysipelotrichaceae > Bulleidia > Bulleidia sp. zg-1006. The sequence continues at coordinate 526,312 of NZ_CP069178.1, read as the reverse complement.
GAATTAGAAAAAGCTAACAAGAAATTCACAAAATTATAGCTAATCGCATTTTGTAAATGATCTGATAAAGATAATCTATATAAAATATCTCCTTTGCTACGATTATCATAATATGAAAAATTAATATTAATAAGTTTCATTATAATTTCATTATTAATTTTTTTGATTAGATATATTTGCAATTTAACTAATAATCCATTTCTAATAAGTGATAAGCCAAAAAAACTTAAAATAAAAATAAATATAAATATTATTTTTGTCAATATATTCTCAACAACGCCAAAATCTGTTAGCGCATTTAAAATCACGCTAACTTGAACTGGCAAGAAAACAGAAAAAAGATATGAAATTAAAGAAAGAAAAAAGATAATACTGAGGATTTTTTGTGCACCATTGAGATATTTTTGTAATTTTTTAAAAATATTTGGGCGGTCATTAATAAAATATTCTACGCTCTTTATAGGACTAGCAACGACATAATAGCCACTGAATTTTTTATTTATAGAATCAATAGTGGTTTTTTTCTTTTCATGTGAATTCGGATCAAATAAAAAAATAAATTTCCGTCGCTTTAAAATAACTACATAGTGATTGCTTGTTAAATGTATAATGAGTGGTCCATTTGTAAACATTTCTTCATCAATTCTTTCGGTTTGATAAACTTTACAATTAAATCCCAATTTCCCGAAAATATTATGTATTTGTAGAAGCGAAAGTCCATCACGTCCAACATTTGCACAATTTCTATAGTACGCTATTGAATTATAAAATCCATAATACGAACAAATCATCGCAATACAACATAAGCCACATTCATTTTCTGCGAATTGCGAATAATGTATAATTTTTTTCATGAGTATTTAATCTCCTATATTCTAGAATTCATCTTTGCAACTTTCAATTTTGTAATCTGGCAAAGTTCAATATATTTACGTATTAGAAAGTTGATAAATCATGTTAATAATTATATTATCTCATGATTATGAGATGATGTGTATAACAGAATATGCGTTTTAATTTACCTAGTAGTTTGATATTTGTATATAATTTGTGACTATATATTCCAAATCCTCAAGTTTAAATTCACAGCATCCGGTCCCTGCGGATGAAAACAACGAAATATAAGTTAGTATATTATTAATCATCTTGACTTACTACTCTCTTTCAATATTTTCGCTTGCAATATGTTCCATAATGTCATTCACATCGCAATCCAGTTCATCACAAATTTTGTCTATCATTCTTAAGCTTACAAACTTACCCTTACCTATGTTTGCTAATGTAACCGAAATGAATTCGGTTACATTCTTCAAATCTGTTTTAGTCATATTTTTATCTATCAGTAGTTTCCATAGTTTATTATAGCTAATCGCCATGTCGTCACCTTTATTTTTATAAAGATAATCTTTATAAAAATATACCGCATTCCTTCATATTTTCCCAGAGAAAGAGCAAAAAATCATAACCACCCGTAAAACGAGTGGTTTGTACTGAGGCTATAAGCCTCTTTTTCTTTACCTGTGTACTCAACAGGGCTCGTTACCTATAAAAAAGAGCATTTCATAAAGCCCTAAAACTTCTTATTTTCTCGCTAAAATAAAGTTTAATATAATACCCACAACCGCGGATAAAGCTGTTCCGCTCAAAGTCACAAAACTACCAATTGGCAAGATGGCTCCACCGATACCAATCACTAACATCGCCGAAGCAATAATTAAGTTTCTTTGTTCACTAAAATCAACTTGATGATCAATTAAAACACGTAAACCATTGGAAGCAATGACTCCATATAAAAGAATGGACATACCACCCAATACCGCATTTGGAATGGTTTGAATAACCGCCGATACCAATGGGAACATCGATAACACCATTGCTATACAAGCCGCTCCAACTGTCACATAAATCGAAGCTACCTTAGTCATACCGATAACCCCTGTGTTTTCGCCATAAGTTGTATTGGCTGGTCCACCTAATAAAGCCGATACTGAAGTCGCAATACCATCCCCCATTAATGTTCGATCCAAACCGGGATCTTTCAAGAAATTTTTACCAACTATCTTAGAAAGAACGGTATGGTCACCAATGTGTTCAGAAATTGTCACTAAAACAACCGGTAAAACTGCAATCGTTTCTGGTCCAAAGTAGAAGTGCCATTGGTGAAAATGACCTAGTTGAAATGGCAATAAGAATTCCGGAAGAGCAACTAAACGCCCTGATTGAAGCACTTGCTTAATAGGCGTAAAATCCACAATTCCAAAAGTAATCGCTACTACATAACCAATCACAATTCCACATAAGAAAGGAATAATTTTAAAGAAACCCTTTGCTTTTGTTGAAATCAAAGCCGTTATCACAAAAGTGATAAACGCAACCACCATCGCTCTAGGATTACCACCCTGTACCAAGCCGGCATTACGAATTGCCGAAGATGCTAAGCCTAATCCAATCACCGCAATCATTGGTCCAATCACAATTGGTGGTAATAATTTATCCACCCAATCTTTACCCACAAACTTAACAATCAAACCAACAACCACATAGATTAAACCGACTAAAAATAAGCCGGAAAGAGCCGCATCCTTAGCACCACCCATGGCTTTAACTGCAATTTGTACAGCCGCAATATATGCAAAACTACTACCTAAGTAAACCGGTACCTTAAATTGTGTAATAATCGCATATAATACCGTACCTAACCCCGACGCAAATAAAGCTACAGAAACCGGAAAGCCCGTTAAAATAGGCACTAAAATCGTGGCTCCAAACATCGCAAAGACATGTTGAAAACTTAAGAAAAACCATTTTGATGCTTCTGGCTTATTCTTAACGTCCAAAATCATTTCATTACTTTCTTTCATTTATCCTCCTTTGGTCCTAAAAAAAGTGACCTTATCAGGCCACTATAAATGACATATTTCCATTTTCCTTACTGACCTCTCGTGTCAATTTAAAGGACCTTACCAGTACTTTAGCAGATTTCACTTCTTTTGACTAGATAGAAAGAAAAATTTATAAACAATTTAATTCCTTCAACCAAACTTCCCCACTTACATCACTTGGCATGCGCCAATCCCCTCTTGGTGATAAGGAAATCGTGCCCACTTTTGGTCCGTCCGGTAAACAAGAACGCTTAAATTGTTGACTAAAGAAACGCTTTAAGAAACGCTCTAAAGCTAGCTTAATCTCCTTTTTACTTTGCGATGGATAGGCTACCATCGCTAACGTAACTAACTTCTTTACACTACTTCCAAAACGAATCATGTGATATAAGAAGAAATCATTCAAATCATACTTACCAATTACTTCTTCTGTCTTTTGCACAATTTCACCATTTTGATTCGGGGTTAATTCTGGTGATATTGGTATATTCACAATCCTATGCAAGACATCCGATAAAGCTTTATTTTCCGTTTCTAAAGCATAGGATTCACATATGTACTTCACTAAAGTCTTGGGGATGGAACTATTTACCCCATACATCGACATATGGTCACCATTATACGTACACCAGCCTAAAGCCAGTTCTGAAAGATCACCGGTACCAATCACCAAGCCCTTCTCTTGATTGGCAATATCCATCAATAGATACGTACGCATTCTCGCTTGAGCATTTTCATAGGTTGTATCTCCTTCCCCTTGGTAACTAGTTGGATGACCAATGGCTTTTAAATGTTCCTGAACCATTTCTTGAATGGGAATTTCTCTTACTTCAATGTTTAAAGCTTCCATTAAATCTAAGGCATTTTGATAAGTATAATTAGTTGTATTACCATATGAAGGCATCGTTACACCAATCATTCTTAAGTCTGGATAAAGCTTCCTTGTTTCATGAAGAACCAAAAGAGCTAACGTGCTATCCAAACCACCTGAAACACCTATGACTGCTGTCTTTAAGCCGGTTGCTTTATAGCGTTGAAATAAAGCCCTTGACTGCATTTGCAAAACAGCACGACTTCTTTCTATACGTTCCTTCTTTTCCCTTGGCACAAAGGGGAATGGATTCACATCATAGTGATTTTCATGCAAGAAAGAAACCATCTCCTCAACACTTTCTTCTACTTGTCCTAAATCCACTTCAATAGAAGGAAATAATAAACCATTTCCAAAGGTATTTAGACTACGACGACTTGCGATAATCTTATCCATGTCCACAATAGCTTCTAAGATAGTTCTTTTTAATGGCCAAATCATTTCTTTTAATAAATGACCTTCACCGGCAATCATACAATGACCAGAAAACACAAGGTCTGTACTGCTTTCTCCTAATCCACTTGAAGCATAAATATAAGCACAATGACCAATTGCACTTTGTTGAAGGACAAGATGACGGCGATACTTCGCTTTACCAATCATTTCATTGGAGGCGGATAAATTCACAATCACATTTGCGCCATTTTCGACCAAGACATTTGATGGACGATTTACTACCCAAAGATCTTCACAAATCTCACAACCAATCTTAATTTCACCATCTTTTAACAAGTAATGTTTACCAAAGGCAACTTCTTCCTTTCCAATCATGATGAAATCACAATCCACATCCATTCCACTCGCAAACCAACGTAGTTCATAAAATTCATGATAATTCGGCAAAAAAGTTTTTGGAACTACTAATTTATACTCACCATCTTGAATAAAAACAGCTGTATTGTATAAACGATTTTCTTTCATTAAAGGAGCTCCCACCACTATGAGTTGTTGCGGATAGCTTTGACTAAATACTCTTAATTCCTCTAAGCCGAAAATCACTTCTTTTAATAAACCATCTTGATGAAATAAATCTCCTAGACTATACCCCGTTAAACTAAGCTCGGGAAAGACCACCAGCTTTGCATCGGTTTCTTGTAAGGATTGCTTGATTTGACGAACATTCTCCATCACATTTCCTAAAGCTGTTTCCAAAGAAACACTCGCCATTTTTATAAAAGGATTTTTCATAACACCTCCTGTAATACCGCTAAGGAAAAAGGCAACACTTCTTCCAATTCTTTTCTGTGTTGATGTTGGTCTTGAAGCCAAAGACGCACCTGGCTGGAAGAAATAGTTTTTGACCAATTGGGACTTTTAATGATTGTCACATAAGGCATTAAAGCCATCAAGAAAGAAGAATTTTTCATTTCTTCTAAAACATTTTTTCCTCTTTCCAAGCAAACAATCCCAAATTCTTTGGCAATCTTATCGACATTCAACCAAGTACTTTCCATTTTTAAAAATTGATCGTCTCCCAATAGTAAAGCACAATCATAACCTTTTTGTTTTAAGGCTTTAAGACTTTGATAAGTACGAGGTTGTTCTTTTTGTTCTAAATCATAGGTGGATATTTTCATCCATGGATGATTTTCTTGGCACTTTCTTAATAAAGCCAAACGTTGATTGGCACTTAAGGCATAATTTTTTCGTTGATCTTGTTCAATGTAATGACTTTGACTGGGTAAAAAGATAACACAGTCTCTTTTGGTTTGTTCTAAAGATAGTTTGGCTAACTCAATATGAGCTTTTGTGACTGGATTAAAGGCTCCGGCAAATAAGAGAGCTTTCATTTTCCTGCTTCCTTGTATAATTTTTCGTACAAATCAGCACGTAATTTAGCTAATTTAGGACTTAAATCCACATAATGGCGATGCGGTAACTCAGTTCTTAATTCTGATTCCCAAACACGATATTGAAGTTGTTCACGAATGTATTCTTTTTTAGCACGAATATCCGGTAAATCCAAGACTATTTCCCCTTGAATCATATGTGGAACTAAAATTCTTTCAATGTGAAATGGAGTGATACGAATGATCGGTTCTAATGCATCCGGATCTAAATTCACCACTTCAATTTCTTGACCATTCTCAAAAACTTCATCGTCTAAAGCAATGATGTCACATTGCCCCTTTCCTTCTTCATCAAATACTCGCCAAGCCATTAGTTTACCCGGAATAATGGCTTTTGAAGCTGAATCAGAGAATTTCATCTTTGGTGTGTAAGTTCCATCTTCATTCTTGATAGCAACCAACTTATAAACCCCACCAAAAACCGGATCTGTAGCAGAGGTAATCAACTTTTCACCAACCCCATAGGCATCAAACTTCGCTCCTTCATATAATTCCATATTTGACATTTTCTTTTCATCCAAAGAATTGGAAGCCACTAATTTAATATAGCTCTTGCCAACTCCATCCAAAGCTTTTCTTAATTTCTTATAACCACGGGCTAAATCGCCAGAGTCAATACGTGCTGCTTTGACACGCTTATTTGGATCATTTGGATACTTCGCAATCATGGCATCATCCAACTTAATTAAGTTGGGCAGACCGGAATTAAAGATACTATAAGTATCCAGCAATAAGGACACATTATCTGGGTAAGTTTCAGCATAAGCCTCAAAGGCCTCGTATTCACTTGGAAAGAATTCCACATAAGAGTGAGCAATCGTTCCTACTGCCGGTACATCAGGACCATACTTCATTTCCGCCAAACAATTTGCTGTACCAATACAACCACCTAAGATAGAGGCATAAGCTCCATCATTACCGGCTGAAGCTCCTTGGGCACGTCTCGTACCAAATTCCATGACATTGCGTTCATGATTGGTGCTTAAACCTGTAATCTTAGTGGCTTTAGTGGTGATTAAACTATGAAAGTTCATGGTTTGAAGTAAATACGTTTCAATTAAAATAGCCCCCACCATATCGCATTCAATCCGTACCATTGGTACTTGTGGATAGCACACCGTTCCTTCTCGTAACATATACACATCGCCTTTCCAACGATATGTTTTTAAATAGTCACAGAATTCAGCACTCATTCCCTTGTAAAGTAGCCATTGAATATCTTGATTGTTGAAATGATAATTTTTTAAAAAGCGTAATAACTTATGTTGACCGGCTGAAATAGAATAGCCTAAGTCATCAGGATTTTCTCGGAAGAACATATCAAAGACCATAACAGTATCTTTATAGCCATGTAAGAACAATGAATTTGCCATTGAGAATTCATAAAAGTCAGTGACCATCGCTGGATTATCATAATCTTCATCCGGAATATATGCGTTTACTTGAATATTTGTCATAATGGGAACTCCTTTATTTCCACTTGATTTATTTTTAAGACCTCTAAACTTTTTTCTTTCAATAAGGGACTTGTGGCACTTGTCGCATTTTCATAAACAGAAATCGTACTTTCAGACAAAGCGGTTTTCACTAAAATAGCGTTACTTAAAACACAAATATCGGTACAAATACCTATAAAATCCACTTCATCCGGTTGGCTTTTCTTTAACGCTTCTACCAATTCAAAACTACCAAATTGCCTTTTTTCAATTTTTATAAAAGACTTCTTATTTAATTCTTCAGCAATTGAAGCTTCTAATTGCCAACCGGGACTATCTTTTACGCAATGAAATACCGGTAAATGACGACCTTCATTACTGGATAAATACTGATTATCATGCGTATCCATTGTCACATAAATTTCATCATAAGGCTCTTGAATAATTCTTTTAGCAACCTTTAGAATTTCAGGTGCTTCTTTTGTGCCCAAACTCCCTGTCACAAAATCCACTTGCATATCGACCACAACCAAACATCGTTTCATTTCAAGTTCCTCCCCCATTTCGTTAATGGATTGTATTGATATAATTTAACTCTTCTTCCTTTCTGGATTGCAAAACGTTGAATATCGGTCACATACTTACGTATATCTCGCCGGAAATTTGGTGTATCCACTTTCTTATGTAAAACAGCTTCATAAGCTAATTGGGCTGCTTTCAAACTAAAATTCTTTGGTAACAAGTGAAATAAAAGTCCATCACTCATCACCCGATCTTGTAAATAATCCATAGCTCGATTGATGGCTTTATAATGATCCCCTGCTAATTTAGTCTTGCTTAATAATGTAGAACTTGTTTGAATGTAATTTTCTTTTACCGTATCGCATATTTGGTAACGAATGGAAATATCTTCATATTCCAACACCAAGGTTGAAATTCTCTTTTCATCATCCACACTTTCCACTTTTTTTCTAATTTCAAACCAAGTCGTATTTAAGGCATCATCTGCCGCCATAGCTAAAGGGATAGAAGATGGTGGTACCATCGTTAAATATACGGTTGTAATAATCCGTGTTCGTGGATCCCGGTCTACTTTAGAAAAGGTATAAAGCTGTTCAAAGTAAATATTCTCTGACAAAGAGGTTTCTTCCTTGAGTTCCCTTAAAGCCGCCCCATCTAAATCTTCATTCATATCTAGAAAGCCGCCGGGCATTGCCCAATCATGAATAAAAGGATGGTTTCTTCGTTGAATTAAAAGGACTTTCAACTTTCCTTCATCCACGGTAAAAACAAGACAATCAGCTGTCTGACTGGCTTTTTCATAGTGCGAACTATCGTAACGTTGGAGAAATTCTTCTAAGCTTTCTCCTTTCTCATTCAATATCTTTTTCATAGTCATTTTGACTATTTAATAATAGCCTATTCCCGAAAATAGTCAAGCACCAAAAAAGCTACTTTAGAAAGTAGCTCCTATTGTTTCTTTAGACGACGATATTTTTTTCCTATTTTCTCTTTTAATAATTGTTCTACTGCTTTCTGATTCTTTAAATCAAAGTTTACTTCACGTGTCAATTCTTCAAATTTACGCTTGCGATTTTCCTCTTGGATAATAAAGATAACCGTAAAACGCTTCGCTTGTTTATACACATCATAAGCCTTCACATCCTGATATGGATAGAAATAAGAGCCGGAAACGAAACCCTCATTCCCAACACCATCATGGCTGAAAAAGAAAATTAAGCAGGCAACTAAAGTAACTATATAACGAATAAGCAATAAGACAGAAAAACCGGCAAAAAATTCCAAACTGCTTAAAAGTGCAATTACCAATACTAAGGTACGAATGATGGTCCATTGTCTATCCTTTATTTTAACTTTAGAGGCACAACGAAAATTCAAATAACCCATATACACAGCCAAAAAACCGAAGACCGATACCATTGCCCATTGAAATGTATCATTATTCATAAGAAACCTCTTTCTAACTTCTGTTACTAATGTACCAAAAAAGAGTAGTTTTTGAAACTACCCTTGCAAATGAATTTGATAACCGGACACATCCGCATCTACGATAATTTTCTTTCCTTGTACATCTATATTCTCTAAAAGAACACGAGCCACTCTGGTTTCAATTTCTTTTTGAATATGACGCTTCATAGGTCTAGCTCCATATTCTTGATCCGTTCCTACCGCCACAATTCTTTCTTTTGCGGCATCCGTTACTTCTAATTGCACATCCTTATCCGCTAGACGAGCTTGTAGTTGGGATAAGAACTTCATCGCAATCTTCTTGGATACTTCTTGATCTAAAGAATGGAAAATAATGATGTCATCAATACGATTAATAAACTCTGGTTTAAAATGAGTTTGTATTTCACGACGATAATTTTCCTCTTGGTTTCCTTCTTGGAAAGCGTATTGACTGCCCAGATTGGAAGTCATGATAATGATGGTGTTTTTAAAATCAACTGTAACTCCTTTGGAATCCGTGATGCGACCATCGTCTAAAACTTGCAGAAGAATATTGAAAACATCTGGATGAGCCTTTTCAATTTCGTCTAGTAAGACAATGGAATAAGGATTACGACGAACCGCTTCACTTAATTGACCACCTTCTTCATAACCAACATAGCCGGGAGGCGCCCCAATCAAACGTGAAACAGAGAATTTCTCCATATACTCACTCATATCAATACGAATGATTTTGTTTTCATCATCGAATAATTGTTCGGCTAAAGCCTTTGCGACTTCGGTTTTACCAACCCCTGTTGGTCCTAAAAACAAGAAACTACCTAGCGGACGATGTTCATCTTGAATATTCGCTTTTGCTCTTAAGATGGCATCACTGACCAATGCCAAGGCTTCATCTTGCCCCATCACTCTTTGACGCAAATAATCCGCTAAATGAAGCACCTTTTGTCTTTCCGTACTTAAAAGTTTAGAAACTTCAATATGTGTCCAATTGGATACAATCTTAGCCACCATATCTTCATCTACATCCTGTTGAATTAAAGTGTTATGGTTATTTTCTTCCGCATCTTGAATTTTCTTTTCTAAATTAGGAATAGTTTCGTATTTTAATTTAGCTGCTTGCTCGTAATTAGCTTCATTTTGTGCTTGATTTAAAGCCAACTTTTCTTTTTCCAATTGTTCCTTCGCTAGTTTGACCTCATCCGCCTTTGCTTTTTCTTCTTTCCATTGGCTCATTAATGCTGTCTGTTCTTCCGATAAATTAGAGAGGTCTTTTTGTATTTCTTCTAAACGCCCTTTCGCTTTCGCATCACTTTCTTCCTTCAAAGAAGTTTCTTCAATTTGTAAGGTCATGATTTTACGCGATAGTTCATCTAATTCGGCCGGCATGGAATCCATTTCCACACGAATGGTTGCGCAAGCTTCATCAACTAAATCAATGGCTTTATCGGGTAAGAAACGATCCGTAATATAACGATTAGATAAAGTAGCGGCCGCAATAATCGCTTCATCTTTAATACGGACACCATGATGCGATTCAAAACGCTCTTTTAAACCGCGCAGAATAGAAATCGTATCTTCCACCGATGGTTGATTAACCATAATCTTTTGGAAACGACGTTCCAAGGCTCTATCTTTTTCAATGTATAAACGATATTCATCAAAGGTAGTCGCTCCAATGCACTTGAGTTCCCCTCTTGCTAGCATTGGCTTCAATAAGTTCGCCGCATCCATGGATCCCTCTGTTTTACCGGCTCCTACTAAATTATGAATTTCATCAATGAATAAAATAATTTCACCAGCAGCGGCTTTCACTTCTTTCAATACACCCTTTAATCGTTCTTCAAACTCACCACGATATTTTGCTCCGGCAATTAAGGCTCCCATATCGAGTTCAATAAGCTTCTTATTTTGTAAACCTAAAGGGACATCACCATTCATAATACGCCAAGCCAATCCCTCCACAATAGCTGTTTTACCAACCCCCGGTTCTCCAATCAGAACGGGATTATTCTTTGTTTTACGAGATAAAATTTCCATCACACGGCGGATTTCTTCATCACGACCAATGATTGGATCAATCTTTCCATCCTTCACATCTTGAACAATGTCATGACCATATTTCTTTAAAGCTTCTACTTGGCTTTCCGATGTTCTTTCTTCCATTTTAACACCCCCTCTTCTTTTCAATTCTGCCTCTTCAATCTGAGTAGCACTTAATTGATGTTTCTTTAACCAACTTTGAATAAAGTAATCATTTCCTTGAAAAAGCCCGACTAACACTGCTCCTTGACTTAAGTATTGATCACCTTGTTGCTTGGCCCAAGTTTGTCCGGCTTGAAAAGCTTGGTACAAACCTTGAGATAAGCGTGGTTCATAATTTCCTTCTACCGTTGCGACTTTATGCAGAGCATCCGCTATTTCTTGAATAAACCCTCTTTTATCAATGCCCAAATCAGCCCACAAAGAATCAAAGTCATGTTCATCGACTACGCTTTGTAAAAAATGCAAACATTGAACTTCCGGATGCTTTAGCTTTTGGGCTAAAGCGATAGAAAGAGAAAGAAGCTCTTGAAGAGCTTCTGTCATTTGTTCGATATTCATAGCCATTCCTCCTTAAGAGAACTGTTTCTTGAACTTTTCCCAAAGGGTATCCCCTTTTCCAGAATGTTGGATTTGCGCCAACTGCTGATAAAGCTCTTTCTCTTTTTTGGTTAAGTGTTGATCCACTTGAACCCTAACTGTACAAATTTGATCACCATATTGATCCCGACTGCGCACATCAGGAACACCTTTGGATCGTAAGCGTAACTTCGTGCCATCTTGTGTACCCGCCGGAATTTTCATCTTCACATCACCATGAATGGTCGGCGCCTCAATCTCACAACCCAAAGTCGCATCCACAGCTGAAATTGGAATTTCAAGATGAATGTTACGACCTTCTCGTAAGAATTGTTTATGCGGAAGAACATGGACTTCTAGGTATAAATCACCATTTGGACCACCATTTCTACCTCTTTCACCCTTACCACTAATACGTAAGGATTGACCTTCATTGATACCAGCCGGGATACTTATATCCACACTTTCTCTTTCATGGGTATAGCCTGCTCCATGACAATGATGACAAGCTTTGCGAATCTTCTTACCCGTACCCGAACATTCCGGACAAACTGTTTCTGTTTGCATCGTACCAAAGATGGTTTGTTGAACACCAATCACTCTTCCTGAACCATGACATCTTGGACAAGTTTCCACATCACTTGGCTTTTCCGCTCCACTTCCATGGCAATGGGTACAGGTTTCATCCACCTCTAAATTCAAGGTCTCTTTCTTACCAAAACAAGCATCCATAAAGGAAAGATTGATGCGCATATAACGGTCTTCCCCCTTCGTTGCTCGATTTCTTTGCCGTGATGAACCGCCAAAATCAGAACCGAAACCAAATCCATTACCGCCAAAGAAGGAACCAAAGATATCACTAAAATCACCAAAGCCGGCACCACTAAAACCACCGGCTTGATTGGGATCAACACCCGCAAAACCAAATTGGTCATAACTTTGTTTCTTGGATGGATCGGAAAGAATTTCATAGGCCTCATTGATTTCCTTGAATTTTTCTTCTGCACCCGGCTCTTTGTTCACATCAGGATGGTATTTCTTCGCCAAGTGGCGATACGCTTTCTTGATTTCATCAGCACTGGCTGATTTAGCGACACCTAGGACTTCATAATAATCTCTTTTATCGGCCATATTGCCTACCTTTCTAAAGGAAAGCGGAAGTCTAACTTCCGCTTCTGCTTATTTCTTTTCTTCGAAGTCAGCGTCTACGACATCATCGTTATTGTGATCCGTGGATTGACTGGCATCTTGTTGCGCTTGGGAAGCCGATTGTTGCTGATACATCGCTTGACTGACCGCATTCATTGCTTGTTCCAATGCTTCTAAGCGTGTCTTTAAAGAATCCATATCATTTTGATCAATAGCTTGTTTCAATTCATCTCTCAGCTTTTGAACTTCTTCTTTTTGTTCAGCTGTTACATTTGGAACATCTTGCTTCAAGGTTTCATCAATTTGGTTAATATACATTTCCGCCTTGTTCTTTAATTCCACATTTTCTTTGAACTTATCATCTTCGGCCTTATGAGCTTCAGCTTCTTGCACCATACGGTTAATTTCATCTTCACTTAAACCGGAAGAATCTTTAATCACGATGGACTGTTCCTTATTCGTAGCCTTATCCTTTGCCGTTACGTGAACAATACCATTGACATCAATATCGAATGTGACTTCAATTTGAGGCATACCGCGACGAGCTGGAGGAATCCCATCCAATTGGAAGTTTCCTAATAACTTATTATCCATTGCTGTTGAGCGTTCCCCTTGTAAAACCTTAATATCCACGGCCGGTTGATTGTCCGCTGCCGTAGAGAATACTTGACTCTTTGAAGTTGGAATCGTTGTATTACGAGGAATTAAGACCGTCATTACACCGCCCAATGTTTCAATACCTAAGCTCAATGGTGTGACATCTAGCAATAAGACATCCTTAACATCCCCGGAAATAACGCCGCCTTGAATAGCAGCTCCCAAAGCTACCACCTCATCCGGGTTCACTGACTTATTAGGTTCTTTGCCTAATTCATTCTTAACCGCATCTTGAACAGCCGGAATACGAGTTGAACCACCAACCAATAGAACTTGGTGAATATCATTCTTACTTAATTTTGCATCACTTAAGGCTTGACGAACCGGAACCATTGTTCTTTCCACTAAATCTTTGGTTAATTCATTGAATTTAGCACGCGTTAAAGTTGCTTCTAAATGCAATGGACCAGAAGGACCGGCCGAAATAAATGGTAAGGAAATTTGTGTTTGTAATGTACCACTTAAATCCTTTTTCGCTTTTTCAGCAGCTTCTTTCAGACGTTGAAGTGCCATCTTATCGTTTCTCAAGTCGATGTTATTATCAGCCTTGAAAGTATCCGCTAACCAATCCATGATGCGATTATCAAAGTCATCACCACCTAATTTTGTATCACCGGCGGTTGAAAGAACTTCAAATGTTCCATCTGCAATTTCCAAAATAGAAACATCGAATGTTCCGCCACCTAAGTCATACACCAAAATCTTTTGTTCCATATCATTATCTTTATCCAAACCATAGGCTAAAGCGGAAGCAGTTGGTTCGTTGATAATACGACAAACATCCAAGCCGGCAATCTTACCAGCATCTTTGGTTGCTTGGCGTTGGGCATCGTTAAAGTAAGCCGGTACTGTAATAACTGCCTTTTCTACTTTTTCACCTAAGTAAGCCTCTGCGTAATCTTTTAAGTAACTTAAAATCATTGCTGAAACTTCTTGTGGTGTATATTGTTTGCCTTCTAAAGTTACTTTTTCATTGGTTCCCATTAAACGCTTAATGGAATAAACCGTCTCCTTGTTGGTAATCAATTGACGCTTCGCCGCATCACCAATAATTCTTTCCCCATTCTTAAACGCAACCACCGATGGTGTTGTTCGATTCCCTTCTGGATTAGCGATTACTTTCGCTTCTTTACCTTCCATAACAGCGACACAAGAGTTCGTTGTTCCTAAGTCAATACCAATAATCTTGCTCATATTCTAGTCCTCCTTATTCTGAAACTTTAACCATTGCCGGTCTTAATAATCGATCTTTAATCATATAACCTTTTTGCAATATTTCAATCACTATGTTTGGTTCAACACCTTCCTTAGCTTCACTCATTAAAGCTTGATGGAAGCTACCATCAAATTGATGATTTAAAGCATCAATTTCTTGAACACCTTCTTTCGCTAGAGTGTTTTGAAGTTGACTATAAATCATCTCCACACCTTTGCGATAGGCTTCATCTTGTGTTTCTTGCGCCAAGGCTCTTTCACAGTTATCTAAAATCGGTAATAATTCTTTCGCAAAATTTGCCATTTGGAATTTTGTCCTTTGTTCAAAATCTGTTTGTAAACGTTTCTTCATGTTTTCCGCATCCGCATAGGCTTTTGCATATTCATTTTTCAAGATAGCCACTTGTTCTTCTAAAGTTATGACTTGAGCTTGCAGCTTTTCTTCTGCACTCAATTCAACTTCTTCTTCAACCGGGCTTTCTTCTAATTTTTCTTCTACATTTTCATTTTTTTCAGTCATGGTCATCTCCCTTTCGATAGGCCTCTTCAATCATGCGTGCCACATAATCCAGCAGTGGCACAATCCTGTCATATTCCATACGACTAGGACCGACCACCATTAATTCCCCGCTGTCTTCATCATTCAAGTGAAACTTTGAGCGGACAATCGCTAAATCATTCACCCAAGTTAATTGCGAACCGCCCCTTGTTGTAAGAGCAACCGCATTCGCATTTTCATCCATTTGTTTCCAGATGCTTTCATCTTCAAACATACCCATCAATTTTTTCATCTTATTGATGTCTTCAAATTCCGGTTGGAAAAAAACCTTATCTTTCCCAGAGAAGTAAACGGTATCGTTTGCGAAACGAATGAAAGCTCTTAGAAACGCAGTAAATAAAACATCATGCCTTTGCACAACCGCATTTAGCTCTGGCTTAATTTCTTCTAATCTTAAAGCCAATTCCGTTAAAGCGACACCTTTTAAGCGACGATTCAAAATATCGGTTGTGGTTTCTAAGTCTTGAATGGAAACGGATTGCTTGAAATGAAAGTTTCTTGTTTCCGTATGCCCTTGATCAGTAATAAAGACACAAACTGCATTTCTTTCATCTAACGGGAATAATTTAATGTGTTCTAAGTGCTGTTTTGAAGCATCTGGTCCAATTGCTCCAGCCGTCATGTTAGTCATTTCTGAAACAATTTCACAACTTTGACGAATCGCTTCATCTACACTCATAAGTGATGCTTCAAAGGCATCATGAACAGCAACCTCCATGCGCTTATCCAAATTGGACTCATCCAATAAAGTTTCGCAATAGAAACGATAGCCCATGGTACTAGGAATACGACCACTACTCGTATGTGTCTTTTCTAAATAACCCATTTCTTCCAATACTTGCATATCATTACGAATAGTTGCACTGGAATAAGCTAGGTGATACCTTTCTTGCAAGGCTTTGGATCCAATCGGTTCGGCGGTTTTGATGAACTCATCCACGATAGCTTTAAAGATTTGAATTCTTCTTGGCGTTAGCATCCAACATCACCTCCTTATTGGCACTCTAATTGAATATCTGCTAGTATCGTATCCCATTCGTTTAGCACTGTCAACTATTAAGTGCTAAATTCTTCCAACTTTTTTTGGGATTGCTTCTTCTATCTCTCTACTTGTATGATAGATGTGTTAACAAGGAGTATTTATGAAATATAATGCAGTGATTTTTGATTTTAATGGAACTTTACTATTTGATACGGATTTACATGTCAAGGCTTGGGATACAATCTCACAAAGCTTAAATTGTGGTCCTATTACATTAGAAACCATTCTAACAAAGTATTGGGGACTAGCGAACATTGATTTATTAAAGGGCTTAACGGGAAATCGCTATAGTGATGAAGAATACACTAATCTTTCAAAGAAAAAAGAAGCTTTATATCGCTCCTATGTTGAAGCTGATTCTTCTTTTCAACTAGTGGATGGTGTGCCTGAATTATTGGATTATTTAAAAGACAAGAATATTCCTTTTACCATTGCTTCAGCTTCCATCAAGGATAATATTGATTTTTACATTCGGCATTTTCACTTAGATCAATGGATGGATCCTAAAAGCATTATTTACGATGATGGTAGCTATGCGAATAAGAAAGAAATGTACCAACAAGCCATGAAAAATTTAAAGGTTAGTGATAAAGTACTTGTTTTTGAAGATTCTATCCATGGCATTAAAGCCGCCTTAGAAATAGGAGCCGATGTGATTGCGATTGATTCCCCTCAATTAAGAAATCTTCACCATCCAAATATCAAAGCTTGTATCCACAATTACCAAAATATCTTTGCCTTATTTGATTAGGGAATGAATATTCTTTAGATAATAAGCTTATGGATAAGGTCTTATCCATAAAAATTTAAAAATCTCCTTGAATTGTCAAATCAATTGCAACTTAACTGAATGATATACCTCATATGGAGTTTCCAATTTAAGCATTTACGAGGTCTAAGATTAATTTCTTTCATTTTTGCCTAATCATTGTATGCTTAGAAAATCCTTTCCCTCTATCTGGGGTTATCGTTTTAAGATTTTTTGCTCGCTCCAGTTCCAAATTTACAACACCCATAAACTTGTATATTTTTTTGTCACAAATCAATTGTTATGGTATTCCATTTAGATACGCACAACATGACAGCAACTTCCTAAAATTCAAGAATATTTTTCATCTATTAATTTTATCTGTTCTATACCTTCATATTTCAATACATCAATCTTTTTTATTTCGAATATCGCTCTTCTTAAATTTTCACAAACATTCATAAATCCAACTATTTCAGAAATTAATTTATCATTTTTCTTCAGTCTCGAATGTTCGTTAGGAATATTAGAATGAATATGAATTTCCACCACGTCTTTTAACATGTTTTTATCACTTACAATTGTCTTGAGCATTTCAGATTCTTTTTTGCAATGTCCTAAATCAAAACATATTTTAACTTTGTCTTTATGTAAAGTTGATATAGTACTCTTTATATTTTTGATTTTTTCAATAAACTGTTCATCTCCACTTTCGTTTTCCAATAAAATAGTTGTATTATTTGGAAGTAAATCACAAATAGAGTTAATCACTCTTACATCTGTGTTATTTTGAATGTGTGTTACCAAAAAATCTACTCTTTCTATTTTTTTTAAAATACAATCAAAATATATACTTCTTTGCTCAAAGTTTTCAATCAAATCAGCTTCTAAATGCAACGAAATTCTATCATTATATTTTTTTATTAATTCGTTAATTTGTTTTATGAAAATGTAATTATCCAAATGTTTATTCTTAACCTTAATTTCAACAATATCATACATTGAGAAATATTGATTCATTTCATCTCTTATATTTTCATCCACAACTAATTTCAATGCATATCCATATTTCATAGAGATTTACCTATTTTCTGTTTAATCAAATTCGAAAGATCTTCTGAATTATAAAATGGAGATTCTCCATCTTGATTTAAAAAAGAAATAAAAGAGTCTCTTGAATCATTTGGAAAAATAGGAACAATTTTTTCGTATAATAAAGGTAAAAGCACACAAAAAACAGGATCGGGATTGTATACGCTTCCCGTCAAATATTTTGCCTTTGCTCTACAACCTGAATTGCATACAACAACATATTTACATTTTTCACAATGCTTGATATCTTTAAGAAGTATTTCATTTTCTTCAAAAGAATTTTTATGATTTAAAGTTTCTTTCACATTAAAATTATATTTCTGGTAGTCATAAAGTACATTATGAAAAAAATTGACAAAGTGTTCCTTTTCCATCACTTCTAATAGTTGACTGATGCTGAATATAAGCACATGGAGAAAGATTTAAAATCTTTTTGAAATATTTGTTTTTTTCTTCATATGTATTTAGCATCGGTGGTTTTGTTAAAAGATTTGTTTTAAAAACACCATTTGCTTCTATATCTAATTTATTGATAAGGCTATGTTCTATATAGTGTCTAAGTGTTCGACTCATTTGATCCATAAATTCATGATAATATGTAGAAACATCAAGCTCTTTTATATTTTGATTTGCAGCGCCCTCGTATCCAACATCAAAAATCCGCCACCTGTCCGCCTTAACCTCAAGAATTTTTTTATATATGTCGAACATTTTGTTTGCATTGTGCATAGATGAAACAGTATGAACAACAGTATTTATTTTAGTATTATTTTTAATATATTTACACTTTTCCCACAATTCTTCTACATTACTACCTATTCTATATTTATTATGTTCATCACCAACACCATCAATACTTATCCTAATTCTTTTTAAGCCCGCTTTTGAAAGATTATTTATCATCTTTTCAGTAAGTAATTTGCCATTTGTAACTAAATCCGATTTAATTTTTAAGTCTGTTAAAAGTTGCACAATTTCAACAACATCACTGTTAAGTAGTGGCTCTCCACCAGTCAAAAGCACTTTATTAACTCCTAATTCTTTTTTAAGTGAGATAAGTAATGCTTTAATTTTTTCCGTTGTCATATCATTGTTTTTGTTGGCAAAGTCCAAATTATGGCAATATTTGCAATTTAAATTGCATTTTGATGTGATTTCTAATCTTACCGAGGTAAATAAACTCATTGTAAATCTCCTTTATCTATTTTTTTTATGACCATATCAACAGTTTTATCTTTTAAATCAATTGACAAAACTGTGTCCCAATTTATTTTCTGCAAAAAATTATTTATTCTACCTTGAATTAATATTTTAACCTTATGTGAATTCATTTTATTGATTTCAATATTTTCCGATTCTAAAAGTTCAACTTCTCGATCAAATTCAATCAAAAGTTCGGTGTATTTAACAGATAATACATTCTTCGTTAAATATTCAATGGCAGAACCATCTTCTCTTAAAATCAGTAATCGGTCACACAATTTTGTAATATCTAAAAAATTATGCGATGTAATTACCAAAATACAATCCGGATGGGTTTGTTTATAATCACATAATAATTCAATTATTGTTTCTTTAGTGTGGTAATCCAACCCTATAAACGCTTCATCTAAAAAGATATACTTTGGTTCTCTTATTAAAACCGCTATAATGTCCGCTTGAACTCTTTGCCCATAACTTACCTTTCTTAGCAAATTATTCCAATAATATTTCAAAGTAACTTTTTCACCATAATATTCTAAATTTTCAACCATTTTTTCAGGATTGACATCGTAAATTTTACAAAGTATCTCTATACTTCGTCTAATGGATAAGTCCCACCAAAGTGAACTTCTCTGTCCCCAAACAACTCCTATTTTACTCATCAATTTCCTTCTGAACTTATAAACACTTTTATCGCCAAAATAGATATCACCTTGCTGTGGTCTTAAAATAGATAACATCAATTTAATCAATGTCGACTTCCCTGTTCCATTATTACCCACAACTCCAATGCTTTCTCCATCTTTAATTATCAAATCTAAATTATTAAATAATCTTTTTTTATCTTTATAGTTGAACACAATTTTTTCTAGTTTTATCATAATTCCTCCATTACAAAATATCTATAGCTCTAAATTTGAATATTTAGTAAATTTGTTTTACATCTTTTTACCTATTATTGCTTTGATATTTTAATAACATATAATTAAACATACATATACCCATTAGATTCACTAATACCATTGTGAAAAATGGGTATATATACCCTAAAAAAACAATATCACTATTTCTAATCAAATCTACTGGCAGATATAGACAAAAATAAATTGGGACGATGAATGTATATATAAATTTAGCTGGATTTTTTAATAATGTAGTTGGATAAAATCCTATATTAGCACTTGAATCAACTAAAATACTAGCTAGCATTGTCCCTTCTGTCGTTATAGTTAATATAGATGCTGCAATTAACATCAACCCGATATAAGTTATCCCCAAAATTAATATCAAATATAATGTAGCTATAATAGATAACTCAAACCCTTGCCTATAGCTTTCTAATATAGATATTATTCCAACAATGATACCCGAAATTCTTCTGATAAATATTTCCGAAATTATAACTTGATATATTATCGATAGTGGCCTTGTAAAATAGATATCTAAATCTCCAGAAAATAATAATTGCTGATAATTATCTAAGCCTCTTGCAAACATTCTAGCAAAATTATAAGCAACCAAAATAGAACCATACATAAAATGTACCAGCATAGATACATTATTATTGCTGGCAACACTTCCTTTCAAAAATAAATTGACAGCAATTAAAGGAATTATTGAATAAATAAACCAAATCACTAATTCCAGAATCATATTTTTTTTGTAACTTATCTGCCCAGTTAGACTTGCACGGTACAACATTAATGTTTTTTTCATTTTCATCCTCCATATATTTCAGTTTTATTAGATAATATCCTAAACAAATAGTATGATATTAGCGCAAGCACACTACACCAAATTAGTTGAAAAATAATAATTTCTTTTTTTTCATATAATAAAACTTGAACTGGTCCATCAACCAAAAATGCAAATGGAGTAAAATAACAAATCTTTATAAATTGCTGTGGCAAATATTTTAAGGGTATGATTCCACCAGATAAAATACCACTAACACCGTTTAATAGTGCTTTGGAAGCAGAGTGATTATTTAACGGTAAAGATAACGAGTAGAAGCATTCGCCCACAAATACACTCAGCAATAAACTCAAAAAAATAGATACCAAAAAAAATGCACATCTTAAAAATGAAATTTGCAAAAATATCATTAACAAAATTAAAAATAATATGTTCTCTGCAAAACCAGCAATACAAGTTGCAATATCTTCAAGTACGATAATTTCCCATATTTCTTTTGGAAAAGTATAATATTTGGATATTTCTCCCTTTTTTAATAAATGTATAAAATTTGGAAGTCTATTTGTAAGCAAGCAATTATTTAAGACATTGGCAATCACCAAATATGACATCAGATTACTCTCTTCATTTTTTAAAAGACCCGTATAAACAGAAAATTCAGCATAAACTATTATGATAATAAAAAAATAATTCAATATTATTTTTTCTTTATATTTAAAACTTCTTTTTAGCTCATTTTTAATAATTTTTAATACCATTTATTTTTTCTACAATTAAGTTTGGACACTAAAATTATTGGCAAAGCCTGATAACAAGCTTTGCCAATAATCATCCTAATTTCTAAAGCTCATAACTCATCTGATTTGTAATTATAATTATATACTACCAAATAGAAAGCTAAAGATTCCAAGAGCCACACTCTTGTGAAATTAGTTTCCCCAAGTAACCAGCATTGTATACCTTTCCCTTTATGTGAATATTTTACCATATTACTGGATATTATAAAAGCATTTACGAGGTCTAAGATTAATTTCTTTCATTTTTGCTTTAAAAGAAGCAGGATATTCTATTAGATACCTTTAGAATGCTAAGTGGATATGTACTTTCTAAATATTTTTTCATCAGACATGAGTGACCTTTGGAAGAACAAAAATGAGACCAAGAGATAGATTTCTTCTAATCGCATTTTTCAATCTTTTCTCATTTATTTTAAAATTCACTCACGATTCCCCACAAACAAAAACAGACCTCCTTAGAAATCTGTTTACATACGATAAACGGAAGCATCTGGATCGGCTGTGAAAGCATCCTTCACCCTGTCTAATTCATGAGCAATTTGTTGGCTGACTAACCATGGCATACAAGCTTCTTCCCTTAGACCTAGGGCATAAGCTTTTTCAAAAGCTCTTATCTCAGCACTTAAATCATTACCCTCATAAAGGTATTCAAAGACCTTTTCTTCTTTGCCTTTTTTTAAAATGAAATGATTAGGGCGATGGAAATTCGGTATTTCAAGCATTCCTTCATTTCCTTTAAGAATAGCGAAACGAGTAGATGGTTTTTCAAGACTGAGTTCCATTTGAAAGGAAACACCACTCCTTTCAAATATAGCTAACACGTCCACATCCACCTCTTCTTTAAAGCAAGCATCCACTTTCTTTAAGGGAATATTGGTCCCCAATAAATCCACCAAATAATTCAAGACATAACAACCCACATCCAAAAGCACTCCACCTTGAATGGCATCACTTAGATAAGATTTTTTAAAGAAAGAGGTCTCTACTTGTGAACAAAAAGAGACTTGTATGGATTGTAGTTCACCAATAATACCTTGTTTTAAGGCTTTCTTTAATTCTTGATAAGCCGGAAAATAACGAGTTTTCATAGCTTCCATGAGCAAGACATTCTTTTCCTTTGCCTTTAGAATTAGGGATTGCACTTCCCATTCATTTAAAGCCATTGGTTTTTCAATAAGAACGGCTTTCCCTTCATCCATTGCCTCTAAAGCATATTTATAATGAAACCCATGTGGTAAAGCAATATACACCGCATCCACATCACTTTTTATCAGTTCACCATAACTATCATAGACAACAGGAATGGAAAACTCTTTTTGCAAAGATAACGATTTTTCTTTGTTTCGACCAGCTATCGCTACAACTTCATTGACCTTTGCTGTGAGAAAACACTTAGCAATATTCCCTGAGCCTAAAATCCCCCACTTCATCAAAGCTCCTCAACTGGAATATAGAGTTCATCCATCACTTCTTGAATAATCGGGGAAGGAATAAAGCCATAAAGCTTTCCGCCATTCATCGCAATTTCTTTACAAACGGAAGAACTTAAGAAAGAATAGGCTGGTCGAGCAATAAAGAATAATGTTTCAACTTCATCATCCAAGCTTAAATTAGCCGTGGCTTGTTGCAACTCATATTCATAATCCGAAACTGCACGAATACCACGAATAATCGCTCCACAACCTAAACGCCTTGCGTAATTCACCGTTAAACCATAGCCAATTTCTACCCGAACATTTACGGGATGACCTATATCCGCTAAACTCTTTTCAATCATTTCTTTTCGTTTTTCAACACTAAAGGTACATTTCTTACGAGGATTATCCATAATGAGTACCACGAGTTCTTCAAACATCTTACTCGCTCTTTCAATAATGTCTAAATGACCATTCGTAATTGGATCAAAAGTTCCTGGATAACAAGCTTTCATCATTTCTCCTTTCGATAAAACAAGAGTTGACTAACTCCATATTCTTTCTTTTTCCATAATTTCATTTTGCCTATTGTTTCAGCATAAGCATCGTTTCGATCTGCCTCTACCACGATGACACCATCTAAGTTTAATAAGTCTTTTTCTATCAATAATTGAATGACCTGTTCATTTTCTTGCTTGGCATAAGGAGGATCCATATACACCAAATCAAAGTTTTGACCTTTTAAAACATCTAAGGCCCGTTGCACTGACATTTTCAATAAGCTTGTTTTTTCTTGCAAAGATAATGAGACAATATTGGCTTGAATAATTTTTTGCGCATGACGGTCTTTTTCGACAAATACAACCCTTTTAGCTCCTCTTGATAAAGCTTCTAAGCCATTCGCTCCACTTCCGGCATACAAATCCAAAAAAGAAGATTCCGGAACATTGTTCATTATGATAGAAAAAACCGCTTCTCTTACTTTGTCTAACGTTGGTCTGGTTTTCATTCCTTTGGGTGCTTCAATTGGTCTTGAACGAAATTCTCCAGCGATAATTCTCATTGGATTTCTCCTCTATTTACTTGTGAAATAATCGCTTGTGAAATACCGATACAGGTCATAAATGACCATGTACTTGAACCACCTGCGGAAATCATCAATAAAGGAACACCCGTCAAAGGAATTAATCCCGTAGCTCCACCAATATTAAAGACCATATGAACCAATAGATACATCGCTGTACCCACTAAAATCATCTTTCCCGCTTCACTCTTCATACGTATTGCATAGCGGAATAGTTGCAATAGAATAGCCCCATATAATAGCATTAAAAAGCCAAAGCCGATCATCCCGACTTCCTCAACCACAACAGCTAGAATAAAATCAGTATTAACAGCTGGAAAGTCGGTGTATTTACGAATCGATTGACCAATCCCTCTACCCTTTAAACCGCCGGTCGCAAAGGAAACCAAACCATTGATAATCTGATAACCAACCCCATAGGTATCATGGAAGGGATTAAACATAGCTGTAAAACGAGCTTTCTTATATCCCGTTATAACCGAAGAAATAATTCTTTCCCCAAAGCCCGTATACAACAAACCATATCCTGCCACAATACCTAACCAAAACGATATCTTAAAGAAGCGTTGCACTGCTTTTAACTGCGGATGTTTTGGAATCAAGAGAATAACGGAAAAAATGATAAAGATAATCAAAGCCGATCCTAGGTCATTCTCTAGTAATGCCACAATCAAGCAAATCGCTAACACATAGCCAAATGGTCTTAATAACATTTCAAAGGTACTATGGTATCTTTTTCGATTATCTCCTAAAAAGCGAGCCATGATTAAAATCGTTACAATCTTTGCGAATTCCGATGGTTGAAGTGTCACAGGACCCAGACGAATCCAAGCTTTCGCTCCACCCGCCGCACTAAAAGCCAAAGGTACAAACAATAATACTATCGTTGTTATAATCAGTGTATTGAACGCTTTTGTTTTCAAAAAAGAAAGGCGAAAGTGATTGCCCATAAAACACATAGAAATATAACCAACCATTAAAAACACAATCTGTTTGCCGGCAATACCAATTAACTTTTTATTATTACCATTTACCAAGCCCATAGAAGCTGATACAATCGCAATTAAGCCAAAAATCATCAAACCAATCACGCAAAGATGAATGATAAAATCCACCGTTTTTGGAACACGATAAAAATATGGCAACATTCTTCTTTTCTTTTTCATACTCATGTTATAATAGTAGCACGAAAAGAATTACGTTTATTTAATAAAATAAATTAAATGCTACAATGGAATTGAGGTAAAGGTTTTTATGTTGATTAATAATGATACCATCGTCAAAGATAGTGATCCTATCATCCGAACGAAATCAAAAAAAGTGAAACTTCCTTTAAGTGAGAAAGATGCTTCTTTATTGCGTGATATGTTGCAATATGTCAAAGATTCAACGGATAAAGAAAAAGCGAAAAAATACAATTTAAGACCGGCGGTTGGCATTAGTGCTATTCAAGTGGGTGTCCCGAAACGTATGATGGCAGTTGTTGTCGATGATGTCGATAAAAATGGTGAGCTTGTGCATTATGAATATATGTTAGTCAACGCTAAGATTGTTAGCGAGAGTGCTCAACCGGCCTATTTAAGTTCTGGAGAAGGTTGCCTATCCGTTGTTAATGATCATCCGGGTTATGTGGTTCGTAAAGCAAGAGTAACGGTAGAAGCCTATGATTTAGCTAGTGATAAGATGATTTCCATTCGTGCAAGAGGCTATTTAGCGATTGTTTTACAACATGAATTGGATCACTTTGATGGTCGTTTATTCTACGATCGTATTGACAAGAAAAATCCTATGAAAAAAGTTGATGGCGCATTAGTCATCTAGAAAGTTAATTAATTTATGTCCGAAACAAAAATGAGATATCCAAGAAGAATAAATACTTATAAAAAAGTAATTCAAAATGAAGACTATTCAAAATCCATCCGTCATGAAACAGATACGATGGTTTATGCGATGGGCGGTTTAGGTGCCATCGGTATGAACATGTATTGTGTGGAACATAATGATGAAATTATTATTATTGACTGTGGCGTTTTATTCCCTCAAAGCGAATTATTAGGTGTGGATTATGTCATCCCTGATTTCTCTTATTTAGTGAAAAACCAATATAAAATTAAGGCTATGGTCATTACTCATGGTCATGAAGATCACATTGGCGGTATTCCTTTCTTCTTAAAAACCATTCGTCTAAAAGAAATCTACGCTCCTCGTTTTGCAAAGCGTTTGATTGAAAAGAAACTAGCAGAACACCGTTTAACTAGAGCTTGTAAAATTATTGAAATTGATTCTGATTCTTCCATCAATACAAAATATTTCAATATTGGTTTTTTTGATACAGTGCACTCTATTCCGGACTCTTTGGGTGTTTTAATTAATACTCCAAATGGTCGTATTGTTGAAACCGGAGACTTTAAATTTGATTACTCCCCTGTTGGCAAACCGTCTGATTTTCAAAAGATGGCTTACATTGGTCAAATTGGTGTGGATTTATTGTTATCGGATTCCACCAATTCCTCGGTACCTGGTTCTTCTATTTCAGAAAGAATGGTCGCTAAAGCTATCCTTTCACAAATGAAGAAAACCCCTGGTCGTCTACTAGTGTCTACGTTTGCTTCAAATGTCTTGCGTGTCAATCAAATTCTGGAAGCGGCGGTTGCTTGTAATCGAAAGATTGCGGTCTTTGGTCGTTCTATGGAAAATGTGGTTGAAATTGGTCGTGAGTTAGGGGTTATTAACATTCCTAAATCAAGTTTTATTTCCGGCAATGAATTGAATACTTTACCGGCTAATCGTATTTGTATTGTATGTACCGGCTCACAAGGTGAACCAATGGCCGCTTTAAGTCGTATTGCGAATGGCTCTCATCGTTTCATTAAGATTCTTCCCGGGGATACTGTCTTATTCTCTTCTTCACCAATTCCCGGCAATGGTCAATCGGTTGGCGAGGTTATCAACCAGTTAACCAAAGTTGGTGCTAACGTTGTCACCAATTCACCTTTGACTTCTTTTCATACCACCGGTCATGCTCCGGTTGAGGAACAAAAGTTAATGTTGAATTTGATTAAACCAAAGTGGTTTATGCCAAATCATGGTGAATATAAGATGCTTGTAGAACATTGCCGTACCGCTGTTTTAACCGGTGTTCCTGAAGACCATTGTTTCATTTGTACCAATGGAGATGTGGTTGTTTTAAGAAATCATGAAGCCTTTATTGCCAATGAAAAGGTTCATACCGATGCAATTTATGTGGATGGAAATGATATTTCCGGATTGAGTACTTCCGTTATTAAGGATCGCCAAATTCTAGCTGAGAATGGCTTGGTATCGGTAATTGTGACCATTGACTCTCGTTACAACAAGATTCTATGTCGCCCAAGTATTGTTTCGCGTGGCTTTGTCTACATCAAAGATTCGCACACTTTATTAAAGGAAGCGGAGTTAGTGGTTTATGAAGCCCTTAAAAAGACCATGCAAAATCGAACCACCTTTGGTGAAATCAAATCTTGCATTAAGTCTTCTTTAGAGCCCTTCTTATTCCAAAAAACCAAACGAACACCAATCATCATTCCGGTTATCTTAAATCAAAAAGAAGCGATGAAAGAAGTTCAAGAAAAGATGAAACAGCGTAATACAAAGCGTCTTGTTCATAGAAAAGTAGTAGCTGGCAAATGATTGCCGGCTACTACTTTTATGTTGCCGAAAACTCCTAAATCGAAGTTTTTCTATTGTTAACAATCCAATAGCAGTAAATTCCCCAAAGACCCTCCATACTGCCTTATTCTTGTTTCATTTCATTTTCTTAAAATTAAAAGGATTAATTCCTATCAAAAATAGAAATCAATCCTTAATTAGAACCATTCAAGCACCTAACTAATAGTCATATAGATAGTTCAACTATCATTTATTTTTAATTTAGGTTTTATTCAACAACTACGTGTTTCTTCATTGGCTTAAACAACTGATACAACATAGCTGCCGCAATTACTACGGCAACAATGAAACCTGCCATGTTCATCTTCCCTTGAATAGCTAAACCAAATTGGTAAATCATCAAGGCTACTACATAGGCAAAACCACATTGATAAGCAATCGCAAACCAAGTCCAACCAACGTCATTCATTTCACGACGAATCGCTCCGATAGCCGCGAAACATGGGGCACATAATAAGTTGAACACTAAGAAACAGTAACCCGCTAAGGCTGAACCAAAGAAAGCCGCATTCATGGATTGGTAAATCTGCCAACCATTTTCACTGACTTCCCCTGCTCCATAAAGCACACCCATTGTGGATACAACGTTTTCTTTAGCAATCAAACCGGTCACTGTCGCAACAGCGGCACGCCAATCGCCAAAGCCAAGTGGTGCAAAGATAAACTTCACAGCATTGCCAAACATAGCCAATAGAGAATCCGCTTCTTCGACCATCGCAAATCCTTGGGCTGTATAGCCAACATGAGATGTTAGCCAAATGAAGACGGAAGCTAGGAAGATAATTGTTCCTGCCTTCTTAACAAAAGAAAAACCACGTTCCCACATTGAATGAAGAATATAAGATGGTGTTGGCCAATGATAAGCAGGTAATTCCATTACAAATGGTGCCGGATCACCTGCGAAGCGTTTTGTCTTTTTAAGCATGATACCTGACACAACAATCGCTGCAATACCTAAGAAATAAGAACTTGTTGCAACTAAACCGGATTCCTTAAAGAAAGCACCTGAAATCAAAGCAATAACCGGCAACTTCGCCGAGCATGGCATAAAGGAAGTTGTCATAACTGTCATACGACGATCACGATTACTTTCAATTGTACGCGAAGCCATAATACCTGGAACCGAGCATCCTGTTCCAACTAACATCGGAATAAAACTCTTACCGGATAAACCAAATCTTCTAAATAGGCGGTCCAGCACGAAAGCGATACGCGCCATATATCCACAACCTTCTAAGAAAGCAAGGAAGAAGAATAATGTTAACATCTGTGGTAAGAAACCAAGAACTGAACCAACACCAGCTAAGATACCATCTAAGACTAAGCCTTGTACCCATTCTGATGTATGAATACTCTTTAAGAAATCCCCTAAAATAACCGGTAACCCAACTTGATATGGACCGAAGTCATGGGCATCCGGTTCTTCTTCAGCTGCATATTTTTCATAAGTCTTGAAGTCAACAGCACGTGTTTCAACCACTTTACCAGATTCATCATGCACTTCTGTCGAAACAGTGAATTTTTCAAGCGCTTTTTGGTCAAGAACTTTAACTTCCTCACCCTCTTTTTTCATCAAACCTTTTTCAATAGCCTCATTTTCAAAAGCTTCTTTCGCCTCTGAATCCATACTGAAGTTAGCACTAGCTTCATCAAATTCAGCACGACCTTTGCCTAACCAGAACCAACCATCACCGAATAAGCCGTCGTTTACCCAGTCTGTTGCTTTTGTACCAAATGTTTGAATCGAACAGAAGTAAACAATAAACATAATCAAGGCAAAGATTGGTAAACCTAACCAGCGGTTGGTAACAACCGTATCAATCTTATCAGAAATACTCTTTTCTTCTGAATTATTCTTCTTATAGATACCGGATAATAACTTAGTAATATCGTTATAACGTTCATCGGTGATAATAGATTCACTATCATCTCCCAATTCAGCTTCCAGCTTTTCAATCTCAGTCAATATTTCTTGCTTTTGTTCAGCACTGAAATCAATTGTTTCTAAAACTTTTTCATCTTTTTCAAATAACTTAATCGCATACCAACGTTTTTGTTCCGATGGAATTGAAACCAATTGTTCTTCTAAAGAGGTTAAAAAATTTTCGACTTTATCCGTGAAACGATGAATGGTTGGTAATTCCTTCTTCTTAACTGCTTCTAATACAACTTCCATCGCTTTCGGAACATTAGTTCCCTTTAAAGCTGAAATTGGTACTACCGGGCAACCCAATTGTGCTTGTAGAGAAGCTAGGTCAATCTTATCGCCTTGCTTATCAACCAAATCCATCATATTCACAGCCACAACCACCGGTAAACCAAGTTCCATTAATTGCGAAGTTAAATATAGATTGCGTTCAAGATTTGTTCCATCAATGATATTTAAAATAGCCGATGGTTTTTCCTTCACTAAGTAATTACGTGAAACAACTTCTTCCAATGTATAAGGCGATAAAGAATAAATACCAGGTAAGTCTTCAATAATCACATCATGGTGTTTCTTAAGCTTACCTTCTTTCTTTTCTACCGTAACTCCCGGCCAGTTACCAATCGTCTGGTTCGCTCCTGTCAACGAATTAAAAAGAGTGGTCTTTCCACTGTTTGGGTTTCCGGCAAGAGCAATCACAACTTTATTTTTACTCATACTTCCACCTCAATCATTTCTGCATCCTTTTTACGAATGGATAATTCATACCCGCGCACTGTCAATTCAATGGGGTCTCCCAATGGAGCAACCTTACGAACTGTAACCGCTGTTCCTTTCGTAATGCCCATGTCCATGATACGACGACGCACAGCGCCTTGTCCATGAAGTTTCTTGATGACAACCTTTTCGCCAACCGCTACTTCCTTTAACGTCATTCTATCCTCCTATATCAAAATCTTCGCTGCCATAGAGGCACCCAAAGCAACCCGTGTTTCCTTCACTTTAACAATGAGATTTCCACTGTTCTTCGATATAATTTGAACATTAGTGCCCTGGGTAAATCCTAAATCCTGAAGGTGTTTTCGTGTATGAGCGTCACCACCAATTTTTTTGATTGTGTATATTTGGGCAATATCACCAAAAATTAATGGCATAATCTACATCCTCCTCAGGTTAGTCAGATCTAACAATAGTTAGTCTATACTTACCATCTTTTCTTGTCAATGAAACATTCTGGATGGGGAAAATTTGTTTCTTGCAAAATGAACATGCTAGAATAATAAGAAAGAATCGAGGTTATCTATGAAAGAATTTATGATTGCTACAACTTCAACAGCTGACCTACCTATCGAATATCTAAAAGAACACCAGATTCCATTTATCTCTTATTCATATACACTAAATGATCAAGTTTATGTGGATGATTGTAGTGAAGAGTCGAAAAGTCGTTTATTTAATGCCATGCGTTCTGGTATACAGCCAAACACATCACAAATTTCTGAATATGCTTATGAAGAATTCTTCCGTGATTTAGCGAAACAAGGAAAAGATATTCTTTTTATGGATATGACAAGGGCTTTATCGAAGTCCATTCATAATGCTGAAAAAGCGATTGAAACAGTCTCCCTTGAATTTCCTAATATTCGCATTCAAATGGTTGAAAGCTATTCCGTCACTTCTGGTTTAGCACTATTGCTTAAATACTTAGTTCATTTAAAAGAAACCGGTTCTTCCTATGAAGAATGTGTGCAATGGGCAAAGGAACACGCTTTAGAATATGTGCATCATTTTATGGTTGAAGACTTAAAGTGGTTAAGAAAAGGGGGGCGCTTATCCAACGCTTCCGCCATAGTTGGCTCATTACTATCCATTAAACCGCTTATTTATTTAGATAAGTTTGGCTCCTTAGTTTCCATGCGCACGGTACGTGGTAGAAAGCGTTGCTTAAAGGAGTTATTAGAATGGGTAGGACAAGACTTTAGCGAAGAAACTTACCAAGAAGAATTGGCTCTCATTCATGCCGATTGTTTAGAAGATGTACAAAAATTACGTGAAGAATTATTAACCATGTATCCAAGATTAAAACCGGAATTAGTGATTATTATGAGCCTTGGTCCAACCATTGCCAGTCATGTTGGCCCTGATTTTGTCGGTGTTGCTTATAGAGGAAAGAAAAGAGAAGCTTAAAAACTTCTCTTTTTAACTTTTCACTTCCATTAACTGAAGTGCCTTTTTGTAATAATTTTGTTCCATCATTTCTTTAATAATGGTAGAAAGAGTGGAAATATCATCGGTTAAAATACCATCTACCCCCTTGAATAATAATTCTTTCATTTGTTTTTCTTTGTTGATGGTCCAAACAAAAATTTGTTTCTTTTGTTTCTTAGCGGATAGAGCAAACAAATAGTTATAACTAAATTCTTCAACCACATAAAAATCCACAGGATAATCCTCTAAAGATCCTAATTGGAAAGGAATGATATAACCGGTTTGAATGGATGGTATTTCCTTTTTCGCTTCCATTAAAGCAACAAGATTTAATGAAATCAAACGATTTTTTTCTAATGGTTTCAAGGCTTGATATTGCTTGATGAAAGCCTGCATGTACTCATGTACCTTATTTTTCTCTGGCTTTAATTCCAAAAATAAAGCTTGATTTAAGGCATTTGATGTTTCGATGTATTCTTTTAAACTTGGAATACGACTAGTTTGTCCAGCCTCATTGCGAATGGTTAATCTCTGAAGCTGCTCTAATGTTAATTCCGATACTTTTTGATTTAAATTTGCCATGCGCTTTAGTGTTCGATCATGAAAGACCACAAATTGCTTATCCTTGGTCATTAACACATCCATTTCCACAAAGTCAGCTCCCTTTTTACTAGCAGATATTAAAGCCTCTAAACTATTCTCAACATAGCTGGCACTATCGCCTCGATGAGAAATTTTTAAAGCTGTCGGTTGATCTTCTAATAAAAATAATTGAATACCCCCTGTCACAAATAAAGAAATAATCCCCGCCACGACTACCCATAAACGAATATTTTGATAAAGTGGTCTCATCTTTCGTTCCGCTGATTTTTCATGGATTTGAACCATCAACATAATTAAAACAAACTTCAAACCCATGTCTACCGCATAATGAGCACCTGTCAAAATAGAAAAGAATAAACTTTCTTTCACTAAAGAAGTTCCCATTGGATCCCATTTGCTAAAAAGAATGGCACAAGAAGCCGAAATCGCAATCAACACAATCGCCGCAACAATAAAATATAAAATAATATAGGCCATATGAAGCAGTGTTTTCCCTTTTGTTTTATGCCATGAATCCACAAGTGATTGTTTCACACCTCTTTTAGTCAAGCTAAACAAAGGTATAAAATACAATAATCTTAAATTGATATAAGCAACTAATACCAAAAGACCACCATAGCCTAACATACCCACTTTACTTTTCATGAATTCATTACCAATGAAATCAGGAATTTTCCATTTTGCCAGAATACTAGAATTCAAACCCAAATTTGCTAAAGGTATCATTAGTGCCAAATATAACAGAAAAAGAAAGATTTCCGGGCTACATAGTTGTTTGCATTTAGACCAAATTCTTTCTCTAAAGAAGGTTTTTAATTGATCCCAATGCAGCTCATCCACCACTGAATAAAGTAATAAAGAAAACTCTGAAAAGATAATGGCACAAGCCACTAGTGCAAAAAACAAGATAGCGATAACCATCACCGGTTGTTTCACAATATGCAATAGATTTTCTTTATTTAAAACATAATAGCCAGAATGGCGAATGATTTGGCGAAAGAAATAGGTCAAAACATTTTTTAGAAAAAGTGTGTAAACCGGATATAAAGCAATACTCATACTTAAAAAACGAAAGAAAGCTTTCATCCATGTATTTGTGTCCGCTAACCATTTTTTCATAGGACTACTATACCATTTTTACCTTAAAACATAAAAACGCATCACTACAAGGAAGGAGAAGTTTTCAATTTATCATTCCCATTTTCATTTCATAGCAACCATACCCAAAGAACTTATGTTATGGCTATTACTTATTCTTGGGGTTTGTTGGCTTCTTTATCTGATTTGGCTTTTCCTTATTTCCAAAGCCTTTTTAACAACAATTTAGTAAGAATTTAAATGATTTTAGAATTTTTTATTCATTACATAAAAAGCACTCATCTTTTTTCCGAAATGAGTGCTTCTAATTGTTCATTAGTGGCTTGCCATTGCCAATTCTTACCAATCGTTCCCGGTTGATTCATTCGTGCTTGATCATCCAAATGAAGAAGATCCTGTAAAGGAATTATGCGAACATTCGCATCACTTTTTATCACTTTATTCAGCAAAGAATCCGCCATTGCTCTAGCATCACAATTTGGATAACGACTTTGGCACCAACCAATTAAAGTTTGATTATCATGCGTTCCGGTATAACTAATCTTCCCATAGACCGATGAATAGTCTTCATTTGGATCCACATTTCTAAACTGCAGAATATCCATACCCATAAAACCAGTTTGATTAACCAAGGCTCTGACAGAAGCCGTCAAACTACCCAAGTCCTCCGCAATCAATGGCAAAGCTCCAAACTTCTCATACATTTTAGAAAAGAAAGAATAGCCCGGACCTTTTTTCCAATAGCCCTCATTTGCTTGCTTGCCATTTGGAATAACCCAATATGCATCAAAGCCAAGGAAATGATCCAAGCGTACATAATCATACAATTCAAAACAACGCTTTAACCGTTGTGTCCACCATTCATACTGGTTTTCTTCCATCTTTTCCCAATTGTATAAAGGATTACCCCAAAGCTGTCCCTCTTTCGCAAAATAATCACCGGGAACACCAGCCGTTGCCAATAAATTTCCCTCTTGGTCCATGGTGAATAAATCACGATGAGCATATACATCGCTTGAATTTTGTGACACATACATTGGTAAATCACCAATAATTTGGATTCCCTTTGCATGAGCATATTCCTTCAATTCAAGCCAGCGAACCATAAAACGATACTGCATAAATTTATGGAACTTTGCCTCTTTTTGAAGCGAACGTTTAAAAATTCCCTTCTTTTCTTTTATCCACTTTTGCCAAGGAAGATTTGGGTAATCCTTTCGTAATGCCATAAAATGCGCATAATCCTCCAGCCAATACGATTCCTTTTCACAAAACAACTTATAATCCTTTGTTTCTTTAAAAGATGAAAATTCCTTTCGTAATTCCTCTTCACTTTTTGGATATAATGCCATATTTGTAGCGAAGGCAGATGTACCGGCATAAGGAGAACCATACTCATCCGTTGGATGAATTGGCAAAATTTGCCAATACGTTTGTTTCATAGTTGCTAAAAAATCAATAAACTTTTCTGCCTCTTTTCCAATTGTTCCTTGTCCTTGTGTATTTGGAATAGAAGTAATATGCGCTAAAACACCTTGTCCCCTTTCCATCCTCTTTGCTAAATGAAAATTTTCATTTGAAAAAGAAATCAACCTGGCTTGCATTGGCCATAACTGTCCCTTCAGCCTACTATTTTCACAGATAAAGCTATCTCCATTTAATAAATCCACCCCATGCAAAGACTTAGCCTCAATTTCAAAAGAATGAGTTTGATAAGAACTACGATTCACCAAAAAAACACACTTTGTTTTCCTATTCTCACGATAATAGCCAAAAACATCTTCATTCACACTAAAACAAGATAAGCAACCATCTTGAAAAACATCGAAACAATGCCTTAAGGAAATCGCATTTCGATACATCGTTAACACATCTTGGTCTTCATGACCCCAAGGATAACTAGCCCGATTATAAGGATCTTCAAAGCCTTCTAAGCCAGCTTCATCTCCATAATAAATAGATGGCACACCGGGCAAGGTCATTTGCAGTAATAACATCAACCAAATTCGTGACTTAGCTACTTGTCTTTGCTCATAAGAAAGGCGATAATGACCTTTTTCCGTTTCACTTAAATTCATTGTTGCACAGCCAAGCCTTGTCATAGAGCGAACCGAATCATGTGAACTCATCATGTTCAGATTAGCTTGTAAAGCCTCTAAAGGATAATTTTCTTGAATAGATGTAATGATTTCACATAAGTCGTAAGCACTTATCTGATTTAAAAGAAAATTTTGAATGCCATCTCGCCATGGATAATTCATCACTCCATCCAACTCATCACCTAAAAGATAATGCCTTAACTCTCCATAACTAATCTTATTCGATGCATCTTCCCAAACTTCACCAATCAAAAGACCATCATCATCGGCTTCTTTAACAGCCTTCTTAATTTCCACTAAGAAATCTTCTTTCAATTCATCCGCTACATCTAAGCGCCAACCTTTAGCACCTTCTTTTAACCATTTACGAATGATACTATCTTTATTTCGACAAATAAACTGTCGATAGGCTTCATTATCCTGATGAACGGCCGGTAAATCATCGACACCCCACCAAGAACCATACGTACCATCCTTTTTAAATTGAAACCAATCCCGATACTTTGATTTCTCTGATTGATAAGCACCCACTTCTGCATAATTTCCATAACGATTAAAATATAAAGAATCACAACCGGTATGATTAAATACACCATCTAAAATGATTGAAATACCATATTTCTTCGCTTCTTCGATAAGCGAAGAAAAAGCCTTATCGCCCCCAAGCATTTCATCCACATGACGATAATCCCCTGTATCGTAACGATGATTACTAGCTGCTTCGAAAATAGGATTTAGGTAAAGTACTTGAATACCCAATTCCTTTAGATAAGGAAGCTTTTCTTGAATACCAGAAAGCGTTCCACCATAAAAACTCCAATTCTTAATACGCCCCTGTTCATCTTTGTCGTAGGAAGGCAATTCATCCCAATCCTTTACTAAATAACGTCCCGGACCTTTTCTTTGCTTACTTAAAGCCTTGTTGCTTAACTCTTGCCAATCCTTACCACGATAAAAACGGTCGGGAAAAATTTGGTAGACAACCGCTTTTTTATACCAATCCGGGACTGGATGAGGCTGATAAACCGTTAATTGAAAAGATGGTGGTTCATGCGTATAAATCTGACCAATGCCCCCTCGATACCCTTGCCTTGCTCCATAATAGAGAATAGAATTGTCTTCTAATGTTAATTGAAAGCAATACCAAACAATTGCCTTTTCTGGACAGGGAAAAAGTAGATGAAATCCATTCTCATCTACTTCCATTGGAATCAATCGTTCACCCTGACCATCTACCCAGGTTCTTAATTCACATTTTTTGACGGTGATATCTTTCACCCTTAAAGTTAGTTTCAATTGACTTCCCACTGGTATTGCCCCAAAAGGATCACGAAACTCTAATTGACGTGTGTTATGCAATATTTCCATAAATGTTATTTTCGCTTCTTCAATACAATCTTCTTCTTTGGTCTCTCAACCTTTTTTTCTTTTACAACTTTCTTCTTTACTTCTTCTACTCGGCTTAATTCAGGACACAAACCATAATATATATCAGCATATCGCTTCGCTGATGAACGCCAAGAATGGTCTTTTTCCATTGCCTGCTTCATAAGCTTTATCCATTCTTCTTTATGATTGTAGTACACATCCACCGCATTTAGGATAGTTCCAAACATTTCTTCTGCATTGAAATTCGCAAAGCTAAAACCATCGCCATCGCCGGTAAATTGATTGTAAGGAACAACCGAATCTTTTAATCCCCCAGTTTCACGAACAATAGGTAAAGTTCCATAAGCCTGAGCAATCATCTGGGTTAGACCACATGGTTCAAATAAAGATGGCAAAAGCATCATATCTGCCCCCGCATAAGCATGATGAGCCAATCCTTCATCAAAACGAATTTGAGCTGAAATTTTACCATTAGATTCTAACGCATAATACTTTAATGTATCCTCATAATCCTTATCCCCTGTGCCCAGAACCAATAATTGAATATCATGTTTCATAAATTCTGATAATTTATTCACCACCAAATCCAAGCCTTTTTGTCTTGTTAAGCGCGAAATAATAGCGACTAACGGTTTATCCGCATTCACTTCTAAGCCCACTTCTTCTTGAAGAGCCTTCTTACATTCTGCCTTAGCCCTCAGGTCTTTTTCATCATAATTCTTTACCAACCAAAAATCCTTTTTTGGATTATAAACCGATGTATCAATACCATTTAAAATACCATGCAAAATCGAATTTCTTCTTTGAAAAATAGCTTCTAAATGTTCCCCATATTCCATGGATTGAATTTCATTAGCATAGCTTGGACTAACCGTTGTTAAAACATCACTATACGATAAAGCCCCTTTCATAAAGTTAATCGAATCTTTATCACTGCGTAATTGACTAGCCGCGGCCGGAATATCCGCTAAGCCAAGCACATCACCTAAAACATAATCTGACATTTGTCCTTGGAATTTTAAATTATGAACAGTAAAGACAGTCTTAATACGATCATACTTTTCAACTCCACGATAAAATTCTCTTAAAAACACCGGCGATAAAGCGGTATGCCAATCATTACAATGAAGCACATCCGGCTCAAAATCTAAATATTGAATAGCTTCAACAACCGCCTTTGCAAAGAAAGCAATACGTTCGCCATCATCAAAATAACCATAAACACCATCACGTTTAAAGTAATATTCATTATCGACAAAGTACCAAGTTAGTCCCTTGTACGTTAATTCTTCAATGCCACAATATTGTTGACGCCAGCCTAGTGGCACTTGAAATTCACAAATATGATTCATCTTCTCCACATACTCACTTGGAATAGCAGAAACCTTTGGTAAAATCACACGCACATCACAATTGTTCTCTTTTAAAGCCAATGGTAATGATCCAGCCACATCACCTAAACCGCCAATCTGTAAGAAGGGAGTCGCTTCATACGACGCAAACAAAACACGCACATCTCTTTTCATCGTTTTTAATCTCCTTTTTTAGCTAATACCAATAAATTCTTAGCTGTTCCCTTTAAAACACTATCTTTTGTTACGACATTACGTCGATCAAGAATAGCATACTCTATACTCGCACCCTCTTCAATCACACACGACTGTAGAATAATAGAATTACGAATGACAGCCCCTTTGCCAACTCGTACATTTCTAAATAAAACTGAATTTTCAACCGTTCCCTCAATCACACAGCCAGCTGGTATTAAAGAATTTGAAACTTCCGCATCCTCACTATAACGTGTTGAAGCACGATCACGATCCTTGGTCATAATTGGATTTTCCTTTGAAAATAATTCATGACGAATATCATTCTTCAATAAGTCCATCGTTGCTTGATAGTAGTCGCTAATGGAGGAAATCGAATGTACATAGCCATTAAAGCAATAGCCTTCTATCCGCAAATTCTTAACATTGTTACTCAAGAAATTTAGTAAATCCATATAATCCACATGAGCATACCAATCGAGAACTTTTAAAAGTAGCTTACGACTCATGACAACCGTTGGTATTAACATAGCATCGCCCTTTTCAGCATTACGATCCAAATCCACAATACGGTTCTTCTTAAATTCAATCTTTGTAGATCCCGGCATATTCTTAGAAGCCAGCTTGTACAACAAAGTAACATCCGCCCCTGATTCATTATGCTGGTTAATCATTCCTTGATAATTCATGTTGTAAATCACATCACTGGAAGTGATTAACACAAATTCCGCTTGAGAACGTTTCAAATAGGCCAGATTTCTACGAATATCTCGAAGAACCAAACGAGATTGGTTATTATTAGGTCCATACGCTACTCCAGGCAATATAAATAAACCACCATTACGCTTCGTTAAATTCCAATATTCACCTGAACTAATATGGTCTAATAATGAACGATAGGAATAAGGAGTAATAATACCCACGCTGTTAATACCGGAATTCGTCATATTTGATAAAGTAAAGTCTATCAAACGATAGCGTGAACCATAGGGTAAAGCGGACACTGTGCGATCTTTGGTTAAATCTTCCAATTCGGGTGTACTAAAATTCGCTGAAATAATGCCAATTACGTTATCCATTCCTTTTCCTCCTATTCAATAACTTGAGCATCACCTATAACCGTGATGCGACCTTTCTCAGCCCCAAGGCTAGCCCCTTTTTTCACAACTGAATTTTCTCCCATAATACTACGGGTTACAATAGCGTTTTCCTCAACACGAGCACCCGGTAAAAGAATTGAATCCGTTACCTCAGCTCCTTGCCCAATGTAACAATCGCTACTTAAAATACAATGATGCACCTTACCGAAGATTTCTGTTCCATTACCAATAATACAATTGTGCATATCCGCATCCTTAGAAATATAATGAGCAGGATTGACTTCCTCATTACTGTAAATTGGAAAAGATCGATCGTATAAGTCTAGCTCCGGATGCTTACTTAAAAGATTCATGCTTGTATGGTAATAGCTGGGGATAGTACCGACATCTTTCCAGAAACCGGAGAATTCATACGCAAACAAGCGTCCTTTATTCTTAAGTAAGGTTGGAATGATATTCTTACCAAAATCATGTTCAGAATCTTCTTTTTCATGATCTTCAATTAAAGCTTTTTCTAGGCAATCGGCATTAAAAATATAAATTCCCATGGAAGCTAAATTTGATTCAGGATGTTCTGGTTTTTCCATAAACTTAGTAATACGACCACTCTTATTTGTGGACATAATTCCAAAACGAGAAGCTTCTTCCAGTGGGACAGACTTCACCGCAATGGTTAAATCCGCTTCACTATGAATGTGAAAATCCAGCATCTTTTGGTAATCCATACGATATAAATGATCACCCGATAAAATCACAACATACTTTGGATGATATAAGCGAATATATTCCAAGTTTTGATAAATCGCATCGGCTGTTCCTTCGTACCAAGAACCGCCACTTTCTGTCGCATAAGGAGGTAAAATCGAAACACCGCCATCTTTTGAATCTAAGCCCCAAGCACTTCCACTACCAATATAGCTATTTAATACATAAGGACGATACTGAGTCAAAACACCAACCGTATTAATATTGGAATTCGCACAATTGGATAAAGAAAAATCAATAATTCTAAACTTTCCTCCAAA
Organism: Bulleidia sp. zg-1006; assembly: GCF_016812035.1. Classification (NCBI taxonomy): domain Bacteria; kingdom Bacillati; phylum Bacillota; class Erysipelotrichia; order Erysipelotrichales; family Erysipelotrichaceae; genus Bulleidia; species Bulleidia sp. zg-1006. The sequence goes on along the minus strand of NZ_CP069178.1, from coordinate 485,320 downwards.
AGATACAGCCGGTTTTGCGGTTGCTTTTGTTAAAGCTTCTAAACGACTACCTTGACCTCCCGCCAGCAGCATCGCAATACAATCTTTTCCTCTTTTCATAGTCCCCTCCTAATTATTTTATTGATTAAAGTTCCCAGATTTCCTTAACGTATTCCTCAATAGTACGGTCACTTGAGAAATACCCTGAGTAAGCGGTGTTATGAATGGACATCTTCCACCAAGTCTTCTTATCGTCATACACCCGAATTAACTCTTCAAACGCATTCACATAACTTTCAAAATCTTTTAATACAAAGAAGCTATCGTTATCCCTTAGTAAGCTATCGTAGATTAAATCAAAGCCACCCGATAAATGACTATACGTACCATCAATTAATTGATCTAATACCTTCTTAATGCGATTATTTTCATGGTATAACGTCCAAGCTAAATAGCCGCCTTGACTCTTCATCGTCTCAATTTCATCTGCTTTTAAGCCGAAAATCTTGATATTATCCGGACCAACCAATTGGGAAATTTCCACATTGGCACCATCCAAAGTCCCTAATGTGATTGCCCCATTCATCATGAATTTCATATTCCCAGTTCCCGAAGCTTCCATACCGGCAGTTGAGATTTGTTCGGAAATTTCAGCGGCTGGATAAATCAATTGTGCATTAGAAACCGAGAAATTTGGAATGAAGACAAGCTTCATCATACGATTGACACGATTATCACGATTGATGACATCCGCTATTGAACAAATCAAACGAATCACATCCTTCGCAAAGGCATAACCTTGAGCCGCTTTTCCTGCAAAGATAAATGTGACAGGATGAATATGGAAATTAGGATCTGCCAATAAACGATTATACAAATCCATAATCTTTAACACATTCAATAATTGACGCTTATAAGCATGGAACCGTTTCACTTGAACATCAAAGATAGAATTTGGATGAACATCAATACCGGTTGTTTTCTTGATGTATTTCGCTAAACGAAGCTTATTTTCTTTTTTACTAGCTTCTACCTTTTCTAAGAAAGAAGCTTTTTCTTCATAATCCTTTAATTTTTCTAATTCTTCTGGATGATGAATCCAAGTATTTCCAATCGTTTCGGATAACAACTTTTGGTAACTGGGGTTAGCTTGGACAAAGAAACGACGGTGACTGATACCATTGGTTTTATTGTTAAACTTCTCCGGTGTTAAGCTATAGAAATCTTTAAGGACAATCTTCTTTAAAATTTCTGTATGCAAGTCCGCTACCCCATTCACATGATGAGAAACAATCACTGAAAGATTAGCCATATGCACTTGACCATCCCATAAGATAGCGGTGTTCTTAAGCTGTTCTTGCCAACCAGGCACATTCTTATCAAGACTATCGCGATAGCGTCGATCGATTTCTTCGATGATATCATACAAGCGTGGCAATAGATTTCTAAACATATCAATTGGCCACTTCTCTAACGCTTCTGGTAAGATAGTATGATTAGTATAAGAAATACTTTCTGTAGCAATCTTCCAAGACAAATCCCAACCTAAGTCTTCTTGATCCATTAAAACACGCATTAATTCCGGTGCACTAACAGCTGGATGGGTATCGTTGGTATGAATCGCTACTTTTTGGCTAAAGAGTTCCCAATGATTGCCATATTGTTTCTTAAAGCTATTCACAATATCCTGAATACCTGCCGCTGTAAACATATATTCCTGTTTTAAGCGTAAAACCCGACCTGATAAAGAATGGTCATTTGGATAAAGAATATCGGTAATAGCTTGTACATCCGCACGATGCTTATTCGCTTTCGCATAATCACCACGGTTGAAAGCATCCATATCAAAGCCTTCTTCCATTGGTTTAGCTGACCACATGCGCAATGTATTCACTTGTTTACCATCATAACCAACAATCGGAATATCATAAGGAACTGCTAAGATGGTTTCTTCTGGTAGCCATTGATAATGCATTTCACTACCGTCATAGTTCTTTTCAACTCGACCACCAAACTTCACCGGAACCGCCGCCTCTAGGTGTTTGACTTCCCAAGGATAGTCTTTCTCTAACCAGTTATCCGGGTCTTCGACCTGTTGACCATTTTCAATTCTCTGCTTGAAAAGACCAAAGCGATATCGGATACCAACGCCTTCTGCTTCATAACCTAAGGCGGCTAAAGAATCCATGAAACAAGCAGCCAATCTTCCTAAACCACCATTTCCTAATCCCGGATCCTTTTCAATCTCAAAATACTCCTCTAGGGATTCTCCCATATCCGCTAAGCCTTCAGAAACAACCTTGGTTAAACCTAAGTTCATTAAATAATTTTCTAAAAGTTTACCAATTAGAAACTCCATGGAAAAATAATAGATTTTCTTATGACTAATCTTTTGTGTATGCATTTCACTGACTTGGCTAGAAACTAACTTTGCTAGCGCAAAGTATCTTTCCTCGGTGGAACAATCTTCAAAATCCTTACCAATAATCACCAAGCACGCATTCTCAAATTCTTTCTTAAATTCTTTTTTTGTTCTAAACATAAATCCCCTTTTTAACTTATTTACTTCTTTGCAATTTTTTCTTTCACTTCTTTTGGTCCTACTCTTTCAAAGACCATACCACCAATTGGTGGTGTCTTCACACAAATGGAATAAGGTTGACCATGCATGGCAAGCTTTTCTGCCTTATAATAGCCTTCATTGATACGACCACTACCCCCATATTCCTTTGCGTCGGTATTAAAGACTTCTTTATACCAAGCTTTCTTTGGAACACCAATGCGAAATTCATCATAAACTTCCGGCACAAAATTGATGAGGATAATTTGTTCATCCTTATTCTGCTTGCCTTTGCGACGATAGAGAATCGTTGATTGATCTTTATTATCGGCATCCAACCACGCAAAGCCTTCCCAAGAATAATTCTTTTGCCAAAGAGCTTTTGACGATAAGAAGAAATGATTTAAATCACGATTGAAATCTTGTAAGTGTCGATGTGTATCGTATTCCAATAGAAACCACTCCAGTCCTTCGTATTCCCGCCATTCAATAAATTGCGCAAATTCATTCCCCATGAAATTATGCTTGGCACCAGGATGTGTTATTTGATAGAAGGCTAAAGCACGCATCCCCGCAAATTGACGCCACCAATCCCCCGGCATGCGACCAATCAAGGAACATTTACCATGTACCACTTCATCATGGCTTAAGGCCAAGACAAAGTTCTCATTGAAGTTGTACATCATGGAAAAAGTTAGTAAATGATGATTTCCGGGACGATATGGAAAGTCTGTTTGCATATAGTGCAAAGTATCGTGCATCCACCCCATATCCCATTTATAATGGAAACCAAGACCGTTGTCTTTTGGCGGATAGGTCACCAAAGGCCAAGCTGTACTTTCTTCAGCTATCATCATGATATCCGGCATTTTTTTACCAATGACTGCGTTTAAGTTTTGAATAAATTGAATGGATTCAAAATCTTCTTCCGTTCCTTTTTCATTAAATTTCTTTAACTTCGGATTATCAATACCAAAATTCAAATAAAGCATGCTTGTAACACCATCTACTCGCAATCCATCCACATGAAACTCCTTTAACCAGAACATCGCATTGGATAATAAGAAACTTCTCACTTCCCCTTTTGAAAAATCGAATTTTAGCGTTCCCCATTGCGCGTGTTTTTCTTTTTCGTAGAGTTTTGTACCATCGAACATTGCTAAACCATGGCTATCTTGACAGAAGTGACCGGGCACCCAATCCAAAATCACACCAATACCTGCCTGATGGCAAGCATCAATGAAACCCATAAAATCGCATGGATTACCAAAACGACTTGTTGGTGCATAATAACCTGTAATCTGATAACCCCAAGAACCATCGTATGGATATTCCATCACAGGCATTAATTCCAAATGGGTATAACCCATTTCTTTAACATAGGGAATTAAAGTCTTCTTTAATTGTTCATAGCTATAATACGAGCCATCTTCATTTCGCTTCCAAGAACCAAGTTGTACTTCATAGATATTTAAAGCCTGTTCCATGTGATTGGTCTTATGGCGTTTCGTCAACCATTTTTTATCTTTCCAATGATACTTAGATAAATCAAACAAACGAGAAGCGGTTTCTGGTGGTTGTTGAGCATAATTCGCATAAGGATCAGCCTTATAGAATAATTCACCACCCTCACTTTCAATCACATATTTATAGCATTGCCCTTCTTTCACATCGGCTATAAATAAAGAAAAGATTCCCTGACTTGCGTCGCATTTCATTGGATAATGAAAAGCTTGCCAATCACAGAAATCCCCAGTCACATATACAGCTTTGGCGTGGGGTGCCCACACCGAAAAAACATAGCCTTGTTTATCATTCTTTATTGCCGGTTGGGCTCCAAAACGCAGATAGGCTTCTTGCCAAGTTCCTTCTTTAAATAAATATTGTTCTGATTGAGTCAAATACTTACCCATAGATGATCACCCCAAATTCATTCTTTTGTATAAAGCGAAACCAATTTACACATTCATCATACCAAATTTTTAGGTCTAAAAACCGTTTTCTTGGTATATTCATAAGCTTTTTCCAAGTAAAAAAGTAAGCACTTTCATTTCCAAATAAAAAAGTCTACCGTAGTAAACTGGGAGTTTGACAGTTAAAAGATAAAGAAATCGTGGTAGGCATTGATATGTACCCGGAATCCTGGACACATATCATTTTGGTCTAACTTTTGGGGGTCGGTACATCATGCAGCGGCACCTTTTTCTGCAGCAATTTTCTTAACTGTAGCTACTAAAGTAGACCATCCCACTGTCAAAATAGCATCCACTCCTCCAGACAGCAAAGTAGTGATTGCCAAAATGATAGTGACTACTGTTGAAGCCCCTAATATTATGCTAACGATTGTCGTTGCTACTGTAGTAGTAACTCCCAAAGTTCCTGCTATCTTAAACATACCTATACCTCCTATTCTTTGTTTTTATGAAAATGAGTGTAATATAAACGAACTCCAAAAATCATTGGTAATAAAACCAAGATATACCACGCAGATAAGTTTAGTAACCTAAAAATTATTGAAATCAAAATTACAATCGCATAACAAATCACTTCTCCCATTTTAGGTTGAAACCTCTTAATTTTATCTGTATCATTTTTGTTGTTCATACAAAACACCCCTTAATTTTCTAACACTAGCTGAACACATCAAAAAGCTAATCTCCATTTTTGTACCTTTGAGGATTTTTATAATTATTCACAAAAACCACCTGCCTTCCATATAATTAACAACTCACGCTCTGATTATTCTCACAACTACAATTCGTATGAGCATAACGACCTGTACCATCCAAATCAAACACCTGATATACACATACATTCAAGACATTCGCTATATCATTTGCTATTTTTAAACTCGGTATTGTTTTTCCTGTTTCTATTTTATTCACACTTACTCTTGATATTCCAACCTTCTTTCCTAGTCTATGTTGGGATAATCCGAGCAGTTTTCTATAAATTTCAATTCTATTCTCCAAAGACTACTCCTATCCTTTTTGGTTAACTAAAGTTAACCATACTTATTTTATTTTATCAACTAAAAACCCCTTTAATTTCTCTAATATCTTGTTTCTTCTCTTAATAAGAGCTGGATGTGTGAACTGCCCGGAAGTTTGGCAGTTAAATAGTAAAAAATCCTCTGTAGGCTTTGTAAATATCTATCTTTTTTTGTCAAATTTTTAAAATATTTATTGCACAATGTACTATAATTTATATGCCTCGGAGGTGCATATGAGACTACAAATTTCTAAATCCAAAAATGCTATTTCTTTTTACATTGTCGAATCTATTTATGTTGATGGTATAAGAAGCAATAAAGTCGTTGAAAACTCGGAACTTTAGATGATATTAAGAAAAAATGTAGAATATTTTAAAGGAATATAAAAAGATTCAAAAAATCTTTTTAATGATTGCTTAGAATGTTTTATTAAATCTCTTAAAAATATCCATATTTTCATAATAATGCATCCTGTTTTCAAATAGTTCGTTATCTCTCTCGCCAAGTAAAAACATTAGATTGATTATACCATCATAATTATCTTGGCAATTAGGGCAAGGTGCATCGTATGTTTTATATGCATAGTAAGTTTCCCCTCTGCATCCACCACCACAATAGTATTTTACGGCACAGTTCTTACACTTCTCAGAGAAATTATTAACATTCAAGCTTCTAAGATATTTTAACTTCTTGCTATTATTCCAAATGTTTATCATATCATCCTTCAATACATTTCCTAGTAGCATATCTTTGTGCATGTTGTTATAGCAAGGATACACATCACCATTGTAATCTATAACTAAAGACGCAGCACCTACACCACAGTAAACAAATTTCCAATTCATCAATAGAATAGCACCCAAATTTGCAAAATCGGTCAAAGAAGCATATTTAAACGATTTATCACTCTTTTTGCTACATTCATATATTATTCTATTCACATCTTTAAGAAGTGCTCTCTTAATACCGCATTTATCTGCTCTTTCTAATACATTTAAAATATTTATCGCAATGCCATCTACATTTAGCTTTTCAGAAAGTTCGAAAAATCCAGGAAGATCTTTAATGCTTTTTGAATGCATCGTCATAGAAAGTTTAGTAATGACACCATGTTGTTTTAAAAGTTTAATCTTTTCAATAGTCTTATCAAATGTATCTTTTCCCCTAATAAATTCGTGAGTTTCTTTTGTAGAACCATCTAAAGAAACTAATAACTCAGTGCCTGTTTCCCGCAACATATCCATATAATTCTCTTCTATTAGTATTGCGTTAGTATTCACAAGAGGAGTCGCACCTATATTCTTTATATAGGAAATTATTTCATATATATCTTTCCTCAAAAATGGCTCACCACCTGACAGCAGTATTCTTTTATCAATAGTCGTTTTAGCGTAATTAAATACTATGTCATGAATGACTTTTTTGATTTGGTCTGTCGTCATTTCTTCATTGTTCCATTTTTCTCCAGCATCAGCATAGCAATGTTTACAGGATAAGTTTCATCTTCTTGTTACATTGATAACTGGAAGAGGAAAGTAAGTATTATAATCAATTTTTTCAGATGTATCATCTTTACTATCTTCATCTAGTTTTGCCGCAGAAAAAATAGATTCAAGATTAGCTAAAGTTTCTTGATACTCCTCAGGCGAATAATTGTAATTGGAAATAGCTCCATTCAACAAGACACTCTCTTCTATTTCGTCACTAAAAAACTTTACAAACAATTCTAAAGAATCATCATCGACCAGCCAGAATGGTTTTTCGGGAAAGATAATTAGATTTTTCTTATCCCTTTTAAACAAACAATACCTAGTTTTGATTTTCATCGATCTGTTAAACCTCCTTAAAACGATATCCAAAACTTTTTATAATAGATAATATTTTTTCTTCGATTAAAGAATTTCCGATATATTCAACCCAATAATTAGATAATGGTTTAGAATCTTTGACAATCTCTTTAGAAACTAATTTATCATAAAAAGAATTTTGTCCAATAAGCAAAATTGGTTTTCCACAAAATAGTCTCAAGATTAATGATATTCTATAATTACTATATTTATTAGCAATTGATTCTTTTATTGAATTTGCGTGACCAGTTATAGAGTAATTTTTATCACCTATTTCTCTTATCATACCATCGCTCAAAGCATCGGTAAGAAATTTATCAAAATCATATCCAAAATTCATACATATTTTTTTAATATAATTTCTATGAACTGTGTTCCCGCCCCATTCTACTGATTTTACACATTCATTAAATAGTTCTTGATAAACAGGTAAGTATTTTTCTAATGTAATTGAAAAATAGCAACCTCTGAAGTTTATCCAAGCTTTATAATCGTTGTATAGCTTCCTATAATTGCCGTATTTAATAATGTTATCTACTAGACTATCTGGATTAAAATCATAATCGTTAATATTAATGTTTTCAATTATAGCAATCAATCTATTAATTAATTCTATTGTTTGAAATTCACTGTTGACCTTTTTTCTATAACGTTGCTTAGTTTTGTTTCTTGACCACGAGTTATTGATTAGCGATAATCTTATGTAATCAGACATTATGTCGACATCGTTGATAATAAATTCTACATACTCATTTAATAAATTAATTGTTATAGGTATCTCAAAGAATTGTTCTTCATTTTCATTTAGTAAAATATTTATATCTGTAAAGCCTTTATCAGAAAGCTTGCAATCTCCACCTGAAATGACTGAATATGCTGAATAAAGCATTCCTTCAACCTCGTCCTTAACATAGTTAAGACTAGTTTTATTCCTTTCAGAAATGGATTTAATAGTTTCAGCATTAATATTATTATTATTATTTTTACACATATCATAAATATCTTTATATATGGCAACTCTTGTTGTATTAATATTATGTAAAACATTGTGACAAATATAATACATTAAATCCTTACCCCTGCTATAAACTAACTCATACCATATAATCTTGATTCGTAAAATTGAATATCTTTATGAATTAATTTTAAACCCAAATTACTATCTATTCAATAAGTAGATATTAATTAATCGGAAGTTTGACAGTTAAAAGATAAAGAAATCGTGGTAGGCATCGTGAAATGAACCCCAAAAGTTGGACAAACCAATAAAGGAGGTTCACTTCACATCCTGTGTAATTCATATATTAATTTTTAAATTTCATATTTTTTATACCTTATACTCTCCCGTAGCCTCTTTTATCATCCCATCATGCCAATCTATCGTCTCTAATGGCATTTCATGGTATTTATCAAACACTTCATACAGATACTTATACTTAACTTTATTTTCAATTATTTTCTTAAGAGAATCAGTATCCATTGAAATAATCTTCATACCTGTAATCGTTTCTTCATCTCTGGTGTATGGAATTATCTTTCTATACCTAAAATCTGAAATCACATTTTTATCTAAGTATGTACTAACAAACAAGCTATAATCGAATGGATTATTAAATCTAATCCTATAATCTCCTAAATGTCTTGAAACAGGTTCCATTTCCATTCTTCTTTGATTATTTCCATCGGCAAGTGTCGCTTCAAGTAGCAATGAATGCTTTGGATAAGAAGTACATGCCTCATATTCATATATAATATCTGCATAGCCTCCGGCTGCATGTGTCTTAGGCAATAAATTGGCTTCTAATGATAATTTCATGAAGTCCAAAATATTTCCCTGTCTTTCGCTTACCTTGTACCATATAATTCCCAAAATATATTCAAAAATAGTAGGTATTGCAGCCTCATCTGTAGCAAGTTCTTCAATCCTTTTATCATCACGTTTCTCAAAACAATTTAGTAACTCTATAAGCACAGAATCGTTAAATTTCTTATCAATCAAAGTATTAAATCTTCTGTATCGTTCATCATTTACATAAGTTGCAGCTTGTTCCGAACTCTTAATTGTAATTCCTAAATCTTTACTTAACACAGCATATACTTTGCTAATATCTAACTTGAATGCTTCTGATATAGTTTCAAGTGGGGCATCAGCTCTGAGATTATTATCTCTACTAAAAGTTTCTGTATACAGAATATCAATAATTTCTTTAAAATAATACTTTGGAATCATATCCAACTTAATCATACGATCTTCAAAAATTAGAGTATCTGTAATATTAAAATATCTTCTATTCAAATCAAAATAATCAGATAAAGTCGCCATGGCTTTAAAAACATGTAAATATTTAAAGAACGCTTCTTTTAGTTCTGTTTCATTTTTACAGTTTATAAATGGGCATTGTTTGTGAATTGAAGACTTCCCATTTTTTCTTACAACACCAATATTGGTTGTTTTAAAGAGTAAACTTCTCCACAATGTTCCAGGTTTTTGATTTATATTCTTTGCAGAATTTAATAGTGATTCATAAATGTTTTCGCCATCAAGAAATACCTTCTTTAAATTCTCATACAATTTATAGTACGGCTTGTCATAGCTTCTACTTTTACGATTCATCCCCACTAAACATGTCAGATTTTCATCAACATCAGAGGCTATAAATTCTTCTTGTGCAAGTTTGTAGTTTTCCATTTGCATAAGCCTCTTATGAATTATTTCTTCCGGCAAAATTTTACCTTCTCGATATAATTTAATATCCGATATGATTTGTTTTACACTTTCGTCATCTCTAATTAGCGGAACAAAATAAGTAAACTCGTCATAACTTAAAAACTCAAGTTCCGTCAGGCACTTTATAACTGCAATAAACGGTCTAACGATACTACCACTTACATCTATACTTGTTTTAAGAAGCTGTTTTAGATAGATAAAGCTATCTCTATTAATATTAAACACATTATTGGTTTCAAAATCCCCACTACTTGTTATTTTAAGGAGTTCTCTTCCTGCAACCGTAATCAATCTATCTTCTGTAATTAAACCAATATCAACCAATCCTGATGTTTTTTCTCTGGCATCTTTGTCTTTTCTTTTTGCTTCTCCTGTTAGGAAAGCTCTATCTTTCATAAAATCATAATATTTTTCTTGCAATTTATTGTTCCAGTTCCAACTTGATTCCTTTATGACCTCATTATAAAACTCATCAAGAAGCAACAACTGTGCCTCGATTTTTAAATTTAGTTTTGCCGTTCTAAAACTTGTCGTTCCTATAACCCAACAAAAACTTTGATATGGAATACTTTTATTAGACATTTACTTATTCCTCCAATTCACAGGATAGTTAGTAATTAAAACTTCTTCAGATATACTGTCTTTATCTTTTCTATGATAGTTACTATTTGAATAACTTTTATTTAAGTAATTGCAATAATATCCTTTGCTTTCAATCCAATTATATAAAATATCATTTCTTTTATTTTTACTTTCCAAAACATTGGACAAAGCAAAACTAAAACCTTTTTCATTGGCTTCGTCCAAAAATTCAAGTAAAGCTTTTTCTTCTATTTCAGTCCACATTCCATTTTCATTATATGTTGCATTTGTAATCAAATAAGGTGGATCACAATAAATAAAAGTCTCCTGAGAAAAATCATCCAAGGAAATTTCCCTAAAATCCTTTTTCATAAACTGGATATCTTTACTTTTTAATTCTTCAGAAAATAGCACAAGCTTACTCCTCATTTTAGAATTAAAATCCCTCTTCCCCACAGGAAGATTAAACAACCCTTTTCGATTAAAACGAATTTGATTATTAAAAGAGAAAACCATCAATACATATAACATGGAGTAATCTGTTTCTTCGGCAAGGACTTTAGCGTTAAAATCATCTCTTAACTTGAGAAATCTTTCTTTATTATATTCGGCTAAGCCTCTACTACTATCACAATCATAATAAGAATATCCATATAGCGATGTATTGGATAAATTATATGCCTCAATAATATTGTCTATTTGTTTTAATAAAGCATCAGTATCAGTGTCTTTGATAAATTTAATTAAATCTATCAGTTTTTCATTTGAGTCATTAAAGATAACTTTTGAAGAAGAGGAGTTTATCCCAACATTTCCTCCCCCGGAAAACAAATCTAAAAATACTTCCTTTTCATCAAACAATGGTTGTAACTGTTCTAATAATTTGAATTTTCCACCAGTATAGTTAAATGGACAAGGAATATTTATTTTTTTCTTTTTTTCACTAAATACTTCACATAAAAATAGTCTTTCTTTATTATCCTTGATATCTGATTTTCCGGTCGAAAAACTCTTGTAGTCTAATTCAAATATAATAACTTTCCCCTTTTTTCTAAGAATTCTCATAATATCTTCATCTGATATTTTTGCATTTGACCTATCATTTCCCTTGTCAGACATATTATTATATGAAAGTAAGATATACTTTGCATCAGCATTTTCAATAAGTTCCTCAAACGCTTTTGTAGCCGTAATCATGCAGTAATCACTTTTAAGTGAAGTTCTATCCATCTTTCTTGCAACCCCATAAACTTCAGGTTTTTCCCATCTTGCCACATTTTCAAGTAAATGATATGCATCACAATACTGCCTTGAATTATATGGAGGATCCAAGTACAACAAATCACCCCTAATACTTTTAATAAGTTTATTTGCATCTAAGTTATAACAAATATTATTAGAATTTACCGTTTCTTCAGGTAATAAAACATTTAATACTAATTTTTTCTCAAAATCAACATTTTTTCTATATGCATCGTAGTGTCCAACTGTGTTTGCAATCTTATCCATTGCATATAGAAGCGATGTAATCAATATTGCATATTCCTTAAAATTTATTTCTTTATTTTTATACTTTGCTTCTATATCTTCTCTTATATATCCTATCTTGCTACAATCATCAGCAGAAAAGAATGTATCTGCAAAATTTTCTCGCATATAATTATTTTCTTTTGTTTTAACTTGATTATAGTCGTATATAAGCTCAATTATCTTTTTACTTGAATATTTTTCATATCCAAACCATGCATAATTGGAAATATAATTACTATACAGTAAATCATTTGTGATAAGCATTTTATCCTTAAAAGTATTCGCAACTGCACCGGTTCCACTAAATATGTCAATAACAATATTTACACCTTTACAATTTTCATCAACTGTTTTTCTTATAAAATCGGAAAGAGAGTATTTATTCCCTAAATATCGTCTATTATTTATGAATGACTGCTTTAATCCTAATTTAGATATTAAAAAATCTGTGTCATCCTTATCCTGTAAACCATCTATATGCAAAAATCTTTTTATAATTTCAACTGCATTTTCATCCCAAAAGTATCTGCCTGTTTCACTTCTCGGAATCGAAATATTTCCTTTATCTATTAATTTATATAAATATGACTTAGAAATGTTTAATTCTTTTATTACATCAGCAACATTAAGCCTTGCCATCTTTATCCCTCCTTGCCACATTTTAATCTATCTAGTAGACGTTATAGCATATTTTACCCATTTTTTCTATATTTTAATTGAAAAATCAGATGCTAATTGCATCAAAAAATAGAGAGTGTTATTTTTATTTATAATACTCTTGAAACTATTCTTCAAATCATTATCGAATCCGTTGCACTTGATTTGACAATTGGCGAGTAAAAAAATACTACAAATTCAAATTACTCAAAAATTGGTCAAACGCAGTGATATCAATGTGTTGCCGGTTTTTGGTTCTTTTTAACTGTCAAAGATGGGATATATCCATAAGCTTTTTCCAAATAAAAAAGTCTACCGTAGTAGGCTTCTTATAATTGATATAGTTTCGTGAACTTTGTCTTTAAATAATCAATGTAGTATTGAATATTAAATGGTTCACCTGTGCACTTCATTAGAATTTCTTGGAAACTTAAGGAAGCTCCATATTGATGCACATTTTCTTTTAACCAATCCATGATTATTTCAAAATGTCCTGTTCTTAAAGCTTCATCGACATCAATCTGTTTTTCCATGGTGTGAAAGATTTGCGCCGAAATAGCGGATCCTAAAGCATAAGTTGGGAAATAGCCATAGCCATCCCCGGACCAGTGCACATCCTGTAAAACACCTTCACTAACCTTATCGGCATGAATTCCTAAATATTCTTGGTATTTCGCATTCCAAGCTCTTTCTAAATCATCAACATTCAAACGATTCGCAAAGATTTCTTTTTCCAATTCATAGCGAATGAGAATATGCAATGGATACGTAACTTCATCGGCTTCCGTACGAACCAAACTAGGCTTTACCTTATTGATAGCCCAAATGAACTGCCACAAGTCCACCCCACTTAACTGTTCCGGGAATACTTCTTGAAACTTTGGATATAAATATTGCCAAAAGGCTTCACTTCTTCCCAAATAGTTCTCTAATAAGCGTGATTGGGATTCATGAATTCCCATCTTAATATTTTTCGCCAATATTGTACCATCATACTTTGGATGCACGTTGTGTTCAAAATAAGCATGACCACATTCATGTACCGTCGATAAAATAGAACTAACTGGATTATTAAGCAAATACTTTGTTGTTGTTCTGACATCATTTTCACAAACACCGGTTGTAAACGGATGTTCCGATTCATTCTGATAACCCCAATCGCTTGTGTAATGAATGTAGTCCAAAACTTCTTCCATGAATTCTTTTTGTTTAGCAATCGGGTATTCTTTTTCTAAGAAAGAAGTATCCGGCTGTTTGGCACTTTGAAGCTTTTGAATGAAAGGAAGCAATTCTTTCTTAATCGTATTAAAGAAATCATCATAAAATTCCACCGACACCCCATTTTCATTATCACTTAACAATTGATGATACACATCTTCTGGTTTATTGCGATAAGCAATCAACTTCTTTTGATCTTCAATAATACCTTGAACATGAGGTTTAAAGACTTCAAAATCTTCTTCTTTTTTTGCCTTTAACCAAGCATCATAAGACGCATCATTACGGGCATAATGCGCTACATAGAAATCTTGGGGAACAGATTGGTATTTCTCCGTTTCCTTTAATTCCATTTCCACTTCTTTACGGAAATCTTCATTTAACTCTTCTTTCAAAAGAGCTTCCATCACTTCTTTCATCTTTGGATTATTACTCTTTTCAAATGCAATACCAGCCAAATAAGCCGTTCTTGGATCACGATAAGAAGCACCGCTACTTGGTGCCACGGTTTGTTTATCAATGCCAATAATCGTTAATGCCATTTCATAGGCTGAACAAGAAAATTTCCAATCTTGGTAAGTCTTCATTAATTCTTCTTTATTCATGTTCAACTCCTGTTACCATCGCCCCCGGTAATAAGACAAGGGAAGGCACAAGGTTATCGTTATACTGGGTTGATTCTTTTGATAATTTTAAATTTTGAATTTGATTTAACCAATTATCCGATAAAGAACCACCTGTCACCGAAATAATCTTTCCATCTTTATGCAAATATGCCAAACGAATTTCACCACCAAAATCACCATTGATAGGATTCATTTGGAAATCAGAGAATTCAATAACTTCCAAATAATCTCCTTTTCTTAGCTCTTCTTCATCGTAAGTGCCACCTGAAATATAATAATTCTTTGGGATAAAAGTATCCTCTAAGCCTACATAACTAGCGTAACGACGGCTACCAATAAATTTTCTAGGTATATTGTCTTCTAATAAAACACAATCCCCTAAAGCCGAACCATCTTGATCAACGGAAGCGTTATAGGAAGAATTATTTAATTTTGAAAGAGATTGAATAGTCACTTTATCCCCTTTTACATCCTTACAAATTTCTTCACCGCTTTTCCATGAAGAAGCACCGCTCAAAAGCGCTTGGGCGTTCATTTGAACTTTATAGTATTGGAATAAAGTAACCACATTTTCATTTGAAAATAAGATTGGCATCTTTTCTAAAGCCGGGGTTGGAACTGTAGATAAACGATCTTTTCCTTGTTGTAAGACCTTTTGAATATCTTTTTGAAGGAAATCTTTGTCACAAGTACCACTTTTATAATTGCGGTATAGTTCAATTTCATGATTACCTTTGCGAGCATTCAAAATAATTTCTAACATCGAAGATGGATACACATTTTGAACATCCACACCATTGGAATTGATATAATGATCCCTCTTTTCCTCAACAAAGATTTCATAAGAGTTAATATATTTTTCTTCATCTTCCGGAATCGATTGAACGGTTGAAATAAAGTCCTTTGAAATTTGTTTCAAATCGACCTTTTGTACAAAACCTTCGGTCGACTTAGATACTAAAGAATAGGATTTGTTATGAACATAACCTGCTCTTTCCTTTAATTCTTTTAAAATCGAAAGGATTTCTTCTTCGCTTGAAAATGGTGGTACTTCAGCACCGGCATTACCTAAGCTACCATCTTCATTTCCCACATAAACCGTCACATCTGTATGCTTGACATCTCTGATACGGTGTTGATCTAAAGCATGCTTAATGAAATAAAATTCCCATGCCTGACTTGTTCTTTCTTGGATTTCCCAAATTGAAATTCCAAGTTCTTTTAAACTTTTTTTAATCAATTCCAACATTAGCCTAATCTCACTTTCGTCTTTAAATAAGGACCACCATCGGTCACTTTCACCCACTCTTTATGACCTTTTCCACAAGCTCCGGCACCGAAAATCAAACGGTCTGGTGAAGTCATAGAAATATTCCCTAATACATCTGGTACATAACCCGTTAAGATTAATGGTGCAACCACTTTACCTGTTAGTTTTCCATCTTTAATTTCACGACCTAAACCAACCATACATTGAATACCCCAATGCTTTGGATCTTCCATGCCAGAAGCCATTTCTTCTAATAAATAGCCATATTTTATAGAAGCGATCATATCCTCTACACTATCTGTTCCTGAATCAAAAACGGTATTGGTCATACGGGTATACACTTTATGTTCAAAGTTTTCACGCTTACCATTTCCCGTTGCTTGCACACCTAAACGAAGCGCTGATAAAGCATCACAAATGCCCGTTTCTAAGATACCATGGTTGATTTCTAAGGTATCTTGAGCCAGCGTTCCCTCATCATCAAAAGCATAGCTCGTAACATTTTCAGCAATTAAAGCTCCTTCATGCATAGATACTAAATCAGAAGCAACGCGTTTACCAATAAACTCCTTGCCAATCGCACGATCCTTAACAAACATATCCATTTCCACCCCATGACCAAAGGCTTCATGCGCAATTAAGCCGGTGATTTCCGGACTTGTGATAACTTCATATTCTCCCGGCTCAACTCTTTCAGCCGATAATAAATCGTTACCAACCAGGTGCAATTGGTCAATGAGTGGTGCTAATTCATCAATGATTTCTGGCCCTTTTAAACCGGAAGCAGTTTTAACAGCTTGTTTAACCTTACCATCCTTTTGAACCATGGAAACCACATAGGCTTCTGAGTATTCATACGATTGTCTTAAATCACGATTCATGGTTAAAAACATTTTATTCACATGGGTACTATGACTAGCCACCATGTATTCAATCACTTCTTCATGATTATCGGCAATCTTTTTGCCCAATGTTTCTAACTTTTCAACTAGTGACTTTGTGTCCGCTGTTCCAACCAATTGTTCGGCTTCTTTTTCAACGAATAATTCACATGGTTCATCACTTAATATTGCTGTCTTATAGCTTTGAACATGTAGCTCATTTAATAATTGACTTTGTTCTGAAAGCCTTTCTTCTATTTCTTTTGCCAAAGCACTTGGATTTTTTAAATCATTGGTATTAAACGCATATTCTGCGTATTGACCATCCTGACAAACACGAATGACAATACCTCTTTCACTCGCTAGTGTTTTACTGCTGATTTGTGTCGCACTTTTAAGTACATTCACATCTAATCCATAACTATCGGAAGATAAAATAGACACATAATTATACTTTTTATTTAATTGTTGAATCACTTCCTTTAGACTTGAAGCTTGTTTCTGTAAATATTTTGAAAATGGAACCTTCATATGACCTCCTAAATGTTTTTATTATACCTTTATTTTTGAAAAAAAGAAAAGAACTTCTTTATGGAAATTCCTCTAAAATAACCTGCTTATCCCTATAATGATGAGAACAATTCCTCCTGCTAAAGAAGAATAATTCAATAAACCAATGCTTAACTTTTAACCTACAAAACAAGCCGGTAAACAAAGAAGATAGGTCACTAATCCAATAATGAAAGAAGTGATAAAGGCTCGGATTATTGCATAAGTTACTATCGTAAAGCCTACGCTTAAGGTATCCATGGATGTTGCACTTAACTTGACAATTCAAAACATAAATAAAAGAAGAGATGACTTTTTCGTCATCTCACACTCTTATCGTAAGGAATACCTTCTGCCTTAGGTGCTCTTGAATTCTTGGATGTAAAGGCCAAGACCACTAAGGATACAATATAAGGCATCATGTTATAAACCGTTGAAGGAATCTGTAGAGCTGTTAACCAAGACAAGCCTTGATAAACATTTCCTAAAGCTCTAAAGAAACCGAATAATAAGGCAGCTAAACCAATGTTCAATGGCTTCCATTGACCAAAAATCATAACCGCTAAGGATAAGAAACCGAAACCGGCAACACCTGTTTCAAACTTCCATTCTGAAACACCGGAGGTGATATAGACAAGACCACCTAAACCACCTAAGATACCGGAAATCAATACCCCTGCCCAACGCATCTTATAGACATTGATACCAACTGAATCAGCCGCATGTGGATTTTCTCCACAGGCTCTTAAACGTAAACCAAACTTGGTTCTATACATCAAATAGAAAGCTACAATCAATAAGATAACAGCCAAAATCATAAACCAAGTTAATTCAAAGCCTCCCACATTAATTAAGAAGAATTGTTTCTGTTCAACGTATTTTAAAGTGGCTGAAACATTATCCGGATTTTCAGCTTGATTAATTGCCTTAACAATAACTGTCGCCGCAGCTGTCGCAATCATGTTCATAGCTGTACCAACCAAGGTTTGATCCGCACTTAAATTCACTGAGGCAATTCCTAGCAAGCAACTAAATAAGAAACCAAATAATGCGGATGCTAGGATAACAGCAACCAACATACCCAAGGGGCCAACACTAAGTGGCACATACTTCATGGCTAAAGCACCACCCAAAGCGCCCATGACCATGATGCCTTCTAATCCTAAGTTAATTACACCGGAATGTTCTGAAAAGGCACCACCTAAAGCCACTAATAGAAGAACGGAAGCGAAAACTAATGTATATTGAATTAATAAAATCATTTTTCTTCTCCCTTCTGTAATTCTTGTTTCTTTTCAAACTTCATTTGTTGGTGACGTTTGTACCAAACTTTCATAAAGAGAACGAAAGCACTGAAATAAATAATCGTCGCTGAGATTAAATCCGCAATTTGAGACGGATATAAGGACTTATCCAAATACGATCCACCTAATGTGATATGCTCAATGAAATAACTAGAGAAGATAGAACCAATTGGATGTAAACCACCTAAGAATGTGGCCGCAATACCATCAAAACCCATGCTTGGAACGGAAGAAGAAGTCGTTGCCCATTGCTCAAAATCTGTTAAGTACAATAAGGCAGCCGCCAAAGCGGCTAAAGCACCACCAATCATTAAAGTAACGATGATATTCTTCTTTTCTTTCATACCGGCGTAACGCGCCGCTTCTTTGTTGTAGCCGGTGGCTTTTAATTCATAGCCGAACTTGGTTTTATTTAAAACAATCCAAACCAATAGTGCGATTAAGATCGCTAAAGGCACCGCAATGGTTACATATTGGTTACCAAATAATTCATCCAATCCCAATTTTGGTAACACTGAGTTTGTACCCTCTAAGCTAAAGGTATAAGGAGAAGCTGGTTGTTTTACCTTTGCTAATAAGGTGTTGGTGCCATAGAGAATCATCCAGTTCAACATAATACCAGAAATAACTTCATTAACATTTTGATACGCTTTTAAAACGCCAATGATAAAACCGACGAAAGCTCCCATCATTAAAGCCCCAAGCATACAGATATACCAAGGCATATGGAAAGCTAAAGCCAGATAAAGGGAAGTCGCAATACCAGCTGTGTATTGACCGGCCGCTCCAATGTTAAATAAACCAACTTTGTAACAGAAACAAACCGATAACGAACATAGGATTAACGGTGCCGTCTTGACTAAAGTTGTACCAAAATATTTTAAACGCGAGGAACTTCTTGTAAAGGTCATAAAATTTTTAATGATTGTAAAAATACCTTCCGTAGCTCCTTTTGGATTAATCGCCAATAAAACTAAATATCCTATAAACAAACCAATTAAGATACAAATCAAAGAAGAAAGGATGGTTTGCATGGATTCTGATAAACCAGTACTTTTTTTATGCTTCATGAGAAACTCCCTTCTCTTGTCTCTTCGCACCCGACATATATAAACCTAATTCTTCCACCGTTGTTTCTTTTGGATTTAATTCACCAACAATTTCACCTTCATACATCACTAAAATACGATCGGATAAATTCATTACTTCTTCTAATTCCAAAGAAACCAAGAGAACCGCATCACCATTATCACGAGATCGAACCAATTGTTTGTGAATATATTCAATTGCCCCAACATCCAAACCACGCGTTGGTTGTACGGCAACTAATAAATTATGTTTCTTATCCAATTCACGAGCAACGATGGCTTTTTGCTGGTTACCACCCGACATTGAACGGGCAATCGTGGATGACCCTTGACCAGAGCGAACATCAAATTTTTCAATTAAACGGTCAGAATATTGACGAATTTCGCTTTTCTTTAAGAAACCAGCTTTATTAGTGAAAGATTCTTCGTCATACCGTTGTAATATCATGTTGTAATCCAAGGGATAATCCAGCACTAAACCATGTTTCTGGCGATCCTCCGGAATATGACTAATGAATTTAGAACGTTGTTTAATCGTATCCTTACTAATGTCTTTACCATTTAAAAGCACTTCACCAGAACTAATGGCTTCTAAACCCGTAATGCCATAAACCAATTCGCTTTGACCATTACCATCAATTCCGGCAATACAAACAATTTCACCGGAGCGAACATCAAAGCTAACATTCTTAACCGCATTGTTTTTATGCTGTTTAGAAGGAACGGTCATATTCTTTAAAGAAAGCACAACATCCTTTGGCTTAGCTTCCGCCTTTTCTACCACCAACTGAACATCACGACCAACCATCATCTTCGATAATTCTTTTTCACTTGTTCCTTTGACATCAACGGTACCAATGTACTTACCACGACGTAAAACCGATACACGATCCGCTACTTCCATGATTTCATTCAATTTATGTGAAATAAATAAGATACTCTTCCCTTCCCGAGCTAAGTTCTTCATGATTTGCATGAGTTCTTCAATTTCTTGTGGGGTTAAAACCGCCGTTGGTTCATCAAAGATTAAAATATCGTTATCCCGATAGAGCATCTTTAAAATTTCAGTTCTTTGTTGCATACCAACCGTAATTTCTTCAATTAAGGCATTGGGATCCACTTTTAGACCATAACGATTGGATAAATCCAAAACCTTCTTTCTCGCTTCCGTTTTTTCTAAAAAACCATTCTTCGTGGTTTCAACACCCAAAATAATATTATCTAAGACACTAAAACACTGCACCAATTTAAAGTGTTGATGCACCATTCCAATCCCTAAACGATTAGCATCATTTGGATCTTGAATAGTAACCACTTCACCATCTTTCCGAATTTCCCCTTCTTCAGCTTGGTATAAGCCAAAAAGAACAGACATCAATGTTGACTTACCTGCTCCATTTTCTCCCAATAAAGCGTGGATTTCACCTTTTTTCAATTGGAGTGTGATATCATCATTCGCAATAATACCGGGGAAACGTTTCGTAATGTGTAACATCTCAATTGCATATGGAGTTTGCACGTTTGAATCCTCCTTGTTTTTTCTATTATAAAATAATTCACATATAAATTTAAGCGTTTTAAAAAAGGCTACTTTCGTAGCCTTTTAAGTCAAACTACTTGATACTTCCTAGATTTGTTACTTTGACAACTTCAGTCTTAGGAAGTTGTTCTGTGTTCGCATCCGAAGAAATCGTTAATTTCTTTTCATAAATATCTTTCACTAACTTAGCGTAGTCTTCTTTTGTGAAGCCCTTACCAAATTGTGTTGTTGCCGGTAAACCAACATAGTTCTTAGAATCATCAGCAGAAACGACACCTAAGTTATCAATCTTACCAACAATTTCATTCCACTTGCCATCTTTAATTGCTGTTAAAGTATCCTTTGTGGCTGTACCTAAAGCCTTCATAGCTGAAGTAACGGTTAAGCCTTCACCATAAGTTCCATCAATGGTTGCCTTTTGGTCAACGTCAACACCGATAATCTTAGCCTTTGCTTTCTTAGCGGCTTCGGCAACAGATGTGAAGACACCTCCACCACAAGAGAAGACTAATTGCGTCCCACCTTTGTACCATGTATCCATAGCGGCTGTGATATCCGCATCACCTTTGAATTGGTTTGAATAAGCGTACTTAATTTCAACATCCTTAAGACCTAATTCTTTAGCTGCGGCTTCAGCACCTTGAATAAAGCCATAACCATAACGAACAACAGCAGGAACAGCCATACCGCCTAAGAAACCAAGTTTCTTGTAACCTAACTTAACAGCAGCGTAACCGGCCATATAACCAGGAATCTCTTCATGATAAATAGCAGAATAAACATTCTTTGTATTATAATATTTCTTTACGTCCCAATTTTCAGGTTTGAAATCGTATTTTTCACCAGTTTTCTTTGTTCCGGCTTCGATTAAATCACCGGCGGCCACATCAAGAGCAACGAACTTAACGCCTTCCATTTCTTTCTTGCCGGCAACATCAACAATAGCACCCGCAAATAAGTAACCAGGCATAACGATAACGTTATATCCATCATCCACTGCCTTTTCAATCATGTTAACACGATCAGTTGTATTATCTCCTGCAGGCTTATAATAAGTAAATTTAGCCCCATTAGCTTCGGACCATGCCTTAGCAGCTTCATAGGTTGCTTGGTTGAAAGATTGGTCTGTAATATCACCAGAGTCAGTAATCATTGCCACTTTCATATCCGTCTTTTTGTTGTTGTCGGTTGTTTTACCACTATCTTTATTTCCACAAGCAACTAAGCTTAGGGAAAGAAGACCGGCTAAAGCAACCTTGAATAATTTTTTCATTTTTCCTCCTAAACGCTTTCCGTTCTTATCTCAATGATAAATAGGAAATTTTATAAATTCAACCAAAATGTGAAAATTATGTGAAATAATCAAAATATACTTTTTTTAAAATGAAAGCACTTTCAAAATGTATACTATTTTTATGAAACTAAAAATCAAAAAAATTGGTATCAATGGCGAGGGTATCGCCTATGACCGGAAAAAACCAATCTTTATTCAAGGCGCATTTCCAGATGAAATCATTGATGCCAAAATTACCCAAAATAAAAATCACTATGCTTACGGTGAGATAAATCAACTTTTGAAAAAGGCTGATTACCGTTGGAAAAGCCCTTCCCCTACCGAAGAAAGACTAGGTCATCCATTCTTTGCGATTAACTACGCGAAACAATTGGACTTCAAAATGAATTTATTAACTGAAGCCCTTTGGAAATACGCCAAAGTTAAAAGCCGTTGGGTCCGCAAAATCAACCCGGCTGAACATGAATTTTCTTATCGTAATCAATGCAAACTACCAGTACAAGAAAGAAATGGTAAATTGGTCTGTGGTTTATTCTTACCGAATTCCAATCACTTCCAAGTGGTGCATAATTTCTTAACGCATACTCCGGAGGTTGAAAGAATTCGTAAGAATTTATTGTCTATTTTAAATAAGCACCACTTCCCCGCTTACTCAAAACAAACTAAAAAAGGCTTGCGTTATTTAATCATTCGTTCAATCGAAGGTCAAAGCCAAGCCACTTTAATTACTGGTAAGGATACTCTATCCGATAATCTTATCAATGATCTAAAGGATATTTCTAATCTAAATTCTCTTTATCAATCTATTAACACCGTAAAACAAAGCAAACAATTCTTCGGCCATACAACGAAGCTTCTTTTTGGAGAAAAGTCTTTAACCATTCCTTTTGAAAGCATTCAATTAAAATTATCCCCTGAAGCTTTCTTTCAGTTGAATACCGGACAAGCAAAAGCTCTTTATCGCTATGCCATTTCAAAGGTTGAACCATGTCATACCCTCGTGGAAGCCTATTGTGGTATTGGTGTCATGAGTTTATTAGCAAGTTCAAAAGCAGAGAATGTTTATGGGATTGAATTAAATCCAACAGCCATTCAAGACGCAAAAAGAAATGCGACTTTAAATCATATTGAGAATTGTTACTTTGAATGTGGTGATGCAACAGACGGTTTGTATAAGATTGCTAAAAAACATTCCATTGATACTTTATTAGTAGATCCGCCTCGCAGTGGATTGGATGATGGTATGTTGGATGCTATTTTAAAAATTCAGCCAGAAAGAATGATTTATATTTCCTGTAACCCGGCAACCTTATCTAAAAACCTTTCTGTTTTAAAAGAAGCTTACCAAATTTTAACCATTCAAGCCTTTGATTTATTTCCCCAAACGCCTCATGTTGAAACGGTAGTATTAATGTCAAGAGTTGCACCCACTAAGTAAATAAAATGTAGAAAATAAAGGCTGAGTGGGAACATATCCATAGGCTAGGGTTGACACTAGGGACTGGATAACAGAAAAAATGCACCCCCAATATGTGGATTTGTTGCAGAAGGAAAGGTACAGTACCGTATGCAGGAGAAAAAATATTAATATAAGTCTTGACCTGTCCATTAGGGACTGGATTATCCTTTAATCAAGGAAGTGTAAAACCATGCTTAGAAATAAAATTCAAAAGAAAACAGGTTTGACTAGAAAAACCATCAAGTGTTATGAAGAGAAAGGTTTGATTCAGCCGCTGAAATTAGAAAATGGCTATCGAGATTATCGTGATGAGGATTTAGTTACACCAAATATAATTTCATTATTTAGAAAAGTAGGGCTTAGTATATCTGAGATAGAAAAGTGTTTATCGTCCAATGGTAACTCGCTTTCTTCTTTACTTAGAAAAAAGCAAAATATAATTGATGATAAAATCGCCCTGATTGAAGCAGAGGAAAGTATTTATGAAAAATTAGAAAATGCCTTTCCTGGATATTTTGGACAACTAATATTTTCTGCCTATTAACCATTTTTAAACGAAACGCTTGATACAAAAGGGCAGAGAGCATTTTATCTAGTACTTTTTTGTATTTATAGATGCTTTTATCAAAAATTGAACAACAAAAAACAGCAAACCATTTTGCTTTACTGTCTCTCAAATTATTATATTCAATTAGACAAATTATAGATTTTTCTTTTTCATAAAATCACTCCCCATATCATATTCAACACCAACTATGCCTTTTTCCTTATCGTCAACAATAATTTCCAGTACATCATCTTGTATCAGTTGTTTCAAAATACTTGCGTTTTTTTCGTCAATTTTAAAAACAATTTTCTTTATTTTCCTTATCCCGTTTGGATGTGTAAAATTCACAGGTTTGGGATCAATGCTGAAATAACTCATCAAAAACGGAAAATCCAATCCTTCAGGAAAAAAACACTTGTATTTCAAAACTCTGTCCTTAGTATCAACTCTTTTGAGATTATTAAATAATACTCCTTTAATTCCATTTTTGTTTAAAAAGGCAACTTCTTCATCCAAATTTCCAAAGTCCTTTTCTATACAGAAACCGCACCAACCTTCATCACAATTGTTCCAATAATAAAATCTTTCCATTTTTTTACTTACACCGAATACCTTACTAAAAAAGATTACTATTTTAGGCATTCCAGTATTTTGCAGAAGTTCAATATAGGCTCCTTCACTAAAGTAAATTAGAGCATTGAATGGATTTTTTTTCCTTCCATACTCTACTTCAAAGCCCTTGTTTCTCCATTCTTCAACTGCTGCTTGCAAGTTGTTTACTTTATATATTATATGTCCGCTTCTCATATTTTCCTCCATAAATTCCAATTAATTTTACTTAACATTTATAATTATACCATATTTCAGCCCGATTTTACAGACCTGATTCTTGTTTCTTTACCTGTGTTAGTTCTCTATTTTCTTGTTGTAATTTCTCTATACACCTTCTAACACTTTCAATTTGTTCAACCTCTTCTCGTATATCTATGATTTGAGAATATAGGCTATCTTTTTCTTTTTTCAAATCCGTTACTTCCGACTTCTATTTGGATATAGTTAAGGTCTTGCCTTCGCCTAAATGAGTAATTTGAAATTTTGTAGGGTGATACCCCATCTTTGAAAAAATATAGGGTATTTTAAATTTCCCTTTGAAAATTTGTAGGGTCTAGTTGTATAAAACTCCTTTTTGGAATGAGATTGAATCTTATTCTGAAAGGAGGTTTTTTATTTATGATTAACGATTCAATTAGTTCTATCATCGCTCTTAAAGATGATGAAGTAGAATACTGTAAAGAGGTAATATCTAAAAAGAATAATAAAGATGTACACACCTTCTATGTACGCTTAGTAAACCACGGAGGTAGATGCCCTTATGATACTAAGTTTAGATAACGGGTATACATCCTACTCACCGGATAAACTAACTAACAAGGTTAAGAAATCAAGTAATCACATAAAAAGGAAATGATAAATACTCTATCATTTCCTTAACTTTAGGTAAAACCCTACGTTTTTTCAAAGGGTTTTCCTACAAAATTTCACAATACTATAATATTTTACTTAGACTAATTATATTTTTTCTTTAATGATACTAAAGCTAAGATTGACAATAATCCTAAAGCCCCAAAACCAAATAGATTAGCTTCATCGCCGGTTTTAACATCTGTTTTTTTATTTGTTTTATTAGCCTTTTTGCCAATATTTTTAGAATCAGTCTTAGGTTGAATTGATGGAACACGAGGAGCAGCTTCAACAGCTTTAACTTCAAAACTTGCTGTTGCTTTACCATCTACTGATAAAATTTTAATAGTATGTTTGCCGGTTTTTAAAGTCTTAGTGAATTCTTTTGATAATACAACAACAGTTGAACCGGCATATGCTTTATAGTGAGATGAATCAATCAATTTACCATCAATAACAACACCTTCGAACTTTTTAAAATCAGCTTCAGATTTAAATCTTGCTTCTTGACCAAGTTGTGGGTTTGTACTTTCAAGCATTGCATAATCAAAATCTTTTTTAACTAATCCAGCAATCGCTTCTTCGATTTCTTTAGCTTGTTTATTTACTTCTTCTTGTTTATCAATTGTTAAATCACGAGCTTTAACTTTATTTAATGCTTCTTCTAATTTCTTTAAACTTGCATCAGTATATGCTTCAAGTTTTTTAGGAATTGAATTGATTACTTTATCAACAACATCATAATTTGCCGGTTTGAATTTCAATGCTTTTGTAGCTTTAATAATTTCTTCAGCGAATTTATTTACTTGTTCTTGATCAGTAATTTTTAATCCTTGTTTAACTGCAGCAACTGCATCTTTTACAGCTTTTACAGTTTCTGGAATATATAATTCTTCTAATTTTTCAGGAATTGCTTTTTTAGCATCTTCAACTACTTTATAATCAGCATCTTTATATTCTAATCCGGCAATAGCTTTCTTTAAACCTTCTACTAATCTATCAAGGCGTTCTTGATCCAAAATAGTGAAGTTACGAGCTTCATTTATAGCATCGTATAATTTTTTAAATTCAGCAAATGATTTTTCTGTATATAAATCTTTGTTCTTATTAGCATTCATTATCTTAGAAGATAATGCATCTAATTTACTAAAATCAGCCGGTTTATATTGAAGTGCTTTAATTGCATCATGGATTTCTCTAGCAAAAGCATCTACTTTTGATTGTTCGCTTTCTTTAAGTCCTCTTTTTACTTTTGCAATTGCGTTTTCAACTCTTTGAATTGATTTATCAGTAAATAAATGTTTGTATGGTTTATGATTTTTTTCATAAGCTGCAATTTCATTATCTACACCAGTATAATCAGCATCTTTTTCACTAGGCACTGGAGTAGTACCACTCTTTTTAAATACATCCGGATTTAATTCAGCAAATGTATCAACCCATTTATTAAAATCGCCAGTATTGTACGATAATCTTGGGAAGTCGTACCAAGCACAAATCATTGAACCTACAGTATCTACTTTTTCACCTGGATTGACATCAAATTTCTTTTTCTTCATTCCATCTAATGCCATACCTAACCAATACCACCAAACACCATTTGTACCTTGTTGTTGCCCACTACCAAGTACATAGTACCATTCATCATTAGTATTTAAGATTTCATGATCTTTTGATTTTAAATAAGTAGTTTTAGCAGGGCTATAAGGCCACTTATTGTTGTATTTAAATCCTGGTGTCCAATATGCAATTAAGATGTTTGGATCAAATTGCCCATATTGATCTTTATGATCATAATAAATACCATCATTAAATACCATTGGTCTCATATTATGATCTACTGAATATTTAGCTAATTCATTTAAATAATTAACAAATTTACCATATAAACCTAATTTCATTAAATCGGTAAATCCTTGACAGTTAGAATCATGATTACCATATTCATCTGCCCCAATATTAAAGAATTTGGAGCCTTTAGAAGAGAAATAATCCATATACTTTTTAACAAAAGCTTTTGAGAATTCTAATGCCTCGTCATTAGCCATAGAAATTGTAGTTTCTGATGGATTACCTTTTTCGTCATATGAAGAATCTTTACAATCGTATCTAACATCTGTTAATCCGGCTTTTTCGAGTACTGTTAAGATTGCATCCATATGACCGGGTGTATTAATTAATGGAATAATTTCAATTTTCTTTTGTTTTGCAAAATTAATGATATCATTCATTTCTGATTCAGTTAAATA
The DNA here is from genome assembly GCF_016812035.1 of Bulleidia sp. zg-1006. Lineage (NCBI taxonomy): Bacteria > Bacillati > Bacillota > Erysipelotrichia > Erysipelotrichales > Erysipelotrichaceae > Bulleidia > Bulleidia sp. zg-1006. Next base: position 456,959 of record NZ_CP069178.1, on the reverse strand, counting down.
CTTATCAGCATTTTGAGTATAAGATGCTCCTTTAGTGGACATATATCTTTTATTACCAGCTGTAATATAAGATTTAATATCATCACTGGCATACGTTTTCCCATTTACTTTAATTTCCATGTTATCTAAGGCAAATCTTAACCCATTGTTACCTAAGATTAATTGTAAGTGTGTATAACCTTTATCACTTGCACGTGTAATAATATCTTTAATTTGTGTTGGAGTAAAATATTTACGCCCTGAATCAATTGAAATAACTTTCATTGTGTCTTTAACAGACATTGTTCTTTTCATTTTAGTTCCCGGTGTAGGTGTAGACGGTTTTGTTTCAAACACATTTTTATTATTTTCAACAAAAATGTCCATATATTTAAATAGCTTACTTTCATCATAAGTCATTTGAGGTTCATCACACCATAAACAAATCATTGACCCAATTGTAGAAATGTTTGTAGTATCATTATTACCATTTCTTACATGATCAAACTTAAATGATTTCATTTTTTCGGTTGAAGCTTGATTTGGATCTTTATTTGGTGCCGGGAATGCATGATAAGCTCCTCCGCAATGTGGACTTTCTTTTAATTCACGCCCTAAAACATAATACCATCTTTCATTAGTATTAATTATTTTATGCCCTTTATTTGCAATAGTGCTAGGTGAAGTATATTTAGGACCACCCCAGCTACGTCCACCGCTTGACCAATAGAACACATTAATTCTTGGGTCAATCTTAGCATCAGTACGATCATTATAATACATACCATCATTAAAAACATAAGCTTGCATATCATGATTGATAATTTTTTCAGCTAAGTCGTTAATTAACGATACTAATTTATTGTACTTATTGTTATTTACAACATAACCATAACCACCTTCATTAGTACCAACTGCATCATTACCGATTTCATCAGCACCAAAGTTAAAATCTTTAATCCCTTGTTTTTGGAAATAATCTAAATATTTGTTTAGAAAAGCTTTTAAAAAATCATTAGCTTTTTCATTTTCAAAATCCATAGTTGTTTTAGAAAACGTTTTAGTTCCCCACTTACTTGCAGCGAAACGAACTTCTCCTAAATCTCCCATTTCTTGCATTACAGTAACAATTGTATCCATATGACCAGGCATATTCATACCAGGGATAATTGTAATATTATTATCCTTGGCATGTTTGATAATATCGTTCATTTCAGTTTCTGTTAATACGTTATCTGCATCAGGAATATTGCCTGCATTTTTAGATATCATGTAATTCTTATTACCTTTTTTAATAGCGGCATTAATCTTATCAGTAGTGTATTTTTTTGAACCAATTTGCAAATCAATATTATTTAAAGTAAATCTTAAACCATCATTTCCTAATAATAAGTGTAAATGAGTAAAACCTTTTTTATGCGCATGAGTAATAATATTTTTAATACTATCTGCACTGAAATACTTACGTCCTGCATCAATTGAAATAATTTTGTGTTTCTTACTATAATCAGGTTGATTAGGTGCGGCATTAACTTTTAAAGGACTTGCCATCCCTATAACCATCATAGCAGTCATAAACGAAGAAAAAACAATTTTTTTGAATTTTTTAAATCTATTATTCGACACCATTTTCTTGTATAGACTAATATTTTAGTCTTCTCCTCCTTTAAATTATTTTAATTCTAAATACAATAAGCGAAACGCTTACATTCGCGGATTATATCATGGAAAATAATTGTTTACAATAGCACTTCATATATAATCATTGTACTAATAATCTATTTCAAAATCGGCAATTATCAAATCAAGTGCAACCATTGACGACAATATTTTTTCTTATGATAGATTGTAAAATTACTTTTCGAAACGCAAGGATAAGCAAGTCAAACTACCATCGATTTTCTTAAATTCATCGGTGTTCACTACTTTAACTGGGTAACCTAAGGATTCGATATATTCTTTCGTTTTTGGAAAACCATCAGGAACCATCACCGTTCCATTGATGTATAAGCTGTTGATTGCGTAAAGTTCTTCTTTCGGCACAACAAAACGATTGAATTTTGCGAAAGCTTCTTCGTTATTCATTTTTTCACTTAATAACATATTCCCGTTCTCTAAGTAAATCACAAAATCCTTCAAATGTAAGCCTTCAGTTACAGGAACACTCGTTACATCATAACCATATTTCTGTACAATTTCACGGAATTGTCTTACCCCTTCAAGATTTGTTCTCTCGGAGAGACCTACATAGAAATGACCATCCACAAACATAACATCCCCACCCTCCATTGTTCCTGGTGATTGGATGTCATAAATCTCATCTTCTTTGTAGAATTGACGGATTGCCGGTAAGATTTCGTCTTTTTCTCCATTTCTAGTTTCACGTGGAGAATTCGTAATGACCGCAAAGTCTTTCATGACCACAGCCGGATCTTCCACAAAGCAAGAATCTGGATATTGTTCCAAAGCTTCTAAAACAAGAACAGAAACACCTAATTCTTCAAGTGTTTTGACATAAGACTCATGTTGACGCAAAGCATCTTCATAAATAGGTGATTCTTCGCTAAACATACCTGTAGCAATACCTTCTATCATAGCTTTACAAGGTTTTCTAACGATAGCATTTGTGAATCTTAACATAATATTTCTCCTACAAACTCTTTTTCAACATATGTTGACTGACATAACATCAACAGATTCTCATACATGATGTGGAATTTTACCACATCACCAACTTGGTATTTTTTCTCGCAATTGGTGATATCAAGGATGGTGTGATCACTGCTACCGCCAATAACTTCTAAGTGCGAATCAAGTGGTTGTAAATGATGACAATCGCCTAAATCTTGTCTACCTACCGCAATTAAAGCGCGTATGTGATTTCCTTTATCGATATAAACTTTTTTATTACCGAATGCATCGACACCGATTTCTCCAATTGGGTGACTAGGTTTTTCACGAACCTCGATGATTTCTGCTTTTAATACAAACGCTTCTTGTTCCGATTCAAACATCTTGTAACCGAAGCATTCGTCTAAATCGCTCACGAATAAACCATCTCCAATACGTAATTGCGTAATGCCTTCAGGCATCAAGCCTTTTGCGACAAGAGGAAAACTGGTGGTTGCTCCTCCGGAGACTACTTCTAACTTGCGATGAATAAGTTGATTAATTTTCTCGGCACGTTCACACAACTCTTCCATTTTTTCTCTAGTAGGAATAATGGAGCCATAGCAACCTAAATTGACACCAATACCCAAAAGATAGAGAGAATTACATTCTTCTTCTACCATTTTAGCAGCTTCCAACAAGTCTTCTTCTTTGAAGAATCCTTCACGCAAGTCACCTAAATCAGTCATTAAGATAACTTTGTGAACTTTCTTTTGGGATGCCGCCTCTTGGTTTAAGGCTCTTAAAACTTCTAACGAAGAATTCAAACTAATATCTGCCCATTGCACTACTTCCCTTAATTCACTCAGCATCGGTATCCGCAATGCGCAAGTTTCAATGCGCGCATCTTTCTCTTTAATTGTTTTTAATTGTGGTAAACGAGAGGAAGATAGCAAGGTATACCCTGCCTTTATCAAAACATCAATAATTTCTTCATTTCCATTGACAGCTTTAACCACGCCCATAATACGGATATTTTTCTCCGTTGCTATTCGCAAGACATTTTTTGCGTTTTGAAAAAGTTTCCGGCGATCAATAACTAACTTTGGATATCCCATATACTTTTCTCTTTTATCTACATAGTAGCTAAGTTGATGGTTCCGTTGAAGATGAGAATCAAACTAACAATCGCTAGCAATACAACAGCAACAGCCAAAACCTTTTCCTTGTTGGATAAGAACTCTTTGTGATTTTCTTTTCTTGCGAAGTAGTAAAGAAGAATACATGGAGCGAATAATAAAGCGGTAATAATGACGTAATTCCAACCTGTAGAGTACATCAAGTAAGACATAGCGATAGTAGAAATAACACCCAATAAAGCATTTAGTTTAAATCCACCATCAGCCTTCATCGCTTCTTTGACCATTGTTAAGCTTACAAAGAAGTAAGGAACCAACATCGTACTGGAAGCGAAGAGAGCCATTACATTATAAATCGATTCATTAACAATAATTGTTACAAAGAAAATTTGTTGAATAACCGTCGAAATCAAGAGCGAATTAATAGGTTGTCCATTTTTATTTTCAACAGCTAAGAATTTCGGCATGATTTCATGTTGAGCGGCAACATCTAAAATCTCACCTGCGAACATACAGCAACCAAACCAACATCCAGCAGCCGATAAAATGATACCTACGCTCATAAGGATTCCGCCCCACTTACCAACGGCAGCTTCCAAAATACTTCCTAAAACAGGAACACCCAAATCAGCCACTTGTTTTTGTGACAAAATGCCAAAGGATAAAACAGTGACTAACAAGTAAATAGCAGCGATAACAATATAAGCAACAACAAGCGCTTTTGCTGCCTCGGATTTATTCTTAGCACGTGCGGAGTAAATCAAAGCTCCTTCAATACCAACATAAACCCAGATCGTGGAAGCCATCGCAACAGAAATTTGTCCACCTACCGAAGAAGGCAACCCTTCTGAAGCGAAAGCGTTTACCCAAAGATTTGTTTGGAATACATCGACTTTAAATGCCACCAATAACGCCACTACGAAGATAACGATAGGAACCATCTTAGCAATCCAAATAATTAAATTTACAAAGGAAGCACTTTCTGCCCCTTTCGAGCAAATGAAGTAGAATACCCACAAAAGGAAAGAAAGCAATAATAGTGAAGGAATATTATTTCCGCCCGCAAAAATCGGAATGAAATATCCCAAAGAACTTACAGCCAATACTCCTAAGGAGATATTACCTACAACGATAGATAACCAATAACCAATACAAGATAAGAAACCAACAAACTTTCCGAAACCTTGTTCTGGGAAAGAAAAGATTCCTGCATCTTGATCCGGATAACAATCACGCAAATACTTCAAACAATAAACGAAAATCGCAAACGCAATACTCGCAATAATTAATGCGACTAAAGCAGGACCGGGAGCGACAGAACGTGATAAATCACGAGGTAAGTTAAAGATACCGGCACCCACAACTGTTGTAACGGTGAGCGCCACTAAACCTAACAAGCTAATGCCTTGTTGTTTTGAATCTGTACTTTTTGACATAAAAATTCTCCAATTATTAATTTTAAAAAAGAACCCAAGGAGAATATCCTTCCCTCTTGGATTCTTACCAATATGCTAGAAGCGCAAAGAGAGACAGGATAATCCGCCATCAATCTTACGATATTCAGAAGTATCAACAAGAATGACTTTGTAACCTAAGTGTTCAACAGCTTCCTTAATCTTTGGATAGCCTGCCGGAACAATAACGGTTCCATTTACCCAAATACAATTTGCCGCATAAGCTTCTTCTTCTGGTACAACAATCTTGTTAAAAGTCGCAAAGAGCGGATTATTGATGAATTCACCAGAAATCAATAAATTATTATCTTCAAGATAGTTAACACCTGTCTTTAAATGTAACATTTCATGAACAGGGACTTGAATGACCGTTTTACCATATTTCTCCAAGATTTCTTTCATTTGGCGGAAGCCTTCGTCATTTGTACGAGCAGTCTTTCCGATGAAGAAAGTATCGCCAACCATCATAATATCACCAGGTTCTACTGTACCGGGAGCTGTAATCTCATGTAAAGTAGTTCCATAGAAGCTAGACAACATCTTACGGAAATCTTCTAATTGTGTTTCATCACGACGCGTATCTGCTCCCGGGCGAGAGATAATTGCGCACTTGTCCGTACAGAGTGCTGTATCTTCCATAAAACAAGAATCCGGGAAATTATTATTTGGAGGTAAAACGTTTACTTTTACCCCGCACTTTGCTAACGCTTCTACATAGTGTTCGTGTTGCACAAGAGCTTTCTCATAGATTGGTTGTCCCAATGATGGATTTGAAGTGATACCGTCACAAATACCGGTTCCAGGAATACGAACGATGACGTTCTTAAAATGTTTCGACATATTATCCTCCTTTTCTTTCCTGTTGGATTTAATCCATGATTTTATTATAATCAATTTTTTTTATAAATGTAAACGCTTCATTTTTTAAAAAGAACCCGGTAGATAAATAATTTCAAAATCGTCTTTCAGACTCTTTTCCTACAAAAAAGAAGGAAGCTATTTTCCTTCTTTAATGCCTAATTTTTCTTCCAATAATTCCACTAATTTTTCCTTAGTTTGAATTTGGTCTAAAAGAAACGGCTTGTTTTCAAATGGTTTCTTAAGTATTTCTTCTTCATACACACCATGACCAAATTGTTCATAAGCTGTTTTTAAATCTTTTTTGGCTTGATTAATATCACCCTTGAGCTTTAAAATTTCAGTTTGTTGACTCACATAACCACTGACCACTTCAGCTCCTTTTTTAATGCCTGTACTAATTTGGCTAAAAACTTCATTCACTTGATCTTCCAGTTTTTTATTTTCATCCATGATAAACTCCTCTTTTCCTTATCTTTATCCTACTCTTTCTGCCATTTTTCTTCAAGCTGTCATGTTATACTGGGGCTATGAAATTGTTATGTCCAATTTGTCAAAAAGTCTTATCACACCAAGGAAAAGACTGGTTTTGTGAAAACAATCATCACTTCGATGAAGCGAAAGAAGGCTATCTTCATGTCTTACCGGGGCAAAGAAAAGACCATGGTGATGAAAAAGCCATGGTAAAAGCCCGCACTGCTTTCTTAGAAAAAGATTATTACTCCTTTTTAAGAGATTACTTAGTTCACTTAACAGAGAAATTTCCTCATCAATCTTTAGCTGATTTTGGTTGTGGTGAAGGCTATTACACCGGAGCTTTTATTGCTGATGAAAAAATAGGCATTGATGCAGCAAAAGTGGCAATTAAACACGCCGCTAAAAAGGATAAATCAACCCAATACCTAGTAGCTAGTTTCTTTCAAAATCTATTAGAAGATAAGTCTCAAGATATTGTTATCACCTGTTTTGCTCCTATTGCTAAAGAACAAATCGAACGTATTTTAAAACCAAAAGGTATTTTTGTTGTTGTTAGCCCGGCTAAAAAACATTTGTGGCAACTAAAAGAAATTCTTTACGATATACCCTACGAAAATAGTCTAAAAGACTTGGATTTAAACCTTAAATTAATCCAAGATGAAACGATGGAAGAAAGGATGAATTTAAATCAAGAAGAACTCCAAGTCCTCTTTCAAATGACACCCTACTATCATCATACCGCTATAGAAGGAAGAAAACGTCTTAGTCAACAAAAAAAGCTAGTCGTTCTAGCTTCTTTCCAAATTCGTATTTATCAAAAGGATTAATCTTGTGGAAGATAATCCTCTTCTTTTTCATGTACCAAATGAGCTTCCTTTTTAAAACTAGGTTGCTTATAAATTTTATTACCAAATAATATTAATTGAATGGCTTGTTGAATAGAAAGTGGTGACTTACGATAGGCAGAAAGTAATTCCATTTCTAAAGCCGTTGGTTTCTCTTTCAATTCAGGACTAAACTCTCTTAAAAAATAAGCCATTGGAATTTGAAAATATTCCATATAACGAAATAGAACTTCAATATCCGGTCTTACCGTTCCATTTTCATAAGCCGATACCGATTGGGCAGACACATTTAGAATTTCTCCCATTTCTTTCTGCGTCAGTCCATTCTCAATACGAACTCGTCTTAATTGACGTAAGAGAGTCTGAATTGCGTTTTCAATCGTTGTACTCATAGATAGTTTTAATATAAACATTTCTTCCTATGGTCGCTAGGAAATAACAGGAATAATAGAGTGAATATAAAATTATTCCATTTATACTAGAGCTATGAATTGAAACATCTGCTTCTTAGTGATACCATATCTAGCAGTTAGACTAATAGAGTGCTAGGAGGTTATATGAAACAATTTAAAACAGAGTCAAAAAGAATTTTGGATTTGATGATTCATTCTATCTATACCAATAAGGAAGTCTTTTTAAGAGAATTGATTAGTAATGCATCGGATGCAATGGATAAACGCTACTATCAATCCCTTACTGAGAAAAATGAATCCTTAAATCCAAGTGATTTAAAAATTCAATTATTCCCTAACAAAGAAGAAAGAACCTTAATTGTTGAAGACCAAGGTTTAGGGATGAGCGCTGATGAATTAGATAAAAACCTGGGAACCATTGCGAAAAGCGGCTCTTTGGATTTCAAGCAAGAAATGGAAGAACCAAATGATACTATTGATATTATCGGACAGTTTGGAGTTGGCTTTTATTCTGCCTTTATTGTCAGTCAAGATGTACAGGTAATTTCTAAAAAAGTTGGTGAAGAAATGGCTCATCGTTGGCACAGTAAAGGAGAAAGTGGTTACTCTATTGAAGAAAGCTCTTTAGACCATTTTGGAACAAAGATTATCTTAAAACTCAAAGACAATACAGAAGAAGAAAATTACGATGAATTCTTAGAAGAATACACACTTGAAAACCTTGTCAAGAAATATTCTGATTACGTTCGTTATCCAATTCAAATGGAAAAAATACATTCTATCCCTGATCCAACGGATAAAGAAAAGACTATTTCTACCAAAGAATGGGAAACGCTTAACTCCCAAATCCCATTATGGAAAAAGAACAAAAAAGAAATCAGCGAAGAAGAATACGCTTCTTTCTATCAATCTAAATTCAATGATTTCAATAAACCCGCTAGGGTGATTCATTATCAAGTGGAAGGGGCTATTTCTTATTCTGCTCTACTTTTTATTCCTTCCAAAGCACCTTATAACTATTATTACCAAGAATACCAACCTGGTTTACAGTTGTATGCCAAGTCTGTCTTTATCTTAGATAAAGCGAAAGATTTACTTCCAGAAAGCTATCGTTTTGTGCAAGGTATCATTGATTGCGATGATTTAAGCTTGAATATCTCTCGTGAGATTCTACAACAAGACCATCAAGTAAGAGCCCTTTCCAAGTCCATTGAAAAGAAAATTCATTCTGCCTTAGAAGACTTTATGAAGGAAGAGCGCTCCGGTTATGAAAAATTCTTTGATGACTTTGGTTTAACCCTAAAATTTGGTATTTTACAAAACTACGGTATGAAGAAAAATGAGCTTCAAGATCTACTTCTTTTCAAAACCAGTCAACAATCCTATTCATCTCTACAAGAATATGTGAGTCGTATGAAAGAAGACCAAAAAGCCATTTATTACGCAGCCGGTAAATCAGAGGAAGAAATTCAAACTCTTCCAGTTATGAAAAAATTAGAAGAAAAAGGTTTAGAAGTCATTTATCTATTGGATGAACGTGATGAGTTTGTCTTGAACTTCATTCATAGCTATGCCGATAAGGAATTTATATCCATCACCAAAGCAGACTTAGATTTGGATAGCGAAGAAGAGAAGAAAGAAAAGGAAAAAATCAGTCAAGACAACAAAGACCTTCTTTCTAAGATGAAAGATTGTCTAAACGATAAGGTCAAAGAAGTGCGTATTTCTTCTCGCTTGGTGGATCAACCGGTTTGTTTAGTAGCAGAAGATGGTGTTTCATTAGAAATGGAACAATATTTAGCTAAGGATCCATTGGTCAAAGATATGAATCCTAAAGCCACCAAAATTCTTGAAATCAATCCAAAGCACCCAATCTTCAAACAACTTCAGTCCTTACCGGAAGAAAGTCTATCTACCTACACTTCTCTTCTTTATCATCAAGCTTTATTATTACAAGGCTTACCGATTGATAATCCAGCTCAATTTAGTGAAGAATTATCAAAATTAATGCTTCAAAAGTAGGACGCTTTTTGGTAACATCCATATTCTTCATTCTTTAAACCCTTTCAATCAAATCATAACCACCTATTTTACAGGTGGTTTCTTATTTTATCCATAAAACATTGAATGGCTATGAAAGAAATGCTAGAAAGTCATCGTTAATGGCTTTTGTGTCTTTCCTTTTTAATATAGATTTACGAACACTTGAAATTAGTAAACCCGGTAAGAAGAACAAATGAATCCATGCCATAGTTCCATCCATTCCTTTAAAGATTAGTGCTAATAGCACAAAGCCTATATAGAATGGAAAATAGAAGTAGAAATCTTCTCTTTGGTAACTTTCTAGCCATGCACCATGTAAAACTATCCAAATCCAGAAAATCGGGCTAAGCGATAATCTCAAATGAATCATTAAAAAGGATAAAGAACATAGACATACCATTCTTGCAATGGAGAAATGTTCATTCATTTTTTCTATGGTTTGAAAGAATAAATAAATTAAACATAATCCAAAGAGAAATAACTCCCCATTTAAATAAAATGTGGCACTCATCCAAAATATAACTTGATCCAAACGATATTGATTTTTTGTATTCATCCTTCTATCTCCTTCTGTACTTTTATAGTAGACAGAATTTTCTTAATCACTAGGAAAATATTTTCCTCTTGCTTATAATTATGGTATGAAGAATTCATTACAGTATAGTCAATTATCATTTGCGTTATTAGAGATTTTTCAACAAGAAGCGAATTGTTCTAATCATAAGTTATCCATGGTTGAAATCATCTCTATCTTGAATTTAAAAGGCTATCCCGAAATTAGTGATAAAACCATTCGTAAATACTTAAATATCTTAAAGAAACAAGGATATCAAATCATTTATGATAAAAAAGGAGAAAAACAAGGTTATTATCTAAAACCTTTCTTACACCCTGGGGAAACTTTCTTATTGGTTCATTCCCTTAGACAATCCAATATGTTCGTGGATAAACGGCGTGAAAGAATAGAGGACTTCTTATTTCAACAAAGTTCTATTCACTTTCTACCTTTTATTTCTAATTCAAGGCAAAGAACACAAGTGGCGAATCTGTTGGATACTTGCTTAAACGCTATCCAATCACAACAACAGCTACAATTTCATTACTTTGATTACGATATTTATCACCATGTTATTACTCGTCATAATGGGCAACTATATCGACTTAGCCCCTATGCCTTGCATATTCAAAATAATCATTATTATTTGATTGGCTATTATGAACCGGAAAAAGAAATTCGTAATTATCGTTTGGATAAAGTGCTTCATTTACAGGTCTTAGAAAAAGAAGCCATTTTAAAACCATTCTTTTTAGAAGAATATCTAAAAAGTAATTTTAATATGTACAAAGGATTGAAACAGACTCTTCAATTGGAATTAAAGATAAAAGAAGCCAATCCCTTTATCACCGATTTATATGAACGTTTTGAGAAAATAACTATCTTAAAAAGTCCTCGTCCGGAGATATATCGAATTGCTGTTAAAACAGCGATTAGTCCTCCTTTGATTGCTTGGCTAATGCAACAAAGCTCTTATTTGAAGGTAATTTCTCCTTTGGAAGTTATTGAAATCATTCAATCCAGAGTTAAGGAATTATTATCTCTATATATAGAAAAAGATTAGCGGAATTAAGCGCCAATCTTTTTTTGAAAACTTTGGAATCGGTGGACAAGGAAAGAAATCATACTACTAGTTAAAAGAGAAGCAACAATCGTCCCTAAACCAACTCGACCACCCAACGCCCAACCGATTAGGAATAAAAGAAAATCCATCATGGTTCGGATAAGTTTATATGGTAAATTGAAATGAAGTGATAATGCTGTGGCAACAGAATCGTAGGGATTCATTCCATTTTCTTCTAGTATGAGTAAACTGGCGGATAAAGCAATAAAGAAAATAGCTAATAAAACAAGTAAGATTTGGACAAAAAGATAATTTGAATTAGGTAATAAATTCATACAAGGTTGAAGCCAATCAATTGCCGGACCAACCAATATGGAAAAAAGAATAGAAGATAGACCTAAATACCTCCTTGCAAATAGATAGGCTAACGTAATGAATACGCAACTATATAAAATAGAAGCCCAACCTACTGATATTCCCAATGTATGATGCAAACCATCTTCAAATACGGTAATACAATCGCTACCAATACCTGCTTTTAGATAAAGATTGATGCTTAGCCCACAAAAAATAGCAGACAAAAAAGTTATAATGAGCGTTTTAATGTTAATTTTTATATTCATCTTTACTCCTGTATGATTCGGTATTATTCCTATACGATTTTATCATAACCGCCATAAATTTCTAGGCTAATATAGCAGGAATTCGCTTTATTTTTCTTGCTTTTTTGTTTCGATATAGTAAAATAGAAAGGCATTGCAGGAATACCCAAGTGGTTGAAGGGGCAGGCTTGGAAAGCTTGTAGATCGATAACACGGTGCCAGGGTTCAAATCCCTGTTCCTGCGCTTTAATATTTTTGAAAGTCCTTATTTTAAGGACTTTTTTAATCTATATTTATTTTTACTGAATATTTTATATATAGCTTTCTTTCCTTATATTTCCAGCAAATGAGAAATACCTTATTTTTGCCAATAAAAAAGCCTATTGATAAGCACTTACCAATAAGCAAAATGAATGAAATCTATTTAACAGTAATAATCTTCATCATATTTGCAGAACCCTCGCCCGTCGGATAGCCTGCCGAAATAATGATTTGTTGACCAGGCTTAACCCCAAACTTCTTCGCAAAATCTGATGCTAATTCATCGTCATTTGTTAATTGGTTTTGCACCTTAGATAAGACGGGAATAACACCCCAATACGCTAACAATCTACGTTGTACATCTTCCCTGAAAGTAACAGCAAGAACTGGGACAGCCGGACGGAATTTGGAAATACGACGAGCGGTTGTACCACCTTGAGTAAAGACCACAATCGCCGCAATATTATCTAATGTTAATGTCGCATCCGAAATCGCAATGGATACCGCATCTTGCACTGTCTTTTGTGAAGAATTCTTTAACCATTCCAAACGAGACGCATAGTTGATAACCAGCTCTGCTTCTTCAGCAATTTCCGACATCGTTGTACAAGCTTCAATCGGATAAGCACCGGCTGCTGATTCAGCTGACAACATCACCCCATCCGAACCATCTAAAACCGCATTACATACGTCCGAGGCTTCAGCACGTGTACAGCGAGGATTAGCCGTCATAGAATCCAACATATGCGTTGCTGTAATGGCCGGTTTACCAATCACATTCGCTCTTTCAATGATGTGCTTTTGATAAATAGGCACTAACTTCGTAGAAATTTCAACACCTAAATCACCACGAGCAACCATGACACCATCCGCTACTTCCAGGATAGAATCCACATTATCATAACCTTCCTGGTTCTCAATCTTAGCAATAATATTGATGTTTGGCTTACCTTCTTCCACTAAGATAGCACGAATCGCTTCCACGTCTTCCTTACGGCGAACAAACGATGCGAAGATAAAGTCAACATCCATTTGACAACCAAAACGTAAATCCGCTTCATCCTTTTCTGAAATAAATGGCATCGACAGCTTAACACCAGGCACATTACAACCTTTGTGAGAACTAATTGGACCGGCCACTTCCACACAAGCTTTTATTTCTGAACCATTGTTATCCAAAACAGTTAAACTCATCTTTCCATCATTAATTAAAATCATATTTCCTGCTTTTAAATCTTCAAATAATTCAGGAACTTGGATATGGAAACGATCATGTGTTCCTAACATTTCTTCCTTTACTAAAGTAACAATTTCACCAATTTCATATTGTTCCGAATCATTCGCAAAATTACCTAAACGAATTTCCGGACCTTTTGTATCCAAAGCAATTGCTAAAGTAATACCTGTTTCTTGAGAAACACGACGAACCGCCTCCATACGAGCCTTATGTTCTTCATGTGTACCATGAGAGAAATTCATACGAGCAATATTCATGCCCGCATAAGCCAATCCCTTTAGCTTTTCTTCTGATTCTGATGCCGGACCCATGGTGCAAATCACCTTAGTCTTTTTAAATAAATGCTTGTTTTCCATCATGTCCCCCTTTTTTATACTAAACGATCAAACAAACGATATAATGCTTTGCGACTCTTACGAGGTAGCTCCAAAGCTTTTTCAATTGGTAGTGATGTGATTGCATTATCAATAATACCCACGCAATGACCCCCAATTCCTTGCATAAGTAAATCCACTGCTTTTTCACCCATGCGTGATGCCAACATACGATCCGTTGGACTTGGTGTTCCACCTCTTTGAATATGACCTAAAACCGTAGCACGACCAGAGAAGTCTGTATTTAACGTTACTTTCTTAGCCAAGGCTTCCACATCTGCCACCTTTTCCGAAATAATCACAATCGCATGGTTCTTATGAACAGCCGATCCTAAATAACGCAAACGTTCTAAAATTTCTGTTTCATCAAATCCTGTTTCAGGACTAATCACAATCTCAGCTCCACAAGCAAGTGCCGTATATAAAGCCAAATCACCACAATGATTACCCATCACTTCTACCAAGGAACAACGATGATGAGAAGAAGAAGTATCCCTTAACTTATCCACGTTTTCAACGCAGGTCTGTAAAGCCGTATCAAAGCCAATCGTAAAATCCGTACCAGAAATGTCATTATCAATCGTTCCCGGTAAGCCAATGCAATTAATTCCTTTCTTCGTTAAAGCTAAAGCCCCACGATAAGAACCATCCCCACCAACAACGACCAAGGCATCAATACCTTGTTTCTTAAGATTAGCAACACACTTATCTTGAATCTCTTCATCTTTAAACTCTGGCAAACGAGCCGAGCCTAAAGTCGTTCCCCCACGATTCAAGATGTCTGACACATCCGTTCTGGCTAGAGGACGGAATTGTTCATTTAATAAGCCATAATATCCATTCGAGATACCGACCACCTCTACTCCTTTGTTCAAGGATAAGCGAGTGACAGCACGAATGGCAGCGTTCATTCCGGGTGCATCTCCCCCGGAAGTTAAAACACCGATTTTTCTAACCATATTTTATCCCCCTGAAAACTTTTCCATTTTAACACACTTTAGCCTTTAATACGTCTATCTTTTCCTGATAATAGAATAGATTGCGCTAAAGCTTTCATTCTTTCCACAATTCTTGCCCCAGCCATCTTATCCTCCAGAGCAAAAGTCTGTGAATATTTCTTTTCTAATTCTTCAAAATCTAAATTGGAGGTAAACCAAGTGCATAAATGGTGATCATATCGATACATTAAGATTGGTAATAGAATCGTATCTCGACCCCAGGCGTTGATTGCTTCTGCACCAATATCATCTAAAACTAAAAATTTAACCTTCTTCACTCGATCTAAATAAAGATTAAATTCACCATCCTTCATCAAAGACATCATCTTTTGCATAAAGCTTGGCATATGCACAAAACTGACATATTCCTTTTTCTGAGCATGCGAATTACAAGCACAAGCAGCTAAGTAAGTCTTGCCCGAACCTAAACTACCTTCTATAAATAAACCCTCATTTTCATAAGAAGCTCGCATGACTTGACTAACAACTTGTAAATATGTTTTCGCTTCCTTTTCCATATCAATTGCATGGAAAGAAGCCTTTTGAAATTCAGGAGCCAATTCACTGTATGTATAATAAGATAAATGAGATTTTTCTTCCCTTTCTTTTCGTTTATAAGTGCAAGCTTCTAATATCGTCTCAAAATATTCATTTACTTGAATCCCTTCATAAAAACCACATTTCTTTTGCCCACAAGCTTGCAAACCAGAACAATGGACACAAGGTTCATAATTCTTACGCCATCTTGCAAGACGGAAAGGATATTGATCAATGCAAGACAAGGGAATTTGTTTGGATTGAAGGTATTGTATTAAAACACAATCTTGTTTTAAAGAATTCGCTAACTTCTTCGCTTCTTTTTCATAGTTTTCTTGACTTTTTTTATCCTTTTCCAAGGCTAAGAAATCATAATTCATTAAAACTTCCCCCTTTCCAATTGTTTCTTAAGTGTTTCAATATCAAAATTGGTATCTTCTTCTACTTTTTCCTCTTTTAAGTGTTTCGCTTGGAAAACAACCTTTTCTGGGCGCTTTGGAATAGGCTTTTCTTTCTTCTGATTTAAATAAGCTAGAATATCCTCTCTTTTTTCTAAATGACGATTTAAGGCGGAAGTACCCACTTTCAATAAATACTTTAGATTTAAGTCCTGAATTTGTCCGATAACCCACTCGATAATCGTATTCATCACTTCATTGGATGCCTGCATTTCTTTCACAAATTGAATAATAACATCCTTTTCAACAGAATTTGGTTGGCGTCGTTGCAGTTCACGATAAAAAGCAACTGGTGCTAATTCATAAAGATGATTGTAAGTCTTTTTCGGCGCATCGAAATGATTAGCAGATTGATACAAATGACGGATTATCTTATCTTCTTCATCATAACGATGGGTTGCCTGATTCACTAATTTATCCAATTCTTTATAGTTAAATTGAAAACCATTTTGAATAACGGATAATGCTTCTAATACTTTTTTTGTCCGCCATTGGATAGGAAAAATCAATGGTTTAACCCGATTCATATACGCCGCTATATTTTTTGGAATAAGAGGGTTTTCTTTCTTCACCGCTTCTTTCTCAAGCTGAAATGGATGAGAAGAAATACGCGTGATTTCTTGATAGCCATCTAAAGAAATAGTTTGATAAGGAACACTGACCATCAATTCTTGATATTTATCTTCTGCTAAATGCCACTTCAGGTCATCCACGAACACTTTTTCTTTCAAAAATTCACTTGGATACAAAGGTCTCAATAATTCCAATAAATACGATCCGTCCTTAGATTCATAAATACGCAACAAAGAATACTGTTCTAATTTCGCTAAGGTCTTGTCCATAGCATAGACATCCACCTTTGAAAAAGCCATTAAAAAGCCAAAGGAAAATAATGGTTTATTCAATAGCTTAAACGCATATAAAGTTTCATAAAGCGCTAAGGAATTTTCCAATAAAGGACCATAGAAAAAACGCAAAGAAAAGTCATCTGATTCACTTTTTTCAAAATCAACTTTTAATTTAAAATTTTGTTGGTGTTGAATCTCCATAACTTTCCTTTCTAAGCTTTCTTAAAACCTTATTCACTTGATGAACCAAGTCCTCTTTACGACCATTATTTTGAATATAAATCGTTGTTTCATTCTTAGGAAAAGCTTGTTTCTGAAGAAGATAACGCTGATTCGCTTCTTCCTTTGTATAATGACGCTCTTGTATCATACGTTTGATGACTTCCTCTTTTGAAGCATCCACAATCATGACATAATCAAAGCAATCTTGCCATCCCACTTGGTACAATAATGGCACTTCCGCAAAGAGTAAATCTTTCTCTTGATTTCTAGTAAAGAATTTCAACATTCCTTCTTTCACAAAAGGATGAATGATTGCTTCTACCTCTTTTTTTAATATGTCATCTTTAAAAATCTTCTGTGCCACTTTTTGTTTATTAATTTGTTTAAAAGCATCAAAAACGTCTTCCCCCAAAACCCTTAAAAGATTTTCATAAACTTCACTTTTCGGAAGATACACCAAGTGGGCATATTGATCCGCATTAAAAACCGGAAATCCTCTTAACCTTAATATTTTAGCAACCGTACTTTTTCCAGCCGCAATCGTGCCTGTTATTCCTACTTTTTTCATGACTTCTGACAATGTGGACAATAATAGCTCGAGCGTCCACCAACTCGTACCGCTTTAATTTCAGCTTGACACTTTGGACATATCTTTTGCATATGAACTGCACATTCAGTTTGGAAAAGACCTGTTACACCTAAAGAAGAAGTATAGGAACGAATGGTTGTACCACCTAGTTCAATGGCTCCGGAAAGTATTTCTTGAATGGCCATCACCAATTCAGCACATTTCTTTTTTGATAAACGACAAGCCCTCATTTTTGGTCGTACACCAATCTTAGCTAAAACTTCATCAGCATAGATATTACCAATACCAGCCACAAAGCTTTGGTCTAATAATACTGACTTGATAGCTGCTTTTTTCTTTTTTAAAAAGGAATACACATAGTCTCCATTAAATTCATCAGCGAATGGTTCTGGACCTAAACCATGGAAACTTCTTAAGTCAAAATCTTTGGGTAATATTTCCATGCGTCCAAATTTACGCGTATCCATGTAGCGCAATTCCATACCGTTATCTAAAGAAAAGACCACATGAATGTGACGATTTAAAGGGACACTTGGATCTTGAATATAGAACTTTCCCTCCATCCGCAAATGAACCACCAACGTGTTTTTATCCATTCCAAGTAAGAGATACTTTCCTCTTCTTGAAAAGGAACAAAAGTGTTGCCCTGTAAAAGTATCAATGAAGCTTTTAGGATGACCGACAACCTTATCATAATACACCTGAATAGCCTCTATTCTACGCCGGGCGATTTGTTGGTCAAGAGTGCGAACAACCGTTTCAACTTCTGGTAATTCCGGCATTACTTCGCCTCATACCAAGTTTGACCAATAGAGATTTCTGAAGTTAATGGCACATCCAAGTGCATCGCTTCTTCCATTCCCTTTTGGATAATCTTTTTCATTTCTTCTATTTCTTGCCTTGGTACATTGAAGATTAATTCATCGTGTACTTGTAAAATCATCTTTGATTTTAATTGTTTTTCATCCATCATCTTACACAGCTGAATCATCGCTAATTTAATTAAATCAGCCGCTGTTCCTTGAATAGGTGCATTCATCGCCGCCCTTTCACCAAAAGCTTGAATTTGTTTGTTCTTATCATGGATTTCCGGGATTTCTCTTCGTCTATGGCACAGTGTTTCCACATAGCCCTTTTCCTTGCAAAAATGAATGAGTCCATCCATATATGATTTAATTTCCGGATAAACACGGTAATACTTTTCAATGAAATCTCTTGCCTCAAAACGACTGACACCTAGTTGAGTAGCTAAACCAAAGTCACTAATACCATAAACAATCCCAAAGTTTACTGTCTTAGCTTGTCGACGTTGAATTGGTGTCACTTCTTCTAAGGAACAATCAAATAAATCCATGGCAGTTTGTGAGTGAATATCAATGTTGTTTTGGAAAGCTTTGATTAAATTTGGTACTTTAGCCATATGGGCTAAAATTCTCAATTCCACTTGGTGATAATCCGAAGAAATTAAAACACAATTTTCTTGAGCTAAGAAAGCTTTGCGAATTTCTTTGCCTTCTTCATCACGGATGGAAATGTTTTGTAAGTTTGGTTCCGATGAAGATAAACGCCCTGTTTGTGTAGCCGCTTGATTATACACAGTATGAATTTTACCATCAGCTTGGATATACTTCTTTAAACCCTCAGCGTAAGTACTATATAATTTAGAATATTTTCGATAAGCTAAAATATCATCAATCACTGGGTATAGACCCTGTACTTTTTCCAATTCACCAGCTGCTGTTGACCGTTTCTTTCCTCTTAAAATAGCCAATTCGTCGTATAGAACAACCGCCAATTGCTTTGGCGAATTCAGATTGAATGCATGACCGGCTATTTCATAAATAGATTTCTCTAACTCTTGTATTTTCGCCAAGGTATCTTCAGCAATGCGATTTAAGACCTCTTCATCACAACGAATTCCTTCTTGTTCCATATTTTTTAAGATAAGTGCTAAAGGTAATTCTATCTTTCGATACAAATCATTTAAGTTCATTTCTTCTAGCTTTGGGTAAAAGTCTTGATCAATGCGAATGAAATTTTGTAGAAGAGAAGCACAGTAAGCAGCCTGTTCTTTTTCAATCAATTTTTCCTTCTTATAAACATCTTCATAACGAAGCGTTTCTTGCCAATCTGTCTTTTCTTTTAACTTCTTAAAACTAGTAATCGTTGACTCTACTAAGGAGGCATAAATCATGACATCATCACTAAAGTTTAAATGAATACCATTTCTCTCTAATAAATGGGAATTTCGTTTAATGTCATACGTGGTTCGACGATAATTTGTTTCATTCCATACTTTTGGATAGGAAGCATCCTTTAAATAATCCTTCAGACTAATATATAGACATTCTTGTTGATTCGCAAAGGCCAAGCCATACACCTTAGCATCATTAAAGATAGCCTGATCTTCATCGACTACCAACCATAAGTCTTGCCGGAAGAAGCCTAGTGGTAACTGATGAACAACCTTAACACTCATTTCTTCTTTTCCTATAATGCTTTCATTATCCATTATTGAACTATAATGGCGTACTAATTGGCGCATTTCTAATGTTTCTAAGAATTGAACTAATTTATGGTAAGTTGGCTTAAAGTCTAAATCAGAAATAACGTATGGCAATTCCACATCGGTTTTTATCGTCGCTAATTTCTTAGATAAAAGAGCAGAAGCTTCTCCTTCTATGACTTTCTTTTGCAAGGCTCCTTTTAATTCGTTACGATGAGCCAAGACTTCTTCAACACTTCCATACTTCTCTAATAGCTTCACCGCCGTCTTTTGACCAACTCCAGCAATGCCGGGGATATTATCAGAACTATCTCCCATTAATCCCTTTAAATCAATAATTTGACTTGGTGTAACACCCATGATTTCTTTCACCGAATCAGGTGTCATTTCTTCCATTTCAGTAATACCTTTTTTCATCAACATGACCGTTGTTTGATCATCCACAAGTTGTAATAAGTCCTTATCAGAAGATAGAATAACACTCTTAAAAAGATTATTTTGTTTGGCTGTAGAGCCAACCAAATCATCGGCTTCAATATCCATCATTTCCACCCATTGAATTCCAAAAGCATCTAAATAATCACGCACCATTTGGAATTGTGGTACTAAATCCTCCGGCGTCTGTTTTCGACCAGCTTTGTAGTCGGGATAAAGTTCGTGGCGAAAGGTATGTTTACCAGCGTCAAAAGCTACTAATACCGCATTCGGTTGAATTTGTTCCATAGCTTTTTGTAGCATGGTCGCAAACGCAAAAACCGCATTGGTTGGCAAACCGGAGCTAGTGCTCATGGATTGACCATAAATGGTCGCATAATAACCCCTAAACAGCATAGAATTACCATCAACTAACAATAATGTCTTCATACAATACCTACTTACTTTCCACTATATTTACTAAATGACTGTAATTTTCATACATAACAGAAATATAGTCCTTTTGTTTCTTTTTATCAGCAGATGGTTTTGAAGAAAGATTCGATAAAGAAACTTCCTTTAAATCCAAATCTTCCTTCACCCTCTGATATAAAATTTCCATTTCTTTACTCAGATTCTCCTCATGGACAATATAATGTACCTTATTTTCTTTAATCTTCTTCTCCATGAAAGCCAATTGCTCTTCATTTGGAAGTACCCCATACTTGCTTAAAACTAAAGGATAAACCTCAAAACCATAGGCTTTTTGCCAAGCCCCAAAACTACTCGTAACACTCACAAACGCAATGCGCTTATTTTCTTTGACTAGTTGATTAGCTAAATCTTGGTACTTGGCATCTAAATTAATAAGCTCATATTCCAAGGAAGCTAAATGTTGGTCATATAGTTTTTTATTCTCGGGATAGAGTTCCTCTAAGTTTTGATGAATAGTTTTTGCCATGGATAACATAGTAATCGGAACTAGCCAAAGATTTAAATCCCGTTTATTCGTATCGACTAATTGAAAAGAAGAATCATCATAATAGCTTTCTACCTGTGTTACTTCTTTCCCATTTTTTAGCTCTGTTCGATAGCGACCAAACTCATAGACCGCATTCCCATTACTTAAATCAATCTTCTTCAAATGGCTTTGCGACTCTAATTCTTCTTTTAAAACAGCCCCATAAGGTTCTAAAGAACCAATATGAAAATAAATGCCCACTTGACTTAAAATAGTATTTGTATCGTTTGAACGTGTACTGGATTGCACATTTAAAGCCTTCTCTTTCTGAATAGAAACCATGTCTAAATGTTCCTGTCCTAACATTTTTAACAGATATTCAACCGGGTAAATGGTATAAGCAATCTTTTTCTTTTTTGCTTGGCAAGCACTCAGCGTTAAAGAAACACACAAAACCAGTACTAAAGTCATATTTCTAAACTTTTTCCACATATCAACTATCCTTTCTATACTTCAGCAATTCCAAATACTTATGGATAGCAAGATAAACGGGAATAGCCATAATAACACCGATGATACCAAACAATGTATTCCCAACCATAATAGAGAATAAGACCCATAGTGGTGTTATCGCTGTATTCCGTGCATGAACCAATGGCGAGATAACATAATCATCCACATTCGCTAAAATCAATATGACAATAATTAAAAAAGTAAAGCGACTTGTGGGCATTCCCACGGCTGTTAGAATAGCTAAACCATACACCAACATTGGACCAAGATATGGTACAAGTAAAGCCAAGCCTGTTAAAATACAAAGAATAAACCAATCCGGATGACCAAATAGAGAATACACTATCGCATACTCAATGATCTTAATAATCATTAACACCAATAAAGAGTGAATATAGGTTTGCACTTCATTTGCAATCGCAAAGGTCACCTCCGGTCCTGTTGAACTAATCTTTCGGCTATATTTTGCGAAAGTTCCTTGAATGGAATTCCATTGAAATGACATAAAAATACTAATCACAAGCGAGAAAATAAAAGTAATCGCACCGGAAATCGTTTTATTAAAAACCGATGGTAATTCTGATGTCACACCCGGCACTACGTTTTGTAGACTAGATAATTGACGAATAACTGTTCGTACCACTGCCGCTAATGTATCATTATCATTCTTCAGATAGTGACTATAGCGCATATATAGCTCATTCACTGCCGAAATAATTGAGTTAATCATAGCCGATAAACGAACGGTTAAAACCGGAATTAAATTGGCAATCAAAAGGAATAAAGCCAAAAGAACGATTCCATACACCAAAAAAATGGCTATATTTTTCGGTACCTTTTTCTTTTCTAACCAGTGAATTGGATGAACAAAGATAAAGGAAATCGAAAAGCCATACACAAAAGGTTTTAAGATAGCCCATACACTTCTCACAAGACTTAACCAAATGGTCTTGGTAGAATTAAACAGCCATACAATCAATAACACTAATACAACAATGACTAGTTTTCGAATACTACCTTCACTACCAAACCATTCTTTAATTTTATTCCATTGTTTCATAGGTTTATTTTAACACATCACCTACTCAATTCCTTCTTGAACAAAAGAAAAATAATTACTTTGTGTCACAATAATATGATCCAACACTTTTACCCCCATGAGTTGTCCCGCCTCTTTAATTCTTCGCGTTAAAGAAATATCTTCTTGAGATGGTTTTAAATTACCACTTGGATGATTATGCACAAGAATAATGTTTGGACTATTTAACAATAAAGCTTCTTTAAATATCTCCCGTGGAAAGACCATGGCAGCATTAATTGTCCCCACAAAAAGTATTTTATAGTTCAATACTCTTTGATCACTCGCTAAAAAAACCACTAGAAATTTTTCTTGTAAACTGGTTCCAATTTCTTGCTTTAACCAATCAAACAGAATAGAAGGATGTTGAATTCTCGGTAAGCTTGGCAAATTAGCGACGCTGGATCGACGCACAATCTCAAAGATGGAAAGTAACTCTAAAGCTTTGATTTGGGAAATGCCTGGGATTTGAATTAATTCTTGTCTGGATAAACGAGGTAATCCACTAATCCCATTGGCTCTAGCTAGGATTTCATCCGCCACTTCTAAGGCAGAATGATGGCGATAGCCTGTTCGTAACTGTAATGCAAGCAATTCTCGGTTACTGAGGGAAGAAAGACCATATTGAAGTGCTTTTTCTCTTGGTTGTTCCATCACCGGTATATTTTTTAACATAGTACCTCCAAGCTTTATTCCCAAAAGAAAAGGCAATCCTTAAAATTGTCTTAACCAGTTCTTCATAATTTTTTGATATTGTTCCCATTGATCCATAAAGACCATATGTCTGGCATCGGGTACTAACTCCCATTTTGCGTTAGAAATTTGATTGAACATTGTTTTAGCAACGAGTGGTGAACATAAATCTTCTGTGCCGGAAATAATGAGTGTTGGAATTTGGATTTTTTGTAATTCATCACTAACTTCAAAATGAGATAAAGTGCCTGTTGGGCAATATTCATTTTCACCCCATGCCACAAGATAGCTTTCTGTACCACTTTTCTTCTCTCTTTGCAGACAAGACCAAGGGGAATTGGCTGTATCGCCACAATGGGCTTTCATAAAATGTTCATTGGCTTTTTGATAGTCTAGCGATGAAAAATCACCACTTTCTTCTGCTTCTTGAATTGCTTTTTGATCATCCATAGATAAATAACGAATCCAACGATGTTGTTCACTTGCCCAAAGGGATGCGGAACTTAAGGTACTTGATAAAATAAGGGATTTTACCGCTTTTGCTTGATGATGCAGTACATATTCCAATGCTAACATTCCACCCCATGATTGTCCTAATAAATGAAACTCCTCTAAATGAAGATAATCTTTTAAAGCCTTTAATTCCTCTAACCAAGTTTCCATGGTCCATAATTCCGGATGTTGATCAAGATAAGACAAGCCACAACCTAATTGGTCATACATCACTAAACAGTATCCCTCTTCAGCTAAACCGTCGAGTACTTCAAAATAGTTATGTGTGGATCCCGGTCCACCATGTAAAAAAACAATCGTTGGTTTTTTAGGATTTCCCAGCATACGATAATAGGTTTTATAGTCTTTAAATGGCATATAGCCCTCTTTTATTTCCATGGTTTCGCTCCTATTTTTATTTATCTAATTTTATACTGTTTAACAATCCCACCGTCAAATAACTAAATGATTCTATCTGCATAGATTATTGGATTTATCCATTTAGTTCTTCAATACATTCATCACTATTGTTTCTTGTATTTTTAACGTTGAATAATCATTTGTGCCGGTTATATCTGAATGCAATGTATAGAAAAACACCTCAGTATTCTTATATAGTTGTACCCTCCTGGTGGAAATATAATAGGGATGGGTTAGCCCAACATTCACCCAAAAAAATATCTAGTAAATATATTATTGAATTGCAAACAGATAAGAGGAAAATTATGAACGATAAAAATGCTATTAAAAACGCTTTAGCTTCAAGAGGGTGGTCGCAAGAAAAATTAGCGTTAGAGAACGGTTATAAAAATCAATCCAATATAGCCGTCCTACTAAAAGAGAAAGGTAGCATGGGGGTTGACAACTTATTCAAGCTATTGTCTTCTATGGGATATGAAATTAGTGTTTCAGAAGTTGCGAAAGAATTAGGAACTACAAGTGCTGGCGTGAAAGCTTTAGTTGATTTAGGATTGCTTGAATTAACTAAAGATGGAATAGAGATAATAGAACACCATAATTATAAAAAGGTGTAAATTTAACATTCTAATATGGGTGAGTTTAACGATACGCAACCGGGGGTTAAAAGATTAACAGTATGATTTTGTGGGTAATATTTTATATTTTATTGTTGCCAATTAGACTGGTATGGTGGTTGGTAAAACCATGGAGGAAGAAAAAGAAATGGTCATATAAGCCTAAAAACGACCCTTATTTTTGGATGAGTGTATTTGATGACAATTAAATAATCCATTATTATATGAAACTATCTTAAACACTAAAAAGCGATAAGCATTTGAGGTGACCCCCATAAGTTAGACCAAAAATCTAACGATTAGAGGTTGGTACAATTTGACCATCGCTTTTAATTGAAACAAATATTTAGATAAGAACTCTATCCATTATTCATCCTTGTTTGTTTCATCATAATCAAAGATTTGTTTATGACCAACATCACTTGCTAGAATGGCTAAATCATGCACATTGGATACATAGCTTCTGGCAGCATTGGCTTGCAAAACCATCCCCAAATTAAAACCTGAAATCACATCAATATTTTTAGAAGTTCTTAATTCCTTCGCTAATTGCGTTGCGGCTTGATAGGGTAAAGCATCCATCATATCCGCTAAAACCAAGATGTTATTTCCGGCTTTTTGAAATAAAACCTCCAAAGAAGTCTTATATTGTTCAAATTCAGTTTCTTTTTCACAATCTAAAGTATGAAAGCCTTCTAGTTCACCACCTAAGAATTTCACCGCCTTCTTCACATCTTTTGCATATGTTCCATGTCCTATAACCACTAAATCAATCATATTTCCTCTCCCCTAATGAAATAATAATCTTGAAATATCATTCCATGTCACAAACAACATAAGTCCAATCAATATGAACCAACATGCCATCATTACCCATAACTTATATTTTTCTTTTAATGGACGATGAATAGCCCCTTCAATTAAAGTTATCACAATTTGCCCACCATCCAAGACCGGCAATGGTAATAAATTAAAAATACCGACATTTAAGCTTAACTGTGCTACTAAGAATAGAAGTGGTATTAAACCCATCGAAGCATAACGACTTGTGACTTGATAGATACCCACTGGACCGGATAAACTCTGTAAACCAATTCCTTGGAATAACTGAATAATCACCTTTGCCATTAAACCGGACACTTCACCAAAAGTAACAGCTCCATACCACCACATATTCCAAAGCGTTACTTTCTTAACTGGCGCTTGTTTGGCACTAATCCCAATCCAATAACGATTTTGTTTGGCATCGTATTTTGGACGAATAGTGACTTTTTTCACTTCTCCATTTCTTAAAACCGAAATAGTATAAGTCTTATCCGATTCAAACTTCGGCATTTCACTAAACAAATATGGTTTAACATGGTTTCCACTTGGTGACACAATTTCTTGAATCACATCTCCACTTTGTAAACCGGCTTCACTAGCTGCTGAGTTTCCTAAAACCTCACCAATGATTGCTTTTGGTTGTTCCTGATAATGACCTGTGGATACCAAACAGATGGAAAATAATAGCCATGCTAACAAGAAGTTCATTATAACCCCCGCTAACATCACAATCACTCGTTGCCATGTTTTCTTTTCCGATAAATGACGACCTTCCGGCACTTCAACATCCGCATAATTTTCATCGTCCTCTGGAGCTCCGGCCATTGCCACAAAACCGCCAATTGGCAATAAACGAAGCGCATAAGTTGTTTCCGTATTTCTTGTTTTTAATAGTTGTGGTCCCATTCCAACAGCGTATTCATAACAATATACGCCAAAGGCTTTCGCCGCTAATAAATGACCAAACTCATGAATGGCAACGATAAACGATAGGACAAGTAAAAAGATAATTAAATTCATTATTTTCTCCATATTTTTTGACAATAAGAAGTGGCTTCTTGATGAATACGAAGCACATCCTCTTTGGTTGAAACGGTTTCAAAAGGGAAATGATTTAGACAATCTTGAATACAGTTTTCAATATCCAAGAAAGATAAATTCCCTTCTCGAAACGCAAGATTAGCAACCTCATTCGCCGCATTGATCAAAATAGGTTGATTTCCCTTTTTCAAACCAGCCTCATAAGCTAATTTCAATAAAGGAAAACGCATGAAATCCAGCTTTTGAAAAGAAAGATTCGTTGCTGGAAATGGATTAAAAGGATGTTCCTCTTCTAAATCCCAACGATTTGGATACGATAAAGCGTATTGAATAGGTAAACGCATATCCGGTGAAGCTAATTGAGCCATAAAGCTATGATCTTTGAATTCCACCATCGAATGAATAATAGATTCAGGATGCAACACCACTTTAATATGATGATATGGTATACCAAATAAATAATGGGCTTCTATGACTTCAAAGCCTTTATTCATCATCGTTGCAGAATCAATTGTAATCTTAGCTCCCATTGTCCAGTTTGGATGACTTAAAGCTTGTTTTACCGTTACATTTTCTAACTCATCTCTTCTTAGATGACGGAAAGAGCCACCCGAAGCGGTTATCCATAAGTTTTCAACCCCCTTTTTATCTTCACCTTGAAGGCATTGAAAGATAGCGGAATGTTCTGAATCAATCGGAAATAACTTTCGCCCTGTTTCTTCTAAGATAGTTTGAATAACTTCGCCACCAACAACTAGTGATTCTTTATTCGCTAAAGCAACATCATGACCGCTTTCCAAAGCATACACACTCGGATAAAAGCCCACAAAACCAACTAAGGCATTGACTAGCACATCATAGTCCATCTCACTCAATGTCTTTAATCCATAATCACCAAAGACAACCTCCAAATGAGGATAATCTTTCTTTAAGGATAAAGCATCCTTCTCTTCTTGTACACAAATTGCCTTTAATTCCGGATGATTTAGGATAGCCTTCTTGAAACAATCCAAACGATGACCAACGGATAAAGCCACCAATTCAAATTCACTAGGGTGCTGTTCTAAAACATCTAAAGTTTGTTCACCAATTGAACCGGAAGCCCCCAATAAAACAAGCCGCTTCATTACACAATCCCCCCTGCAATCAATAAACCATTCATAATCATTAAACAGAAAACAAGTGAATCAATACGGTCTAAAATACCACCATGATATGGAATTAAGTGACTAAAATCCTTAATACCAAAATGACGTTTTACATTAGATAAACTTAAATCACCAATTTGTGCCACGAATGGTAACACAAGAGAAACCAAAATAAGCCACCAACTTTTAACATCTGTTAAAAAGATAAGCGAATAAACATAAGCGAAAGCCACTCCAAATAAATAACCACCAATCGCTCCTTCCCATGTTTTCTTAGGACTAATTTTCGGAGCTAATTTATGCTTACCAAAGAAGAAACCACAGATATAGGCAAAACTATCACAAGCATAGCAAGCAAAAAATACAAACATCATCATTCTTGGTCCAAAAGTTCCCGAAGATCTGTAAATACTATGTAGACCCTCAATCGCCAAACCCACCAATAAAGACATTGAAAAGCTATAAACTGTTTTTTCAATTGTATAGTTTGAAATGGTTAGCGCAAATAAGAAATATAAGAATAAAAAGCCGCCTATGACCATCATACGAAATAAAGTAGGTGCCATTCCCATCAATATCATAAAGCCAAAATTCACAGCTGTATTTAAAATCAGATAATCTTTATCCCCTAAACAAGCAATCTCATAAGCAGAGGCTAAAGCAATTAGTGTTTCTAAAACAACCACATAATGACCACCCATTAATAATGGGGGCATTACAATTAAAGCAAGCACAATAGCCCACATTGTTTTCTTAATTAAAGTGTTCATTCTTTTACACCTCCAAAACGGCGATTCCGATGTTTATATTTTTCAATACAATTTTTTAATACCTCTTCACTAAATTCCGGCCAACTTTCTTGAACAAACATCAATTCCGCATAAGCCAATTGCCAAGGTAAATAGTTAGAAATCCTTTCTTCACCGCCGGTTCGTATCATTAAATCCACAGGTGGTAGGTTTTTCGTTAATAAAAACTCATGAAAATTATCCATCGTTAGCTCTAATTTTGGATTTTCTTGTAAGGCTTTAGCATAGCGCTTAGCAGCAATCACGGTTTCACTTTGACCACCATAATTCATGCAAATACTTAAGTGAAGCCCTTTATTTTGTTTTGATTCTTCTTCAGCTTCTAATAAAACTTCTTTTGTACTCTTTGGTAATTGTTCCAATTCACCAATGATTTCCATACGAAAACCACGGTCAATAAATTCTTTCATGTATTTTTTAAAGAAAATGGCTGGTAATTTCATAATATAGCTCACTTCCTCTTGACTTCGTTGCCAATTTTCTGTTGAAAAAGCATAAAGTGTTAAGTGTTTTACGCCTAATCGGTTGGCGGCGATAGCGATGGTTCGTACATTTTCAGCACCCACTAGATGACCCGCCGTACGGATTTTACCTTGTGCTTTTGCCCAACGACCATTTCCATCCATGATAATAGCGATATGATTAATTGATTTCATAGAATTCTCCATACTAGTTACTATTCTACCTTGTTCATCTATTAATTGAAATACACGAATTTAAGCAAGTCCGATTTACTAAAAAACCGGGATTGATAAATCCCAGTTCCTATTCATTATAGCTTTAAGACTTCTGCTTCCTTCGCTTTCGCTTGTTCTTCAATCTTTTTGACATACTTATCGGTTAATTTTTGGATTTCATTTTCCATATCCTTTTGTATATCCTCATCCATTTCTTTATCTTTCTTAACCATATTCATAGCATCACGACGGATATTACGAATTTGAATCTTCGCTTCCTCAGCAATTTGACCAACCTTCTTCGTCATTTCCTTACGTGTTTCTCCTGTTAATTGAGGAACGGTTAAACGAATTACCGTTCCATCGTTTTGCGGTGCTATGCCTAAGTTCGCTTCATTACAAGCTCTTTCAATTCCTTTTAATGAAGATGGGTCGTAAGGCTTAATCACAATCGTACGCCCCTCTGAAACCGAAATACCGGCAATCTGGTTTAATGGGGTCGGTGTTCCATAGTAGTCTACCTCAACCCGATCCACCAACTTAGCATTCGCCATGCCGGTGCGAACCATATTCAATTCTGATTGAAGATGGTCCATTACTTTATCCATTTTTACACTACAACTATCAATCATTGGGTATGCCATTATTTATCCTCCTTTGTAATACTGGTACCAATTTTTTCACCACTCATTGCTTTTACAAGATTACCCACTTCATTCATATTAAAGACAATCAATTCAATATTATTATCCTTACACATACTAGTCGCTGTTGAATCCATGACCTGTAAGTTCTTGTTCAATAAATCCATATAACTCAAATGGTCAAACATCGTCGCTGACTCATCTTTCTTAGGATCCGCATTATAGACACCATCAACACCATTTTTTGCCATTAAGATGACATCCGCTTTAATTTCCGATGCTCTTAACGCAGCCGTTGTATCCGTTGAGAAGAAAGGTGAACCCGTTCCCCCACCAAAAATGACCACTCTTCCTTTTTCTAAATGACGAATCGCTCTTCTTTGAATGAAAGGTTCGGCTACTTTTTGCATTTCAATAGATGTCATCACACGTGTGTCCACACCAATATCTTCCAAACGAGATTGAATCGCTAAAGCGTTAATCACCGTTGCTAGCATACCCATGTTATCACCTTGAACCCGGTCAAAACCATTCTCTGCAACAACCTTACCACGAATAAAATTACCACCACCTACGACAATCGCAATTTCAATTCCTTTATCATGAGCTTCCTTAACTTCTTTCGCCAACTGACTAAGGACATTCGAATCAAAGTTTCTTTCTGAACCAGCTAAGGCTTCGCCACTTAGCTTTAATAACACCCGTTTGTACATGTTGCCTCCGTTTTTCATAATTATACTATAAATTCCCCTCCGTTTGAGATACCATAGTTAAAGAAATTACCAAAGGAGATACTATGTTGCCAATTGCGATTATTGACTTAGGTTCTAACACCATTGTTTTAGAAGTATATAATGAAAAAAAAGAAATCCTTTATCATGAATCCATACCTGCCCATTTAATTCAATACGTGGATGCCGAGCGTTTTATGAGTCAACAAGGATTAAGCGTTGCCCATGATGCGATGGCTTACTATGATAAGTATATTCGCGGACACAAAATCAAGAATGTGCATATTGTCATTACAGAACCAGCTCGTATTCAAAATCAATCGGCTTTATTAGCAGAATTACTATCTTTCCATTATCCCATTCATGCTTTAAAGGGAGATGAAGAAGCTTATTACGATAGTTTGGCGATTGAAAACAATCATCCAAATTTAAAAGAATGGTTTGCCTTTGATATTGGGGGTGGTTCAACTGAGCTCATTCATCAAGCAGACAAAGAAAAAGAACTGTATTCTGTTCCTTTAGGTTGTGTTCGTTTAGCTAGGGAAAATCAATCCATCTCCCAATTAGTCGATATCCTTAAAAAAACAACGAATCAAAAACCAAATTTATTCTTCCACAAAGTACCTGTTTTAGGAATTGGTGGCACCATTCGTGCAATTGCTAAGGTCTTAAAGCCAAATACAACTTCACCACTTCTAAAAGCAATGGATATGGAAAAATTGTATCAAGATATTTTAAAGAATGATTTAGAAACAAGAACTTTAATTCAACAATATGTCCCGGAAAGTCGCCAGCCTTTAATCCTACCCGGTTTAAAGATGATTTTAGCTTTAATTCATCATTTTCATATCCAAGAAATCCAAGTTAGCCAAGAAGGTGTTCGACAGGGTTTCTTATACCATCTTTTAGAACAATAGATGAAACAATGGAACCCTATAAAAAGTAGATTTCATTTTTAGAAATCTACTTCATTGAAAACAAATTAGTTTTTAGCCATCGCCGCCACTTCAGCTACGAAGTCATCTTCCTTCTTTTCGATACCTTCACCAACGGTGTATTTAACCATTTGACTTACTTCAGCATGGTTTTCCTTTAAGAAATCCTTTACCTTTAAGTTTGTATCTAAGAAATATTCTTGGTCGACTAAGCACATATCTTGTAAGGACTTCGATAAACGACCTTCCAAAATACCGGCCTTCACCTTTTCAGGCTTATTTGCTAAGGATTCATCGTTGTTCAATAATTGAACTTGAATTTCACGTTCATGGTCAACGATTTCCTTTGGCATATATTCACGAGAAATATAGCTTGGATTCATAGAAGCTACTTGCATGGCAATATTCTTAGCCACTTGTCCATCTTCTGTACCCTTTAACACAACAACCGATACAATACGACCACCTTGATGCGTATAAGTACCGAACTCTTCATCATCCGCTTTTTCAACAAGTTCAAAACGACGTAATGTAATATTTTCACCAATCGTTGCAACTGCGTTTACGATGGTGTTACCTAAATTACCATCAGCAGTAGCTAAGGCTAAAGCTTCTTCATTTGTTTTAGCATTACTATGCAAGATGGTTGTAGCCACTGTATCCAATAAAGTTAAGAATTGATCATTCTTAGCAACGAAGTCTGTTTCCGAGTTAACTTCAACGGCAACGGCTTTATTGCCCTCAATAACAACCTTTGCTAAACCCTCAGCCGCAATACGACCAGATTTCTTTTGTGCCTTGGCAATACCACGTTCACGCAACCAGTCAATCGCCGCTTGCACATCACCATTGGTTTCTGTTAAAGCATTTTTGCAATCGAGCATTCCTGCTCCCGTTAGTTCACGTAATTCCTTTACTTGAGCTGCTGTAACTGCCATGATTAGTTTTCCTCCTTAGGAGCTTCAGCTTCTACCTTTTTATCAGCTTCAACTGGACGAACGCTATCTCTCTTGAACACACGACGTTCACCATTCTGACGACGGCTAGCCATTTGCGCACGACGTTCTTCCATCTTTTGTCTTCTCTTCTTTTCATATTCAGCGGCTTGACGATCCACTTCAACAATAACATCCTTCATCGTGATGTCTTCTTCTGTTTCATCGTCTTGGTGAGCCACTTCTAGAACACCACCCTTAGCTTCTACCAACGCATCCGCAATAGCTGAAACCATTAACTTAACAGAACGCAAAGCATCATCGTTAGATGGGATGGGATAATCCACCATATCCGGATCCGCATTGGTATCAATTAACGCAAAGACAGGAATACCTAATTTACGAGCTTCCGCAACCGCATTATGTTCTTCTAACGGGTCAACCACGAAAACTGCATCCGGTAATTTCTTCATTTCCTTGATACCACCAAGAAAGTTTTCTAAACGGTCTTTCTTCTTAAGAAGAAGCGCTTGTTCCTTTTTCTTGTAGACATTGATAGCACCGGAAGCTTCCATTTCTTCAATTTCTAATAATTTCTTAATTGATTTTTGAATTGTACGGAAGTTTGTTAAGATACCACCCAACCATCTTTGATTAACATAAAAGCTACCGGAACGTAATGCTTCTTCTAAGATAGTTGCTTGGGCTTGTTTCTTAGTACCAACAAACAATACCTTTCCACCATCTTCCGCAATCTTCTTTAGAGCATTGTAAGCTTCATCTAATTTTTCTTGCGTCTTAACTAAGTCGATGATATATACATGATTCTTAGCTGTGTAGATGAATTGCTTCATTTTTGGATTCCATTTTCTTGTTTGGTGACCAAAATGAACGCCATTCTCTAACATTTTCTTCATTGAAACAACAGTCATTTTTCATTAACCTCGCTTTCCGTTGTTATCCTCCACAGTTTCTAACACTATCAACACTTAAGTGCACGGGATAATGAATCCGCTGTGTGTGAAGTACACCTTAAAAACATAAGATGCCAGTAGAAAGAATAGCATAGAAAAAGCCTCTTGCCAACTATGCTATTCTCCATCCATCCATTCTTTTTAAAAAAGCTATTTTTCCGGGAAGTTGCATTGATCCAAACAAGCCAAAAAATGATTAAGTTGTTCTTGGCTTTCCTTGAAATCATTACGAATCCAATGCTTCATAATTCCAAAGAACATTCCTACCTGCATTTCAAGCAAGTAAGCTCTTTTTTCTGTATCCATCTGTGGTAATAAAGCTTCATACAAATAGTCATACAACAAATCTGTACCATTGGATGATTTTAAAAGCACTAAAATAGGCTTCAATTCTTCCAATAATGGTAAGTAATCCTTTAATCTTTGCAATTCATCTTGATGAAGAAGACACCATTGTTTTGTGACTGCATTCAATTGTTGAATCACAACCTCCTTTTTCGAATCAAAATTACGATAAAAAGAAACACGCCCTACACCGGCTAAATCCGTTATCTCTTTTATCTTGATTTTCTCAAAGTCTTTATTGTGCATCAAACGAAACAAGGCTTCCGTAATGCTTTCTCTAACCACTTGGTTCAATGTTAAATTTGACATAACAATACCCCTTTTAAAGCGGAGATAATTTTATCACTCTTTCAAAAAAATAGATATTTAATGCCCAAAGTCATCTTCTAACGTTTAAAAAAGCAGATGACTCTGCTTACAGCATCTCTTCCACAAATTTCTTCGCTAACAAAGTCATTTTAATACGAATGTCCTTTTCACCTTCATGACCGATAATTCCGGCATCATATTCTATACCAGCTAACGAATCGGCTGTGTAAAAAAAAGGATAATACTTCAAACCATAACTTTGACTAACTGCTTGTAAAGCACTCGCTTCCATATCCACAGCAATACAACCTTGGACAATATGTTCTTGTATTTCTTCTTTGGTTTCACGGTAAAAAGCATCGGTCGTCCAAATTTTTCCTGTTTGATAAGGCAAATTGTGTTTTTCATAAAAAGCTTGCACCAAAGACGAGCCGGTTAAAGTGATAAAATCAGATGGTTCTAAATAATGATAACTCGTTCCCTCATCTCGATACGCTTCTGTTATCAATAATAGATGTCCAGATGGAATTGGTACCAATCCTCCACAAGAACCAAAAACCACCCAATTCTTCACATGAAAGAAAGCACTATTTTCTAGCATGGCAGCATGGGCAACCGGAGCCGCTACCGGGAAAAGACAAATACCTATGGAACTATTTTTAAACAAATAAATTTTACTAATCATGGAAGCATTACAAGCATATTCAACATCAGGAATTTCTTCAATGAGATTTTTAACCAATAAATCTTCTATCAAACGCCATGAAAAAGTAGCTAGACTATTTTTGATTTCAATCCCTTGAAACGTTAAATTAGCTGGTTCAAGCATTGGTTTTGAATTTTTTCGATAAGAACTTGTAATCATAAATATAACCTCTCCTCTAACCTAGCTTTCATCTTGGCATAACCTTTTTCAGAAATTGTTCCTCTTTGTTGCATCTTTTCTAAATCACTATACATTTGTCTCAATTCAATGGTATCCGCAGCATCAATGCGTTCTAACATTTGTTTCTCAAAATTGCTTAGACGACTCTTGAAAAAAACTTCTTTAAATTGACGAAAGAAACTCATTTTGGTTTTACCTCTTGCCAAGAAGACCAAAATTCTTGTTTCGCATTGCCTTCGACAAGAATTTCATAAGTACGACTATAAATTGGCGCAAACTGAATCACACCATTCACTGATTCCGCATTACCTAAATTCCAATTATTTTTACTATCATCTGTCTTGAACAAATACGCTTGAATCGCAAAGCCTTGCATATTCTTCAGTGCCTTTAATTCTTGACGATTAAAATAAAAATACAAAAGTTTTTCCGGATGATTGACATCCACTTCCACCCTCTTTTTCGTCAACATTTGTCCATTTTCCGTCAACACCAACATAACAGAATGTGGTGGATTTTGAACCTTTAAAGATACTTGAACTAAAAATTCATCTTTGCCCACTTTTTTGGAACAAGCAATCAAGCAAATTGCACAGATAAAAGTTAAAATAGCTAAAAAATAACGTTTCATGAGGATACCTTCCTATTGGCGTGATAAAGGATGTGTTTCTTCAATCACTCTTCTTAAAGTGTCTTGCGAAACATGAGTGTATATTTGTGTTGTGCTTAAATTTTCATGACCTAATAAGGATTGAACCACCCTTAAATCAGCCCCATTATCTAATAAGTGTGTTGCGAAACTATGTCGCAACACATGCGGATGAAGTCGGAAAGGCAAATTTAATTCTCGACCTTTCTTTTCTAATAATAACTGAATTGAACGAGTAGAGATAGCCTTTCTTTTTAATCCCATAAAAATCGGCTGGTCTAAATTAGAAAAAGAAGCAGATTCTTTCAAATACTTCGCTAATAAAATAGCCAAATCTTCATAAAAAGGCACCATTCTTTCTTTACTTTCCTTACCCATAATGCGCACATAACGTTCTCGTAAATGAATATCACGAACTTTAATATTGGTACATTCACTAATACGAAGACCACAAGCATACAATAGCTCCACAATGCAACGATTGCGTAAACCCTTTTCATCATTCAAATCAAATGAAGCTAATAAATCTTGTACTTGATTAACCGTTAAATATTCTGGTAAAGGACGGCTTATTTTTACATTCTTAAAAGAAGACATTGGATTATGCCCAATTCCCTCATAAAGATTTAAATAACGAAAAAACGAACGGAGTGAAGATAGATAACGATCATAACTACTATTCGAAAGACGATTTCTTCGACGAAGATTTGTGAAATAAGTCAATAAGAAATTTTTATCCACTTTCTTCCAAGTGTCAATTTTCTCTTCTTCTAAGTAAGAAATAAAAGATTCTATATCCCTTCGATAAGCATCTTCGGTATGTCTGGAACCTGTTTTTGCCAAGCGAATGTAGGCTAAAAAAGATTCTAAAGATTTTCTATAATCCATACTTTTCTTTCAATTCTTTAATATGAGCCACGGATTGTGGTGCGTAAGCTTCCTTCTTTTCTTTCTTTTTAACAATCTTTTCCAAGTTCATGATACCAAAATTCGCATTCATTGGTTGAAAATTACTTTGTGAAGCATGGGATATATAGTGTGCCATAGCACCAATCATCGTCCCTTGACCAAAATGAATTTCTTCTTTACCCTGCAAAATTTGCACCATATTAACCGCTGCCACAAAGCCGCTGGCACAAGATTCAATATAACCCTCAACACCCGTCATTTGTCCGGCAAAGAATACGTATTTCTCCCTTGAAACACGATAGGTATCTTCTAAATACTTTGGTGAGTTAATATAACTATTTCGATGCATCACACCATAACGAACAATTTCAGCCTTCTCTAATCCTGGGATTAGATGAATTACTTTCTTTTGTTCAGACCATTTCAAGTGTGTTTGAAAGCCAACTATATTGTATAAAGAGGAAGTCGCATTATCTTGTCTTAATTGCACTACTGCATATGGTTTTTCTTTTCCTTCTTGCTTTAAACCAACTGGTTTCATTGGTCCAAACAATAAGGTTTTCATACCTCTTTTTGCCATGACTTCAAAAGGCATACAGCCTTCAAAATAAAGCTCTTTTTCAAAGTCATGTGTTTCGGCTGTTTCGGCTGTTATAACAGCCTGATAAAAAGCCAGAAACTCTTCTTGATTCATCGGGCAATTGATGTAATCATCACTTCCTTTATCATAACGTGACTTTCGATAAGCTTTCGTAAAATCAATGGAATCCACTGTTACAATTGGCGCTACCGCATCATAAAAATAAAAGTCTTTTTCTTGAAAATAGTCTTGAATTGATTTTGAAATGGCTTTTGAGCTTAAAGGTCCGGAAGCCACAATCGTTGGAACAGATGTATCCAACTTTTCTATTTCTTCATAATGAAGGGTGATATTCTTCATTTCTTTTAAACGTTTTGTGACTAGTGAAGAAAATTGTTCACGATCCACCGCTAAAGCCGAACCGGCTGGTATTTTCGTTTCATCTGCCACTTTCATAATGAAAGAATCCATCATTCTTAATTCATTTTTTAACACTCCCACCGCATTGGTTAAGGCATCACTTCTAAAACTATTTGAACAAACCAATTCCGCAAAATTTTCACTACGATGAGCTGGTGAAAATTTCTTTGGTTTCATTTCATATAAATCAACTTCAAAACCTCTTTTAGCTAACTGATAACTTGCTTCACATCCAGCTAATCCAGCTCCTATTACTCGTACCCTCACGCCGGCTTCTTCTTTCCAGAATGCGTTCTCTTTTCCAATTCAATTGGTTCTCCATCCAATGTTTCCATATGACGGCACTTCGGATAATTGGAACAACCCACAAAATAAGTACCAAATCTGGATTTACGCTTAACAAGTTCACCACCACAATCAGGACAAACCTTGCCAATTGGTTCTGGTTTTTCCTTTTCCTTTTCAGCCAAAGGTCTTGTATAACGGCAAGTTGGGAAAGTTGAACAAGAAATAAACTTACCAAAACGACCATTTCGATAAACAAGTTCATTTCCACAAAGAGGGCATTCTTCTCCTACCTTTTCTAATTCCTTAACTTCCATCTTGTCATAAGCGTTCGCCAATAAAGGCTCAAAAGTTTCATAAAACTTACGAAGGGTTTCAATTTCATCCAATTGACCATCCGCAATTTCATCCAATTGACTTTCCAAACCAGCGGTGTATTTCACATTGATGATAGAAGCGAAATATTGATCCAATTGCTCAGCCGTTAATATCCCTTGCTCACTTGGTTTAAAGACCTTTGTTTTAGCACTTTCCGAACTCTTTTCTAAAGATACATAGCCCCGTGCCACAATGGTATCAATGATGGTCGCATAGGTAGATGGACGACCAATTCCATCTTCTTCCATTGCTTTCACCAGCTTAGCTTCTGTATAACGAGAAGGTGGTTCTGTAAAATGTTGGCTACGAGATAGTTTCTTGGCTTTCATCCTTTCGCCTTCCATCACCTCCGGTAATAAAACATCTTTACTACTATCAAAAGGACCATAGACTTTTAAATAACCATCAAACTTTAAGCTTGATCCGGAAACTGAAAAATCATACTCATTTTGACTTAGAATAATCGTTTTTGAATCATATTGTGCCACTGCCATTAAAGAAGCTAAAGCACGAGAATAAATCAGATGATAAAGCTTGTATTGTTCTGTTGTTAAATAAGACTTAATTGTTTCAGGCGTGTATAACACATTGGTTGGACGGATGGCCTCATGAGCATCTTGGGAATTGGCATCGTTTTTCACATAGTATTTACCAAGATAATTCTTTCCATACTCACTTGC
This sequence comes from Bulleidia sp. zg-1006, assembly GCF_016812035.1. Lineage (NCBI taxonomy): Bacteria > Bacillati > Bacillota > Erysipelotrichia > Erysipelotrichales > Erysipelotrichaceae > Bulleidia > Bulleidia sp. zg-1006. Next base: position 417,545 of record NZ_CP069178.1, on the reverse strand, counting down.
AATCTTCTTCTTTGCCGCATTTTGATAAACATCAGATAAACGGGTACTATCGGTACGCATATAAGTAATCAAACCTTCAGGACCATGACCAATATCAATTCCTTCATACAAACGTTGAGCAATAGACATGGTTCTTTTTGGTGAAAAACCTAATTTTGTGGAAGCTTCTTGTTGGAGAGTAGAAGTAATAAAAGCTGGTTTTGGTTCCCTTTTGCGAACAGAAGATTTAACACTTGTAATGGTAAATTCCCTTTGACAAGCTTCATAAACTTCATTCGCTTGTTCACCATTTCTAATTTTCGCTTTTTTACCATGGATTTTAGCTAAACTAGCTTCAAACTCCATCTTATCTTTTTCAAATAAAGCTTCTAAGGTCCAATATTCTTCTGGCTTAAAAGCTTGAATTTCTTTTTCTCTTTCGACAATGAGCTTTAAAGCAACGGATTGCACACGACCAGCTGACTTGGAACGAATTTTCTTTTGTAATAATTTGGATAGTTTAAAACCGATAATACGGTCTAAGATACGACGAGCTTCTTGCGAATGTACCAAATCCATATCAATCGTTCTTGGTTGTTCAAAAGCCTTTTGGATAGCATCTTTCGTGATTTCATGGAAAGTAACACGGTCTACATCCTTTTCATCTAAGCCTAATTCTTGCGCCAAATGCCAAGAAATCGCTTCACCCTCACGGTCTGGGTCGGTTGCGAGATAGACTTTTTTGGCTTTTGAAAATTCTCTCTTTAATTCTTCAACTATTTCTTTTTTATCTTTAGAAATTACATACGTGGCCGCAAAATTATTTTCTACATCCACGCCCAAACCATCTTTTCCACGAGTAGCCAAATCACGAATGTGTCCTTTACTCGATACCACGGTATAGTCTTTACCTAAATACTTCCCGATGGTTTTCGACTTCGATGGGGATTCCACAATGACTAAATTTTTCATTTCACTCTCTCCTATTCAAAAACATCCTCTATGTATAAAGAAGCTCCTTCTTGGATTAATTGATTACATCCACTACCCTCCACTTCATTAAGGGGGTAAGGTAAACAATACACATCTTTTCCTAATTGTAAAGCCTCTTGGACGGTAATCATCGTACCGGATTTATATTTTGCTTGCGTTACAATAATCTTTTCCCCTAAAGCGGCTAGTAAACGATTGCGCCAAGGAAAATGAAATCTTTGTACCCTCACATAGCCTGGCCATTCACTTAAAATCAAGTGATTTTGACTTAATTCTTGATAGAGCTTTTCATTACAAACCGGATAATGTGTTTCTAATCCGGAACCAATAATGGCAATGGTCTGCCCATCTTGTAGACAGCTTTCATGCACCAGTGCATCCACACCCTTCGCTAATCCGGAAATTAACACAAAGTCCTTTCTTAATTTAGCACAAACCTGTCTTGTATAGTATTTTCCTCTTGCACTAATTTCTCTGGAACCAATGATTGTTATCTTTCTTTTCTTTAAAAGATGAATATTTCCACGATAAAATAATACCCAAGGTGGATAGTCTAATTGACGAAACTCTTCTGGATATTCCGGATCCAAATAAGTAATGTATGGTTCATACACTTTATAACAAGGGTTTTCTTCTTCCTTAAGAATAGCTTGTTCGATAGCTTTCCAATTTCCGGCATAACGATAACTATATTGAGCAATATCTTCTCTTTTCATCCTCCACCTCTAAGGTGATATTCCCGAAAAGAAGATTATTCCCCTGCTATTTTCTTTACAGGTCCATAACTTCTTCGGTGAATTTCAGTAACACCCAATGTTTTTAAAGCATTTAAATGTTCCTTGGTTGGATAGCCTTTATTCCCGGCTAATCCATAACCTTGAAATTTTTGGTCTAATGCAAGCATCACATGGTCACGACTAACTTTTGCTAGAATACTAGCCGCCGCAATGGAAATGGATTTTTGGTCACCCTTAATTAAAGAATGCACTTCTTTCGTCATATCTAATGGCATCGCATCCGTTAAGACAATATCACAAGTTGCCATTTGAGCGATTTCCAACATAGCATCTTTCGTTGCCTGATAAATATTTTTTTCATCAATCACTTCAATTGGTACTTCGACAATCTTAAACCAATTAGCATCTTGTTGAATTTGTTGAAATAATCGCTCCCTTTTCTTTTCCGAAATGGCTTTGGAATCATAGATTTCTTCATTCATATAACCAATTGGAAAAATAACCCCCGCCACAAAAAGTGGACCAGCCAAAGGTCCTCTTCCCGCTTCATCGATGCCAACTACACTTTTCAAAGAAGCCCATGCTTCTTTTTCATATTTATTACTACATACCTTCATGAACACTCTCCAAACTAATACCACCAAACTTAGCTTTACGCAAATCGTAAATAAACGATTGCGCAGCCCGTTTAGTATCAAGCACATCTCCTTCTAGCTTAAAGCCTCTTTTTTCCGCTATTGCTTTTAAAACTTGATTGGGATTCATGTCTTCTTGAATAGCGTAGGCTTGAGTAAAAAAATGAGGGTAGCCTTCTTGGATAGAACGAATGGCATCCATCGCAATAAATTTTGGATCTAAAATATCTTCATTGATTGAACCCAATACCGCTAATAAAGAAGCCACCTTTTGATCTTCAAACTTTGGCCATAAAACACCTGGTGTATCCAAAAGATCTAATTCCCTATCTGCATGAAGCCAAGTCAAAGAACGAGTTATACCTGGTCGATTGGCGGCTTCTAAACGATTTTTACCGGAAATTCGATTGATTAATGTACTTTTTCCAACATTTGGAATACCACAAACCATCGCTCGAATAGCTCTCGGCTCAATACCACGACTTCTTTGTTTATCACGCCTTTTTCTATTTAACTCTAAACACGCCACAATGATTTCTTTTTGGAAACCCTGACCTTTTTTTAGATTTACCGTAATCGCTTTTTGGTTTTCTTGATTAAAGTAAGAAATCCATTCCTTTGTTTTCATGGGATCTGCTAAATCGGTTTTCGTTAATAAAATTAGCCGCGGCTTTTGCCCGACCAATTGATCAATCAAAGGATTTTTGGAAGCCAATGGGATGCGTGCATCACGGCATTCAATCACCATGTCAACCACTTTCATTTTTTCACTCATCTCACGACGGGCTTTTTCCATATGACCTGGATACCATTGAATATTTACCATGATTTCACCCCAAAATTAGAGAATGGATAAAGAATAAAAGCACCCTTAGACACAATTTGTGATTTCGCAAATGATCCATACACACGTGAATCGGAAGAGTTTGGTCGATTATCTCCTAAACAAAAATAATGATTGTCAGGAATGGTTTGTTCTGGAACATCCGAAGTGAATAGTTCACCATATTGCTTACGGTAGGAATGATTCAAGAAAGATTCCTCTACTTCTTTTCCATTGATTAGTAATTTAGAATTTTTATATTCAATGATTTCACCAGGTAAACCAACAATGCGTTTCACAATATATTCTTTTCTTTCTGGTAAGTACAAAATTACCACATCAAAGCGTTTTAAACGACCAAAATGTAAGCCGATGGTATTGGAAAAACCATAGGCTCCATCCTCTAAAGTTGGATACATAGATCGACCCTTAACTTGAATTGGTCGAAACACAAAATGCATCAATGCCATTACTACGGTAAAAGAGATAATCACATCTCGAAAAAATAAGACAACTTCTTTTTTTAATTTTCTTCTTTTTTTATTTTCACTCATAGACTAACTCCTCTACTACTCTATCACAAAAAAAGAGAAAGTAAGCTCTTTCTCTTTCCTAAGTTTCTTAACGACGACGTTCTTTGATACGAGCGTTCTTAGCCGATCTACCCTTAAGATAAGTTAACTTAGCACGACGCACCTTACCCAAACGAATAACTTCAATCTGTTCAATGATTGGAGAATGTACAGGGAATGTACGTTGTACACCAACACCATTGGAAATCTTACGAACAGTGAAAGTAGCCCCAATTCCACCATTGGAACGATCCACTACAACACCTTCAAAAATCTGAATACGAGATTTTTCACCTTCACGAATACGAACATGAACTTTAACTGAATCACCGGAACGGAATTCAGGAACATCATCGCGCATTTGCGACTTTGTAATCTTGTCAACTAAATTTAAATTCATCTTTTTCTCCTTTTCCGACAAATATCTATATTGGTTCATGACCTTTTGTCAGCGGAACCTAGACGCACATAGTGCCTAATTAGGTTAGCACAAAAGTAAACCTTTGCCAAGGGATTATTTTTCAAACCAACCAAAGTACTCGCAAGCTTTATAAATACCATCGTCATAGGAATTATCCGTTACATAATCCGCCATATCTTTTAATGATGGCTCACCATTACCCATCGCCACTTTAAAGTATTCCGGTTCAAACATCACCTTATCATTATTACCATCCCCAAAGACAACGACTTGATTCAAATCAGCTTGAATGATCGCTAATAACTTACGAATACCTTCATTCTTCTTATCGTATTGAACAACGATATAATCCTTTGTCATCCGCAAATGACCTAAGCTTTCAATCCATGGATATTTCTTCTCATTTTCTTGTCGAACAGCTAGATAAATTTTATAGGTATCTTTTAAATTAGAAACATCTAGTCTTGGTCGATAGTGGTAAGTCGTTAGTTCTTTACGAAAACCGGCCTGTTCTAAAAAGCGAAAATCTTTCATTTCCACACTATCATTATCTTCTCTTAATAAAAGATAACCCATTTGATTGGTATCCGCTTGTTTTAAATACGCTTGAACCAGTTCATCATTTAACCTTTCATCGCATTGAATTTCATCGTTTAAAACAAGACAACCACCTCCTCCACAAACAAAATGATGAATTCCTAGCTCCCTAGCAATATCCACTGTTTTATAGTGCATACGACCTGTCGCAATCGCCACAAAATGACCAACTTCTTGCAAGTATTGAATAGCTACTTTGGCACTGGGAACCACTTGATGTGTTCGCTCATCCGTCAAAGTGCCATCTATATCAAAGAAAAATACTTTTTGTTTCATGACATTTTCTCCCATACCATTTGGTATTGATTATCTTTCCATATAGCTTTATTAACCCCTTGGAAATAATTGACATTCGTGCATAACGCAAAATCTTCTTGGGGAAATTGTGGCATTGTTGAATCAAAGAATTTTTTTCCTTCACTTTGTTTTAGAGCTTGAATTTCTTCTTCCAAACTAGGATAGTCTTCTCCTTTTAAAAGCGCCAACAGATAATTCGCACATAAATTATCCTCTTCACTCATTCTTTCCCCATTCCAACCCATTGGCACAATGGAAACATGTCGATGATTTTTCTGTTGAATATAGGAAACCGTAGCCTTAGCATTGACTAATGCTCCAGTCACAATTTCATCCGCCTTTTTTGCATTTATTAATCCTTGTACACCGGCACTTGTAGTATGAATGATGATTTTATCTCTTAAATCTTGATAAATAAGCTCACTTGGTGAATTGCCATAATCAAAACCAGCTACTTTAATTCCGTTTCTTTCACCAACTAAAATAGCTTCTGGATATCTTTTCTTTAACCCAAACGCATCTTCAATTTTTTGCACCGGAAAAATAACTTTAGCTCCCTTGTCTTGCATATAAGCTTCTAGTGAAAAAGCTCGAAAAACATCAATGATAACCGCTAATCCAGTTGCTTCTTTAGCCCCTTGCAACAAGGGTAGTATCTGTACTTCCACAATCATTTCCCCTTCTTGAATATACCATTTTCACTTGAAAAAGACACGTATTAAAGCTATGATAAAATTAAGGTAATCATATGAGTCAAAATAGTTATACAAACTTTCAATTCCGTCACCATGCGGTTTCCACTGTTGCCATCTATGGAACGAATAGTCCAACTTTAGTTTCCGGCAGATTGATTTTAAGGCACTATTATAAAGACGCCTCTTGTAAGGATGTCGATATTCCAAGAACCAATCGTTCTATTTTGGATACCATCTTCTTTGAAACGAATAAATTGATTCGTATTCCTCTGGAAGATAATTACAACGGAAGAAGAGTGCTGGTATCCACCCCAATTCCTGCTTTTGGACCACAATACATTATTGCTTATAACGTAGCCGAAATTCCAAGTGAGCGTTATGATGACCAACTCGCTATCTTGGCCCCAGTTGATAAAGATGCCCATGGAGTCGCCATTATTCTTAAGAAAAATAAAGATGGTCTATTAGAATGGCTAGATCGAAAAGAAGCCAAGGACATTATTGAAAAACTGAAGGGTTAGCTAGGCTAACCCTTTAATACATCCTGTAAGCTTTCGTGCTTTTCAAATTGATGAATTGCATATGAACAAACAGGTACAATCCTTTTACCCTGTTTACGAGCTTCTTCAACAACCGTATGGTCAATCTTCCATACATCCCCTTCTTCTACATAAGAACAATAACCAACTACTTTTTTATCATCGAGTAAAATAGCTCGATTTTTTCTCATTTCTAATTTCATACCCTCATTATGCCACAAAATAGAACATAAGTAGGTAATGGCACAACGATCCTAGCATCACTAAAACATGAAAGATTTCATGATTGCCAAATTCTTTGGTTCCAAGGGGCTTTTTTAAAGCGTATAAATAAGCTCCAATACTATAAAAGATACCACCTAGTAACAACCAAAAGAATGCCATCCTACCAAATTGATTTCGTATCATTGGAATGAGTAGAACCGAAATCCAGCCCATTCCCAAATACAAAATAGATGATACCCACTTTGGGCAAGTTACCCAAAACATTTTAAAAACTGTTCCAACAATCGCTAAAAGCCAAATGCTGATTCCTAAATGCCTCGTTTCAGGATAAAAAACACCTAGGCATAATGGTGTATAAGAGCCGGCGATTAAATAGAAAATGGAAATATGGTCAATTCTTTTTAAAATTAGTTCTTTTTTTCTTTCTAAATGAAAAGAATGATACGTAGTACTTGCACCATAGAGTAAAACCATCGTTGCCATGAAGATAGCTAAAGTCACTAATATTCGCATACTAACTTGATGACTTGCGGCACGAATCAATAAAATAGGAGTCGCAATTAAAGATAAAAGAAAGCCAATCAAATGTGTAAGAGCTGAATACTTATCTTTTACTTTGAAAAAGTTCATTTCATTCATATCAGGACCTCCTAAAAGTTATACTATCGGTTATTTAAAATCTTGTCAACGATTATTATTAAACTGTTTGAATAATTTTATAAAACCCTTATAATCAAGGTATGAACAAGTCATTATTTTTACCGGAATACAATCAAATACCAAACGTTGGTCTTTACTTAGAACAAATAGCGAAGCTTATCAATTCCTCTTTTGAAAATTATCCTAGTCTATTGATAACGCCTTCTATGATTTCCAATTACGCCAAGAAAAAACTGATTGAAAGAGCCACTAAGAAGCAATACACGCAAGATCAAATTGCGACTTTATATTTCATTGCCCTATGTAAGAATGTGATTTCAATTGAAAATATCGCTCAATTCTTAAAAGAGAATCGTTTAGATACAAAAGAACTCTATGAAAACTTTCGTACTTCCCTTCTCTTCCATCTATCTCAATCCATTCCTAGCTCAAAAAAAACAAGCGATACTTTAGACCATTTGGCTTTAGCTGTTACTTATCATATCGTTTTATTAAATGACTTCCAAAAAGAAAAGAAGGATTAATTTTCCTTCTTTTGATAAGCTTCGTACAAATCCGGTCTCATTTTTTTTGTTCTTAAAAGCGCCTGTTCTTTCCGATAGATATCAATTTTTGCATGGTTCCCGCTTCGCAATACTTCCGGAACTTCTTTTTCTTCAAAGATAGCCGGTTGTGTGTATTGTGGATATTCTAATAAACCATTCTCAAACGATTCTTCTTTCGTACTGCCCTCACTAATCACTCCTGGTAATAAACGTACTATTGCATCCGTAATGACCATTGCGGCTAATTCTCCTCCACTTAGCACATAGTCACCAATTGAAAAAACACCATCACAATATTCTTCAAGGCGATAATCAAAGCCCTCATAATGTCCACAAACAAGAATAATATGCGAACAAGAAGCCATTTCATGAGCTTTTTTTTGATTAAAAAGGCAACCGCTAGGTGCCAATAAATAAATTTTACTATCTTCTTTTTGAACACAACGAATGGCTTTTAAAACCGGTTCACACTGAATAAGCTGTCCCTTACCACCACCAAAAGGACGATCATCAACTGAGCGATGCACGCCTTTACCAAAATCTCTTAGTTGAATATACTCTATTTCCACAAAACCTTTTTCTTGGGCTCTTCCTAAAATAGAACAATCGAAATAAGTAGAGAATACTTCTGGAAATAAAGAAATAATACTAATTTTCATTGAAATTGCTCCCAGTGATTTAGATACACTTTCTTTTCTTCTAAACTAACATGATCAATAAAGTTTGGAATAAAAGGATATAAAACTTCTTTATTATTTGTTTTAATACGTAAATTATTTTGTGCACCAAGAGTTTCTTCAATGGCTGTAATCGTACCAATGATATCTCCTTTTTCAGAAATAGCCTTTAATCCAACCAATTCCGAGCGATAAAACTCTCCTTTTTTTAATGGAACTTGATTACTTTCATCAATGAAGAGATTTCTACCCTTCCAGTCTTGTACTAAATTAATATCCTCATAACCAACAAATTGAATTAAATAAAGTTCTTTTTGAAGACGACTAGAAGCGATTTCTAATTCTTTTTGACCATTTAAATAAAGTTTTTTTCCTTTTTTAAAATGAACCTTTGGAAAATCTGTTTCTGGTCGAATTTTTAACTCTCCTTTAATACCATGGGTATTTTGAATATATCCAACTTGAATTTTTTTCATAAGCCTCCTTAGAAAAAAGAATGCAAGTCGCATTCTTCAATCTTGTTCAAACTTGATAACAATGTGACGGTGATCACTATGAGAAGAGATAGACATCACTTGTCTAAGAGAGCTAGCCATCGCTCCTTTACGACCAATCAAACGAGCAATATCCGAACGATTAGCATAAACCTTTAAAACGACCTCTTTACGATTTTCATCGCTCTCTTGTTCAATGCGCAAAGCTTCTGGTTGATCCATCATTGGTTCAATCAAACCTCTTAGGACTTGCTTTAAATCCGTCATGATTAAGCCTTCTTCTTAGCAGCTACTTTTTCATCATGGAACTTCTTCATAATCCCCTTATCAGAAAGAAGACTACGAACTGTATCCGATGGTTGGGCACCATTTCTTAACCACTTTAGAGCTTTTTCTTCATTCACAACCAATTCCTTAGGTTGCGCTGTAGGGTTGTAATGACCGATGGTTTCAATATCTCTTCCATCGCGAGCAAAGTGCGAATCCGCCGCCACAATTCTGTAACGAGGTGCCTTCTTAGCACCCATTCTCTTCAATCTTAATTTAACCGACATAATTTCCTCCTAATTAAAATCCTCTAGTATCCTACCAAAGATAAAAAAGACTGTCAAGTTTAAAACCTTGACAGCTAAAATTTATACTTTTTTTTCTTCATCGCATTATTCATACCACCCATACGAGTATCGAACATCTTTTCTAAACTATCTTCGTTTAAATTACCACTACGCGATAAACCACTCATGGCGTCCATCAATTTCTTCATCTTATTGAATTGATTGATTAGCTTATTCACTTCATCAACAGAACGACCAGAACCTTGGGCAATACGCTTCTTCATACTACCCCGCATCTTATCTGGAAAGGCTCTTTCATAAGGTGTCATAGATTGAATGATTGCTTTCATATGCACCATGGATTTATCCGCTTTCGCCTCATCCAACATACCGGCGTATTGGTTCATACCTGGAATCATCTTCATAATGCCACCAAGCGGGCCCATCTTTTGAATTTGTTCAAACTGTTTCAACATATCACCCATGGTAAATTGCCCATTCATCATCTTTTCTGCCAAACGAGCATTTTCTTCCATATCTAATTTTTCTTGTGCCTTTTCAACCAAACTGACCACATCACCCATACCAAGAATACGGTCTGCCATACGATCAGGATGGAAAACATCCATGTCTTCCACCTTTTCACCTTCACCAACAAACTTAATTGGTACACCAGTGATTTTACGAACAGAAAGAACACCACCACCACGGGAATCACCATCAAATTTCGTAACAACTAAACCGGTTAAAGACAAAGCTTCCTTAAAAGCATTCGCCACATTCACAATATCTTGACCTGTCATGGCGTCCACCGTCAGCAATATTTCATCCGGCTTAACCAATTGGCTAATGTCTTGCAGTTCCTTCATTAACGCTTCATCAATGTGCAAACGACCTGCCGTGTCAATAAAGACCGTATCATAGTCCTTTTCTTTCGCATAGACCATACCCTTTTCAACTGTTTCCAAAGCCGAAACACTTGCGCCCATGCTAAAGACTTCGGCATTGATTTCTTGACCTAATGTCTTTAACTGATCTATCGCTGCCGGACGAATAACATCCGCCGCAATTAAAAGCGCTTTTCGTTTTTGTTTCAATTGAACTTGATTAGCTACTTTCGCAATCGAAGTTGTTTTACCGGTACCCTGTAAACCAACCATCATAATTGTTGTGATACCATTTGGTTTCCATTGGATTAAAGCATCTTCGCTACCCAACAAAGCCAAGATTTCATCATGAATAATCTTAACCAACTGTTGTCCAGGTTCAACGGACTTTAAAACTTCTTCCCCACGGGCTTTTTCCCGAATGGTGTCTAAAAATTCTTTAACAATGCCATAGTTTACATCGGCTTCAAGTAAGGCAACACGTACCTCCTTGAGCATTTCTTCCATATTATTATCACTCAGCGTACCTTTACCACTTAGATTACGGAATGCTTTATTTAGTCTTTCACTTAATGAATCAAATGCCATAATTTCACCTCAGCTACTATTCTAGCATAATATATCTAATTCATTGGAAAGTAAGCTAACTTTTCCGCTATCAAAGAAATAACACCATGTTCATTTGTTTCAAGACGACCTTTGGCGGCGATAAATTGATTTTCCGAAACGATGGATAAACACTCTCTTTCAATTCCTTTCCAAAGCTTGATAACAAAATGGTCTTCCTTACATTCCCCTTGTTCATCCAAGAATGCTTTTCGACCACGAATTTTTAACGATACCTCTTTTGGACTTTTCTGAATCTTTTCAATTTGACCTATCAACATAAATTGATTTAACATAGTTTTTCTCCTGTACTCCCTTATTACCAAAATAATCAAAAATCCACAAAAAAAGACCTTCTTAGGTCAAATGGAAGAAAGCTTTAATTTTATTGATACGAGAAATGTGACGACGTGCTTTCGCTACATCACCAACCCATTTACAGTGTCCCTTACAAGCACCATTGCAATCACCACTGCAAGAATCCACACCATTTTTTATCACATAGCGAATATTCCAAGCCACTAAAGCCCCAATCACTAGAATCACAATGCCGTCACTTGCGCTCATACAACCCTCTTTCCAGTTTGTTTTAACCAATTATTTTATACCAAAAAGACAAAAGACCATCAAGCCAAACACTTCCAAAAGAAAAAAGAAATCCGCTTATTCACGGATTCCTCCCGTTTCAGTCCGATTTGTTTCAGCTTCCTTTTTACGCAAGACCTCTCTTGGTTTAGAACCACGAGATGGACCAATAATGCCATGATCTTCTAAAACATCAATCATTCTCGCTGCTCGATTATAGCCAATTCCAAATCTTCTTTGCAATAAAGAAGTAGACGCCTTTTGTGCATCAATGACGTAGTCCGTTACTTCTTTGAATAAGGGATCTTCCTCCATTTTCATCAAAGTACCATCACTACCATTTTCAACCATATCCAAACGCAAGAAAGCATCGTTATACATTGGTACAGCTTGGTTAGAACAGGCTTTTGTAATGCGCTGAACTTCTTCATCCGTCACATAAATACCTTGTACACGACGAATCGCATTAGAGCCATTGGCTAGATACAACATATCTCCATTTCCAAGTAACCTTTCTGCTCCTTGATGATCAAGAATCGTCCTTGAATCAATCGCACTAGAAACTGAGAATGCGATACGACTAGGAATATTCGCTTTAATCACTCCCGTAATAACATCTACCGATGGACGTTGGGTGGCGACAATCATATGAATACCGGCCGCACGACCTAATTGGGTAATACGCATAATGGAAGATTCCACATCCTTACCAGCCACCGTCATTAAATCTGCTAATTCATCCACAATCACAACAACGTATGGTAAAGGATTTAAGGCTGGCGTTCCATCTGGATTAGGAAGTCCACTCTGTTTCTTCACTAAGGCATTGTAGTCTTCCAGCTTACGAACACCCAAATTCGCAAAAATGTTATACCGTTGATCCATTTCTTCCACCATAACCTTTAAAGCATTGGCAGCTTTGGTTGGATCATTAATGACCGGTCCTATCAAATGGGGAATTTCTTGATATGGTGTAAATTCAACCTTCTTTGGATCAATCAAAAGTAGCTTCACTTCATCCGGTCTTGTTCTTAATAAATAAGAAGTAATAATGGTATTCATACAAACTGACTTTCCTGATCCCGTTGCCCCGGCAATCAACAAGTGAGGCATCTTCGCTAAGTTACAATAAACTGAATTACCTAATAAATCCTTACCCAAGAAAAAAATCAATGGTTTATTTCCTTCTGGTTGATCACGAAGTAACTCTTTCATCTTAACGACTGTACTTTTCACATTAGGAATTTCAACCCCAACCGCATTACGACCGGGAATTGGAGCTTCAATACGAATATCTTTCGCCGCCATCTGCATCTTCAAATTATCCGCCAAACCTAAAATCTTAGATACCTTCACATTTGGATCGGGACGTATTTCAAATTGCGTTACCGCCGGACCAATATGGGTATCCAATAATTGTGCGTCTATATCAAAGTTTCTTAGAATAGCCATTAGAGCTTGCGCTTTTTCTTTCGCGGCACGAATGTTTTCAAAATTCTTATCTTTTCCCCCTATTGCGTCCAATAAAGATTGACTTGGTAATTTATAATGATCCAGATTTTGATTGGCAATAGGCTTCTTTAAAGCCATATCCTCAAATTCTATTTCCTCTTGAACTGGTTCCGGAACAAAATTTTCTTCTTCATAAACCTCATCATAGACCGGTTCTAATTCTTCCGTATCATCTATGGTGATGCCAAAGCCGGTTTTATTAGGGTAGTCCGTTAAAATATCCATATCTTGTGTAATTTCCGGATCTTCATCCACACGAATATCTTTCATCTTTGCACTCTTATGTTCATCAATCATCTTCCAAAGATTAACTGGTTCTTTTGGTTCAACTTCAATTTCTTCCTCTTCTTCTTTCTCTGGTAATTCAAAGAAGTGATAAATGGTCTTTAAAGCCCGTTTGTATACATCCGTTCCGGTCCATACCAAGATTGAAATCGCAACAAGTAAGAAAAATATCAACAAAGAACCTAATCTTGCAAATAAAGTGGATAAAACACCATATAAGAAATAACCAATAAGACCACCACCAACTTTCATTAATGGGAAATCACTAAAGAAGCTCTTGCTTAGTGATAGGTATTGCTTGAAAACGGAAAAACCAATCAGCTTATCATTTGTTACTAGATAAGTGGCTAGTAAAGAAGTCGCCAGCATCAACAGTATTAACGGAAAGATTCGTTTTGGCTGAATGGAACCTTTACGAATTAAAATGGACAAGATAAAATAAAGAATACCTAAAAGTAAAGTCATCCAATACCATGTCCCAAAAAGATATATTAGTAAATGATTTAAATAAAGACCAACTAATCCTAACTTCATAATGGACACAGTTAAAAGAACCACTAATACAAGAACTAAAACGACCTTAGTGATTTGTTCATTAAATTCTTTTTCTTGTTGAGCTTTTGATTTTCTTGCCACAATAACTCCTATTCTTGAATATTTATTTCAACGATAGCTGGTAAAATCATTGGTCTCTTACCTGTTTCTTTCAACAAATAACGAGCAATCTTTTCTCTTGCTTCCGAACGCGCTTCAAGATTATCATAACGCTTTTCTTTCACCATGGTATTGATGGTGGTTTCTAGGATATTTCCCACTTCTTTTACAATGTAATCCGCATCTTTTAAATAAATCACACCACGACTTTGGACATCTGGTCCACCAATGATTTCTTTATTATGGTGATTCATCACAACTCCCACCACAATAACACCATCAGTACTTAAAATATCACGATCCTTTAAGACCATACCACTAGCGTCCAGGCTATCTTTTCCATCCACCATGACATCACCGGCTTTTACGCTATCGTATTTCTGATCTAAAACACCATCTCTAAAAGTTGCTACTTGACCATTGGCTAAAACCACAATCTTATCCGCTTGATAGCCCATGCCCAAAGCAATATTCGCATTCGCAATCAATTGACGATATTCACCCTTAACGGGTACATAGTATTTCGGACTCATCAAATAAATCATCATCTTTAAATCTTCCATAGAAGCATGCATGGAATAGTTGCGTTTGGCATCAACGGTTAAAACACGATTGGCTTCTTTGTATAAATCATTTTCCATCGAAGCTTCAAGACGTTCGGTACCAGGCACAGCCGGAGAAGCAATCACAACGGTATCACTCTTCTTTAATTCAATCACAGAATCTTCTTTATTCGCAATGCGATGTACCTTTTGAAAAATAGAATCGCCTGTTCCACCAACTAAAACAATCATATTTTCTTCTTCGTTATGGAATTTGGATGGCACCACTTCTAAGCCGGCTGGAATATGATAGTAACCAAGTTTAGCCATATCAGCCATAATAGCCTTCAATCCTTCATCGTATAGGAATACACGACGATTGTATTTATTCGCTAACTCTATGATTTCAATAATGCGGTAGAGATTTTGATTAAAGACAGTAATTAAAATACGTCCTTCGCTTTCTTCAATAATTGGTTCTAAGACATTACTTAAACGATGGTGGGGAGTAGAATTTCCTTCCCGCGTTGCAGCAACGGATTCACAAAGTAGAGCTAAAACACCTTCTTTCGCCAAATCCGTCACATTTGTAATATCGAACACAAAGCTTGGCATATGGGTATCATAGTCAACAATAAATTCAGAGCTATACACCACATAGCCTTCTGCCGTTTGAATGGCTAAACCGAAGCCATCAGCGATGGATTGCATGGTTCCAAAAGTACGGATATTCGTATTACCAACTTTGAATTTCGCATTACGACGAATGCGATGCAGATTGATTTTACCTATGCCTTCTTCCTTTAGTTTTCTTTCAATCATTAAAGCTGTTAAAGGAGCGGTATAGATAGGAGCATCCGGTATTTGTTTCAAAAGGTAAAGTAAACCGCCCATCACATCATCATGACCATGGGTTAAGAAAACCCCTTTCACTCGATCTTTATTTTCAACCAGATAACTTACATCGGGAACAATCATTTCAATACCTAAGCTATCCCCATTCAAGGGAAAGCGTAGACCACACTCAATCACAAAAATATCATTATTATTTTCTACAACATAGAGATTCTTGCCGTCTTCATCAAGACCTCCAAGTGCAAATAAACGCACTATATTATTCATATTTTCCTCCAAAAAATCTTCTCCTTTTTTATTATAAAGTAGCTAACCTTATTTTTCCAACACTCTTCCATTCAAGGTATAAGAATGTGTTTCTGTAATCTCAACATCCACAATTTCATCCAGACAATTCCAAGAACAAGAAAAATTCACTAATTTATTATCTTCTGTATACCCGGCATACATTTCATTATTTTTCTTAGAAGCACCTTCACATAAGACTTTTACCACTTTGTGCAAATAAGTCTTATTCTTTTCCGCCGCTATATCACGCAAACGTTGATTTAGTCGTTGTAAGCGTTCTTTTTTAACTTCTTTTGAAATGAAATCCGGCATAGAAGCCGCCGGTGTTCCCAGCCTGGCTGAATATAAGAAAGTATAAGCCATATCGTATTGACAATGTTCCACAAGGCTCATGGTCTTTTCAAAATCCGCTTCACTTTCTCCCGGGAAACCAACAATAATATCGGTGGTAAAAGTGATATTAGGAACCTTTTGAATCATTTCATTGTATAAAGAAATATAATGTTCAACTGTATACCCACGTGCCATTCTTCTTAAGACATCGTTAGAACCAGATTGAACAGGGAAATGTAGAAAAGGCATAATATTCTTTCTTTCCGCCATTAAATCAATTAAAGAAGAATGATAATCTCTAGGATGAGAAGTATAAAAACGAATGCGCTCAATTCCTGTATCAGAGACAGCTCTTAGTAAATCTGTAAAGCCATCTTCCATGTGTAAATCTTTGCCATAGGCGTTCACATTTTGTCCTAAAAGAACCACTTCTTTTCGCCCACTTTGTTTCAAATCTAAAACTTCATCCAAGATATCTTTCATGCGACGGGAACGTTCTTTCCCTCTAGTATAAGGCACAATGCAATAGGTACAAAATTTATCACAGCCATACATAATATTTACAAAACCCTTTGCTGACATGGATCTTTTCACCGGTAAAGCTTCCACTACTTCTCCTTCTTGAGAATACACCTCTACCTTTTGGATTTTCTTAAGCATTACTTCTTGTAAAAGGGAAGGAAAGCGATACAGGTTATGGGTACCAAATATCAAATCTATTTGTGGATGCTTCTGAAGCAATTCTTCCACCACATCTTTTTCTTGAGCCATACAACCGCAAAGAGCAAAAATGGTATCCGGTTTTTCTCTTTTTAGATACTTTAAATTACCAATTTCCGCTATTACTTTTTCTTCTGCGGCGCGACGAATAGCACAGGTATTAAAGAGGATGACATTCGCTTTTTCTGGTACTTCGGCATACGTAAATCCCATCATTTCTAGCATTCCCGAAAGTGATTCACCATCTCGCACATTGGCTTGGCAACCATAGGTTTTCACAAAATATTTTTTATCTTGTCCTAAGCGATTGGCTTCTAAACTCATTTGAAAATCACGATAGTTGGTCGCATTATCTTTTTTCAAACTTCTTTTCTTTTCCAACTTTAAATCCGGCATCAAATAATCTTTATTTTTCATAGACTACCATTATAACAAAAAATAGGGGCGAGCCCTATTTCGCTAATTCTTGTGCACGAACTTCACGAATCAAGGTCACTTTAATTTGACCTGGATAAGTTAATTCTTTTTCAATTTGATCCTTGATATCATGAGCCACTTTCACCATCGCAACATCATCCACCACTTCCGGTTGAACCATCACTCTTAATTCACGACCGGCTTGAATCGCATACGCTTTTTCAACACCTTTATAACTGGTCGCAATCTTTTCAAGATTTTCCAAGCGAGTAATATAACCTTCTACCGATTCATACCGAGCCCCCGGACGAGCTGCACTAATCGTATCAGCGGCAGCAACCAACACAGAAATAATATCGGTTGGTGCCACATCTCCATGGTGTGATTCAATCGCATTCACAACAATTTCATGTTCACCATATTTACGAGCTACTTTCGCTCCTAATTCGACATGACTTCCCTCTTGTTCAAAGTCTAAAGCCTTACCAATATCGTGCAATAGACCAGCTCTTTTCGCTAACACCTGGTTTAAGCCTAATTCAGCCGCCATCATACCGGCAAAACGTGCCACTTCTTCGGAATGCTGCAAACCATTTTGACCATAGCTATAACGATACCGCAAACGACCAACCAACTTAATCAACTCACGATTCATCTTACCAATACCAAGACGATAAACGGCTTCATTACCAATCTTGAAGATACTATTTTCCATTTCACTTTGGACTTTTTCAACCACTTCTTCAATACGCCCCGGTTGAATACGCCCATCCTTCAATAAGATTTCCATAGCTTGACGAGCCACTTCACGACGAATTGGATTGTAACAAGACAAAGTAATCACATCTGGTGTATCATCAATAATCAAATCAACACCTGTTGCCTGTTCAATCGCACGGATATTACGACCTTCACGACCAATGATGCGTCCTTTCATCTCTTCATTTGGTAGCGTAACAGTACTAACTGTTCTTTCCATTACTTCTTCTTGTGAATAGCGATGAATAGCATTAGCGATAATGTTACGAGCTTGCGCTTGTGCATTATCCTCTGCCTCTTCTAATTTATCACGCAAATAAGCACCAATTTCTTTTTCACTTTGGCTTTCAACCTTTGCCATCAATTCCGCTTTTGCGTCAGCTTGGCTCATTTGTGCCATCTTCTCTAATAAAGAAGATTGTTCCTGTATTTTTTGATTTAATGTTTCTTGTTTCACTTGAAGAGATTGCTGTTGTTTCTGTAAAGACTCTTCCATTTTGTGAAGATTAGCCATTTTATCATCGATTGAACGATTCTTATCTTCCCATTTTCTTTGGTTGGATTGAACTTCATTCTCCTTAAAACGCAACGCATCCTCTTTTCTTAACAATTTATTCTCTTGTTGAATCAATTGTTCTTGTCTACGTTGAGCTTCCTTCTCCGCTGTTAATTGTACTTCGTATGCTTTTTCTTTTGCTTCTAAAGTCGCCTCTTTTAAAACACTATCTGCTTTGTTTTGAGCATCTTTTACGATTTGTTCAGCTTCGGCTTTCGATTTAGAAAGACCTGCTGAATTCATGATTAACATAACGACGATTCCGATTGCTAAACCGACTAATCCCACAAAGAAATACACCATTTCTGGATTCATATGTTCTCCTTCTTTGTTGGACGTTATTCTTCTCGTCTTTTCTATTATACGGTTAAAATAGTTTTTGAACAATATAAGCAACAAGGATACCACTGATTATGCCTAAGCTCATGCCGGATAAAATATCCCGATAATCATGCACTTTGGATTTTACTCTTAAAATAGCTAAAGAAATAGCCGGGAAAAACAAAAAAACACTTAACCAAGTTGGAAACATAAACCAAGAAGAAAAGATGACATAAAAAGCTGAGTAGCTATGCCTAGAAGGCCAAGCTTCCCCTTGCTTCTGCTTATCTAGCAAATTTTTCTCCGGTCGATTCTTATTCACTACTTTACGAATCAAGGTCACAATACCTAAATTTATAACGGATAATAAAACATATACAATTAGCTTTTTAAAGCTTTGTTGACTGAATAGATATAGCAACCAACCTGCTAACAACACAAAGAAAGCTGTTAGAAGATAATTAATGACTTTAAGTTTATTCATGTGCCTTTTTTTCCAAAGCTTCTTTTACAAATTGCACTTCATTAAATGGAATTCTTTCTCGCTTGATAAGTTGATAAGGTTCATGTCCCTTCCCCGCAAAGAAAAGAATATCACCCCTTTTGGCTAAGGATACCACTTGATCAATGGCTTCATGACGGTCCACCACAAATTCATAATTCTTCTTATCTGAGCCCTTGACCATTTCATTCATAATCTTCATCGGATTTTCATCACGAGGATTTTCTGAAGTAAACACAACATAATCACTATGTTCTAAAGCAATTCGACCTAAATCTTGACGAATAGAGTTATCACGATTACCACCATCATGACCAATCATCGTAATAATCCTTGTGTGTTCAATTTCTTTCAAAGCAGTCATGGCTTTTTCTAGTCCATCTGGTGTATGGGCAAAGTCGACAATTGCATGAATACCTAAGCTATTTTCAACTCGTTGCATACGACCTTCTACACCCTTAAAGCTCTTTAAAGCTTCAATCGCTAATTCTAAGTTTCTATGAACTGCATAATACGTCGCTAAAGCCGCTAAAACATTCTGTACATTAAATTCACCAATTAAGCCAGACTGAATAAGATATTCACGACCTTGGAATACCAATATAAACGAAGTGCTTGTTGCCGAATACTGAATATCCTTTGCATAAAATTCAGCACTAGAATCTTTCGTACTATAATACCAAATCATCGCATTACAACGATTCGCTATTTCCTTTGCGTAAGCATCATCTTTATTCAAAATAGCGACTTTTTTATCATTTCCCGAACCCAGTTGAGCAAACAATAGACTTTTTGCCATACAATATTCACTCATCGTATGATGTGTTTCTAAGTGTTCATGAGTTAAATTCGTAAACACAGCTACTTTAAAATCCACATGTTGAACACGACCCATCACCAAAGCATGTGAAGATACCTCGGCGGTACAAAACGATACCCCGGCCTTCTTCATCTTGGCTAAACTCTTTTGTAAAGTAAGAGCATCAGGAGTTGTATTAGGGCTATAAATGTGTTCTTGTTGATACCAAATACCATTGGTACCAATCATCCCACAGACTTGTTTATTCTTTTCAAACAAATGACGGATGATATGCGTTGTCGTGGTTTTACCATTGGTGCCTGTTACCCCAATCAATGTTATTTCTTTACTTGGATTATGGTAAAAACGCATGGCTAAAAAAGCCATCGTTCGAACAACATCTTCGACATAAATAATCGGAATTTGTACATCCACCGGTTTAGAAGCAATCAAACAAACCGCTCCTTTTTCCTCTGCTATTTTTGCGAACTGATGCCCATCAAAAGCTGCTCCCGGTACACAAAAGAACAAAGTATTCTTTTGTATATCACGTGAATCTTGCGATAGATATTCAATATTTATATCTTGAATAGAACCTTTGATTGTACGGTATAACTGATAATTCAAATCCAATAAATCCACCAACTTCATAAAAGCCCCTTTCTGAATAAAAAGCAGAAGTTATTCTTCTGCTTGTGTTTCTTTATACTCGCTTGGGAATAATTTTTCCTTCACTTGTTCACTAATTTTCGTATCTAATTCTGGATGAGATTTCAAGAAATCACGCACCGCATGAAAGCCTTGACCAATCTTTTCTCCCTCATACGAGAACCAAGCCCCTGCTTTATCAATAATATCGTATTCAACCGCTAAATTAATGACTTCATCTATATGTGAAATACCTTCCCCAAAAATCATATTGACAATTGCCATTTTAAATGGTGGAGCTACTTTATTCTTAACCACTTTAATTTTCGTTGCTGAACCAACCACATCGGTACCACTCTTTAAAGCCTCCCCTTTGCGAACATCTAAACGAACGGAAGCGTAGAACTTAAGTGCACGCCCACCCGGAGTCGTTTCCGGGCTACCAAATAGAACACCCACTTTTTCACGCAATTGGTTGATAAAGATAGCTGTTGTATTTGAACGGTTCATTGCACCGGCTAGCTTACGCATTGCTTTGGACATCAAACGAGCTTGTAAACCAACCGAGGCATCCCCCATTTCACCATCCAATTCAGCTTGTGGAACTAAAGCGGCTACTGAGTCAATCACAACCAAATCAATACCGCCTGACTTAATTAAAATTTCGGTGATTTCCAAGGCCTGTTCACCAGAGTCCGGTTGTGATAGGATCAGTTTTTCAATATCAACCCCCAGTTTAGCCGCATATTGCGGATCAATCGCATTTTCAGCATCAATAAAGGCGCAACAACCGCCTTGTTTCTGACATTCCGCAATCGCATGCAGAGCCAATGTCGTCTTACCGGAAGATTCAGGACCATAAATCTCAATAATTCTCCCTTTTGGATAACCACCGATTCCTAAGGCCTTATCCAAAGCAAGCGAGCCCGATGGCAGTGCATCAATCGAAACATCTGCCCGATCACCCAAACGCATGATGGAACCTTTACCATATTCTTTTTCAATTGTTTTTAAAGCCTCTTGAAGAAGTGCATCTTTTTTATTATCAGTCATTACTGCTTTCTTTTCCGCCATAATAGCCTCCTAGTTTTTATATTACCGAAAGGATTGAATTTCCTTTTAAATTGTTTCAAAAATATCGTCTTTCAATTGATTTAAGTATTGAATACCGGATAAAATAGACACAAAGGCAGAAAACCATAATAAAACAATACTAACCGGTAAATGAAAGACTTCAAATGGTAAGTTATTCAAAAGAATCAAAGCTACAGTTATCATTTGTAATACCGTCTTTAACTTACCCATCGTGCCAGCCGCCACTACTTTACCATTACTGGACGCAATCATTCTTGCACCATCCACAACCGTATCGCGAGCCATCATTAAAATCACTGGAATAACAGGAATAATTCCCCTCGAAACAAACAATAAGAACATAGTTGTGGTTAATAACTTATCCGCAATGGGATCCGCAAATTTACCAAAAGTTGTAATCATATGATGTTTACGAGCATAATTACCATCCAAGGCATCCGTTATAGCCGCCATCACATACACAATTAAACAAATGATATTAATTAAACTAATCGAGACATCCGCCACCATGTAAGATGGAACTTCAATACCAAACTTGGCATAAGGAAATAAATAAATCAAAACAATTACAGGAATTAAAATAATTCGAAATATAGTTAAACGATTTGGTAAATTCATAAAACTCCTTTTCCTTGCTCATTATACCATAATCCCCAAACAAAAAGAGGAGGCAACTCCTCTTTTCTGTATACATGCATAAGCCATGTTCTGTCCTGTTGCCAGTGCAGCCATTTATCTGTATTTCTACCTTCCTTCTTTTTCAATTCAAAGTTGAAAATTCCCCTACCAAATTTGGGTTTCTCGCTTGTGGGGTTTATCTCGTTCCACTTCTTTTCTTTCAAAAAGAACTACGTCACTGTGACACCTTAAGGGCTCAAGTCATAGATAAATCCTTAGACTATATTGCTCCGCCGTTATCCGAAGATACCTGACCTTATTGATTCGATCAGCACAAACACTACCATCATCGCAGATGGTGCGAGCATGGACTTTCCTCTACCTAAAAAGGCAGCGACTGCCTTCTGTATACACAATCTTTATTTACGGAATACCTCTTTTTCCAAGCGGGACAAACGCTTCAAAACATCAACATTTGTCATGCCGGTCGGTAAATTTTCTTCCGAAGCTTCCTGAACCTTTAAGCGACCTTCTAAGTCAATTAACTTTGCCCTTAAAGAAGCATTGGTTCTTTCCAAATCCTGAAGCCGTTCATTCGCTTGTTGTAAAAGACGCTCATAGGTTTGGTAATCTTTAATCACTAAATCAAAGAAGCCATCGACTTGATAAGCGTTATAGCCTTTGAAGTCAATATCAAAGCGCTTTTCAACAATAGCGATTGGATCTAAATGAAATGGTTTTGCCATAAAAACCTCCCCTAATGTCTTTATATTATAAGGTTGTCTACTATGAAATTCAATCACGAAGAAAAATTTAGTATAATATCTTTACATGATGATTAAATATCCAAATGGCAAAAAAATAAGTGGTGCTTTAGAAACAAGCCCTCATTCCACCTCCAATCGTGGTATGGAATTAGAAAGTGAAATCAACCGTTCCAACGAATATTACTTAAGTTCTAAAATGGCGGTAATTCATAAAAAACCAACGCCAATTCAGATTGTGAAAGTGGATTATCCAAAGCGAAGTGCTGTCAAAATCACCGAAGCTTATTTTCGTCAAGCTTCCACAACGGACTACAATGGTGTCTATCGTGGTCGGTACATTGATTTTGAAGCCAAAGAAAGTAAAAACAAAACTTGCTTTCCTTTAAAATTAGTGCATCCTCACCAAATTCGCCACTTAAAAGAAGTTTTATATCATGGTGGTATTGGCTTCTTCATTATTCGCTGGACTAGTCTGGAAGAAACCTATTTAGTCCCTGCCGAAAAAATGATACACTTTTACCAGATAGCGATGCGTTCTTCCATACCATATCAATGGTTTATAGAAAATGCTCTGCTAATCCAAGGAAATTATGTGAACCCTGTCGATTATTTAAAAGTCGTTGATCAGTTATATTTTGAAAAGAGGTAAATATTGTGAAAGAAAAACAACCCAAAGGAAAACCTCATGGTAAGCGCCGTTACCATGGTCTAAAGATTGCAAACACTTTAATGGCCATCATCTTAGGAATTGAACTGGTCATTGGTCTAGTTGGTGTCACGATGGTGAATTCTACCCTTCATCGTACCCCTTCCTTCAAGTTAGAAAAATTTAGTACCAGTCAAAGTACTTTGATTTATGACCGAGAAGGAAAACAGATTGCTGACGTTGGAAATCAGTTGCGTGAAAATGTTACGTATGATCAACTACCAACTTCTTTAGTCGATGCCTTCTTATCGGTCGAAGACTCTCGTTTCTTCGTCCATAACGGTTTCGATGCACCTCGTTTCACCAAGTCTATTATTGAAACCATTCTTCGTGGCAATATGCAAGGTGGCTCTACGTTCACGATGCAGTTAGTCAAGCTAAGCTACTTTGTTAACGATGAAACAGGGAAAACCTACACCCAAAGTATTGATTACAAAATTCAACAAATTGCTCTAGCTTTAAAATTAGAAAATAATTCTAGTAAAAAGGACATTTTCACGATGTATGTAAATAAGATGAACTTTGGTGGTATTGGTAATATCCGTGGTGTGCAAAAGGCATCCCGTCAATATTTCGGTAAAAATGTTAGTGAATTAAATACTTCTGAATCCGCCTTATTGGCTGGTATTGTCAACTCACCCTATAGTTATGATCCTCATAACTACTTAGATCGAGCGACGAAACGTCGCAATACTGTCTTAGATTTAATGGCTTACCATGGTTATATTTCTAAAAAAGAATGTCAATTAGCAAAGAGTATTAAGGTTGAGGATTTATTGATTGATGCGAAAAAGACTTTACCAACCGGTAATGCGAATCAAGCTTATATTGATGCGGCCTTAAAGGAAGCTCAAGAAGTGACGGGGCAAGATCCATTAAGTACGGCCATGGAAATTCATACCTCTTTAGACCAAAAGACACAAGCCTTATACGAACGCATTCAAGCAAACAAAGAATCGGGTATTCGCTTACATGATCGTCTGGAAGTCTGTGGTATTTCTATCAATAACCAAAACGGTGAAATCGTAGCAATTGGTGGTGGTCGTAACTGGAGTAAAGGTGGTTCTCAATTGTTAAATCGAGCCACCCAACAATACAATCAACCGGGTTCTGCGGTAAAGCCGTTCTTGGATTATGCGTTAGCTTTTGAAGATTTAGGTTGGTCCACCGGTCATGAACTCGTGGATAAGCCTGTTAAATATGGAAACTGGACCTATCGTAATGCGAATGGTAAGTACTTTGGTCGTGTTAACTTGAAGAAAGCGTTGAACTGGTCTTTAAATACGCCAGCCATCCAAGCTTTCCAAGCGGTGCAAGATAAAAGTGGATTGAAGCGTATTCAAAATTACTTAGTTGATCAATTGCATTTTAAAGGTTTCAACAAAGATGAGGTTGGTATCAGTTATGCGATTGGTGGTGGATCAATGCGTGTTACTGCCGAACAATTGGCTGCCGCACATGCCATTATGATGAATGGCGGTAATTACATTAAGCCCCATACTATCACAAGCATCCATTTCCGTAATGGTGATAAAGCGGATTACAAAGCTAACTTCCAAAAAGAACAAGTGATTTCTTCAGCCGCCGCCTATATGACAGCTTACTTAATGGAAACTAATGTTTCCAAATCAGATGTATACAACTACATGCAGATATTGAAGCGTTCTTATCCTGTTTATGCGAAGACAGGGACAACCGACTGGGGTAGCGATGGTTTGCAATATGGTATTCCAAAGCTGGCTCAGAAAGATAAATGGATGGTT
Organism: Bulleidia sp. zg-1006; assembly: GCF_016812035.1. NCBI lineage: Bacteria > Bacillati > Bacillota > Erysipelotrichia > Erysipelotrichales > Erysipelotrichaceae > Bulleidia > Bulleidia sp. zg-1006. Next base: position 391,884 of record NZ_CP069178.1, on the reverse strand, counting down.
GCTGAAACAAGCCAATATACCTCAGCTGTTTGGATTGGTTTCAATTCAGCTGAAAAGGGTAAGCTATCGTATGTGACAAGTTCCATTGTCAATCAAAACATACCCGGTCGTATCAATTCCAAGCTATTGGATGTCTTACACCGTGATAAGAAACCATCCGGTGTCAAAAGATCAAGGGATGTTTCAACCGTTAAGTTTGTGCGCGGTATCTTCCCTTACGTTGCCCCAAGTAGTCATTTACCAAGTGAGTTAATCACAACTGGTTATATTCGTAAAGAATTTGAAAAATTAAAGACTGCCGAAGAGATGATTGGTCATCTACAAAATATCGCCGGCTTCAATGTTACATACAATCCCGACCATACGATGAGCTTTAATTGGGCTTCTTATCCAGATGCGAAAGCTTTAAATGAGGTTGGTAATGACAGCTTAGATATTCGCTCCTTAACTGGTCCGGTTGTCTATAAAGCACGGATTGTTCAAAATGGTAAGACCATCCAAGAAATTCAATCCTCTAAGGAAACATTGCAACAGAAGATTAGTGGCTTGGCAGCGAATACGGATACTCAAGTCTGTGGATATTATGGCTATAAGAAGATTAATATCAATTCAAATGAAGCTTGTGCTATCTTTAAAACACCAAGAGACTTAACCTTAGTACCATCCTCTTCTAAAGCAACGGATTATACCGCTTGGGCAAAGGCGAATAATATTCGTCTTGAAACAAGAAGCACTAAAACATCAGACGCTTCCCAATGGGGATTGGTTGAAAAAATCGTCGATACAAGTGGACAAAATATTGCAGGCACGCAAATTGATAAGGGATCATCCGTCATTCTTTATGTCTATGGATTAAATTAGGATACTTGAAGTATCCTTTTTTGAGCATTCCTATTGCATTCTAAAAAGAAGTCATTATACTTAATAAAGCGAACGTTTTATTTTTATTAAAAATAGTAGAAAGGAGCATTAAGATGTTTTTAGTGCGTTATCAAGAAACAAAAATTCAAAGTATTGTAACTGAATATACCGATAAAAAAGGTTTACAAGCACTTCAAAGAAAAGAAAAGGACGGTGCCATTACCATCCTAAATAACTCTAAAATTCGATAGGCTAAGGCCTATCTTTTTTAAACCAACATCCCATACAAAACCATGCCCGTGTCCCAAATAAGGGTACTAATAAAGCAACTAAAATTTTAGAAGTTATATCCACCTGCATTTAAAAACTTTTCATAGGCTTCCTTAACTTCTGGCTCTATATCTTCCAATAAACCTCTAATTTCCCCTTCTCGTTGATATTTCACTGCGTATTTTAGAAACCATTTTGCTTGTTCTAAATGACTATATTCTTGCCAATTCTCTGGTAATTTCATAATTCCCCTTTTCCAATAGTATAACTTTCATTCATTTTCATGAAAAACAACTAGAATACCTAGTTGTTAAAATCCAATTCAACCTCACGACGATCCTTCCCCATAAAGAAGAACGCTACCGTACCTGGTCCAGTATGTGAACCAATGGTTGTTCCAATATCAAAATGATGAATTTGAACACTCGGATATGCTTCTTCTAACATTCCTGCAAGCATTTTCGCATCTTCTAAGCAATCCGCATTAGAAATAAAAATTGTTTTTTGTTCAGCATCACCATACTTTTGCACCATCTCTAAAGAAGCCGCTAAAGTCTTCTTCTTGCCCCGAATCTTTTTACGAACTTTCAATTTACCATCGGCTCCAACACTCATCAATGGCTCAATGTGTAACATATTTCCAATTGTTCCGGCGGTCTTAGAAATACGACCACCCCGAATAAAATACGTTAAATCACCGGAGAAGAACCATAATTCAACTAAATAACGTGTCTTTAAAGCATACTCGTTTAACACTTCTATCGAACAACCGGCATCTCTTTCATTCGCCATCTGATCAACCAATAAACCAATTCCACTTGAAGCACATAAACTATCAATAACGAAAAGCTTACGGTCAGGAAATTCTTCTCTTAGCTGTTCCGCCACCATACAAGCCCCATTGTAAGTACCCGATAAGCCCGATGATAAACAAACATGAATGACATCCAATCCTTTTTCTAAAAACGAGCGGAAATAAGCCTCGTATTCCCCATTTGGAATTTGTGAAGTGCGTGTCATTTCTCCTTGACGCATGGCCTCATAAAAATCCCTAATGCTTAAAGTTTCGCCAAAATCATCTGTATATAACTTATCAGCCAAACTGTAATGAAAAGAAAGACTTGATATATTTCTACTTTCCAAATATTCTCGACTAACATCAGCCGCTGTTTCCATGCTCAATACATAGCTTTCCATCTTCTACCTCCATTTTTAACTATTCTAACTGGTTTATATGAAAAATAAAAATATTTCTAAGCAATTAAATTCTTATTCTTCTCATGACAATGTTCCACAAAGGGGCAGCGATAACACCGGGGCTTTCTCGCTTGACATAAATAACGACCAAAGAAAATCATTTGATGATGAGCTTTTGTCCATTTTTCTTTAGGTAGTTTCTTTTTTAACTTCCGTTCAATGACCGCAACTGAATCCTTTTGATAAGCCAAACCCAAACGCTTCGCAATTCGAGATACATGCGTATCCACCGCCAAGGATGGTAAATGAAAGCATTCTCCTTGAATCACATTGGCACACTTTCTTCCCACACCCGGTAATGAAGTCAAATCTTCCATAGAAGAAGGAATCACACCATCAAATCGTTCTATCACCACTTGTGCAAAACCAATGATATTTTTCGCTTTTGCTCGATACAAACCCAAACGGGCAATATAGCTTTCCACATCGTTGAGCTCTGCTTTCGCTAAAGATTCTAATGTTGGATAAGCTTCAAATAAAGCTGGTGTTACCTGATTGACGGAAACATCGGTACTTTGAGCAGAAAGGATAACCGCTACACAAAGCTCATAGGTATTCCGTGAATTCAATTCCCCTTTCGCTTCTGGAAATAGCTTTTCCAACTCCTCGATAATCTTTAAGGCCGGTAGGTTCTTCATCGCTTTCCCTCAATGATTTCTCTTAACTTAACCGCATCGTTATAAGCCGATAAGATACAAGTTTCAATATAAGGAAAAGAAACTTTCTCATTAATCAAAGCCTCTCTTAAAGCCCAAAGAACAACCTTTGGATCATAGGTTTTTTGCCAATCAGAAAGCTTTTGAAGCTCCGTTGTGGATAAAGGACGATTAAAATTTTGATCAAAAATTGAAAACAAATCACTCTTAATTTCTTCCTTTTGTTGGTCAAATAAGAACAGCCCTTTTAAATCAAAGACCGGTCCTGCTTTTGAACTACCTATTTCCAAATAACCTTTTTCCATTAAGGAGCTTAATTGTTGCTCAACTTCACTTTCCGTTTCATTCAGTTTCTTACCTAACTGAGCTAAGCTAATAAATTGATCATGTTCATTCAAAAAATCCAAGATTAAAACAAGTAAACTTTCTTTCTCATTTAAATTTAGTTCTTCTAAATGACTCAATATCCAATCGCGATGCTGGAAATAAGGTTGTTCATACCACTCCATAGCTAACTCCTTCTACTTCACTAACATTTCTTCCATACGATATTGTGGCTGATCTGCCCAAAGGGCTTCCAAGCGATATTGGCGACGACTTTCTTCCAAAAAGAAATGAATCATAAAGTCTTTCGCATCTAATAATAACCAAGAACTGCCATTTTCACCTTCCCGATGATAGCCTTGTCCCAATCGATCCAATTCCTTTTCACAATCGTTTAATAAAGACAATAAATGACGTGGATTCTTCGCTGTCACAATCACAAAATAATCGGTATATGAACAGACACCACGCATATCAATAACTTGTATCTGTTCAGCTGGTTTGGTTTCTAAAAAAGTTAAAATCGCTTTTAATGTGTCCATCCTGGTTCCTTTCTAAAAATAATTTCTGCTTGTATAAAATCAATTTTACAGTTTTCTTTAAATCTTGTTTCGCCAGTTGTTCTTCTTCACTAGTGTCATAATTTCTCAAAGGTTCAATCTTATCAGCAATATATAAGATATGGTCATAAGCTGTTTTACCTAGTTCCCCTCGAGCATGACGTTGAATGGCTCTTAAAATATCTTTATCTTGAATACCTAAATTTTCCTTTAGCCACTTAGCTCCTAAATAACCATGAATGGTCCAACTTGGTACTTGTTTATAGGGATAATAATAAGCCATTTTTTCTTCTTGATGCTCTTCATCCTTACAAATATCATGCCACAAACCCATTAAATACGCTTTCTTTTCATCCAAATGATGTTGATGCGCTAAAGCTTGGCACACTTTCGCAACAGAATAAGAATGCGCGACTCGTTTGGGCTTTAAATGAGCTAGCAATATTTCTTTAGCAAAGGCATTTTGTTCAATCAGATTTTTGCGAATACAAGCCGGTACTAAATAAAATTTGCCACTTTGAATAGCTTGTTCATCTTGGCAATTGTATTTTATTGGCTGTTGAAGTTTATCCACGATTTCTATCTTTTTAACAGCCTGAAAGACCATTCTTAATAATTCCAAACGATACGCAAAAGATAGCTTACCTTCTTGGAAACAAGATAGAACTAACCTTTCTTTTTTTGCCATCTTTCTAAGCTTTAAAAAGTCTTTTAAAGAAATAGGATCAAAGCTAGCGATGAGTTCTTTCATTTTGGTAATCCGATTCTAGGTGTTTTCATTGGCTTATATAGCACAATCTGACGACCAATAATTTGAACCACTTCTGATTTTGTATAGCGGGCAATATCAAAAGCTAATTCTTTTAAATCCACTTCTAATCCTTTCAGAACATGAATTTTTAATAATTCACGCGTATGAAACGCATTTTGAATTAATTCAATAAACGTATTGGATAAACCATCTTTTCCACATTGAAATTTCGCTTTATCTGTTTGTGCTAAAGAACGCAAATACGCTTTTTGTTTAGGAGTTAATATCATAAAATTGCCTTTCTAGTATATACTTCAATCCCTTTTGGTAAGTGAAGTTTAATCTGTTGAAAATAACCTGATAGACAAATCCAACCAAGACCCGGCAAGACAATGTCCAACTTTTCTTTTCCTTTTAGGATAATCTTTTCTTCACTTAAATCTTTATTGAAACAAGGCTTTAAATCCTTACCTTTTTGACGCTGATATAAATCATCTGCCTGTTCTAGTTTTGTTCGATGAATGATTAATTGCTCATGAAAATAGAAAGCTAGAGAAGCTTTATCGCTCGTCTTTAAATCAATCCGAAACAAAGCCCCAATAAAATAGCTCTGATTACTATATAGTTGATAATTACGAGCCACTAAGGTCTTGCTTGGAAGTAACTTTTTCAAATCTAACTCATTGACTTCCATGAGATAAGAAGCCTTTACTTCCATCCCTGGTGTATCAATAAAGGTATAGCCATCTTTTTCTAATTTTAAAAATTCCAACGTTGTTCCAGGATAACGAGAAGCGGTTAAAGCTTCTGTTTCTAACAATTGATTTAATAGAGAACTCTTACCCGCATTGGCTAAACCCATAAAAATAAAATTTGTTCCTGGAGGGTACTGATGTAAATACACCAACAGTTCCTCTTTCCCTAAATCCACCTTCGCTGAGTGGAAGAATAGCTTTTTTATAGGAAGATGTTTTTGATGAATTTTTTCAATCATCATTTTCGCTATTTTTTCTTCATTGATTTCAGCTGGCAATACATCTCTCTTACTAAGAATAAGAATGATTTCTCGATCTTGAAGCTGTTGAACAAAGTCCTGTTCCAAGCTTTCTTCCATAGAAAAACAATCCACAACCCAAATCAAAATACCTTCTTGTTTCTGAATTTGTTGAAAGACAAGCCTTGAATCAATACCAAAGCGTTTGGAATAGACAGGATCATCATAGTGCCTTAAACGAAAACATCTTTGGCAATACAAAACTTCTTTTTTTGGACTATAACCGACCTCATTTGGACACTCATCTTGCAACTTAGCCCCACAGCCTATGCACTTCATTCTTCCACCTCAAACAAACCTAATTGTTGAAAAGAAACTTGGTCTTTTTGCACTTCCGGTTCATCCTCAATGAGCGCTTCTTGAATGCCCAACTTTAAATAATAATCTTTATCTAGTGATAAAGCACTAAAACCCACTTCTTTTTCTTTAAATGGAATATCGGTAGTCGATAATACTTGTTTCAATGGTCCACCAAATTCTAAGTCCTGACTCGCTTTCACCGCTAAGACATATAACAAGCAAGATGGATTGGACTTGTTCTTTTTACAAATCCTTTCTCCCATATTCTTCGCTCTTCCACTTAAGCGTAATTCTTCTAAATGAATGCGTTTCGCTTGTAAGGCATTGGTCATGAATAATAGATTTTCACCAACATGGACGCTTGTCGCATAAACCACTTCATCCTCTTCAGCCACTTTCATAGCTTGCACACCCTTAGAAGTTTTTACTTCGGGAATTTGGTCTTGTGGCATACGCAAAGCATACCCATCCTTCGTCAACACAACCACTTCTTGATTTTGATAGGTCATAAAAGCCGCACAAACTTCATCATTCGCTTCTAAATTAATAGCTTTAAATAAACGTGAAGTTCTTTCCACTTTCCAATCGCATAATCTGGTCTTTTTGATCTTATTGCCTTTGGTAACTAAAGTAATCCAAGCATAAGAATCAAAGCTTTTCACAACAATCGCAGATACAATCTTTTCTTCCGAATTAACCCGCACAAATTTATTTAAATGACTACCAATATCCTTCCATTTTTCATCATCAATTTGCCAGATTGGTAACATCGCATAGTTACCAAGTGATGTCAATAATAAGACTGTATCTAACGTATTCACTTCTTTTTGACCAATCAATTGATCGCCTGTTTTTAAGCCGGTTTCTTGATCACGAACCGCATTGAAGGAACGCAAAGACACACGTTTTAAATAGCCATCTTTCGACACTGTCAACATCACTTGTTCACTTGCAATCATCGCTTCTTTACTAATATTAATTTCATCAATTTCAGCTTCTATCTTCGTACGACGTGCATCCCCATACTCTTCTTTCACTTTGCGTAATTCTTGAATCATCAAATGGTTCAACACGGCTTCATTTTCCAAAATAGATTTTGTTTCTTCGATTTGGTTCACCAATTGCGCAAATTCATTTCTCAAAGACACAATGTCAGTATTGCTTAAACGATATAAACGCAAAGACACAATTGCTTCGGCTTGTATTTCATCAAAACCGAAGTTTGCTATTAAGTTACGCTTAGAATCGGCTTTATCTTTGGAAGCACGAATCATCGCAATCACCTCATCCAAGATAGAAACAGCTTTGATTAAGCCCTCAATGATATGCACTCTAGCTTCCATTTTATTTAACTCAAAGCGTGCTCTTCGTAAAACCACTTCTTTACGGAATACAATAAATGCATCTAAAAGCTTCAATAACCCCACTTGAACTGGAGTTTCTTTAATAATCGCTACATTATTGTAGTTATAGTAGACTTGCAAATCCGTATTTTTAAAGAAATATTGCAAGATTAAATTTGCATCGGCATCCTTACGAACATCCACCACAATACGCAAACCATTTCGATCCGATTCATCCCGCACATCCATTAAGCCATCGACTTCTTTTGATACGCGAATTTCATCCATCTTTTTCACTAAATTAGCCTTAACAACTTCATAAGGTATTTCAGTGATGATGATTTGTTGAAAATTCTTTTCTTGGATGATTTCTGTTTTAGCCCGTACAACAATACGCCCTTTACCGCTTGTAAAAGCTGCGCGAATTCCTTCTTCTCCTTGGACAATTCCACCAGTTGGAAAATCTGGTCCGGGAATAATATCCATGACATCCTTTAGTTCACAATCAGGATTTTGGATACGATAAATCGTCGCATCCACCACTTCATTAATGTTATGTGAAGGCATATTCGTTGCATAGCCTGCCGCAATTCCCGTTGCCCCATTCACGAGCATCACTGGAAAAGCGACTGGTAAAACCGTTGGTTCAACATCGGTATCATCAAAGTTCGGACTCATTTCAACCGTATTTTTATCCAAATCTTCTTCCATGACTTGGCTTACTTTCGCTAAACGAGCCTCGGTATAACGCATCGCTGCGGCCGGATCATCATCAATAGAACCATTATTCCCGTGCATATCAATAAAAGGCATTCGTACTTTCCAATCTTGTGACATACGAACCATCGCATCATAGACGGAAGTGTCTCCATGGGGATGATAATTACCAATAACTAAACCAACTGTCTTAGCCGACTTACGATAAGGCTTATCATAGGTATTTCCATCGTTATACATAGCGTATAAAATTCTCCTCTGCACTGGTTTTAAACCATCCCGTGCATCTGGTAACGCTCTTTCTTGGATGATGTATTTCGCATAACGACCAAAACCAGCGCCCATAATATCTTCTAAGCGTTGGTTTAAATAACGGGTGTGATCCATCCATTCTTTTTTCCTGGCCATTACATCTCTCCCTTAAAGTTATCTTCTAATGTGAATTGAATATTCTCTTCAATCCAATGACGACGTGATTCCGGCTTATTTCCCATCAACATTGATACTCTCTTTTCTGCCATCAATAAATCATCAATATTGACTTGAATCAATGTACGATGGGCCGGATCCATGGTTGTATCCCAAAGTTGCGTCGCATTCATTTCCCCTAAACCTTTATAGCGTTGGATTTCCACCTTACCAAGTTTGGACTTTAATTCTTCTAATTCTTCATCACTATAACAGTATTGAATTTCTTTTCCTTTACTAACCTTGTACAAAGGTGGTAAGGCAATGTATACCATACCCTTTTCCACAAGAGGTCGCATATAACGGAAGAAGAAGGTCAATAAAAGAATTTGAATATGAGATCCATCATCATCCGCATCGGTCATAATGATAACTTTGCCATAATTCGCATCTTCCACTGTGAATTCTTTACCAACACCGGCACCAAGGGTATAAATCAATGTATTTAGCTCTTCATTCTTTTCAATTTCAGCTAATGATACATGTTCGGTATTCAAAACCTTACCACGCAAAGGCAAAATAGCTTGGTAATGAGAATCACGACCTTGTTTTGCTGAACCACCGGCTGAATCTCCTTCGACCAAAAAGAGTTCTTTGATTTTAGAATCTTTGGTTTGGGCCGGGGCTAATTTTCCCGATAAAACCTTTTCTCCTTTTCCTAAGCTCTTTCCTTTGCGAACATTTTCTTTCGCTTTACGAGCCGCTTCACGCGCTTGTTGAGCACGAATTATCTTCTTAACCAAATCATCGGCCGCACTGCGATGCTCTTCAAGCCAGAAACTAAGTTTCTCAGAAACCACACTTTCAACCGCTGTCTTAACTAATGGAGTGGTTAATTTACTTTTTACTTGGTCTTGAAATTCCAAATAATCTTCTGGAACACGAACCGAAATAACCGTCGTTAATCCTTCTCGAACATCCAAACCATCTAAATTTTTATCCTTTGTTTTAAGCAAACCATATTTACGGGCATATTCATTCATGGCTTTTGTGAAAGCCCCTTTAAAGCCAATCTCATGGCTTCCCCCGTCCCTTGTGTGCACTAGGTTAGCGTAGCTATACGTATTTTCTTGGTAATCATCGGTGTATTGAAAGATACAGGATACATCGATTCCTTGATATTTTCCTTCAAACTTCACCGGTTCCATCATTACCCGACGATCTTCATGTAAATATTCTAAGAAAGCAACCAAGCCATCTTCATAAGAAAAAACTTCCCGTGCCTCTTTACCTTCTCGTTTATCTTCTACAACCATTGAAATACCGGATAATAAGAAAGCTTCTTCACGTGCTCTTTCCGCCACTTGTTCAAAATGGAAATTTATTACATGAAAAATAGTTGGATCTGGTTTAAAACGAACAATCGTTCCCGTCTTATTGGTCTTGCCTATCTTCTCCAATTCAGAAGCGACTTTTCCTCTATTAAAAGTCATCCGAACATGTTCACCATCATGGAAAGAATCCACCGTTAACCATTCACTTAAAGCATTCACAACCGAAGCCCCAACTCCATGCAAACCACCGGCTGTCTTATAACCACCTTGACTAGTGAATTTACCACCGGCATGAAGAATGGTAAAGATTACTTGAATGGTCGGTATTCCTGAAACGTGCATACCCGTAGGCATACCACGACCATGGTCTTCCACACTCACTGAACCATCTTTTTCTAAAGTGATTTGAATTTCCTTACCAAAACCATTGAGTGCTTCATCAATCGCATTATCGACAATTTCCCAAATCAAATGGTGCAAACCACGAGAATCGGTAGAACCACTGTACATACCCGGTCTTTTACGAACTGCCTCTAAACCTTCTAAAACTTGTATACTATCATCAGTGTATTTATTCGCCATTTGTTCTCCTAACAGTCTTTTTATTATACTAATTTTCACACTTTTTTTGAAGTGATAGAACACATGGTATATACTAAAAACACATTCACAGGAGATGGACTATGTTCAATAATATGATTGTTTGTATAGTAGCGTATTTATTAGGCTCTATTCCCTGGGCCTTAGTCATCGGAAAAGTGTTCTATCACACCGATATTCGTAACCAAGGTTCGGGTAATCTGGGGGGCACTAATGCCGGGCGTGTTTTAGGAAAAAAAGCTGGTGTTACCGTTATTGTTTTAGATGCCTTAAAGGCTGTTCCGGCTATGTTACTGAGTTATTATTTCGCCCCTGAAGTTCTTATTCTCTCTGGTCTTGCTTGTTGTTTAGGACATTGTTTCCCAATCTTTGCCCAGTTTAAAGGGGGTAAGGCGGTAGCGACCGGCTTTGGTTTCTTACTTGGCATTTGTTTGTTTCATAAGGGTGAATATTTAGGCTTATTCGCTACACCATTGGCTATCTTTTTAATCACTCTCTATCTATCCAAGATGGTTTCTCTTTCTTCTTTAGTAGCTTTATTCTCGGCTGGTGTCATGAGCATTCTCTTAAAAGAACCTATTTCCATTCAACTTCCCTTATTTGTGCTTTGGTTATTCGTTGCTTATCGTCATAAGGAAAATATTAAGCGTATTAGAAATAGAACCGAATCGAAAATTAGTTGGTTATAAAAATAAAATTTGGTTTTAACAAGAAAATACAAAATATATTATCCATAACTTCAAATAATGCGTAGCGTTTCATTGTATAATAATTTAGTTAAGGAAACAGATACTATGGCACTTCTTGATAATATTGTTCGTTCAATAACGAACACTTTTCGATTTAAAGAGACAATTTTTTGTAAAGAAAATAGTGATTTGCAAGATCGATACGATGCTTTGCAAAAATTAAATAATGAATATCCAAACAATGAAGATTTATTAAGTGAATTATTTACTATTAAGCAAGGTTTGAATGGTGAAAATGAAGTGGCTTATCAATTAAAAAGAGCCAACATTGGGATGTATGTTCTACGGGATATCAAAGTTCAACACGAAGATTTAAGCGCTCAAATTGATTATGTCATTATCACTCCTATATTCACCTATTATGTCGAATGCAAAAATTTAGTAGGCAATATCACTGTCAATGATAAGGGCGATTTTATTCGTGAGTTAAATATCAAAGGTAAAAGAATCAAAAAAGGTATGTATTCTCCTTTAAGACAAGTTGAAGCTCAAAGAGCAGTGCTTCGGAAAATCTGGGAAAAGAACGCATCTTCTCTCGAAAAAATATTAACCTCCCAATGTTTTGAATACTATCGTCGGGTATTGGTGGTCGCAACAAATCAAGAAACCATCTTAAACACTTCTAAAGCCCCAAAAGAAATGAAATATAAAATTTTAAGAGCTGATGCTCTCGTTCGACAACTAGAGTATGATCTCCGGCATAAGAAAAGTGATGATTTATTTAATACTCAAAAGTCTATGGAACAAAGAGCCCAAGCTTATCTTCGATTTACCAGCTCTGAAACAGTGGATTATTATAAATTTTATCAAGATAAGTATGACCTATGCCATACACTAAGTACAGAAGAATTTAAAAACATCTTGTTGGAATTTAGAAAAAAACGTTCCAATGATCTCCGTGTGCCTGCTTATTACATTTTCACCAATGATGAATTGGATAGGATACTAGAGGTTAAACCTACGACAATGAAAGAACTTCAACAAGCCCATATTTTAAGTCCCATCCGAGTGAAAAGGCATGGTGAAATCATTATTCAATGTTTGAATAATGCAACAAAGTCTTATCATGAGAAGTAAAAAGCTTAGGTTGAACCTAAGCACGCATTGGTTTCACTCTTTGGATAGCTAACTTAGAGATATAACCAGTCAATAATCCAGTAGGAATAGATAATAATAAGAAATAAGGCAAAATAACTAGAATCAGCCGTTGATCATAAAAAAACATAACGATCATCACTTGCCCGACAGAATGCGCTATTGCACTTAAAACAGAAGTAAATAACAAGCTGGATTGCATATAATCACACACAATCAAGATGATACTTGAGGAAAGAACACCCCCAAAACTAATCCAGAAATTAGAACCTAAGAAAGTACCACTCATTAAAGTTCCTATGAAAACACGCATCGTATTCACAATTAGCATTTCTTTAATACCCAGTATCTTCATCGCTACTAAAGCAATAATATTCGCTAAACCAATACGAAATACCCCTGCAATTGGTGGAATCATCGCTGTTTCCAACAAATTTACGGTAATAGCCATAGCAACCAATAAAGCTAACACTGTAAAATGCCTTGTTTGATTAGGACGATTCATGAATTCACATAACTTTCTATCCATTCACTTGTTCCAACATAAATACCATTCGGAATACAAGAAATTGGATACAATGAGCCACCATCATCCCAACCCATCTTTTCACAAAGATGATTTGGACAATCCACTTCATGCGCATGCCATTTTCCATTTTTCACTTCCACACCAAACTTACCATAATCCCCTTTAACAACATAGCTTCCATCAATCCCTGAATCAAACCATTGGATGACCTTACGGCGATGAACAATACCAACCCATTTTCCTTTGGCTTTCGTTGTTGGCTTCGTTAAGCCCATATCTTGTTTTGATTTATTTTCTTTTGGTTGGGGTGCAGTTGTTGTTTCATTTTTTTTAATCACTGAATGCTCTCTAAATTTCATAAATCCAAGTAAACCAAGAGCGAATAAAGCCAGTATGGCAATGATATAAATCTCTTTCTTTTTCATATTCAAGATTATATCATAAACTCTTACTTTCCTTTCGCTTTGACCATATGAAAAACAGGCAACGCCTGTTTTATCATTAAAATCCGAAATATCGTTTTACATTATTGTAAGAAATATCTTTAATCAATTGACTTAAAGCTTCCTCATCATTTGGAAACTCACCCAATTCCACAACTTCACCAATGTACTTACATAAAACTCTTCGAAAATATTCATGGCGTGCATAGGATAAGAAACTCCTCGAATCCGTCAACATTCCCACAAAATTTCCCAGCAATCCATTCGCTGCCAACTCTTTCATTTGCTTGGTCATTCCATTCAAAGAATCATTAAACCACCAAGCGGCACCATGTTGCAGATAACTGGCCACTCCTTCTTGTTGGAAAGAAGCTAATATTGTATCAATGATGGTATTATCATTTGGATTTAAAGAATAGACGATTAGCCTAGGAAGACAATCTTCTTCCACCAAAGAATTGATGAACTTAGATAACTGATCCAAAGGCACCTTAGCACCAATGTGATCACCTCCAACATCAGCACCGGCCCTTTCAAATAAACGGTGATTATTATTACGACTTACGCCGAAGTGTAGTTGCATCACCCAGTTTCTTCGTTTATATTCCTTTGATAAGAATTTCAATAAAGCAACATAGAAAGTGTGTACCTCTTGACTATCCAAAACTTCATTGAATTTCTTCTTAAAGAATATGGAATAAGCTTTATCATCTGCATTTTCCACATAAGGAACGTAATCCAAGCCATGATCTGATACACGACAACCATGTGCTTCAAAATAATCCAAACGCAAAGATAGGGCTTTCTTTAAGTCCTCAAACGTATCAATTGACATTCCAGAAGCTTCACTTAATTGACTCATATAATCCAAGTAATCCGATTTTTCAATAGCCATTGCTCGATCAGGACGCCAAGCAGGTAAAACTCGTGTCTGAAAGGAAGTGTCTGCTTTCAATTTTTCATGCCACTCTAGGGAATCCACCGGATCATCCGTCGTACACAAAACCTCCACTTTAGAATCCAAAATCAATCGGCGAGCTGACATACACTTAATTTTTTCATTACATAATTGCCAAACTTCCTCGGCTGTCTTTGCATTCAATATACCCTCATAACCAAAGTATCGTTTCAATTCCAAATGTGACCACGAATACAATGGATTACCGATCGCTTTTTCCAAAGTAGAAGCCCAATAAAGAAACTTCTGGTGCGCATCACCATTTCCTGATACAAACTGCTCAGGAACACCATTCGCTCTCATTAAACGCCATTTATAATGGTCACTGCCAAGCCATACTTCACTAATATTTTCAAACTTTTTATCTTCATAAATTTCTTGGGAGCTTAAATGACAATGATAATCAATAATCGGTTCTTGTTTGGCTACTTCATGAAATAGACGTCTTGCTGTTTCAGTTGTTAATAAAAAATTTTTACCTAAAAAACAATTCATCGTTGAACCCTTCCATTTCCATTCATTAAAGCTTTCCCACCATTATGGCTAGCACTTATACTTTCAAGCAAAGTCACTTCTGCACAAGGTAAACCACCATTTAAAAGTGCTCTAGTCAAAGGACGAAGCTCTTCCAGGTCATCAATGACCACAGCTGGAACAATACCGACTTTTTCAAACGTATCAACAATTGATTTCATTTCTTAATTCCTCCATTGTTTTATGTAATACAGAACGAACATGACCTTTTTCTTGCATATCGATAAAATAAGAAATAATACGATTTGATAAGCCGGCTTTCACTAAATCCACTCCAAATAAAGATTGATCTTTTAAAATCGGTTCTAAAACGGAAGATACATTATCTTTATTTAATACACTTAGCTTCTCTTGCATTATCTTTAGTAAAGGATCATCGCTTAATTCCATTGGATTACCTTCATCATCTCTCGCTAGTAGATAGCGTAACCAACCGGCAATCACTAAAGAAATACCAAATAATAAAGAAGTATCTTTACCTTGGGATAGATACGTTTTAATAGTCTGACCAAAGCGAATCGCTAATTTTTGTGAAGTATCTGTTGCAATGCGTTGTGGGGTATCAGGCATAAATACATTGGGAAGGCGAATATCAATAACCGTGTCAATAAACTCTTTTGGATCTAAAACACCGGGATGAACAACTACCGGTAAGCCCTCTACATAGCCGATTCTCTTAATCAATTCTAACAAATCTCCATCTTTCACTTCATCGCTAATTTTATGGAAACCAAGCAGGCATCCATAAACGGCTAAAGCAGTATGTAAAGGATTTAAACAAGTACAAACCTTCATTTGTTCAACCTTTTCCACTGTTTCGCGATTGGTATACACCACACCAACTTGTTCTAAAGGTAATTTACCATTTGGGAAACGATCTTCAATCACCAAATACTCTGTCTCTTCTGCATTCACAAATGGTGCCACATAGGAGCCCTTTGATGTGATGACTGGGGCTAAATTCAAACCATCTTCTTTCAATATCTTTTCCACACTTGCATCAGGTCTTGGAGTAATCTTATCAATCATTGTCCAAGGGAAGCTAACTTTGGAGTTATCTTCAATATAAGCCAAAAATCCCTCTTCCACAATGTGATTAGAAACCCACTCTTTTGCGAATGTATGGACAGTCTTATATAATTTATCGCCATTATGTGCACAATTATCCATCGATACCATTGCAATAGGCTTTTGATTAGCTTGATATCTAGTAAATAATAAAGCCGTTACTTTTCCAATATAGCTTCTTGCTTGAAATGGATGTTGTTTAAAATCCGCTAAGACATTTGGAATATAGTGACCATCACCATTAACTAAGCTATACCCCTTTTCTGTAATGGTAAAAGAAGCCATCTTTAAGCTATCCTTAGAAAACATTCTCTTTAAATTTTCAATTTCTACTTTATTTGAAAAATCCAAGATAGCTGTATTAGCAATCGAGGCAATCACTGTTTTTTCTACTTTTCCATCTGCTTTTAAAGTAACTAAAACCGATAAATTATCATGGGGATGATATTGTTTTGAAATGATTTCATAATCAAAACCATCGACTGCCACTAAGCCTGTTTTTACAAGACCTTTGTTCAATAATTTTTGCATTAAATTGGCTTGAAAAGCACGAAAAATATTTCCTGCACCAAAATGAATCCATTCCGGATTTTCTTTTGTTTCGGATATGACTTCTTCTAAATTAAATTGAGGAAGCTCATAGCCTCTATCTAGCCAAAAAGATTTCTCTTTTAAAGATTGACGATTTAATTCCATCACTATTCTCCCTTTTCACTTTTTTCAATTGCTTCCCATAAACCATTGATATAGGTAGCACCCAAAGCACGATCATACAAACCATAGCCGGGCATTGCTTTCTCATTCCAAATCATGCGACCATGATCCGGACGAATTGGTCCACTAAATCCCGTTTCATAAAGAGCTTTCACGATTTCATACATATCAAAAGTACCATCACTCGATAAGTGAGCCGCTTCCTCAAAATCATCTTGTGAATGAAATCTTAAATTACGGATGTGAGCAAAGTGTATTCTTCCTTTCAAAGAGTGAATCATCGCCGGCAAATTATTCTTTAGACTAGTTCCTAAAGAACCTGTACAGAAAGTCACCCCGTTGTGTACATCATCTACCGTCTTCATTAAGCGCAACAAATTATCTTGATTGATGATAATTCTTGGTAAATCAAAGACCGACCAAGCCGGATCATCTGGATGAATGGCCATCTTAATATCGTATTCATTGCATACTGGCATAATTGCTTTTAAGAAATACACTAAATTTTCAAATAACGTCTCGTTATCCATATTTCTATAAAGGGCAAATAATTCTTTCACTTTTGCCATGCGTTCAGGTTCCCAACCGGGCATAACCGTACCGTTCATATCATCCACAATAGACGCAAACATTTTTTCTGGCACAAGATTATCCACTGCTTTCTGCGTATAGGCTAAAACCGTTGAGCCATCTTCCCTTTTACGAGCCAGCTCCGTTCTCGTCCAATCAAAAACCGGCATAAAGTTATAACAAACCATGTGAATATTTTCTTTTCCTAAATTACGAAGAGTTTCGATGTAAGTTTCAATATCGTGTTCCCGTTCAGCACTAGCAGTTTTAATTGCATCACTAACATTGACACTTTCAATACCGGAAATTTTCAATCCTGAAGCCTCTACCTCTTCTCTTAAAGCATGGATTTCTTCCTGAGTCCAAAGCTCTCCCGGCTGTTTATTATATAAAGTTGTAATAACGCTTTTTACCCCCGGAATTTGGCGTATTTCTTGTAAAGTAACGGTATCGTAAGCACTACCATACCAACGTAATGTCATTTCCACGTAAAGTCCCTCTTTTCTTTGAATTTATTATAAATTTCATGCTTTTTTATTCCGATTGAAGTCATTGTTATTCATATTGTAAAAATTGCGATAAAATGAATGTATGAAGAAGAAATTTAGATCTAGCTTTACCTATCGCCAGTTTATGGTTAATCAAGATTTTGAGCTTTACTATTATTCAGATGAAAAATTTGAGCCGGTGGAGTTACATCGTCATAGTTATTATGAAATTTACCTCCCTTTAGAAGGTGATATTTATTTAGATATTGATGGTGTTGTTCTTCCCTTAACAAAGACTGATGTTGTGGTTGTTCCGGCCGGTCAAAAGCATCGTATCGTGAACGTTAATCCAGACTTACCTTATCGACGTTTTATTTTTTGGTTAAATCCTAGTTTTATGGAAAAATATGAAAAGATTTTTCCTGAAATTGACTTCCTTCCTCGCTACTTAAAAGAAACCAATCGTTTTAGTTTTCATTTTAGCAATTCTGATATTTCCTTAATTCATACGAAATTTTTACGTTGTTTAGAAGAAATTCATTCTCATCGCTTTGCGGAAGAAGGAATGTTAGCGCTTGGGGTTTTTGACCTATTACTAACTTTATCGCGCTTAGCGTACGAAACTGTTAATCCTTCCATTCTGAATGAAAGTGATGATTTATTTCAAAATATCATTTCCTATATTGAACAAAATTTAGAAGATAATTTAAGTCTGGATGAGTTAGCCAATCATTTCTTTGTGTCTAAGTATTATATTTCTCATTTTTTCAAGGAAACTGTTGGCATTTCCATTCATCAATACATCTTAAAAAAGCGCTTAGAAAAAGCTAAATCTTTAATGATTTCCGGTGCTTCAATTAAAGAAGCTTTCAAAGAAAGTGGATTTAGTGATTACTCCAGCTTCTTTAGAGCTTTCCGAAAAGAATACCACTTATCCCCCAAAGAATTCCAAAAAGTATACATTCAAGATCCTATTCGTTTAGAGAAAAAATCGCATTAAAAAGTGCCTTACAATTTTTAAGTAAAGCACTTTTTTCTATTTCTCTTCCCAGCGTTTTTTAAGAATGAAAGCAACTTCTTTCGGCTGACGATTGCGGGTAAACACACCTTTCTTGTTACCATTCACACGGAAAACTCCTTCTCCTGTTTGGAAGTCCGCGAAATTCCAAGTTAATTCTCCCTGCACAAATTCATAATCATCAAAAACTTGAAAGTTCATTTGGTAATACTCGTTTTGGTATTCTTGACTCCACATTACCGATGGTAACTTATGTTCAGAACCAAGTGTATCTGTACCAAATTCGGTAAAGACAAATGGTTTATTTAACTTTTTAGCTTGCCAACGATTCATTTCATCTCTAAATTTAACCTCCGCATCTTCCATTTCAGCACCACCGGAAATATACCAACCATAATAACGATTTAAACAAATAAAATCACATAGCTCATGACAATAATCCAATTCCGGAGCAGAGTTCTTTTCAAAAGCACCTGTTAAAGGTCTGGTTTTATCCAAGCTTCTAGCAAATTCAAAAACTTTCTTAAAATACTCATATGATTCTTTCGTTGTAGTTTCCGGTTCATTGAATAAGCTATACGCAATAACGGAGGGATGATTTTTATCTCTTTGTATCATTTCTTCAACAGCCATTAAATGATTTTTTAATAAAGCCGGCACCGTATCGGTTTGAAAGAAATTTGTTACTTTTCCAGATCCGGCATCGACAGCATTTCTAGTTGAACGCATCATACCGACAGCCGGAACTTCATCCATGATTAAAAACCCTTCTTGATCCGCAAAATCATACCATTCTTCTGCATAAGGATAATGTGATGTACGGAAGCTATTCGCATTAGACCACTTCATCAATTCAAAATCTCTTTTGATTATTGGATAATTGAAACCACGACCAAAGACTTCCGCATCTTCATGCTTACCAAAGCCTTTTAGATAAATCTTCTTGCCATTTAGAAGGATTGTTTCACCTTTAATTTCAATGCTACGAATTCCTAATGGACGACTATATTCATCTATTATGGTATCCTCTTTTACTAATTGTATTTGTAAGGTATATAAATACGCATTTCGAAGTTGCCAAAGTATTGGTTGGTCAACAACCAACTCGCTTTTTTCTCCTTTTGCTTTAGAAACTTCTTTTCCACCAGCATCAAATAAAGTCACAAGGACATCACAATCACTATTTTGTCTTACTGAATAATGCACGATTGCTTTTTCATTTTCTAAAGTAAAGCTTGTTTCATAGTCTTGAATTGCTTGATTAGGAACTTCGACAAAGTCAACATTTCTATGAATACCAGCATAATTAAAGAAATCAAAATAAGGTGTAACTAGTGGTCGACCATTTTTCAAATACTTAACAGCACCACATGGAAGACTGGCTTCTGATAATGAATTATTTACTTTTACAACAATTGTATTATTCGCATTTGGCTTTAAAGCCTTCTTAACATGAACAACAACCGGTAAGAAACCACCCTCATGTTCACCAACTTTTTCTCCATTCACGAAAATTTCACAGCGATGTGTTACCGAACCAAAACGTAAGAACGCATCTAAGTCACTTTGGTGGTAGAAGATGCTTGTTTCATACCAAAAATCTCCTACATAATCACGGATTTTTTTATCGGTGTATAAATCATTGAAACTAGCTGGTACAGGAATATAGTCATATTCCTTTAAACCATTCTTCCATTTTTCTTCATCACCTATTGAATTTGGATCCAAAGAAAATTTCCAAAGACCATTTAAGGATTGTTTATGCCGTGCTTGATTTTGTACGGGATATAATTCTGAAAATTGTAACATCGTGTACCCTCCTAAAAAATGGTCATACAAAGATGACCAATGAAATAATTACTTAGCTACCTCCGCCTCAGTGGCTTGTTCTTGTTTAAGTGCTTCTCTTTCAGCCTTCTTAAACCAAGGATACCACTCAATTGGTGAAAGTACTAACTGAATGAATAATTGTAAGATGATAATGGATAAACTGCCTCCTACCATTGCGTGAAATCCTAAAGGTAAGCCAAAGATAGGTTGAATACCTGCACACCTAGCAACGATTCCCATCTTCGTTAAGAAGTAAGCTAACGTTAAATTGATTGAGTTATTTAAAACAAATGGGAAGAAGAAATTGAAATTAAATACTAATGGTGTACCGAAGATAACTGGTTCTGTGATACCAAATAAAGCAGGAACCAAAGCAATCTTACCTAATTCACGATATTGTTTACTCTTGGATCTTAACATCCAGAAAATTAAACCTAAAGCCGAACCACCCCAACATACAATGGAGAAGAACGCATTACCAACGATATTTGGCAAGGCTGTACCAGCTGCTAAAGCAGCCGTGTTTTGAGCATCTAGTGCCAAACGAACCGGCTGAACAATAGGATTGATAACATTGGTACCATGAATACCGAAGAACCATAATAATTGCATCAAAAAGCTTGTTAAAATCGTCGCTGGTAAAGAAGCACCAATACCTTGTAATGGAGCTTGGATAATACCATAAATAAAGGCATGCATATTACCATAGCTTGTCGCTTGGAAACATAAACGAATCACAACAAATATAGCCGCAATAATGAAGGCTGGAAATAAAGAGTCGAATGCTTTCGATACATTTGGAGGAACAGAAGCAGGCATCTTGATTGTCCATCCTTTTTCTTGGAATAAAACATAAATACGACCTATAACTGCACCAATAATCATAGCAGAGAACACTCCCGCAGCACCTAACCATTGAGTAGGTAAAACTGTCGCCTTATTCATAGTAGCTAATGGCGTAATGATTAAGAATGCCATTAAGGATAAGGCACCTGCCATAGCACCATCATCACTTGCTAGCTTAAATGTAACTAAATTCTTTGCCATTAAAAAGGAAACATAAAGTGCCAACGCACCAATTGTGACTGAATTGATAGCTAAGAAAATTGGTGTTAAACCAACATTCGCAAAGAATGTCTTTACAGAAACGACCGGAAAAGCCGCAAACAATACAGCCACAGAACCAACCATAACCGGACCTAACGTACCCATCATTGTGTTGGAAATGGTCTTTAGGTAAACATTTTGTCCGACTTTACCAAAAATTTCGCCGACTTTACCAAAAAATTCCATAACTTTATCTTTAAAACTCATGATAAGAATCCCCTTTCATTTCTTACAGTTATATTTATATCAAAGAAGACTTGTTAAAACATTGTCAAAAAAACTTTAGACTTTGTAAAAATTGCACAATCCTTCTTTTTGAAAAAATAAGTCGTTTTATTTTTTCAAAACAAAAAGGGAATGAAAAATGAAGTGCACCCCCTTCTTTTCTTACTTCGCTAATTTAGCTGCTTGTTCACCGGCAATTTTACCAGAAACAAAAGTCCAAGATTGAGCTTGACCACCCCATGGTGTATAAGCTTCACCATCTTTATTAGCAACTCCTTCTGAATCCTGACCAACCGCAAATAAGTTGACAATTGGACTACCATCTTTCCTTAAGACATTCATATTCTTATTCACATCTAAACCACCAACTGTACCATAAGAATACGCAACACTTTCAAATAAGTAATAGTTCTTATCCTTATCACCTAAAGACTTGACCAACTCTTCTTCTTTCATATTCAACTTCTTCGCCAATTCAGAAGCTGTTCCTTTCCAAGCATTATTGGTATTCATAGCAACTTCGATAATTTTATCAATGTCTTTAATTGGTGTATTAGCCATAGGAACTTTACCGCCTTGACCTAAACCGAAGATTGAAACCTTAGCTGTCTTTTCACTCAATCCCTTTGTCTTAATTGCATCAATTTCTTCTTGGCTATAAACATTATAGAAATGGAAACCGGGTGTATAAACAATACCCACTGTCAATTCACTGTTTTCTGTACCTGACTTATCCGCCTTTCCCAGTACCTTACCTGTCTCATCTATTTGTTTACCATCTAATGTTGTAGCGATAGCTGATAAAATAGCTTTTTGATCTGCCGTTAAAGAATTATCACGAATGATATTTGGAACTTGAGATACATGAACCATCGGTAATGTCTTCATTGCATAAGTAGCACCACCTACCGATTGACCCATCTTAATGCCGGATCCTTTATTCACAGTATCACCAATTGGACGAATACTAGAACCATATGTTTCCTTTAGCATTTCTTCATTTCCTAAGAAACCACCCGTTGCCAGAATGACTGATTTACCATAGATTTCATAAGTTGTGCCATCATAAGAAACAGCCTTAACTCCCGTCACATTTCCCTTATTATCCTTCAATAATTCTTTTGCGCTTAATTCTAACTTGTAATCATTCTTTTCATTCTTCGCCTTTGCTTTTTCTAAAGCATGCGTGAATTGGAATGTGTGATCAGGTCCAAATGTATACCACTTTTTATTGGCTTTATCAGCGGTATAAACAGTCCATAATTTTGTCCATGTTGGAACAACGAAGGAACCGACCAATCCACCCATACCATCAAAAGAAAAGTCATATTTATCCATGTAATAATCCAAAGCTGTTCCCGATTGTTCAACTGCTTCTTTGATGACATCGGCTTTTTTATCTGTACCGACATACTTCAACCAAGTTTGATAAACTTCATCGGTTGAAATATAGTCTTTACCACCATTGTATTTTTTCGCTAAGTTCTTAGAATTTAAAGCCATTGGTCCATACACGGAAGCTGAATTACCCCCAATTTGTGCTGCCGCATCAAAACCAAACACCTTAGCACCATTATCCGCCGCACTAGCGTAAGATAGAATACCAGATCCACCTAAACCAACAACAACTACATCATAACCTTCTAGCTTCACTGTATCTTTTTTCTTTTCAACTGGTGTATACCATTCATCGCTCTTACCACCAGCCTGTTCAATAGCAGAAGATACAATACTACGAATAGCACCGGAGGAAGTCGTTGCTCCGGTAACGGAATCTGTCGCTAGGGATTGGTTTTCTAATAAACGAGGAATGAACTTTGTTTTAGCTTGTTCAAACCATTGTCCTGTAGTACTATCACTTTCTTCACTAATTTTCACATCTTTAATTCTACCATTCGCAATTGTTACTTCACCCTTCATTTGTCCTGTGACGGAAAATGAATTCGCAATAGCTTTATAAACACCATCCTTAACACTTGCCTGATTGATGCTTGCTTTTAAAGCTCTTCTAACCGCATCACTTGTTTCAGTCGCACCCGTTACACCATCAAATTCACCACTTTGTTTGGATAGAATATTCTTAACCAGTTGCTCAACCGCAGCTTGACCAATAGAAGCTGTTTCTCCACTTGCGTCAACTGTTACTTTTTCAATCTTATTCTTTGAAAATTCAGCTGTTACTTTTACCTCACTACTATGTCCTTTTGAAGTAGCACTGTATGTTCCGGGCTTATATTTTGAATAACTCGAACAAGCAACAAGAGATACAGCTATACCGACCGCCAAAAGTCCATTAACAACTTTCTTCATTCTTTTTCTCCTTCTTTTTGAAATATCACATTCACTATTAAAACACTTTCAAAAACTTGAAACAAGATATTAAGTTTATTTTTTACCTATCTTCCGGCAAAGGATAGGTAATATCCAAGCTCTTTGTTATCAAAGGAGTACAAATCAATACTAATTTTCAAAGTACATCAAGTCAGTCTTTTCAATTGCAAAGTGAAAATTATACCTAATAAAAATACCGATAAAATAAAATACCACCAATAACCAGGCTTATCCCCTGTTTTCACTAAAGTCTTTTTCTTATCCTCCACTCTTAAAGAGATTACTTGTTTTTGATTAAATGAATAATCCTTTTCAATATGAACTGGGATTGGGTTCACATCCACTTCATAACCCTTTGGTGCTTTCAATTCCCTAATGAAATACCCATCTTTTGCATAAGGAACCTCCCTCTCTGCTTTTCCTTGCTCATTACTAATCAAATCCACAAAAGCACCTGTTTCATCCTTTAATGCTTTTCCATTCTTATGAAAAACACGATAATGCGCGTTTGCCAGTAAATGATGTTGACTACCTTTCTCTCTTTTTTCCAATTGAAGACGTACTTTCTTCGTTTGATTTAAAAAGGAAATACGAATTGGTTTCGCATATTTTGAAATATGGATTAGTTGATCTTCTTGACTATGATAACCAAATGGTGTTTCCACTTCATGAATCCAATAACGACTATCTGCCTTTAAAAGTGAGGACACATTCCAATCTTTACCATCCGAAACCCATTCCTTTAACACCTTCTCTCTCTTTTCATCTAAAAGTTGTAACTTAGCACCTGTAACACCATGACCAAATTCATCCACTTTTTGAATACGAACATCCAAATGACCATCCATCATCTGAACTTTCGTAATAGAACCATCCTCTTTTAATCTAAAAGAACTATTTTTAGCAAAGGAATATCCCTTTGGCGCAACTCTTTCTTCTAAAATGTAAGTTCTTCCTTTTTCTAAACCTTGAATGCAATGTGCCTCTTTTTTAGAATACCAACTTGAAATCTTAGCCCCATTTTCATCCTTTAAAACCAATTCAGCGCCTTGTACCTCTTTTCCATTTTCATCCATCTTAGAAAATTCAATTCTCGTAAACGAATTCTTCATTTGGAAAAAATAAGGTTTTTCACTTAATTCAATTGTTCTCGTTTGCTGGTCCAGTTCTACACCCTTCGCAACTTGAACCTCCTTTAATTCATACTTACCACAATGCAAATAATTTAAATCCACTTTTCCCTTTTTATCTAAAAAGAAAGAGCCTACCTCTTGACCAAAAATATTCTTCGCTAAATCTCCTTTCTTCATAACTCTAGTCCCATCACTATTCGCATAAATATCTTCTTTCGCTCTTAATTCAAATTGAATCTTTGGGAAATCCTTTTCAGCAAAGTTATCCTCATTTACTCTTTCATCCCACTTTTTCTGCAAGTGAAAAGAAGCGTACTTTCCCTTATTTTCAATTGGAATTAGTACTGTATTTTTTCCCTTTTCCTCAACCGTATTCTGATTCAATACAACAATTTTTTTAAATCCTTTTTCATAACCTTTTGGACTTTCCACTTCTTCTATTTCATATTTGCCCGCCGGTAAAGCTAAAGGTAAAATCAATTCTCCGTAGGAATTCTTTGCATCTTGCCAACTAGTTTGAAGTAAGCCTTTTGAATTTGTTGAAAATAAAGAATATAGTTTCGAGCCGATTCTTTGTGTGATCACTTCTCTTACTGCTTGTCCTTTTTCATTTTCTATACGAGTAATGCGAAAGGTAGCGGAACTTTTCTGAATGCTTTGTTTCGTGTCTTTATCCAATTTTAAAATGCGCAAATAATAGTTCTTACTCACATTTTTCAAAACAAAAGATTGGTGTTGGTGATCTTCTTGAACTGTGAAAAAGAAAGGACTTTGGTATTGTTCAATTTCTTCATTCATGGCTTTGGTTTGTCTAATTTCATAACTTCCATAAGCCAATTCAGAACTTTTTGCATAGCCTTTTTCATCCGTTGTTAAAATAGCGTATTCTTTCGGATTGAATTTGTTTAAATGCTTTCTTGCTTGTGCAAAGCCTCCATACTTTTGAACATGTTTCGAGAGAATGGCGATAAATTCCGCCTTTTCCTCCGGAGGTAAAAAAGCACTTTCTTCTGAATTAGACAGATATTTTTGTATAGAAAAAGTACCTGTTTTCACTTGGTCTTGAACAACAATAGTTTTTGTGTTTTCTTTTAAAGAAGACAATTCAGCACTTTTTACAATAACAGGAATTTTATCTTGGTGCAGACGCATTCCCATTGGTGCAACAATCTCTTTTAAATAGTAGGTTTCATCCGGCAATAAGTTATCAATATAGTTAGACTTTCCATTTTGAAGTATAAATGTTCCTAATAGCTTTCCTTCCTTATTTAAAAGCTGGTACTTTGTTCCATTAAAATTAGAAACATCTCCTTGTGGATGCTTGGTTTCAACATCTTCTTTGCGGATACCTAGACGATACCCCTTTGCCATAATTTCAACATCGAAACCTTCCACCTCTTCACCATCATAAATCATTAAATTCTGCAAGGATTTACCAATTAGCGCAAAGTTTTTCTTCTTAGTAGACTGACTTTGCAATGATAGCTTTTTACTTTTCTTTGTAAAGCCAGCATCAACGGTAAACACAAATTGGTTTTTAACAATTGTGCCTTGAATATCACCCTCTACTTTTTTCAATTGAAAACCCTTTAATTTTCGTGTGACTTGATAGCGATGACCTAATATAGCATTTGTAAAACGTAAGTGCTTCCCTTGAACTTTCATAACTACTTGTTTTGTGGTTAAGTCTTTTAATTCAATTTCACTCTTCTCTAAATTTTGAACTTTCTTTTGAATTTCTTGTATTCGCTTTTGAACTTCTTGGTGACTATGAGGACCCTTTTGAATGCTTGGTTGGTAACCGACTAAAGCCCAAGCGTACATTTGCGCTGCCGCATAGTTAATATCCCCATCACCAACACCATTTTCAAAGGCATAAGCCATAAAATGATTCAATCGTTCCGTATTAGAACCCATAATTTCTTTTAAACTTTTTTTGTGATAATCATTGCCAAAGTGCATATCTCTTTTTGGATCTATGCAAATGGCCGGGCGACCTTGATAGGTCACATAACTAATATATTCTCTTGCTCGATTTTTTATAGGACCTGGTGTAGCGGTATATTCCATGCGACGAACAACCGTTAATTGTTCTGCATAAACTGGTAAAACCAAACTCACCATAATGCTAAATATCCAAATCCATATTGCTTGTTTCTTTTTTCTCATATACACCTCTTTCTATGTACTTCTTTTTTCCCGAAAGATGAGTAATTCCTTCCATAAAAAAAGACTTATTCGTGTAAATAAGTCTTTGGATCTTGCATGAGTTGAACTAAATGAATGCCGTCTTTATTCAATTGGAAACGAGCAATTCCACCATTATAGGAATACTGCTGACCACGTTGTTTACAATAGGCTTCTAAACCAAGACGGTCCGTCTTTAATAAATAAGCGACCATAATCGCATACATGGTACCATGCCCTACAAATAAGACTTGATCACCATCTTGATTTTCAAAATACACTTTTTCTAAAATCGATTGCCAGCGTGTTTTTACAGCTCCTAAGTTTTCGCCTTGATGATTTAAAAAATTCTCTTGATTTTGATGACAAGCATACAGTTCTTTTAAGATAGCTTCATCAACTAATCTTCCTTCCAAATCACCAAAATTCATTTCTTGTAGGTTTTTTTCAATAGAAATTTCGGTATCATGACCAGCCAACACAATCTTAGCCGTATCTACAGCTCTTTTTGCATAAGACACATAAGCTTTTGAAAACTGTTTATTCTTTAAGGCTTGTTGGGCTTGAATGGCTTGTTCGATACCTAAGTCCGTTAAAGGCGCATCACTTCGACCTTGTACTTGATGTCTTAGGTTAAATAGTGTTTGTCCATGTCGAACATAGAAAATATCAATCGTTTTATCTTTCTTTGGTAAACATAAGTCCTTCGCTTCACATGGCTTTTGAATTAAGCTTACTTTTCCGTGATCCTCTTGGAAGATTAGAATGCCGGCATTTGGCATAAACACCCTGCCTTCATCTAAACAAGCTTGCCGATACGCTAACATATCTAACTTCAAAATGTAAGACATAAATGCCATGGACATAATCCCATGGGAAACAATTAAAATTCGATCATTCTTTTTCGTTTGGGAGAGAATTTCTTGAAAGACCTTTTCTGTTCTTAAACGAAGTTCTTCTTTACCCTCTCCACCAGCTTGTTCAAAATCCAAGCTACCAAAACATTTTTGCATTAAGTCTTGGTCTTCTACTTGACGACCTTCCATTATGCCGAAGTTTGGCTCTTGTAAATCTTCTAAATATGTCAATTTAACTTGACGGTTCTTCAATAAAATATCCGCTGTTTCACGCACTCTTCCAGCCGGAGAAGCAAAGGCACAATCAAAAAATTGACCTGATAATACCTTGGCACTTTTTTCGGCTTGTTGAATTCCCAATGGTGTCAAAGGGGAATCACAACGACCTTGTAGCTGTAAACGTAAATTAAAATACGTTTGACCATGACGAACAAAATAAAATAAACGACTCATACCCCATCCTTTTTGCAAAAAGCCTTGCTTGAAAGCAAGACCTATCTTATTGCATGTCCTTTAAAAACACAAAGTAAGCCCGATAAGCCTCGTAAACATCCACCTTAGAAACCACTTCATCTGGAGCATGCATATTTTGTACCGCAATACCGGCATCAATCACATCCATATTCTTTTGCGCTAAGATATAGGCAATTGTATTTCCACCGCCCACATCAACAGCTCCTAATTCAGCTGTCTGGAAAACAACTTCATTTTCATCCATAACTTTGCGAATTTTGGCTAGAAATTCTGCACTAGCATCATTCGCACCGGATTTACCACTAGCCCCTGTATATTTATTAAAACAAACACCTTTACCTAAATAAGCCGAGTTTCTCGCCTCGAAGGCATCCGCATAGTTGGAATCATAGCCGGCTGATACATCGATGGACAACATATAGCTACTCTCGTACAAATCATACAAATCCGTTATCTTGTTGAAACCCTTTTTCTCAAGAATGCGAACCATCACATGTTCAAAGAAATCTGAATGAGCACCCGTTGCCCCAACTGAGCCAATTTCTTCCTTATCCGTTAAGATTAAAACTGAAGTTCTCTTTGGTATTTTGATTTCATTGATGGCACGAATAGAGGTATAAGCACAAACCTTATCATCATGACCATAGCCCAAAATCATCGAACGATCCAAACCATAATCACGTGCTTCACCTGCCGGTACTACTTCAATTTCAGCACTTAAGAAATCCTCTTCATCAATGCCATATTGCTCTTGAAGTAAGTCTAGCAAGAAGGCTTTAACCGGTTCTTCCTCTACCTCTTTCTTTGGACGACTGGCAATAGTTAAATCTAACTTTTCTCCTTCAATGACGGTAGCTCCTGTTTTTTGCAGTTGTTTCTGAGCTAAGTGAATCAATAAATCTGATATACCAACCACCGGATCACCTGGTTTATCTCCAATATTAATATCGATTACTGTACCATCTTTCTTAGCCACAACGCCCACTAAAGCAAGTGGACGAGCCACCCATTGGTACTTCTTAATCCCACCATAATAATGCGTATCGAAGAAGGCAATACCATCTTTTTCATATAGTGGCTTTTGTTTTAAATCCATACGTGGTGAATCGATGTGGGCTCCTAAAATGTTAACACCCTTATTCATTGCTTCCTCACCTATAACAAGCATCATAATGTTCTTTTTACGATTAATCACATAAACCCGATCGCCAGCTTTTAATTCTTGAAAAGAATCAAGTGGCTTAAAGCCATTTTCCAAAGCAAAAGCTTCTGTGTTTGTCACAAAGGTTCTTTCTGTTTTCGATTTAGTTAAAAACTGACGATAATCTTCATTAAAGGCCATCACAGCTTTTACATCTGTTTCTTCTAATTTATCCCAAACCGTTTTCATTTTGCAGCATCCTTTCTTTTTATTTCGTAATGTCTTAATGGTTTTAAATAGTCCCCATCCCCCGCAACATCGATTACCAATCCTTCCTCTTCTTGACTGATAATTTGCAAATGAACTAAGGACGATAACTGATCGAATAAAGCCATTTTATCATAGGGCAATAAACAAGTAAATTGAACATTCTTCGGATATAAAAGACGAATTAATTGATCTAATAATTCCTTGATTCCTGCTTGCGTATGAGAAGAAACCCATAAGCCCTCTTCTTGCTGTGCCATTAAATCTTTTTTGGTACGAACTAGTAAATGATGCTTGGGATGAGCTCCTATTTTCTTTAAAGACAATTTCGTCGCTTCTTCTTTGACAAAAGCCAACGGATCACTACCATCCACCACATGAATTAATATATCTGCTTGCTTGGCTGATTCTAAGGTGCTATAAAAGGCATCTACCAATGGTTTTGGCAAGTCAGACACAAAACCAACAGTATCGTATAAATAAAACGCAAAGCCTTTGTATTCAACAAGACGAACCGAAGTATCCAATGTTTCAAAAACGCGATCACGCACAACAACGGGTTTCCCATTTTGTTTGGTATAAGCCAATATTGCATTTAATAAAGAACTCTTACCGGCATTGGTATAGCCCACTAAAGCCACTCTGGGATACAGTGTCTTCGCTCTTCTTTTTTCATCTTGTTGGCGTTGTTTCTCCACCAGCTTTAATTCTTCTTGTAGAACATGCTTACGATGCGCATACTTACGAACAATCATTTCTGATCGCTGTTCTCCAGAACCACGAGTAATCACTCCCCCACCCCTTTGTCGGTCACTTTCTTGTTCTAAAGAAGCTAGTTCTTTTGGTAAGGCATAGGATAAGCGGGCTAACTCAGTTTGAATTTTCGCTTGTTTACTACGTGCTCTTTGGGCAAAAATATCCAAAATAACAGCGGTTCTATCTAAAACTTCTACTTCTAATTCTTCACTAAGCCGCTTAGAAGCGGATACCGATATTTCATGGTAAAACACAATGGTAACAATTTCATCAGCTTGTATCAGTTTTTTTAATTCCATTATTTTTCCTGAACGGAACACCGTCTTAGAATCTCGTGATTGTAATTTTTGAATAAAGGTTTGAACCACCTCATAATTACATGCCTCACACAAAGAAACACATTCTTGAATGATTTCCTGATCATTGTTCCCTTTTCTTTCCACCCCTACTACATAGCAACGTTTCATTTTCGGTACACCACTTTCCCAGCTTTAATCGTACATAAGACTTCTTTCTTTTTGTTAATAAGCATACAATCTGCGACATCTCCAACCCGAACATTCTTCTCCACTTCTTTTTGTTGAAATGGTTCTATGGTGATATTTAATTCTTTAAATGATTGGCTTTGTTTAGAAGATAAATCGTAGTTTGAAATAACCTTTGTTCCTAAAGGGTTATTCTCATACAAGCTTCCTTTTAATACTTCTAAAGCCAAATCCACCTGATTTTCTAAATAAATATGAATCGGCATATTGTAGCGATTAGACACTTTGCAATATTCCAACAATTCTTCTTTTACGCTCTTTTCATCCACCACTAATTTCAAAGCAGAAATATGAAAGGAAGCTAAGGATTCTCCAAAGCTATGACCATTTTCTAAAAATCGTTCATACTCTTTCAACTCTTGTATATGAACATCCTCATACACATCCAAACTTAATTTTCTTTCATAAGCCAAATTCATCAACATTCTAAAAACTTGCTCATAATTTTCTTTAAAGTCAAAGAAATCATCACTAATAACGGAAGTAATTCCTTTTTCATAGGCTAATTCTTGACCTTTTAGTAGCCATTGCCTTATTTCATCAAAGCTTCCTTTTTCTTGACTAACTTTACCCGAATGAAGATAACCTATTTTTGCAAGAGAAAAGAATTGTTTTTGTTTGGATTGGTAGATAAAAGCTTCCTTTCCGTCATACACTTCTTCCCCTTTTAAATCTTTCCCTATTTCTTTAATAAAACCATCTTTGAAAGCAATATCTACTTTTTTTCATTACTGATTACATTTTTTATAATTTGATACATAAAAGCTCCTTGCTTTTATTGTACTCTAGTTTTGACAGAAAGCCTTATTCTTGTTAGTTTGATTTGGAAAGGAATAATAACTTATGAAAATTTATTTTGCGTCCCCTTTATTTTCCGAAATGGAACAGTTGTATAATGCCCAACTTGCTCAACAAATTCGTCAAAAATATCCTGATATTGAAATGTACGTCCCTCAAGAACAAGCAGATATCAATGATAAAAAAGCTTATGCAGACTCAAAAGCAATCGCAATGACAGATACAAAGCATTTATTAGAAAGCCAATTGGTTATTGCTATTTTAGATGGTTCTATTATTGATGTTGGCGTCGCAACGGAAATTGGTGTTGCCTATCAAGCAGGTATCCCTATTCTTGCTTTATATTCTGATTCACGTCAACAAGGTGCTACCAATCCACAAAAATTAGTCGCTTTGCAAGAAATTGCAGAATCACAATTTAGCTACATCAATTTATACACCGTCGGCTTGATTAAGCTAAATGGTGAAGTGGTTAATACTTCCAAGAAATTGGTGGAAAGAATTGCTCACTTCATTCATTAGCTGTATTTTGCTCATAAATCCATTTATGTAAAATTGGCTTTAAATACTTCACACCATAATCCACCAAAGGACTAAATAAGAACATCAATATAACGGTCCCTTCTCGCAAAGAAAGTGGAATGTGGAAGAAATACCAAATCACAAAAACCGAAGAAAAAAAGAATACATCCACCACAAAACGAACAGAAGAAAAGCGAAGATGATATTTCTTGGCAATAACCATACATGTGGATTCCATCGCTAAACTAATCATTCCTGAAGCAACCACTAATGAAATCCCAAAAATATCTGCCAACACAAAGAAGATAAACCATACCAATTTCAAGGCATAAACATCTGGCACAATCTGGTCAAAGATATGGTAATAGAAAAGATTAACCACCACACCAATCACAATCGATACGAATATCTGTAACAAATACAATGGCTTATATTTTCTTCTTAATAGAATCATTTGAACAAGAACACAAATCAAATTGATAACAGTCGCTATCGTTCCTACTTCAATATGGCTTAAGAGACTAATTGACATTGAAAAAGCATCGTAAGCTGAGTTACCTAAGCCTGCTTTCATAATACCTGCCCCACCAATGCTTAAAATAATAACACCGACGGTTTCGACCAAAAGGTGTTTCCAAAAATGTTTTATTTGGATTTCCATACAATCCTCGACGAAAAATATTGTTCCCGAAAGGCAATGTCTTTTAAAATTTCTTCTTTCTGAATGACTTCACCAATACGACCAACCACTAAGGTTGCCACATCACTACGTTCATGATAAATAACTGCCACAACAACACCAAAAAAAGTATCTTTGTCTTCTTTATCACCAATCACATAGGCATCGATTGGCTCTTCCATACTTTGTGCATCATAGATATAGCCCATTGGTACTCGATAAATCGTATCTTCCAAATAAGGATGTACCATTCCTGCCGGTTGATCAATTTGAACTGTTACTTGTTTACCCAACCAGGTATTCGCCAAAGGGTATTCTAAAAAATCATATTCATCTTCATCTTGAACACTTTCAAAACCAAAGTCGATGTAGAATTGTTTCTCATCATCAAGGGCTCTTTTGATAAGCTTGCCATGACCTTTTTTAGCTTCATAATCAACCAGTGCTTGCAATAAAGATTTCTTATCTGCTCCTTCTAACAAAACAATTTCACCATTCCGGCTTAAAGCAGCCATTCCTTTTTGATTATCAAAAGAAAGCCATTCAAACTCATCAAAGTTTTCTAATAAGCGATTTCGAACCATTTCAAAAGAAATATATTCTTCTAAATACGGTTTTAATTCATTCACTGTTAAAATCTTCTTCATGCTTAAAAACCTAAAGAGCGATCAAAGAAAGGAACACTTTCTTGAATGATTTCATCTTTTAATTGTTGGTTAAAGAATACAGCCTCACATGGTATCTTCTTGGAAAATTCAAAAGCTTTTACACAGAATTCTTTTAATAAATCTTCTTTTTGTTCATTAACATCTAGGATGAAATAAAAGGAAACTTGATTATTCTCCAATTTTTGTTTCAACCAGACACGCTGAATGGTTTTTCTTTGGTTCGACCAATCATACATTTGGTTGACCAATTGAGTTGGATAAATAGTTGGCTCCACAATTTGAACAGAGCTAGCCGTTGGCTCAACAGGGTGAATTAATTGATGAATTAAGGCTGCTGGAGCCACCATGTTGTCCACCCCCGGATTGATAATAATGCCAATTGCTTTTGTGTTTGAATCTGATAATAAAGCATCGTATTGCTTTAATGTCTGAACTACCATTTTTGGTAGTGGCTCATTGGTTTGAGTCAATTGAAACTGACCAGCTCTTTCTAAATCAGTAAAAGCCGGAAAAAAAGTCTTACCATCATTGGTGTTAATTAAATAAAAATTAATGAGGTCTGACTTTACGCTTGGAATATGGTTCTTTGTTAAAGCAACTTCAAATTTTGTTGGTGCTAATAATTGTGCTTTTTCCAAGGCTTGTATGAATTGTAGCTGTCTTTCTGGGCTGGAACCTAATTTTAATTCCTCCATTGCCTTGCGTAATTCAGGATTTTTAACTGGTTTCAAGTTTGGATTTTTAATTGATTTTTTAGACATAAATCCCTCTTTTCTCACTATTAAGTGTATTGAAAATAAGCCCTTTTAACAAGCATTAAATTTTCTAAAAACTCAGGCATATGAATGTTCAGTGATAATGTCTTAATAGATGTTCAGTGAAAATGTCCCGATTATTGATTAAAGATAGTGAGGCATTGTTTTACATCTCTTTCTCCATTTTATTATTTTCCAGTCATTGGAGGAACAAATGAAGAGGATACGATTATCTATGAAAGAACAAGAAAAATATTTGACAATCAAAGATTTAATTGACCATCACGGCAATAAGAAACGAGCAGCTTTAAAACTCGGTGTTTCTATTCGTACAATCAATCGTTTAATTATTGTCTATCGGAATAAAGGAAAAGCCGGTTTCGTTCACGGAAACAGAAACCGACCATCTGCTCATTGCCTCACACAAGAATTAAGCTCTCACATCATACATCTTTATCAATCGATTTATCAAGATGCGGGCTTTAATTTTTCTCATTTTACCCAATTCTTAAGTGAAAAACATGATATCCATGTCAGTCTTTCTTCGGTTAGAAGAATTTTAAATGAAGTAGGTATCTTCTCCCCTAATGAACACCGCTGTTCAAAAAAGAAAAGAAGTATCATGTCTTTAAAACAAACGAAACCGACTCTCACAGATACGGAACTAAATGTGGCTGTCAATCATGAATTAAGTTTACAACTAGCTCATCCAAGAAAAGCTCGATGTAAGAATTTTGGGGAAGAAATACAAATGGATGGCTCTATTCATAATTGGTTTGGGGAAAATAAGGCAACACTACATCTAGCGATTGATAATGCCACAGGCGTGATTGTAGGTGCTTATTTTGACAAGCAAGAAACACTTCACGGCTATTATCACTGTTTTCACCAAATCCTTTCTAACTATGGCATACCCTATCAATTTCTTACCGATAGACGAACTGTTTTTGAGTATGAAAGACGCACGAATAAATCGGCTGAAAATGATGTCTTAACGCAATTCGGTTATGCCTGTAACACTCTTGGCGTTACCATTGAAACTTCCAGTGTTAGCCAATACAAGGGGCAAATAGAAAGAGCGAATAGAACCTTTCAAGACCGCTTAGTTAGTGAGTTAAAAATGGAGAATATAACAACCATAGAAAAAGCCGACCAATATCTTATTGAAACCTTCGTACCTAATTTTAATAGGCGTTTTGCTCAAGATTATACGAAATACCCTTCGGTAATAGAAAGTAGTCCCGGCGAAGAGACAATCAATCTAACATTATCAGTTATATGCGAAAGAAAATTCGATAATGGCTCCTGTATAAGCTATAAAAACAAATATTACCAAGCCTATAATCAAAATAATCAATTAATCGCCTTTAAGCCTAAGACAAAAGCCTTAGTCATTAAAACCCTAAACAATACCCTATACGTAACGGTAGATGATCGTGTGTATGCTCTATTTGAATTAGAAAAGAACAAGAAAGTCTCTGCAAATTTTGACACTAATGACACAAAAGAAAAAAAGCCGAAACAGGTACATATACCGCCAATGAGTCATCCTTGGAAAAGAGATTCATTTATTCGTCAGCAACAAAGAGCACATCAACACAAGCAATTTACACGATGATAGTAAGCTTTAAAATAGCGAGAAATCTCTAATCAAGATTCCCCGCTTATATTACAAATTTTTTGGGACATTTTCACTGAACATTGACAGCATTAAATTTTCTAAAAACTCAGGCAAATTTCACTTAAACTTCACAAATTGGTACTAGTATAATAGACATAGAAACAATAAGGAGGTCTTATATGTCCGAATTTCATTCTGAAGAAAATAAAGTAGAAGATGTTTCTACGATTGAAAATCATTCAAAACCAGAGAAGAAACCTGGTTTCGTCTTAAAAATCAATAAAACATTTTTAACCCTAGTTTTATCCGCTGTTGTTGGTGGAACGAGCGGTTATGTGTTTAGTCAAGGTTCAAGAAAATCGGCAATTGTCTACCAATCCGCTTCCGAATCTCCATCCAAAACAACTTCAGTTCAAAGTGGTCAAGGCTTGACGATTAGTCAAGCCAGTAAGAAAGCCGCCGCTTCCGTAGTTGAAATTGTAACGCAATCAAAAGGAAAGACCTATGGTTTCTTAGGTGGAAACTACACGTCCAATTCGGCTGGATCAGGCGTTATCATTTCTAAGGATGGTTATATTTTAACCAATTACCATGTGATTAAAAACGCGACTTCCATCCGTATCAAAACTAGCGATGGCAAGCATTATAACGCTAAAGTCATTGGTGCTGATGCGAAGAGTGATATTGCGGTTTTAAAAGTTGACGCAAAAAACTTAACTCCAGCCACTTTGGGTGATTCCTCTAAAATTAGTATTGGTGATACCGCTATTGTCATTGGTAATCCCCTTGGAACTCTTGGTGGTACAGTTACCGATGGTATTATTTCTGCCACTTCACGTGAGATGGTCATCAATAATGAAGCCATGGATTTAATCCAGACAAACGCATCGATTAACTCCGGTAACTCTGGTGGCGGCTTATTTGATGGTAATGGCAATTTAATTGGTATCGTAAATGCAAAAGATTCGGGAACAACTAGCTCTGGTGCAACGATTGAGGGCTTAGGTTTCGCTATCCCTATCAATAAAGCTATGGAAGTCGCCAATGAATTGATTAAGAATGGTAAAATTACCACCCGAGCGACGATTGGTGTTTATCTTCAAGACCTAAGCACAAGTGAAAACAATGGTGCTCCTAGTATCTATGTTAGTCAAGTCATAAATGGTTCAGGTGCTGAAAAAGCAGGTATTCAAAGAGGTGACCGTTTGGTGAAAGCAGACGGAGTTCAACTTAGTAAATATTCCGACTTAGCAAAAATCATGAAAAATAAAAAAGTTGGTGAAAAAATCAAGCTTACCATTGAGCGCAATGGTGAACAAAAAGAAATCGATGTGACTTTAACCCAAGTCATCGACACAAATCAATCGCAACATAAATAGGAGAAATGATTTCTCCTATTTTCATTCTTGACCAATCATTAAAAAACATAGAATGAATTTCGTGCTATAGTACATATATGAAAGAAAATTCCTATCGTTATATTATTTTGGCCATGTTACTAGAGATTGCGATGGCTATTCTTCTTTGGTTTAAAGATAGTGGGGTTGCCTTACAATTCTTTTGGCAATTACTTCCTATCTTTCTCATCACTTTATTTCTAGGAACATTTATTTATAATCGCTTAGGTGATTTAAAACTCTTTTTAGCCATTTGTGTTCTATCTACCATTGGGCTAGCCTTTCAGATGTATGCAGATAAAGTATATCCAATTGTCGGTCATTACTCGCTTTGGAAATTTTGGCTTGGGATTGTGGTTGGTGTTTTCTTTACCCTACTATATAAGTACATTTATAAGATTAGCTATTGGAAATATTCCCCTTATCTTTTTTTCTTATTCTCAATGACCTTCTATGTAATACTTCGATTTAAAGGTTTTGATCCAAATGGTTATGGAACAACGGCTTGGTTAAAAGTAGGTGTTCTAACGCTTCAGTTAACCGATGGTATTAAAATCCTTTCACTTTTCTTTTATAGCTCTTTATTGGTTGAAAAATGGAATCGTTCCAACAAAGTTATCTTAATTATTTCAAGCACCTATCTAGGTATGAATTTAATTGGCTCTATGATGATTCATGAACTAGGTTCTTTCTATATTTTGGTTTTCTTACATTTAGCTTGCTTGTTTATTTATTTACCACATGATTCTTACAAGCGAAAATATTTATTTACTTTAGTAGGAATTTTGGCTTTATCCATTCTTCTTTTCTTAGGTTTATATCAAGTTCTAAAACCAATAACTACACAAGGTCAACTAAATTCCATCACGAAAATACTTTGGCCAATTGCTAAGAAAATTCATTCTCGTTTCTCAATTGCGACAAACTTGCAAAGTGATCCTTATGGGGCTGGTTATCAATTGTTCCAAGGTCAAAAAGCATTACTTATGGCTGGCTGGTTTGGCAATACCATTGGTTTTAATCAAATTCCAGTCGTTGAAAGCGATATGGCTTTTGTGGGTTTAGTGAATTGCTTTGGGTATAGTGTTGGCTTGCTTGTTCTTTTATTATTTGGTTTTATTCTTCGTCGAGGATCGCGCATATCTCAGCGCTTATTGTCGATATCCATTCAAAAATCCATCTTTTCTTATGGATTAACGATGTTAGTATTCTTGCAAGCATTCCTAACGATTTTAGGGTCTTGTAATATTATTCCCTTGGCTGGATTACCAATTCCTTTCTTATCAAGAGGCGGTACTTACCAAATGATTGTCTTTTCTTTAATGGGTGTTTTATTACTACATTCTTTATATGGTGTGGAAGATATGGAAGAAGAAAGTGAGGTAGAAAATGATGAACTCGAAAGCGAATAAAAGAATTGGCATTACGATGATTATACTTCTTTTGGCGCTTGTTATCTTAATTATTCACTTTTCTTATTCCTTCTTGTATCTACCAAGTCACAACGCTCAAAAGATACGAGAAAAAAGAATGTATAGTTTTCAATCCCTCCCCAAATCTGCACAAGAAGGCAATTATTACGATACCAATGGGCATCTTCTTATGGAGCATGGAAAAGCTAATTCATCAGAAGCTTATAGTATGGCTTGGTTATTGGGCTATTATGCTAGTGATAACAACCATGAATACAAAATGGGTTTAAGAGGCAATTTAGTTGATTATAGTTACCTGCATTTAAACAAACAAAAAGTAGGTGCTTCTACTTTCTTAACCATTGATTCTAATCTTCAAAACCTAGCTTATGAATTATTACATAATCAAGAAGGAAGTATTACCGTATTAGATGCTAAAACAGGAGCGATTCGAGCCCTAGCTTCTCATTCTACCTTTGATTTTAATATCAATGATTTATCTACTTTAACCAAACAAACAGCTAAAAATTCTCAATTTACCAGAGGGCTTTTTGAAAAAGATCCACCTGGTTCTACTTTTAAAATTATTACCTCTATTTCCGCTTTGGAACAAGAAAACATTCCTAATCTAAATTTTAAAGATACCGGCTCTTATCTTTCTAAGGATGGTGGCACAAAGATTGTCAATTTTGAGAATAAGGCTTATGGAAATGTCGGTTTGGAAAAGGCTTTAAATCATTCCATCAATACTTATTTTGCTCATCTTGGGGAAGAATTAGGTCCTACTGCTTTAGAAAAAACAGCCCAAAAATTTCTAATCGGTCAAGATATTCCAATTCCCTATTTAAGTACACTTCATTCTAAATTGGATGTTCAAGGAGCTAATGAGTTAGCTGCTACAGCTTATGGTCAAGGGAAAACACAAATCACTCCTGTTCATTTAGCCCTAATTGCTCAAAGCTTAGCGAATAAGGGGATTATGAAAGAAGCGTATATTGTTGAAAGTATTCAAAGTGATCAAAATATTCTCTACAAACATCAAGAAAAAGATTTATCAAAAGTAACGGAAAGTGCCGTGATTGAAAAGTTAAATCCTTACCTAAGAAGTACAGCTAAGTTATATGGTTTAAAAGGAGAGGTTTATGCGAAAACAGGAACAGCGGAATTGCCAGATAAAACGACACATATTTACCTATTAGCTTATACAAAAGATTATGGAATATGTTTATCTCTTAATCATAAAAACCAAAGCAATCGCTTAATCCCTTTAGCTAATCGTTTACTTCAATATTTACAAAAATAAGAAGCCTGCATTCTGTACCGACCAAAAAAGTTAGAGCAAAATTCTAACGATTGGAGGTCACCTCATTCTACAAGCTCTTTTTCTGTTCAGTTCTGTGATTTAAGTTCTTTTCCATCTCTTAGCTGTAAACAAATAGTCTTTCGATAAACCGATGGTGACATACCAATGATTTCATTGAAGTGAATGTTAAAGGTTTTTACATTGGAATAACCAACATCTAAAGCGACATCAAGGATAGTTTCTTCATCCATTAAGATGAGTTCACAAGCCTTGTGAATGCGAACTTTATGCAATAATTGGTCTAACTTATTTTCAACAAAGAAAGTCATTGCAGTATTCAGTTGCTTTTCGGAAACCCCAAATTTAGAAGCCATGCGACTAATCGTTAGGCTAGGATCATTATAGTGATTATAAATATACTCTGCCACTTGAAAAGCTAATTCCTGATTGGATTGCGACTCTCCTTTAGACAGGCTTTGGTATTGTTTACGAAAGGCAATTGGATTGATTCCCATCGTTTGAACAAAATGCTTAGAAACATGAGAAGCATCCACATAGCCCATCAAATGAGCAATCTCATCCAAGTTCATATCCGTATACAACAAAATTGATTTTAACTTATCCATTTGAATACGCTCAATCAATTCCCCAAAAGTTAAACCCGTTAAATCATGAATCGTTTTAATAATCTTACTCTCTGATAAATAGAAAATTGTTGAAAGCTTCTCCAAGGTTAATTTATCAAAGGAATGGGCATACATATAACTTAGAATATGTTGTGTATCTTTCACATTTCGATTTTGTCTTGTATTTCCTACATCAGAGCTATACCGCCGATATAAAACAACCAATTCAATTAATTTATTCAAAATATAAATTTGACGCAATGGTTTTTCTTGATTGCTTAATTCCTCATAACTTGATGTTAATTCGACACGTAAAATTCCATAAACGGATTGAATAGCGGATAATTCAATATCATTTAATATAACCACCGGGTTTTGATGAATATGAGTTAATAAATCGGCTTTATCTTGATTTGAACCGCTCAATCCTTTAATTGTTTGCGATAGTCGCCGGTAATCATAAGATATGATTTCCATGGATAACGGTTCATTCACTTCAACAATATCCGTAATACTGTAGGGCGATATAGCAATTAAGCATGGTGCCTTGAGTGGAAAACCTTGACCATCCACAAGAATAGTCCCTTCTCCTTTTTCAATCAATAAAAATCTAGCTCTTTGGTGCATAATTGCCCTAGTTGGCTTTTCAATAAAGTCTGTAAAAAATTCAGCTAATGGTAAAACAGGATTTCGAATTTGGCTTTCATCCTGCAAAATAGCCATTCCAGTTGTTGATTTCATCACCGTTATTGTAGCATAAAAAAAGAAGGATTTCCTATGAAATCCTTCTCGAAAGGGGGCTTATAAGAGCAACATTGCGGCAGTAATAACAACACCGCTGACAACTGCAATTACGACAACTGTCTTCCAAGACCACTTAACCCAAGTAGCGTATGGAACACTAGCTAATGCCAAACCACCCATAATTGCTCCAGAAGTAGGAGTAATTAAGTTAATAACACCATTCGCTGCAACTTCAGCCATGATAGTCGCTTCAACAGAG
Organism: Bulleidia sp. zg-1006; assembly: GCF_016812035.1. Classification (NCBI taxonomy): domain Bacteria; kingdom Bacillati; phylum Bacillota; class Erysipelotrichia; order Erysipelotrichales; family Erysipelotrichaceae; genus Bulleidia; species Bulleidia sp. zg-1006. The sequence goes on along the minus strand of NZ_CP069178.1, from coordinate 349,646 downwards.
AAGCCCATTGCTTTCGCAATTGGAGGTACGATTGGTGAAGAAATACCCGCCATACCAGAGCTAGATGGAACTAAGAATGATAATCCTAAGTGTAATAGATAATCTAACGAACCAAAGATACCACCACTAACCTTAGCTGCTTGCATAGCTTTAACAGAAGCTTGTACTAAGTAAGGACCAACACCTGTCTTGCTCATGATAACAGAAGAAGCACGAGCTAGTGCAATAACCAAGTTAACGGAAATCATATCACCTACACCTGATAAGAAGATAGAAGATAATTTACTACGATCTTCAATACCGATGAAACCAATAATGAAGCCCATTAATGTAAACCAAACAGCGGCATCCTTGAAATACCAGGCACCTAATTGCTCACCTGTTAAGAACTTTGACCATTCCATTGCTTTGTAAACAGAATCATTTAAGTCACCCCAAGGGATAAAACCGAAAATCATAACAACGAATGTAAGAGCAAATACCCATAAAACAGCCTTTTGACGACCTGTTAATCTTTCATCACTAGTTTCTTTACCGGCGTTGTACTTAGCTTCAAATTCTGCTAATTCTTCACCGGTGAAAATAGATTTACCTTTATCTGCTTTAACTTTATTAGCATACTTGATAACTGTAAATGTAGCGATTAAGTAAGTAACGATAACAAGAACTAGACCAATCATGATAATCTTGGACATATCCGCTTCAGCACCAGCCGCTTTAGCAGCGTCAACCGCTACTGTAACAGCGAATGGGTTGACAGTTGAACCTAAGCAACCAACACCTGCACCTAATAAGACTGTCGCAACACCGACCATTGGATCCATTCCGGCAGCTAACATTGTCGAAGCTAATAATACGTAGAAACCAACCGTTTCTTCACACATACCATAAGTTGTACCACCTAATGCAAACACAGCCATTAAGATAGCAATCATGACATTTTCCTTACCATGTAACTTACGAACTAAAGCACGAATACCTGTTTCCAAAGCACCAGTTGCTGTAACTAAAGCTAAGAATCCACCTAAGCAGAATACGAAACCGATGACTTCACCAGCATCTAAGAAACCTTCAATTGGTGCTTTTACTAATTGACCAACTGTAGCGTGTTGAACCACCATTTCAACAGTTTTACCAGCTTCACCTTGACCTACATAAGGTTTTCCGTTAAAAATCCAAGAAATCGCATACACGAATAATAATACGATTAACAAAATACTAAACGTACCTAATGAACGTTTTTTCTTTGTACTCATAATTTTTTCTCCTATAAAAATATTTTAAACTTATGATAATTTATTTTTTGATAATTGTTCCCGTTTCACCACGTAAAGCTTCTTTCGCTTTTTCTAGGGAAGTGATTAAGGCTGTTCCACCAAAAACATTGTCCTTTACATAACCCATGCAAGCTTCAACCTTTGGCAGCATAGAACCCTTAGCAAATTGACCATCTGCGATATGCTTTTCAGCTTCTTCTAAAGTCAATTCAGATAAAGCTTCTTGATTTGGTTTATTAAAGTTAATGCATACCTTTTCAACAGCTGTCAAGATAACTAAAGAATCAGCCCCTAAATCTAAAGCTAATTTAGCACTGGAACGATCCTTATCAATAACTGCCGCAACACCTTCGTAACCAACTTCCTTCTTGATAACAGGAATACCGCCACCACCACAAGCAATAACGATATGACCTTGTTCCACTAAAGATTTAATGACATCCAATTCAACGATTTTAACCGGAATTGGTGAAGGAACAACGCGACGGTAGCCACGTCCAGCATCTTCTACAAATGTATAACCCTTTTCAGCCACAATCTTATCAGCTTCTTCCTTTGAATAGAAACTACCGATCGGCTTTGTCGGATTCTTAAATCCGGAATCATTCTTATCCACTTCAACTTGGGTAACGACAGTCGCTACCTTTTGAACCATCTTGCGACTTTCCAGTTCACCTTCGATGGCTTGTTGTAAGTGATAACCAATGTATCCTTGTGACATAGCACCACATTCAGGGAATGGCATACTAGGTGTACCAGCACCATTGTTTGCGGAATATTCCATCGCTAAGTTAATAACCCCAACTTGAGGTCCATTACCATGCGCAACAATGACTTGATAACCATCTGCAACTAAATCAACAATGGATTTAGCCGTATTCTTCACAAGCCCTAATTGTTCTTCAGGGGTGTTGCCGAGGGCGTTGCCGCCCAAGGCAATAACAATCTTTTTGCCACCCATATTACTTCAATGTAGCATACATAACTGCTTTAATTGTATGCATTCTATTTTCCGCTTCATCAAATTGACGAGCTTGTGTACCTAAGAATACGTCATCTGTTACTTCCATAGCTTCTAAGCCAAACTTTTGGTAAATATCTTCACCAACCGTTGTGTTTCTATCATGGAAAGAAGGTAAGCAATGTAAGAAGATAGAAGTTTTCTTAGCCACTTCCATAACATCTTTATTCACTTGGTAAGGAAGTAATAATTCAATTCTCTTAGCCCAAAGTTCAGCTGGTTCACCCATGGATACCCAGATATCTGTATAAAGCACATCAGCGTCTTTAGCACCTTCTTTAACATCTTGTGTGAATTGTAATTCAGCACCTGTTTCTTTAGCAATTTCTTGGCACTTAGCAATCAATTCATCACTAGGCATTAATTCCTTAGGTCCACAAGCACAGAACTTCATACCCAACTTAGCACAAACAATCATTAAAGAGTTCGCTACGTTGTTACGAGCATCACCAAAGAATGTTAACTTACGACCCCGAACATCACCAAATTCTTCTTTTACTGTTAAGATATCAGCTAACATTTGGGTTGGGTGATAAAGGTCTGTTAAACCATTCCATACAGGAACACCAGCATACTTAGCTAAATCTTCAACTACTTCTTGCTTAAATCCACGGTATTCAATACCATCAAACATACGACCTAAAACCTTAGCGGTATCTTCTAAAGATTCTTTCTTACCCATTTGCGAAGAACCAGAATCTAAGAAGGTTACACCCATACCTAAGTCACGAGCACCTACTTCGAAGGCACAACGAGTTCTTGTCGATGTCTTTTCGAATAATAGAACAATTTGCTTGTCACTTAAGAGCTTGTGTTCAACGCCATTTGCTTTCATTCTCTTGAATTCAGCAGACAAGTTCAATAAATAGTTAATTTCTTCTGGAGTGTAATCCAAAAGTGTTAGAAAGCTTCTTCCTCTTACGTTAATTCCCATAAATCTTTAAAATCCCTCTTTCTTTATTTTTGACTTAATTAGTCTTCACGAACTAATGGCATGGACATACATCTTGGTCCACCACGGCCTACACACAAGTTCGATGCTTCTAATTCTAACACATCGAATCCATTTTTCTTCAAGTATTCGTTTGTTACGTAGTTTCTCTTATAAACAACAATCTTACCCGGAGCGATTGTTAATGTGTTGGAACCGTCATTCCATTGTTCACGTTCAGCAGCTAATAAATCGCCACCACCACAAGGGAATAAACGAACCTTTTCTAAGCCCATGAACTTAGCTAAGATTTCCTCTAACTTACCAGTATGTTCTTCAATATGAACATCGTGATTTTCACGGTCAGCTGTAATAGCAAACACTTGTAATGTTCCCATGATACCTGGGTGAATTGTAAAGGCATCCTTGTCGATTTGTGTAAACACAGTGTCTAAGTGCATGAATGCACGACTTACTGGAATGTTGAAAGCCAAAATTGTTTCAATTGTGTTGCCTTCATTTTCGTAGAACATCTTCATTGCTAATTGTTGAATAGCATCTGGTTGGGTTCTTTGAGACATACCAATGAATAATAATTTTTCATTAACATTTAAGACGTCACCACCTTCAATGTGGAATGGGTTCTTACGACCATATAAGTCGGGAACATTTCCAGCATATTCTGGATGGAAACGGAAGATATAGTCCGCATAAATTGTTTCACGGTTACGTGTAACAGAGTACATTCTGTTAATAACAGCACCATTACCTACAGAAGCGAATGGATCACGTGTGAAGTAAAGGTTAGGCATTGGATTGACTAATAGGTAAGAATCCGAAGAAATACGGTCTACTAAGTAATTAGTCTTAATGTCACCTAATTCATCAAAACGAACACCAGACATTGTCTTCAATACTAAGTCTTTATTATTTGTAAACTTACCATAGAAATCTTTTAAAATCTTGTGGTATGCAGGTGTATGAATACCTGCTTCTTCGATAAATTGATCCAAGAATTGTTCTTTGATTTCCGGATGTGCATCTAATGTTTCTGCCATCAAATCTTCAAGATAAACAACCTCTACGCCGTTATCTCTTAAGATGTTCGCAAAGCGATCATGTTCTACTTGAGCTTCCTTTAAATCAGGAATATCATCAAACAACAACTCGCCTAATGTATCAGGAGTAAGATTTAATAATTCCTCTCCTGGCCGGTGCAAAAGCACTGTTTTTAATGGAGCAATTTCGCTCCTAACTCTAATACCTTTCATTTTTTCCTCCTTGCTGATTTAATCAGAAATGTAATCGGTATCATTTCTACTTATCATTATCTATCATTAAAAAAATAAAGTAGGAAAAAAAGTTATTTCATTTTTGTATATTCTAATAAAAAGGCTATATTAAAAAGCGATACATTTTGTACCGCTTTTCCAACTTACATTTGTTCTAAAGCTTCAACACCAATTAGTGCAAAGGCATTCTTTAAGGTAATCTTAAGAGCCATCAACAAACCAATACGTTGGATGGTCAATTCTGGATCATCAATGTTATTAACCTTAGCGCTACCGTAATAGCTATGGTAGTTCTTCGCTAGATCCATGATGTATTCTGTCACTTTATTTGGCTTACGCAAACGAGCCGCGTCCGCTACTAATTTAGGGAATTCAGCCATTAGCTTCATCAAATAAAGCTCCTTTTCATCTGTTAAACGAGTAAAATCATTTGTTGGTTTGAATTCAGGCAAGTCTTCTTTTCTTAAGATAGAACTCATACGTGTGTACGCATATTGGCAATAATACACTGGGTTATTATTGTCTTTCTTACGGGCTAAATTGAAATCAAAGTCCATGTGTGAAGCCACATCCTTAGATACAAAGAACCAACGAGCCGCATCAACACCAACATCTTCACAAAGTTCACGCAAAGTAATCGCATTACCAGTACGTTTTGACATCTTCACTTCTTGACCATCTTCGACCATACGTACCATTTGAATGATATCCACATCCAATGTACCCTCCGGATAACCAAGCGCCTTTAACGCCAACTTCATACGCGTCACATAAGAATGGTGATCAGCACCCCAAAGATCAACTAATTTTTCATAACCACGCTCTACTTTATAAACATGGTTAGCAATATCTGGTGTTAAGTAAGATAAAGTGCCATCGCTCTTTCTTAAGACACGATCCTTATCATCACCATATTCAGTCGCCTTAAACCATAAAGCCCCATCTTTTTCGTAAGTAAGACCCATCTTATCCATCTTCTCTAAAACCGCATTAATTCTTTCCATGTTATTTTCATAGAAGAATGTTTCCGGCATCCAAGATTGAAAATGAACACGATAAAGTTTAAGATCTCTTTCCATCTTCTCTAATTCTTTTTTCTTACCTGTTAATTTGAAATGTTCCAAACGTTCTTTAGGATCAGCGTTTAACCACTTATCTCCTTCTTCAGCTAAGATTTCTTTAGCAATGTTCTTTACATCTTCCGCATGGTAACCATCTTCCGGCAAAGGATATTCCTTACCCAATAATTCAAAATAACGGGCAATTAGGCTTTCTCCTAACATATCAATTTGATGACCAGCATCATTAATATAGAATTCTCTTAAGCAGTTATAACCGGACTTTTCTAATAGGTTTGAAATACAATCACCCCAAGCCGCATTACGTGCATGACCACAATGTAAATCACCTGTCGGGTTAGCGGATACCCATTCGACTAAGATATTTTGACCAACACCGGATGTGTTTTCACCGTATTTATCACCAGCTTTTAAAACTGTATTAATAACTTCTGATAACACTTCTTTTTTAATTCTAAAATTAATAAAACCGGGTTTTACCGCTTCAATTGAGGACGCTTCTGATAAGGTATTTTTTAAATCATTTACTAATTCTTCCGCAATCACAATTGGAGCCTTATGTAACACTTTCGCAAGACGCATAGCTGCGTTGGTTGAATAATCTCCCATGGAACGATCACGGGGTTCTTCCACCATCAATAAACCAGCCTCTGTCTGGATTTGGAAGACATTGTTGACACTCTTTTCAAGAGCTTTAATAATTGTTTCTTGTATTTGGCTCATTCTAAAACACTCCTTTTATAGATACCCTATCATTCTACTGTAAACATAAGAAAAAAGGAAGATTTCTCTTCCTTATTTAGCGCGCCGAGCAGGAGTCGAACCCGCAACCTTTTGATTCGTAGTCAAATACTCTATCCAGTTGAGCTATCGGCGCATGACTCTCTAACTAATATTATACAAATGTTTTTTAAAATGGCTAGAACTTTTTTTGCTATTTTATAAAAAATAATATAAATCTTGTAAATTTTTCATTTTTTGCAAAGAAATCTTCTCCTTCCCCTACGTCCTTAAGACCTTTCCTTTCAATCCATGTTATATTAGACGAGGATACTTTTTACTCCCCTATGAAAAGAGGGCTTTTTATGGATAATTTTTCTGTTTTTGATTATGAGGATATTCAGCTTATTCCAAATAAGTGCATTGTTAAGTCACGCTCTGAATGTAATCCAAATGTTACTTTTGGCAAATATCATTTTAAATTACCCGTGGTTCCAGCAAATATGCAGACAGTGGTGGACGAAGCTTTATCTGAAGAATTAGCGAGGAAAGGCTATTTCTATGTGATGCACCGTTTTCAACCAGAAAGACGATTAGCTTTTATTCAACATATGAAGGCACAAGGTTTAATTTCTTCTATTAGTGTCGGCGTTAAACAAAGTGAATTTGATTTCATTGAAGAATTAAAAGTACAGGGTTTACAACCAGACTATATCACAATTGATATTGCCCACGGTCATTCCAACTCAGTGGTAGATATGATTCATCATATTAAGAATAATCTACCGAATAGCTTTGTGATTGCCGGTAATGTTGGTACTCCAGAGGGCGTTCGTGAATTAGAGAATGCTGGTGCTGATGCCACAAAAGTCGGTATTGGTCCAGGCAAAGTTTGTATTACAAAATTAAAGACCGGTTTTGGAACAGGTGGTTGGCAATTAGCGGCTCTTCGTTGGTGCTCTAAAGCGGCGCGCAAACCAATTATTGCGGATGGCGGCATTCGTACCAATGGTGATATCGCAAAGTCTATTCGTTTTGGGGCTTCTATGGTAATGATTGGATCTTTATTCGCTGGTCACGAGGAATCACCTGGTGAAATTGTGATGCAAGGCGGGCAAAAAATGAAAGAATATTTTGGTTCTGCTTCGGAATACCAAAAAGGTGTTCATAAAAATGTAGAAGGGAAAAAAATGTTAGTGGCTTGTAAGGGGTCTATCTTTGATACTTTGCAAGAGATGGAACAGGATCTTCAATCTTCGATTTCCTATGCTGGCGGTCGTGATTTAAACGCTATTCGTCATGTAGATTATGTGATTGTTAAAAATTCAATTTTTAATGGCGACCGTTTTTAGTCTATAATTAGTTGTTATGGAACTGAAAATATTGCGCTTCTTACAAGATTTATTTCCAAATCCTTTTTGGATTCATTTGAACCAAGGTATGTCCTTTCTTGGCGATGGTGGTCTTATTTGGTTTATAACAATGATTGTTCTTTGGTTTATTCCAGAATATCATTATTTGTCAAAATTGATGTTAGTTACCATTGCTATTCAGGCTTTAGTAGTAAACGTTATGTTGAAACCATTATTTAAACGAACTAGACCTTTTTACAGTGAAAGGAATCGTTTATTGCTAAAAAAAGAGCCTAAGGATTCTTCTTTTCCATCGGCTCATAGTAGTTCTTCTTTCGCTATGGCTGGTTTAATGGTTTTTACAAAGTTTCCTTATTGGCCTATCTATCTAGTGATTGCTTGCGGGATTGCTCTTAGTCGATTGGTATTATTTGCACATTGGTTGAGTGATGTGATTGTGGGAATTATCATTGGCTTATTGATTGCCTATATTATGGTTTATTATTTCTAGGGTTCTAAGAACCCTTTTTTTGATATGTTTTTTACAAAAAACTCCCTAAATATAAAGCATTTAACTAAGCCTTGGATATTTCTACCCTCGCACTTGCTGTCAAAAATTTTAGCCTCACATTTCTTTCTAATCTAATTGTATTCATAAAACGCATACTAGAACCCGCAAAAAAAGAAAAGCCCTTAAAATCTATATTATGTGTCATTACAATTTATCTTTTGAGAAAATCCGTCCATTTACCCGTCCACTTCCTTATTATAAAAAATAAGTGCAGATGTTTCATTGACATCTACACTTATATAGTACGAAACCGGAATTTGTTATTTAGTAATCATCACACAAATCCCAATTACAACAAGGATAATTCCAATGATAAACTCCGCTAATCCAACCTTTTTAGCATAGGATTCTGTCTTTCTTCCAGATTTATAATCTTCTTCAAAACCATTAATCAAATTATATTTTTCTTTAAAATAAATGAAATAGCCCAATGTGGTAAGGACAACTCCTATTAATATCAATATTACCTTTAGTAAAGTCATTAAAATCACCTCTATAAATTCTTATCTATTTATCTAATATCTTCCCAAAAATAAAGTAGGCAACACTCCACAATACAATTCCAACTAACAAAAACATTCCAAATACTTTAAGATAATCCAAAGCGCTATTTAATTCATACCAACCGCTTATTAATAAGCATGGAAATACCGTCAGGAACATAATTATAAAGTGAACAATTGATTGCTTGAGTAAAGACCATTTTTCAATTTCATATATGACAGAAGCCGCAGTTATCGAAGTTGCGATAATCCCAACTAAAAATGTACCCTTAACTTGAAAAGTATCTATTCCTTGATATTTCATGATTATTGATAGTGTCGTCATTATGATTAATGGGATAATTCCCCTGATTATTGCTTTTTTTATTAACATTTTTCACCCCATCAGATTCTATTTTGCATATTGTATCATTTTTAAGCTCTTTTTTCTACTGTCGGATTCCCTGCTATTTAAAAATCATTTATGGAGATACATATGAAAATGATAGAAAGTATAAATGTAAAAACTTGAAACTATAGTTATATTCAATTATATTCATCTTAATTCTTAGCCCGATATATAGGATATCATATAGTGCATATTTTTCGGAATTGAAAAATATATATATCTCGTACTTCAAATCTTCCGCTTAATCCTTTACTCATGGCTGTCTGGTGAAAATGTGATAATGCTATTCCGATATCTAAACGTTTAATTTTTTTCACATCATCATTTAGGTTGTTCTTATAGTTCCATATGTTCCAAGTTGCACGTTTTTTGCGCCGGTATCTTTGCTGATATACTGTACCTTAACATCTATACCAAAAGGATTAGTCAAAGTTTTATTAAAATCCATCAGATTATTTTTATCTTCATCCGATAATGACCTTGCTTTAAAACTTCTGGTACTAACACGCTTTTCTATGGCTTTTTCAACATCAATTGGCAATTGATTTACTTCTTTAAATTCCATCTATATTTCTTCCCCTCTCTGATTTATTCTCTTTCCATAACAATAACCGTCTTACCCTTAGAGTGTCCATTGGCTACCTTATCTAAAGCCTTATTCACTTCTTCAAACGGATAAACAGTATCAATGGATGGTTTTATTTTAAGATTATCAAATATATCCGCCACTTCTTGTAGTTGTTTGCCATTTGATTCTACAAAAATAAAATCATACGTAACACCGTATTTTTCTGCTAACTTATCGAACTTACGCCCTGCAATACCTAATATAATTTGCTTCCACTTAGGCAACTTCATTCTTTTTGCAAAAGCCCCATTTGGCATGGCTCTTAAAGATACTAATTTTCCTCCCCTTTTTAAAATGCTCATCTGCTTTTTTGTTTCATTTCCTCCAAGCGTATCTAAGACATAATCGACATTGGATAGAACCTTTTCCCTAAATACAAATTTTATCACTAATCACAACTTCATTTACTTTACTTTTAATACATCTCAATCTTCCCCTTATACTTATTTGCTTTGTCTATTAAACTTCCCCTTGCCCCCATTGTAAAAGTAATATCACTGCTACGAATAGACAAGAGCCTATCTCCGACTTTTATTTCCAAGTCTTTCATTAACGTAGTTGAGAGATAAATGGAATTATCTTTTAGTGCAAGCCAGCCATATTTTCTTCCTTTGTAGGAAATTAACACGCCCTCTCTTAAACTTCTATCTGCTAAACTTGGATTTTCTTCTAATATATTTTTAAGTTTTGAATGAGAAAGTAAGGGTTCTGTCATTACACAAAATCCCCCTGTCTGCTTGCTACCGGAAATAATATAAATATAGGTTTCTTCTTGTAAATTATATTCTTTTACCGCCATTGTTGGAAATGTGAGTTCTCCATTTTCTCCTATCTTCGACCAACCAAAAATATATTTTCCGCCTTTAGTCATCTGTGGCATTGTCTTCACTCTCCTTTAATGCTCTTTTTGTAATTCGTATTGCACCGGCACTATGAATACGAACAACAGGGTTTGTATCGTTATCTGCAAACCATTGTAGTTTTTCTAAATAAGGCTTTACATACTGCGTTTTTCTTTTTCCCATTACTCGAAACATTTCTGGAGCTTCTATCCGCACTCTCTCCCCTTTGTCCTGTATCATTTCATAAAATAATTCCAGTTTTTCACAAAACAGTTCCGGAGCATTTGTTGCAATATTTTCACAAGCCCAAAGGAATGCGAGTCTTACTTCATCTACATTATCTTTTCTCATTTCCATTATTTTGTCTAAATATGGAACAATCAAATCCTTATCAGCTCTGCCTATTCTTCCAAGTGCATTTACTGAACGCTCTCTTAATTTAGGGCAATCATCATGTAAGTAACTTGCAATATCTGCAACATATTTTTTTACTTTTAGATGATAATTTAATCCCATTTCTCCAAGAAGCCATAAGACCTTTGCTTTCACATCATCAGAATGATTTTCATTCAAGTAAATAGAAACTTCATCAATAGTTGTTTTCCAATTCTCCTTATTTTTCGTTATCTCTCTTAATTTCTTTAGTAGCCCTCTATCTTCGCCTATATTTACCAATTCAAATTACTCCTCAAAATACAGTTTTCTAAAATCACTTATCCAATCGTTTAATGCTTCTGATAGCAATGCTTGTTGATTTAAGATAGATTTGGCGCAAACAGGAATATCTTCTCTTTCCATCTCTAACTTCCTTACTGCATTTTTGTACTTCTCAATCTCTGTTTCAATATTGCCTATAATCTCTTTACTTTCATTTTTTGATAACATTGCCATATTGATAATAACTGCATTAAAGTCTAAAAATACATTGACCATTTGAGCAGATATTTTCTTCATCAATTCTAAAAAATATTTATCTCCACTTTCCGTAATGTGATAAATCAACTTCTCAGGCATATTTCCATCTCTTGATAAATTGCCTTTTATATAGCCTTTTTCTTCCAACTGAATTACTTTTTTATAAATTGATGGAGTGCTGACTTTAACCCATTTAGAAATATTTCTGTACTCAACATTTTTTTGTAAGTCATAAGCACTTTGTTCTTTTTCCTTAATCATTCCTAAAACGATTAAATCTATTGTTGACATATTATTATTCCCCTAAACTAAAAACTACTATAAACTATATCACTATATTTTATAGTAGTCAATTTTTAGGCAGTTACAAAGCAAGCTGATTTTTCTTTTTTGTTTTCCCACTATCCCTATTTCTACATAATCTTACTCTTGTATTTTGAATCTTTATCTATCAAAAGCTTAAAAAAGGACTTCTGCACATGGGCAGGGATAGTCCTCTAAAATGAAAGAAACTTGCTCTTTCCCTATATTTTAAATTTGATTTTTTATGATAATTACCGGTATCAAAAAGGTCTATTGTTTTTTCTATATGAATAACAGACCCTAAATAATGCATAGCAATTATCTCCATTATTTAATCCGTTTTCCTGTTTTGGAATAACTTACATAAAAATATTTGACGCCTTCTTTTCATTGAAAAACGGTTATATGCTAATCTTCATTCTTTATTTTTTTCACCATTTTTATTCCATTATCCAATACTTCTTCAAAGGTTATATCCTTGGCATATATATTTTTTCTTGAATAGGCTTGCCATCTTTTCAAAAAAGCTTCATTTGTTTTCAAGTTTTCAAGCAAATCAATAATTTTACCTATGTCAAATTCTGTTTTTCTATACTGAAAAGTTTTTCTACAAGCTTCCCTTAATATCTCTGCATTTACATCTTTGTCCTTTAATTTATAAATAATATAAAGATCGTAATAATCCTTACTTCTACTATTTAAAAATCCTCTTGCATAAATGGTCTGTATTTTTTCTGCAAGCATAGTTTCTATCGGATAAGCCTTGATTATTATTTCTTCCTCTCCAAAAGAGCTTACATACTTATAATCTATCGGATGAGGTGTAATAACATCTCCTGTTGCAATGTCAAGTGGTACAATCTGTCTTATATTTTCCATTTTACATAAGATATTTGCACGAAACCCTCCATATTGATCTTCTTCTTTGATTGGCACAATACTTTGCAATTCATAAAATATATCGTCGGATTCTTCCGGTTTTAAAGTTTCGTTCAGCATTTGAACAATATTTTCTTCTGATAACTGCATGTTTCTCAAAAGAAAGTCTATATCTACAGTACTTCTTGAATCAATTCCAACTACACTTGATAACAAAAAGTCGCCCTTAAAAATAAATCGTTCACTATATTTGCTTCCTGCTAATTTTTTCAAAATACTTTCTAAAAAATAATACAGCATAACCGAATTAAACGAAAGACCGACTTCTTTGCTGACTTTATGGCAAAGAGTTGTTAATTTTGCTTTATTCATAAACCACCTCCATAACTTCTCTCACTTTATTTTCAATTCCCATTTTCATTGCAATATCATAAAGGGAATGAACATCTCTTTCTTCATAAGAGGAATACGAACGAATAAGTTTTACATAAACCTCTATATCCATTTCTTCTTTATGAGCAATAAAATCACAGAGTGTCCTCTCATATGAATATACCTTAACTTTATTTCCAAACATTGTAGGTTTTTGGATTACACCTAAGTCATAAATTGATTTTTTTACATAATGAATATTGAAACCATTCGGTTTTTCATTAAATTTATATCCGTTATAAACGGTTACATCGATATTCCAAGGAATTTTATCTGTTTGTCCAAGCAGATAAAGAGCGGTTTCATAAGAAAATATCGCCTTTTTATACTGATATTGAAAGAAATAATACTCATCATAATCTCCATCTTTTGTCATATAAATTCCTTTTTTAATTTTCAACAATCTCCCATCTTTCGATAGTCGACTGAGATATATCGTCGGTATATTATTTTCCTTACAGTATGCTGTTGTAATAATTCCACCTGATTGTTTTAGATGTTGTTCAATTTTATCTTCATAATTCATACCATCCACCCTTTTGTTGCGTTTACACTTGCATTATATCATTTTTTAAGTGTAACCGCAACAAGGTGGGTTGATAATTTATACCTACATTTTATTCCTCATCTTCTTCATCATCATAATCGTCATCTTCCTGTTTTTTCTTGTGAATTTTAAAGTAATATCCCGCTCCAATTACTGCAAGAACGATGATTCCTAAAAAAAATATAAGCACCTCTGCCTTTGCTTTCTTCCTTTATTCGGCTCTTCTTTTTTTACTTCACTTTTCGGTACAGTTTCTTCTATTTTTTTGACTTCTTCTTTTAGATTTTCCTTTTTCTCTACCATATTAAGAAGATCATCTTCAGATACTTCAGTTAAAGGTAATATTCTTTTGGCATATATGCTTCCTCCATTTCTTTTTTGTCTGCTTTTTAAGACAAAAAAGGAGGACTCCTGCACATAGGCATAATAAGTCCTCTGAAATGAAAGAAACTTGCTCTTTCCCTATATTTTAAATTTGATTTTTTATGATAATTACCGGTATCAAAAAGGTCTATTGTTTTTTTCTACATGAATAACAGACCCTAAATAATACATAGCAATTACCTCCATTATTTAATCCATTTTTCCATCACTAATAAAGATTGATTAAATCACTCCTGCTTTTTCAAAATGTTTTTTGAGTATCCTTGTTGCAACAAATGCTCCTATGCAAGCAAGAACAAAAGTTATCAAGCCAAATCCTACTGCCCATGAAACTTTGAAATAGGATAATGCTTCATTTATTTGTGCTTCACTCATTTTCCATTTTGATGCTCTTTCCACAAAAGAAGCTGTTCCGAATAAAATCACAGGAATTACTGTTCCTAAAAAATCTGCTAATGCAAATGTTCCATATCCAATAATCATTCGTCCCTTGCTCTCATAATTTCCTATAATCAAATCACATATAATTCCACCAATTACAGCAAAGGCTGCATGAGGCAAATGTCCTCCTGACAACGCAATTAAACCAAGAAGCGTTCCTGATATTGTAAATACGCCCTTCTTTTTAACTTTTACAGCCATAAGAATATAAACAGTGGCAGCTACCATAAAACTAACTCCTGAAGCAATAAATCCTCCTATAACTGTTGTTGCCATAGCAAAACCGGCTGCCATGTATATGACAATTCCAATTGCATTAAAGATTCCGATTGTAATAAAATCACGACCGTTTAATTTGTTTTTCATAAAAGTCCTCCTAATAAATTTTCTGTATTACTATCACGAGAGCAATCATCAAAGCTCCTAATAGTCCAATCAATAAATCTGCCCATCTAAACCGCAATTCTGTTAATGTTACCCTGTTCTCACCACTATCAAGACCTCTAATGAGTGCTGAAGCTGACAATTCATCTGAAATCTTAATCATTCTCATTAAAAGCGGAACAAGCGTATATTCAATATATTTAATTGGATGAAGCAATGGGAAAAATCTGCTTGTTACGATTCCTCGAATCTTCATATTCTCTTTTAATGCCTTAAATTCTATTTTTATAGTTGGTACAAACCTAAGCAAAACACTAAAAGGTATACCAATGCTTCGGGGTACTTTCATTCTATTTAATGCTTCCAGCATTTCACTTACACTTGTAGTCTTTGTTATATATCCACCAAACATAGCAATTAAGGTCATTCTTGACGCAAAGTAAATAAACATATATATTGCGAATACGATGCTTGCTTCACAAAACTTTCCAAGCCCTAACTCTATGCAGTATAAAAGCACAAAAAACAAAATAAAGCGTAATGCTCTTTTCCACATACTGCTATATACATACAGAAAAAAGGCAAAGACAATTAGTCCAAAAAGTAGAATTGTGTCGCTTATAAAAAAGCTCGTGAATCCAACAATTGGAAGTAGAGTAAGTTTTATTCTCGGATCGACTGTTTTTCTATCTATCAATCTCTCTACCTCCTCTCATCTTGTCTAATATGAGAAATTTATTACTTTCACTCATATTCAAAACTTTTTCTATTTTTCCATCTCCCATTACCCAGAGCTTGCTCACTGTGTTTGCTAAAAACTCAAAATCATGACTTATCACCAAAACTGTTGTCCCATTTTTTAATTGTTCTTCAATCAATTTTGCGACCGAAAGCATTGAGTCTTTATCACAACCTGATGTTGGTTCATCATAAATAAAAACTTTTGCCTGTTTCATCATTCCACAAGCTATTGTCAATCTTTGTTTTTCTCCTCTTGATAAAGCAAACGGATGCTTATCTATATATTTATCTAAGCCAAGTACATTCAAAATAGACTTTGCCTTTTGGGTATTTTCTTTTTTATCTTTACTTGAAATACCAAGTAACATTTCATCAAGTACACTCTCCGAAAATAACTGATAGTCTGAATCTTGAAAGACAAAATATGACATATCCATTAAATCTTTACGATTCAACTCTTTATCTTTTTCCGCCCATATTTTTCCCTCTTTTATCTTCTCAAGTCCTGAAATTACCCTTGCAAAAGTAGTTTTCCCGGTACCATTTAAGCCGATAAGACCGATGGCTTTTCCACACTCTATATTGAAATCGAGATGATTTAAAATGTACTGTTTTTGCTTCTTTCCGTCCTTAGCTACATTCGGATAGCAAAATTTCAAGCCTTTTCCACTAATACTTTCATCATTTAATTGATATGAATCTTTCTTCTCACTTATCCTGTATTCTTCTAATTCAAGAGTTCTTAGTCCATTCTCATCCCAAAACTCTTGGTTAAGAGAAATAACTTCTTCCCGACTCAAGTCCTGTGCAATTTCTCCATCTTTCACCAAAAGAAAACGGTCAAATAAAGACTTTACATAGTACAAACGATGCTCAATTAGAACAACCGTTGTACCTTTTTTCTTTAATTTCTCCAAAATTAAAAATAGGTCAAATGTTGCTTTCATATCCAAATTTGCTGAAGGCTCATCTAAAATTAAAACTTTCGGATTCATTGCATAGATACTTGCAATAGCTATCTTTTGTTTCTGTCCGCTTGATAATTCAAAAACGGATTTTCCTTTCAGTTCCTCAATATCCAATTCCACATATACTTCTTCTACTCTCTGTTTGATTTCATCTCTTGATTTGCAGATGGTTTGAAGCCCAAAAGCTATTTCTTCATCTGTCGTTGTCGTGAAAAACTGACTTCTTGGATTTTGAAATACAGTCCCTACAATATGTCCTACTTCATGAAGTAATAGTTTGCTTATATCTTTTCCGGACGCAAAGGCTTCCCCTTGCATTTTGCCTTTGTAATAATGTGGAATAAGACCATTCATCACACTTCCAAGAGTGCTTTTACCACTTCCACTTTTTCCTGAAATTAAAACAAATTCACCTTTTTTAATTTCAAGATTGATATTTTTTAAAGCAGTTCGTCCATCTTCCCATTCATAAGAAACATCTTTTAACAAAATCATGGTTACACCTCATACTGAGCTTTCCATAATTTTGTGTAGTAACCATTTTTCGCAAGAAGTTCGACATGCTTTCCTTTTTCAAGCAGTGTTCCTTTTTGGAATACAAGAATTTGGTCAGCTTTTTGAATGGTTCTTAAATGATGAGCAATCACAAGTACGGTTCTATTCTTTGCAAGTTCTGTAATGGCATCTTGTATCAGAGATTCATTTACAGGATCAACATTACTTGTCATTTCATCAAGTATTAAAATCGGGGCATCTTTTAGAAAAGCTCTTGCAATAGATATTCTTTGTCTTTGTCCACCTGACAATATTCCGCCGTTTTCACCAATATCCGTTTCATAACCATTTGGTAAACTCATAATGAAATCATGTATCCTTGCTTTCTTTGCAGCTTCAATGATTTCTTCTTTCGTTGCTCCTTTTTTACCTACTCTGATATTTTCTTCAATGGTATTATCAAACAGTTGAACATTTTGCATGACAATACTGATACGATCTAAAAGTTCATCATAAGGGATCTCTCTAATATCCACACCGCCAAGTGTAATTTTACCTTGCTGCACATCATAAAATCTTAGAAGTAAGTTGGTTATCGTAGTCTTTCCACTACCTGATTCTCCAACTAAGGCTGTCATTGTTTTTTCAGCAATAGAAAAGCTCAATTTTTCCATTTTAAATTCATCTTTTTCATAGGAAAAATCTATGTTTTCAAAAGCTATATCATTATCTTTCGGAACAATTCCATCCACTTTGTCCGATATTACATCTGCATATAAAATTCTTGAAAGTCTTTCGTAACTATCTACCGCCGAAACATAGTACATATAGTGTTGTTCCATAGAAGCAAACGGCTTATAAAACTCTTTTGAAATTACTGCAAAGATAATAAAATGAAGTACATCAAGACTTCCCTTTGTAACAAGTATTGCTCCTGAAATTAAAAGAATTAAATATCCAATATCCAGTAAAAAACCAAATATAGATAATTGTTTTGCCTTGAATCTTGAAGCTGCTTTGCTTGTTTCTCCAAACTTTTTTGTCTTATTCATAAGCTCATTATCCAAGCTCTTATTGTTTGAAAAACTCTTTAATACAGGTATTCCTCTAACATATTCAACAAATAAGCTAACCATATCAAGAAGTGCTGAGTTGTTCTGATTTTCGATTCTTTCAGATTGCTTAATTGTCAGATATAGAAAGATAAGTGCAATCAGAACAGGTACAGCCATCAAAATAGCAAGTTTTAAATCAATACTTGCAAGACCGATAAATACGACTGCACCTATCAAAAAATCACCAAACATTCTTGACCACATATGTCCTACAACAAGGGACATATTATCAACATCTTTGTGTAAAATTGTATTTATTTCCCCAAGTCGTTCATTGGTATAAAATCCCAAACTGAATTTCTTTAATTTGATAATCATGCGTTCTCTTATTTGCTGAACAATATCAAAGCCCGCACTATGCTTTTTCATATCTGCAACCATGTTACAAATGCCTTTGAATACTACAAGTAATCCAATCGCAATAAAATATTTATAAAGCCTATCTAAACTCGTTCCATCAAATATCTGAAACAGTATAAAAAATACGATAACAATCATAGCTATGGAGCTTAAGCCATAAAGGGCAAAGAATACACTTGATATAATCAAATCTCTCTTGCCGGTTTTTGTAAGTAGTTTTAACATTTCTCTAAACATTTTCTGTTACCACCTCTTTCAAATTCCATCTGTCAACCTTATTTTGAGCTTCCACCATATCACGATAAAAATCACAACGATTCATCAGCTCTTCATGGCTTCCTGTATCAAGAACAACCCCCTTATCCATAACTATAATTTGGTCTGAATCTCTAATCGTATTTAGATGATGAGCAATTGTAATGATGGTTTTATCCTTACTTAAATCATCAATCGCTTCACCGATTAGTCTTTCATTTTCACTATCAACAGCCGCCATTGCTTCATCTAATATTAAAATCGGTGCATTTTTCAGTATCATTCTCGCAATGGAGATTCTTTGTTTTTCTCCACCGGATAACTTAACTCCCATTTCACCGACTCTTGTATCGTATCCATTCGGCAAAGCGGAAATAAAATCATGGCATCTTGCTTTTTTAGCTGCTTCTATAACTTCTTCTTTTGTTGCATTTAGTTTCCCGATTGCTATATTTTCAAAAATACTTAAATCAAAAAGGATAACCTCTTGTTGCACACTACCAATCAACATTGAAATATTTTCTTGACTATATTCTTTTATGTCTTTTCCATTTATCAATATCTGTCCTTTGTCTGCATCCCAAAATCCCATAAGCAAATTAGATACGGTACTTTTCCCACAACCGCTTGCTCCTACAAAGGCATTCAAGCTATTTTTCTTAAAAGTCAAATTGATATTTTTAAGCTCAAAGCTATCTTTTCCGTATGCAAAATTCACATCTTTAAATTCTATGTTTCCAAATTCTAAACCTTGTTCTGTCTTTTTCTTTGGAAGTGGAACTGTTAAAACTTTTCCAATCGCCTTTAACGCTTCCTTAAACACAATAGAAAAATGTTGCAATGTAGCCGTCTTACTTATAGATGCAGTAAAAGCAGACGATAAAATTATTGCAAGAATAAAATTAGGTGTTGTAATATTCCCGTGATAAAGAAAGATACTTCCTAAAATCATGACAATAACTACTCCAATTTCCATAAATATGTCAATGAGTCCCATTGGAATTGTAATGGCTCCCATACTCTTTTTAACCCAGTAAATATACTCTCTTGCCGTTTTTAATGTTCTTTCGCTAATCTCCTCTTCTTTCGCAAAAGCCTTAATCACAGAGATATTTTTTACATATTCCATCAACTCTTCTCTCATCTTATTTTCATGATTAAAGTAAATCGAAAAGTTTTTATCCATTGTTTTCTGTGAAAGAACTTTTACCAAATACATGAGTGGAACTCCGGCAATCATTCCAAGAGCAAGACGAAAGTCCACAAAAATCATAGCTATGAAAATGATAGTAGGCAGAAGTGTAACTGACATTATTTCAGGAAGACCATGAGCAAGATATACTTCCACTTGTTCTACATCATGCTGAACAATGTTGGTAAGCTCTCCTGTATTATGTTCTTTAAAGAATCCCAAACTTAGTTTTTTTAAATGACCGATAATATCTAACCTAAGTTCTGTCAATTTTTCGTATGCCTTCTCATGAGCAACCTTTGCCTGTAAATAATAAAATACTCCTTTTAATACAAACGATATAAAGATTCCTAAGAAAATATATTTCAAATTATCTTCGCTAATATTGTTTGTGATAAAAGAACTAATCAAATATACAAGTAAGATTTGTGGTATCAAATCAAATACTATTTTTAAAGCAAGAAGTGAATTGGATAATCCGTTTTTCCCAATCACTTTTTTTCTTAATTCTTTTTCCGGCATGAACAACGCTCCTTTCAAAATTGAATAATATTGAATTTTAATTCAGTATTAGAGTTTAAAGTAAGACTTTGCCGATTAAGCAAAGTCTATTTTTTGTGCTGATTATAGGGATTCCACTCCCTTATAATAACACCTTGCAATAAGTTTTAGCATATCTTTTGCCCACTTTTCACTTTGATAGTGTCTTGCTATTTCAAGAAGCCCCTCTGTAAAGTTATTGGCTAAAATATGGGCAAGCATCAGATCATATTCCTCTTTCGATTGTCTTTTCAAGCTCACTTCAATATGAACCTGCATTTGTGAAATAAGTTTTTGTTTTGCTTCTGTATGCTTTGTACCTGAGCTTTTATCCATTAAAATAATTAACTTCTTACGCTCTTTTAAAAGTTCATGAATATAATTTTCTCCAACTTCATCAAACCTTTCATAAGCTGTTCCTTTTTCTAAGGACTCTTCATCATTAAAAGCTGACTCAAAATTTATATAAACAGAACTTACTACTGCATCAAACAAAACTTCCTTATTTTTGAAATAGGTATAAATTAGTGCCACAGGAATATCTGCTTCTTTTGCAATTTCTGTTAATTTGGCACCTCTATAGTCTTTTTCATAAAACACTTTTTCTGCTGCATCGAGTATTCTATTTCTAACTTCTTCTTTTAATACCTGTGCCATAGCACACCTCTTCCTATTTCAATACTGAATTTATATTTAATAATAAATTTCTATTCAATATTTGTCAAGCTGACCTTACTTTTTAACTATCTTTTCTCTCATTAATTTTTCGTTTTTCTTTAGTTTCTTCTTTTGTTGCTTCAAAGCACTAATAAAATAAAAATAAATTTCTATCCTTTACCTTGATATTAGCCTTTCTTTGTGTTTCTTTTATAGGCGAAAATTTTTGCGATAAAAACACATTGACTATTTTTGTTGCAAGTTCCTCAAACTTTTCATAGCAATTATTGCCCTCTTATTCAAAATCATATCTTATAAATTTTGCATATCAATCTTTCAATCTGTTTGGCTTTTAATAAAGCTTGCCTTTCTCTTTTTCTAAAATATTTTTCAAAACTTATCCATAATTTTAGACTCCCTTTCAGATTTTTGCTTTACTTAACTTATATCTAGTTTTAAACGCAAAAAAACGGCAAGTTGTCAAGTAAATAAAAATAATCATAGTGGGTAAACATATTGGCAATTTGAAATTTTGTAGGGTCTAGTTGTATAAAATTAAAAACTCCTTTTTAGAATGAGATTGAATCTTATTCTGAAAGGAGCTTTTTTATTTATGATTAACGATTCAATCAGTTCTATCATCGCTCTTAAAGATGATGAAGTAGAATACTGTAAAGAGGTAATATCTAAAAAGAATAATAAAGATGTACACACCTTCTATGTACGCTTAGTAAACCACGGAGGTAGATGCCCTTATGATACTAAGTTTAGATAACGGGTATACATCCTACTCACCGGATAAACCAACTAACAAGGTTAAGAAATCAAGTAATCACATAAAAAGGAAATGATAAATCACTCCATCATTTCCTTAACTTTAGGTAAAACCTTATGTTTTTTCAAAGGGTTTTCCTACAAAATTTCAAAGGTTTTTCTAATCAATCCTACGAAATTTCAAATTACCGATTCTTGGTCTAACTTTTGGGCTTCACTTCAAAGTCTTTATTGCTGTTGTCTTTTTCTAATACCCAACAGAACAAGTAAACTTCCTGAAACAAACATCAACCAAGCGTATAAGAACGGATTGGTTCTATCTTCTGTTTTTGGTACGGTTTTATTTGGTGGTGTTGGCGGAGCTTCTTTCTCGTTAGTGATGGTGAAACCTTCTTTCATGCTCCCTCCATAGACTACCTTATACTGCTTGCCATCAAATTTAATGGCATTTCCATCTTCTCCAACTTCTTTGACTGTGTATTTGTAGTAGTCTGTACTTCCAAGTCCATTTCCTACTGCTAGATTCTTAAACTCTCCACTCCAGTTATTGTCCTTTGTCAGCTCAAGTTTCTTTCCTGTAGGATTACCGTCTTTATACAGTTCCACTTTAATCTTTTCTATCGGAGCTTCGCTTAAGTTATTTCCTGAACTATCTTTCCACTCTTTAGTAACTTTGATAGTTCTTGTTGGTGGTATCATCGGTGTCCACGATGGGAATTTTTTATTGGTAACAGTTAATCCATTTTGTATATTTCCTCCGTAGGTAACCTTGTACCAATCTCCTTCAAGCTGAATGGAATTAGCCATTTCTCCTACTTCCTTTACAGTATAGATATACTCATTTCCTTGAGAATCCATTTTATCCAAGTCTGTCCAAGTATGGGTAGTTGTTCCGTTTGTCAGTTCAATCGGACTTCCTTCATTTTGTCCATTCTTTAAAAGCTGTAACTTAATGGTAGGATGCTCTCCTGTCACATCTTCCCATGCTTTCGTTACTTTTACTTTTATTTTGTCTTGCACATTCTTAATAATCAATGTGCCTGTCGGATCGGTTTCGTAATG
This sequence comes from Bulleidia sp. zg-1006, assembly GCF_016812035.1. NCBI lineage: Bacteria > Bacillati > Bacillota > Erysipelotrichia > Erysipelotrichales > Erysipelotrichaceae > Bulleidia > Bulleidia sp. zg-1006. The sequence goes on along the minus strand of NZ_CP069178.1, from coordinate 326,598 downwards.
AACTGTATAGCCTTGCGGTACATCTTTTTCTTCTACCTTATACTTAATAGGTGAACCATCTGCAGCATATTTTCTAAGCCCTGTAAAGGTATGTTTCCAACCTTCACTTTTTTTAAGCTCATATTCCTGCAAAATAGTCTCACTTCCTTCTGCTTTAAGCTGTACTGTTACGGAATCACCGATTTTTCCCACCCATTTCTTTTCTACCGATATTGAAATCTTTTCAATTTCTTCAGGTTGTTTTTTATTCACAACAGTTAATTCTACATTTTCTTTTTCTGATTCATATTCTTCTTGAAAATCCCATCTATGACTTTCCCCACCTATAATATTTACTGTATCTGCAATTATACAACCATCAACATTTTGTCCTACATTAATAGTATTCCCGACTGCTAAAATACTGCCTTGAAATCTTGCTCTATTAATATTTATGACTTGATTTATAGCTCTATTTTTAAAATTCCATAGAACTTTCGCATCACTAAAATCTTCTGTTTCATGATTATTTCTATCTGTCCCATCTGTATATTGCAATTTGATTTCTGCACCTATATTTATAGTTTGTGCATTTTTTGTATCAACATTTATAACTATGTTCGGACCATTTTTCTTTATACCTTTTATAGTTATTGGTCTGTCTTTTTCCAATTCTTCTTTTGTTAAATCTAGGTATATAGTTTTTGGTGAACCAATATTTTTATCAGTAATGGAAAAATTATGATTGTTTGTATTGAGAATATATCCTTGTAAAGTAGATATTTCCTTAAAGTAGTAATCACCTTTTTCTAAATTATTTACAATAATTTTCCCATTTGATGTTTTATGTTTTGAAATAGGTTTATTTTCACCCTTTTTATATAATGCAAATTCAACATTATCTAAAGGTTTCCCATCTTCATCAGTTTTTGTTAAAACAGCAGTGCCTAATTTAGAAGATTTAACTTTACTAACATCAAAATATCTGTTATTTTCATCATTAAAATTTTTTTCTACTCCATCAGTTTGCAAATTAGAAGCTAACTTGTCTGAGCTTTCTTTTAATAATTGAAACTCTTTTTCGAAATCTATATATTTACTGCCATTTTTATCTTGATAAATTTCATCTTTTGTCAAATGATCCAATTTATTTCCATTTGCGGCAACTTTATTCCCATTATCTACTAAGGTTAAATTTACTTTTTCTCCAAAAACCGCCTTATTTTTTCTGTTTTCATTTGAACTTACGAAAGAACTGCTTTGAATATAACCGGCATTTTGAATATAGGAAATATCTGTATTTAGCTTTCCTTCTTTAATTCTAGTTCCGAAGTTACTTTGTGCATCCAAATCCCCAACAGCAAGATTTCCGGCTGTATCAGCCGTTAGTTTTGCTTTATTAGCAAATATATGAAAATATTTAGCTATCCCTAAAAGACCATATCTCTTTAAATCAGTGTCAACTTGTCCTGCCTCTTTTGCTTCAAATGTGCCATTCTTATTTAATTTGGGATTAACAGACTTCTCAGCAACTTTTTTCTCAAAAGTAATGCCTAGTTTACTTTTTCCATTATTGTTATCAGTAACTCCACTTACAATCGCACTATCTGAAATTGTTTCATGTGCTTCTTTTGCCACAACAACGTAAGGAACAAAGTTTGACAAAATAATCATAATCGCTAGCAACAATGTAGTCATTTTTTTCTTCATTTTTCTTCTCCTTAATTTTAAAGTCAACCAAAATAGTACATAAGAAAATTTCGGATTAAACAAAACAGACTTTAAATGTCAATAATATTAGACTTTTTAAACCATTTTATAGTACAATAAATAAAACAGATTTGGCATGGATTTTAGAACTTTTGTAGAAGTGTTTTACCTGTAAATTAAAGTCTACCTTTATTGCCACTTTATGGTGAAATTTATTTGACAAAGATGTTATATTTATCCTTTTATTGTTGATATATGCTTTTCTTCCTTTAGCCATTTTGCCGGCAAGGTATGACTAATTCCCAAAATTTTTGCTCCTTGCCTTATACTGATTTCTTTCTTTTTCCATCTATATGCTACTTCGTGAAATTCCTTTGGAATTTCTTTTTTAGTTCTTCCATAAGTCCTCCTTTTCGTCCCACGAAAAATGAGTTGCTGGCGAATTGAGACGAGGGTATTTGTACCGACTTCCCTATCGTTAGATTTTGGTCTAACTTTTTGGGGGTCACATCACACTTCATCTCCTTTTTTTAAATCTAGGGAAGATACATCTTCTAAAAGACATACTTTAAAAGCACTGCCTACCATTTCTTCCAATTGCCTACGAATACAATCGACCACCGGTATAACACAAAGCTTATTTTTAAAAGGATGGAAACCAATTTGTTGACACTTCATAAAACTACCCTCTTCCTGTGTATAAGAACACCAAATTATTATCTTCTAACTTTTGCGAAATGAAAGTAACCCGATTTAACTTATGAATACCAATGTCTTGATCTGGTTCTGATAACAAAGTCCCCACAAAAGTATCCCCATTTACCCCTTCAATACGAATCCATGCGCACTCCACCTGTGTTCCTTCTTGAGCAAAATACACAAATATATCATCCACAAAGAACATATCACGGTATTTATCTAATAATTCTTGCGTTCTTGTCCAAGCAATATCATCCGCCACATTATATTCGGATAATACTGCCACTTTATTATGATAACGCTTTAATAATTGCTTATCTTGAACAATCTCAATTTCTTCATTCGGAATACGTTGAGCCCTAATGAAAAAACGATGTTCTTCATGGCTGTCAAAGAAATCATAACCATCTTTTCCACGCTTAGCAGCGCAAATTACTTCAAAAGTAAAACCGGCTGTATGATCAATATACCCATAGCTCAATAGACAATCAGCTTCTTGGATACTCGGGTAATCTTTTAATCCCTCTAAATAAATCTCCTGCATCGGGATGGTACAAAAATGATGGTCAAAGGGTCTAAATCCCGCCTCACAATACTTCATAAATTCACTTCCTTTTAATGACTATGGTCTACTTATTCTTTGTGCCTTCATGTTAGCATTACAACTCTTTTCATAACCGGCTAAAAAGGGGAGAAAAATTGTATAAAAAAGCACAAGTTTTCACTTGTGCTACTCCAATACTTTTGAAATCATCGGCACTACTTGTTTCTTACGAGAAATAATACCGGTTGCGAAGCATCCATCTTGGTTTTCCAGGAAAGCCTTTAAAGCTTCTTCTTTCTTTGGTCCAACCGCCATAATATAAGAACCAAGACCTAAAGGATCCGTAAATAAGAATAAAATCAAATCAAACTTCTGTTGACTCATGATGTCACTAACATATGGCTCAAAACGCTCTTTCACCGCTTCAAACTCTTCAATCGTGCGACATGGTTGTTGCCCAATTCCGACTTTAAAATCACCAAAGCGGAATTCCTTGAAATCATCGTACATAATCGCTACATTTTCTTTCGCCACTAAATCCGAAGTCGCATTCATCATTTCCTGATATAACTCTAAAGCACTAATGCCAGCAATCCTTTCCAACTCTTCAACCGCCACTTCATCCTCTTTCGTAGTTGTTGGCGACTTCAAGCACATCGTATCATTGATAACACCACCCAAAAGTAAACCTGCCATATCTTTAGAAATCTTAATGTGTTCATCTTTATAAAAATAATAAATAATAGTTGCTGTACTACCAATAATACGACAGGTAATGCGAATTGGTTCAGGAGAAATAAAGCCGGCAATACGATGATGATCCACAATTTCAATGACCCTCGCCAAGTTAATATCATCCACCGCTTGTGTCTTTTCGTTATGATCGACTAAAATCAATTCTTTCTTGTGGTAATTAAATAAGTGATAACGAGAAATAGCTGCCACAACCTTGCCATCCTTATCCAATACCGGATACGTACGGAAACGCGTTTTTGCCATCTTCTTACTAACTTCTTCAACACCCTCATTTTCTTTAAAACACATCACCTCTTTTTTAGCAATCGCTGAAACGGAAGGAACCTGATAAATCAAACGACTGACTTCTAAGACGGTTCGATGACAATGAAGAACAGAAGTATTATGTTTCTTAGCCAATTCTAAAGTAACATCATCCAACCAATTTTCACCACAAACAATAAGTAAAGAAACACCTGCTTCAATCGCAAAGCGTTGTGATTCTGGTGTATTACGAACAATCACTATCGCTTCATTTAATTCCCTTGAATTATCGCTTAGTGACGGTTGTACAAAGACCTTTCCATTTGTTTTAAAATCTTTTGTTTGATGAAAATAATGACCTTCTAAGACATGAAGGACATGATCCAAACGAATGGTAGAAACCAATTGTTCCAATTCATCCGCCGGTTTTAACCAAACACGGCTAAGGTCAGACATGGAAACAACTCCATCAAGTTGACCTTTTTCATCAACGATAAATAAACCTTTATTCTTTCTAGCTAAAACATATTCTAGCGCATCATGAATAACAGTATCTGCGGAGATACATAAAGCCTCATCTTTATCAATTTCTGCTAGTGTACAACTTCCTTTCAACAATAAAGATGGTGCTTCAAAATGATATTTCTTTAATAAAAACTGTGTTTCAGCTGGTGGACAGCCTTGTGCTCTTGCGACAGCGTTAATTCCTAATTTTTGTTTTAAATGAGCATAGGCAATCGCTGCTACAATCGAATCACAATCGGGGTTTTTATGTCCAACAACGTAAATTTCCTTATCTTTCATAATTTCATTATGGAGAATACTAGTTAGACAGTCCTAACAATTTTCCATCATTTTTTTGTAAAAAAAAGGATGATTTATCACCATCCTTGCTCACCTATTTTACTAAAGTAGCGCCTAATTGACGACAAGCTTCTAACCCAGCTTCATCTGGTGTTAAATTAGCAATAACACCATCTTGAACAAGATTAGCACCAACAGCGACTACGCGATCTTGCCATTCACGCATCCAGCCACCATCGCCCCAGTCATAAGAACCAAATAAGCCGATTGTCTTACCCGATAATTGACCCTCTACTTCTTGGAACATTGGTTCAAAAGTACCTTCTTCCAAGTTTTCAGCACCATAAGCTGAACATCCAAAAGCGATTGCATCGTAGTTCGCCACATCACTGGCTGTAAAATCACCGGCTTCAATCAATTCAACTTCAGCACCAGCACTTTGAGCTCCAGCCACAACAGCTTCCGCCATCATTTGACAATTTCCCGTAGCACTGTAATAAACAACTGCTAATTTTGCCATTTGTTATTCCTCCTAATTTTCTTTATAATCCTACATTAACAAGCCTAAAAGTTAGTGTCAACTAACAAGCTCTTATTTTGGCTCAAATAACACAACTTTCCCACTTTTTCTCGTTTTCTTGAGATCAATTAAACGCTGATTTTCTGACCCACGAAATTGCAACTGAATATTTTTCTTTTGCCACATAAACGGACCATCTACTAGAACATCCAATAAATCCAACATTTCATCGGTACAATAACCATATCTTCTTCCCCCAGTTACTAAATCCCGATCATAGACAAAGCCCGTATATGACCAATAATTCTTCTCTGGATAACGCTTCTTCGCTTCTCGTAATAGCTTTACAAGTTCCTTTTGATTTTCCAGTTCAAATGGTTCACCACCTAAAAGAGTTAATCCTTCAATATACGGTTTGTTCATGGCTTCTAAAATATAATTTTTTGTTTCTTCTGTATATGGCTTTCCATAACAAAAATTCCATGTTTGTACATTAAAGCAACCCTTACAACGATTGGTGCAACCTGACACAAAGATAGAAACACGTATACCCGGTCCATCCGCAATGTCATATTCTTTGATATTACCGTAATACATGGTCACCCCCCCTTTTAGAAAAAACGATTGTTTTAACAACCGTCTTTATTATAAATGTAAAACACGTTCCTTGATTTCTTGTGTACGACCTTGGTTCCAGAATTGTGTGCCAATATAACCGCAAGTACGACGAGCCACATTCATCTTATTTTGATCGCGATTTCCACAACATGGACATTGCCAAACCAACTTACCTCCCTCATCTTCGACAATCTTGATTTCTCCCGAATAACCACATTCTTGACAATAGTCTGACTTCGTATTCAATTCCGCATAAGTAATGGTTTCATAAATATGACTCATCAAAGCCAATACCGCATCAATATTATTTTGTAAGTTAGGGACTTCCACATAAGAAATTGCTCCCCCAGGAGATAAGGCTTGGAAATTCGCTTCTAAACTCAACTTATCAAAAGCATTGATTTCTTCTTGCACATGCACATGATAAGAATTTGTGATGTAATTATGATCCGTTACACCTTCAATAATTCCAAAACGCTCTTGTAAGCATTTCGCAAATTTATAAGTGGTACTTTCCATTGGTGTTCCATAAACAGAGAAATCAATATTGGTTTCTGCTTTCCATTTAGCACAAGCATCATTCAAATGTTGCATCACACGTAAACCAAATTCTTTACCTCTTTCAGAAGTAATGGTTTCACCGGTCATATACTTCACACACTCGTTCAAACCACCATAGCCAAGTGAAATTGTTGAATAACCATCAAATAGTAACTTATCAATCACTTCACCCTTTTCCAAGCGAGCAATCGCACCATATTGCCATAAAATTGGCGCAACGTCTGACGGCGTGTTCAACAAACGATTATGACGAATCATCAAAGCCTTATAACAAAGTTCTAGTCGATCATCAAAAATCTTCCAAAATGTTTCCTCCGTTTGACTAGAAGAACAAGCAATATCCACCAAGTTAACGGTAACAACCCCTTGATTAAAACGACCATAGTATTTATGTTCATACTGATAATTTTCCGCCTTCGCAAGATTACCTTTACCAGCATCCGTGAAACGGTCTGGTGTTAAGAAACTACGGCAACCCATACATGGATACACATCACCCTTAAGTTGTTTCATCACCTTCGCTGAGATATAGTCAGGAACCATTCGTTTTGCGGTGCATTGAGCCGCCAACTTTGTTAAGTAGTAATACTTAGAATTTGGATAAACATTGTCTTCATCCAAAGCATAGATAAGCTTAGGGAAAGCCGGTGTAATCCAAACCCCTTTTTCATTCTTGACCCCTTGCATACGTTGTTTCAACATTTCTTCAATGATGAGAGCTAAGTCTTGACGAGTTTGACCAGCTTCCACTTCATCTAAGTACATAAATACCGTCACAAATGGAGCTTGACCATTGGTTGTCATTAAAGTAATGATTTGGTATTGAATGGTTTGCACACCCGTTTTGATTTCTTTACGAACGCGAAGTTCCGCCAATTTTTCAATTTCTTCTTCACTACAAGTCACACCGGCTTCCACCATTTCCTTGCGGACACTTTCTTGGTGCTTCTTACGAGAAATCTGCACAAAAGGAGCTAAATGAGATAAGGTAATCGTTTGCCCACCATATTGATTAGAAGCCACTTGAGCAATAATCTGTGTCGCAATATTACAAGCCGTCGCAAAGCTATGTGGTTTTTCAATTAAAGTTCCGGAAATAACCGTTCCGTTTTGTAACATATCTTCTAGGTTAACCAAGCAACAGTTATACATTGGTTGCGCAAAATAATCGGAATCATGGAAATGAATAATGCCTTTTTCATGTGCTTCCCAAATCTCTTGTGGTAAAAGAAAACGCTTAGTAATATCCTTGGAAACTTCCCCAGCCATATAATCACGTTGCGTACTATTGACAGTTGGATTTTTATTGGAATTCTCTTGTTTCGCTTCTTCATTACTTCTTTCCAATAACGAAAGAATTTTCTTATCCGTCGTATTGGCTTTACGCACCAAAGCTCTTTCATAACGATAGGTGATATAGTTGTGCGCCACTTGATAAACCTTCGCTTCCATTAAGGCATTTTCCACCATATCTTGAATTTCTTCGACGGATACCGAACGGTTTAAAGCTTCACACTTTTTCACCACCTCTTGACTAACTTGTTCAACGGTTTCTTCACTTGTTTGATAACGAGCATCGGTTGCCTGATTAGCTTTTTGAATGGCTTTTTTTATTTTATTAGCATCGAATAAGACTTCTTCTCCACTTCTTTTAATCACTTTCATATAACTTCCCTCTCCATATCCAACAAATTAGTTGCGTATGCAACTAATTAAAGCTGTAACGATATAGTACAACTAAGAAATCAAAATTTCAATCCAAATCATCTCAAAAAACAAGTTTATTTTTTGTGAAGAAAAACACAACAATCAAAAGCTTTTAAACAAAGGACTTTTAGCTATTTTCATTTTCATAAAAAAGGAAATCCTATACGACTTCCAATACTTCCTTTGAATGCTCTTTTGGCTTCACCTTTTGAAACGTCTTTTCAATAATACCTTCTTCATTAATAAGATAGGTAGACCGTTCAATACCCATATATTTTCTACCATACATTGACTTTTCCACCCAAACCTCATAAGCTCGGATCGCTTGTAAATTCGGATCCGACAATAAAGTGAAAGGAAGATGGAAAGCCTCTTGAAACTTCTTGTGTGATTGCACGCTGTCCTTGGAAACACCTAAAATAACTGTTCCTTTTTCTTGAAATTGCGGGTAGTTATCTTTAAAACCACATGCTTCGCTGGTACAACCACTTGTATTATCTTTTGGATAAAAATATAAAATAACCTTCTTCCCCTTATAATCATCCAAACAATGTTTCTGATTATCTTGGTCCAACAATTCGAAAGTCGGTGCCTTTGTTCCTACTGCTAACATTTCAATCTCCTTTTCTCCTATTGTCTATATTTTCAAGCGTTTATTCCAGGGAAACGCTTGAAAGGTTTACTGAAAACAACGAAGTAGCTAATTCCTAAACCAATTCCTATTCCAGAGAGAATATCACTTGGCCAATGTACATAGATGACCATACGACTAAACGCCATCATTAAGGCAAAAGTCGTGACCCAATATCGATATTTGGCATGTGACCAAAGGAAAACTCCCGCTACTGCAAAAGCACTAGCGCTATGCCCCGATGGCCAAGAATAATCTTGTGGACAAAAGTTTCCTTTTAAGAAAACAGGATAAACCATACAAGGTCTTGGACGATGAAAAAGTGGTTTTAACATTATGTTAACAAGAATGAATTCAATCAATAATGATACTAGTCCCAAAAGTGCTATTTTTCTAGTCCTTTTAAAACAAAGTAAAAGTAATAAAAAGAAAATCCAAACTTCACCATGTTCTCCAATCCAACCAAGAAATTGGCTAATTTGAACCAGGAAAGATGCTCCAAAATATTTTTGTATTGCTAGTAAAATAGTTTGTTCCATACAATTTTATATTTTAAGCTTCTTTTCTAATTTTGAACATTCCCTAAAATACACATTTAATTGTACTAACTTGAAAATGATTTTCATATTGACATTCTGGTTCATTCTTTTAAAATGAAAATGGTTTTCAAATTCTAGGAGGTTTCAACATGAGTCAATCTAGATCTAATTACCATACCAAGCAAAAAGAATTGATTCAAACATTTTTTAAAGAACAGCCTGGTATTCATTTTACAATTGCCGGTGTTTACAAAGCTTTACAGGAAAAAAATAGAACGATAGGCATGACCACACTTTATCGTCAAATTGAAGCCCTAGTCAAAGAAGGTGTTTTACATCAGTATCCTTCTATTCCTGGTGAAGCCGCCTGTTATGAATACTTATGCGAACACCAACAAGTTTTTGTCCATTTCCGTTGTGAAAACTGTGGGAAATTATATCATCTTCCTTGTGAAGATATTAAAGAAATCCGGAATCGACTTCAAGAAAACCATCGTTGCCAAATTAATTTAACGAAAACCGTCTTTGTTGGAAAATGCCAACAATGTTTAGAAAGGGAAATTCAATGAAATTATTTAAAAAAATAGTATTGGCTATAGTTCTATTTACAACTATCTTCGTTAGTGCTTGTTCCACAAAGCCAACCAGTAAGACAAGTACCAAAAAAATGAAAGTTGTGGCCGCAATTTATCCAGCGTACGATTGGATAAAAGAAATTATGGGGGATAACTTTAAAAATGCGGAAGTTACTTACCTTTTAGATAAAGGGGTGGATTTACATAGCTACCAAGCCAGTGTGGAAGACATCGCAAAAATTAAAGAAGCCGATCTTTTCTTACACGTTGGTGGTGAATCCGATAAATGGGTAGCTGATGCTTTGAAGGATCCGAAAAATAAAAATCGTAAAGTTATCAACATGGTTGAAACGATTGGCAAAAAAGCTTTAGAAGAAGAAATCGTTGAAGGCATGCAAAAAGACCATGATCACCATCACGAACATGAACACAAAGAAGATCATAAACACGAAGAAGAAAAACCAGAACTAGATGAACACGTTTGGCTATCTTTAGAAAACGCAAAGAAGTTGGTACAATCTATTTCTGATCAACTGATTGCTCTTGATTCCAATCATAAAGAGCTTTACAGCAAAAATACCAAGGAATACCTAGCAAAGTTAGATAAGCTGCAAGGTCAATATAAAGAAGTCATTTCCCAAGCCCAAAATAAAACGTTGGTCTTTGGTGACCGTTTCCCATTCCGTTATTTAACTCATGAATTTGGTTTGAAGTACTTCGCCGCTTTCTCCGGTTGTTCAGCCGAATCAGAAGCAAGCTTTGAAACCATTGCATTCTTAGCTAAAAAGGTGGATGCCTTAGGCTTAAAGAACATTTTAGCCATTGATGGATCCAATCAAAAAATTGCTAAAACAATCATTTCCAATACCAAAACAAAAGACCAAGGAATATTAACTTTAGATTCCTTACAAACATCCACCACAAAGGATAAAACCTCTTATCTGGAGGCTATGCAAAAGAATTTAGAAACACTTAAAAAATATTTCAGCAACTAAAGAAAGGAGTAGCCATGGAACAACTTCTTGTTAAAGAATTAAGCACCGGTTATGAAAATCATGTCTTACATTCTCACATCAACTTCTCTGTTCATCAAGGGGATTATCTTTGTGTCATTGGTGAAAACGGAAGTGGAAAAAGCACACTATTAAAAACCATACTTGGTTTAATTCCTAATTTATCGGGGACCGTTCAATTCAACCCAAAGGTATCGATTGCTTATCTTCCCCAACAAAGAAATATCCAAGCTGATTTTCCTGCTTCCGTAAAAGAGGTTGTTCTATCCGGTTTTATTGCCCAGCTGAAATGGCGTCCTTTCTACAATAAAAAAGAAAAAGAAAAAGCTGCTTTCTTTATGAAAAAAATGGGTGTTTACGACCTGGCCGATAAAGCTTTTACCACCCTATCCGGCGGTCAACAACAGCGTGTTCTTCTAGCAAGAGCCTTATGTGCTAGCCAAGAATTTCTTTTTCTGGATGAACCGGTCGCTTCTTTGGATGAACAAGCAGCCAAAGAATTCTATGCCTTAATCGATCATCTTAATGAAAAAGAAAATATGACCATTGTTATGATTACCCATGATCGTTCTTATGCTTTAAAAAGAGCTAGCCATATTCTCAGTTTAGAAAAGGGCTTCTTCTTTGGCACAAAAGAAGAATACCTGGGAGGACAAGTATGAATACCTTATTATTGTATCTATCTTATCCTTTCGTTCAATATGCCTTTATTGTGACCATTTGTGTCTCTCTGTGTGCTTCTTTATTAGGGGTCACTTTAGTTTTAAAACGTTATTCTCATATTGGGGATGGTTTAAGTCACGTGGCCTTTGGGGCTATGACAGTTGCTGCGGTGACTGGTTTAACGAATGATATTTGGATCACTTTACCTTGTACCACCTTAGCGGCGGTAATCTTGTTATCTGGTCGCACAAAAATGAAAGGAGACGCAGGCATGGCTTTGGTGTCCGTCAGTTCCTTAGGTATGGGCTATTTGATTATGAATGTCTTTAGTAAGCGAGCAAATTTATCAGGTGATGTTTGTGCCTCATTATTTGGGGCAACCTCCATTCTTACGCTAAGTCTTGAAAAGGTGGTCTTATCGCTTGTTCTATCGGTTTTATTGATTCTTTTGTTTGTGTACCTGCACCACCGTATCTTTGCTCTAACCTTTGATGAAGGCTTTGTGAAAGCTACCGGTTTTAACACCAAGCTCTATAATCTTTTGATTGCAGTATTGATTTCTTTGGTTATTGTTTTAGCGATGAATTTAGTTGGCTCTTTACTTATCTCAGCTTTAATCATTTTTCCAGCACTTTCAGCCATGCGGTTGTACCATAGTTTTAAAGCGGTAACGATTTGTTCGACAGTGTTATCGGTTTTATGTTCTATTAGTGGATTGGTCTTATCCATCTTACTAGGTTCACCCGTTGGATCAACGATTGTGTTAATGGATATGATTGTGTTCATTGGTATATGGCTATGGGAAAAAGTGGAGGCTAAAAGATGAAGAAAATCATTGTGTTCATTACTGTATTTTTATTGGTAGGGGGTTGTTCCATGGTCTTTACAACACCAAAAAGTGATGTTCAAGTGGACTTAACACAACTATCTTCCACCATGGTGTATTCAGAAGTATCTCAGATGTTGATGCAACCAGAGGATTATATTGGTAAAAGTGTTCGGATAAAAGGCATGATTGTTCACTTTAAAGATGAGAAAACCCAGAAAACCTATGTGTCTTGCTTAATTATGGATGCTTTAAAGTGTTGCCAACAAGGGATTGAATTTGAATTAAAAGAAAATACTAAGTTACCTCGCGACGGAACGGAAATCACTTTAAAAGGAATCTATGATTTCCAACCTGATGACGTTGGTCATGCAGGAAAATTGAAAAATGCTGTACTAGAAAAAATAGAAGAGCCAAAATAGCCCTTCTATTTTTTTACTTTTAAAGTTCGCAAATAAGTCTTTTGTTCAAAGGTAATTCGATAACTCTCCAGAGCTTTTTGAATGGTCTTATTATGTGTCCATGTATCCAAATACTTTCCTTCCATATAAGGAAGTATTTTTTCATATTGTTTAGCTAGACCGGTCGCAAAATACCAAGCCACCATCATTTTGACATAATAGGAATCTAAGTGAACCTTTGTGACTAGTTCCACATATTCTAAAGTGAAATCATCACCTAAAAAATGTTCCATCAACATTCCTATCGCAAAACGAACTGTATATTCCTCTTCGGATTTTAACCATTTTCTTATGTAGACAAGTAGTTCTTGATGATATCTTTGAAATACCTTTGGTGACAGCATATCACAAACCGCCCAATTATTGATGTAAGGAAGAAATTGATTGACTTCCTTTAAGCACAAATCAAATTCTTTTATTTCTGCCAAAACGAGACCATGTAGTAAATTTTCATCCTGATATCTATGCGGAAGTGCCTTTAAAAAATCACGCACATCTTCTCTTTTAACTAATTGCTTCGCGTATTTTCTAAGCACAGGTGTACGAACACCAATGATTGTTTCTGGGTTTGTATTGGGAATTAATCTGCAAATAAAATCTCGATAGTTTAAATCCTGCTTACGAAAAAGCTCTTCTCTTATTTCTTCTACAATCATCTTTAGTTCCTCTCATGAAGATTAGCGATGGCTAAATGTCTTCGTATTCAATTTCTTTTTCTTCCAAGATATAAATGATTTTATCCTTTGGAATTTTTAAACACTAGAGCCTTTTTCAAGGTCATCATCTTACCTATGGTTTCTAACATCATTGACTTTAACTCTGAATGCTGCTCCACAAGTGTCGCAACATTTAAATCTAAATCAATAAATTTTTCCGTGAAGTCTCCTTTTCGTTAGTATACCATCGCTTCTTTAAACTCATAGGAAAGACATTCCCAACAATGTTAAAATGGTAGAGTACAAGGGAGAAAAAGATGAAGAAGAAACTTTGGAAAATACTTTATAGTGTATTATTACTTGCTAGTATGGTTGCAATATATGTTTTACATCCAAAACCAGCAAATAAGCTAACCCAAACCATTAAAACTCAAAAACCAACGGAAAAGAAAGAGGTGAAAAGCACAAAGACCTCTGCCACTTTGTTTATGGTTGGAGACTCCTTAATTCATAATTCTGTATATAAAGATGCGAAAAAAGGAAATACTTACGATTTCACGAAACAAATCGAACTCATAGGTCAAAGTGCAAAGCCTTATGATCTTCGTTATTACAATCAAGAAACCATCCTAGGTGGTAGTGCTTTAGGATTAAGTAGCTATCCGCTTTTCAACAGTCCGCAAGAATGGGGACAAAACATGATTGATCAAGGCTTTAATCTCGTTTCTACGGCAACAAATCATTCTTTAGATAAAGGTGAGGCTGGTATAATGGCGCAAAGAAAATTTTTTGATCAACATCCTGAAATTATTGCTGAAGGAACCTATACTTCCAAGCAAGCCCAACAAGCCATTCGCATTCATGAAGTCAATGGTATTAAGTACACGTTCTTTTCTTGGACCTATGGAATGAATGGTTTTAAAGCACCGGTCGGTAAAGACTATTTAGTGAATTGCTACGAAGGGCGTGAACAAGAAATGTTGCAACAAATTAAAGAAGCTAAAAAACAAGTGGATGTAGTTTTAGTGGCTATTCATTGGGGCATTGAATATCAAGATATGCCTAGCCCTGAGCAAAAGCGCTTAGCCCAAGCTTTAGCCGATGCTGGTACAGATATTATCATTGGTAATCATCCCCACACCATTCAACCAATCCAATGGCTCAACAATCGTAAAAGCATTGTCTTTTATGCTTTTGGTAATATGATTAGTGACCAATGGAATCGTGAACAAAGTATGAATGGTTACATGGCTTCCATTCGCATCAATAAGACGATTGATAACGGCATCACGACCATTACGCTTGATGATTTAAAAACCGAATTTATTTATACTTATTCTAAGCCACGCAATCATAATTTTAAGGTATATCCTTATAGTCAGCTAAGCACTAAACTTTATCCAAATAAAGAGAAGATGAATAAAACTTTAACGAAAGTTATCACCGCTTTAGATTCTTCTATTCCCGTTAATAACATGCACTAAAAAAGAAGAGCATTTTACCCTTTACGAACGGTTGCAATCAATCATTTCTCATCTTGGAAACTAATTTTTGAATGCCTTCTTTTTGAAATTAATCTATACCATCACTTCATTCCTTTATTTCTATCTTTATTAGAAAATGCCAAAACCATGTTATTTCTGATTGTGAAGTTCGCTAGTTCCGTTTCTTATCGAACCATTTTAGAAGAACCACTGGCTTGTGATAAACTTAAGTCATCATTCACTCTCATCAACTACCAAAGCCAAAAAAGCGCAATCAATAATGCAGGTAATAAATTCATAACTCGTATCTTTTTATCAAATGCCACATTTAAACCAATGCACATAATTAAAATGCCACCCATCATGGTTAAATTCGTTAAGGATTTTGGGTAAATCATATCGCCAAATAAACTGAAAATAGCTGTGAAAGAAATCTGTAGTAAGAACATTGGTAGATTTGCAAAGATAGCTCCTTTGCCTAAGGAAGCACTCATTAAAGAAACTAAGATTAAATCAACAATTCCCTTACAAATCAATAAAGAATGATCCCCACCTAAAGCATCCTGCACACAACCAAGAATACCCATAGCTCCAATCGCTATCATACAAGTCGTCGCTAAGAACGCTTGCACAAATTGAGGGTCTTTCGTGTTTCCACTTTTCTTTTTAACAAATTCAGCGAGGTATTCTAATGAGCGTTGGATATGGAGTATTTCGCCAATGAGCGTTCCCAAAGGTAAACCAGCTAATAATAACATGGTATTTTGTGTACGAAGATGGTTTCCTTCTAAATAAATCATGCCTGTCAATATATTTGAAAGACCTAAAATGATAAGCGACAGACCTACCACCGGTAATAAAACCTCTTGTAAATTTTTATTTAATCTAGGTCCACAAATAAGACCAATAATTCCTCCAACTAAACCTAGGGCTGTATCAATAAACGTTCCCAGCGCGAACATACAAAAATCCTCCATTTAGCTCTAAGAATAGCACTATCACCGCAGATTTCCTCTCCATTTTTCGTCAAAATATTGTATGATTCTACCATTTAATTTCTGATAAATTCTTTCTTTCATCCAAATTTCATTAACCTCACTCATAAAGGTGGCACAATCAAACCAAGCAAGCGCTGAATTTTCATCTTCTTTAATATGAAGCCTTTCTTGATCATTTGCTTGAAACAAATAGGTTACATTGAAATGAAGATGACTTGGTATATATTTCCCCTTCTTCTCATGACCATTGACCACTAATGTTTCAATCGATATCGGCTCTTGAGATAGAACTTTAATATTCTCTAAGCCACTTTCTTCTCTAGCTTCCTTTAAAGCAACCCCTAAACAATCTTCATCACCATCACAATGACCACCTAGCCAAGCATACGATTGGTAAATATTGTGGTAAGCCAACAGAACCTTTGTATAATCTTGATTCACAATCCAACAAGATGCTGTAAAATGCCCCACTTCATTTTCACGTTTAAAGATATTATCAATACTTAATTGTCTTAAAAAAACTTGTTTATCTTTTTCTTCTTGCTCATTAAAAGGAATAAATTCCTTTAATTGTTGAATTAAATCCGTTCGCTTCATAGACTCTCCTTTTTATCAAGAAAAAAGAAGCGATAAATCGCATCTTTCCTGTATCCTCCATGGAACAAAGATGAACCACTTGTCCCTATCTATATTACCAATTTTTACCCTTGTGTACAAATTCATTCCTAGCCTTTTATCTCACCCGAATTTCATAAATTCCATCGCAATAAAACTGATGAAACTGGTTTTTTCCCTTCACCATATAGAAGGTCGTATCGCCTGAAATTTTGTAGCAGATAGGGTAAAAATAAATCGCTATTTTACCTTCCTGTAAAGGAAAATCCTTAATATGACTAAACTTATGTGAAATTGGCAATGATGCATTCACTTTCAGCCATTGACTAAGCATTTCTTTATGCTGAAGAGTATCACTTTGTAGGCTAAAATCTGCCATATCTTGAAACCCATTCCAAGTGTCTTTAGATACTTTATAATCAGCCGTTAGTTTGATCGGTGAAAGAAGAGTTTCTTTAATAATTAGCTGTTTAAGAGGATTCTGATTCATATCATAAACCTCTTCTTTTAACAATATCGGTTTTTTAAAATCTATAGGATGAAATTCTAAATCATAGAAAAAAGAATTCTTTTTCACTTTTAAAGATTCGACAGAGATTGGCTTTAATGAACGCATATTTTGTACTTTTTGTGGTGGTACAGAACCTCTTTGCAAGGATGGTGAATTAGAAGTGGGGGCACAACCACAAAGTAAAACCAACCCACTCAATAACATGCAGAAATAAAGATGTTTTTTAGCGTAAGATAACTTCATATAAACCATCTGTAAATGAGCCTAATTTTTTTGGAAAATAGACACGTGTTGCAGTACCACGTCCGTGTGAATCAATATACTTACAATTTCCGACATACAAAAATGGCGTAAAATATACAGCACCGATTTTACCAGATGGAATACCGAAATGTGCTCCAAATGATTCTGCACTAGTGGAGGATCTCGTATACGATACACCAAATTTAAGGGCTACCGCTTTAAAAATTTTTAGGTTGATTTCTGCCCCAAAATTAACGCTATACCCACTGCTCGTCGTGACTACTCTTCCATATGTTAAAGTAGCTGGTCCTCGAACATCTGGAGTTACTTTTACCCTTGAACCCGAACCTTGATAGTGAGAAGTAACTAATACTGTATTGGTAAAGGGATATACAGGGACTCTTTTAATTGATGGAATTTCTTCCTGAAAATTCATCTTACTATTTAGTAAAGTTTTTGCTCGTTCAATTGTTACAGGGTTTCCATATATATCAAAGTATTGATGTGTATGCCCTTTATTATCAACATATGAATAAGTTTCTAAAGGTAAATTTTTTTGATTTTCAATTGCATAAGTCCTGAAATTAGAAACAATACACACGCAAAGAAACGCAAAGGTTGTAGTGATTGTTATTATCTTTTTAAACATAGCTAGCTTCCCTTCTACCCAACATATATTTATTGGGATATTTATTTCATATAATTTCGCTAATTAAATTTAAAAATTGACAGTAATCTCCTGTTTTATACCTTGCCATACATACATGATAGATATTATCCTTCTTCATATTAATATGATTCCCTCTCTCTAGCTTAATTGTATATGAATCATAATTTAAATAAAAGTCTTATATTTCTCGAAAAAGATTGCTATAACATGGCAGTTGTGTTGATAAGAGTTTTACTCCGAGATAAAGGTTGTCTTGGAGTTTTTTTCGTCCGCTTTTCATGATTCTCTAAACCTTCAAAATGGATGGAAATGTTGTAAAAAAGAGCTTTATACATCGCTCAAATTTGATTTTCATTAAAAACACGGCTATATAAGCATTCTAAAATTCTTTCATTCACAAAATTTTAGGAAAACAAAAAAGAAAGTACATTAATTGCTTGTCCAATTTTTGGGATTCACCTCATTGTGATTTACTGTTTCGGAAGTTGCTATGTTATTTTTTTATTTAATTATTTCATCTTGACAAACCGGGATTTATCAAGACAAAAAGTCTTGAGCTAATCTTCTTATTTCTTCTTCAATATCCTTATTATGAACAATGTCGTTTAAAATCTCAAAGTATACCTGCTGCTCTTGCTCTCCGTTTTTCACTCTGTTCAACATCCAAACAGTGTGCATAGTGGGACATCGTTTGGCAGAAGAGATTAAGAGAGGTTCATATCCCTGCTTATAAAATTTTTCTACAAAATGGACAATCGAACCCGGTGCTCCAAAATCAGAAAGTGGGTGTCGCTCTATAAATTGTAATAGTGGTTCCACTGCTTCAATGCCAATACCACTTTCTTCAATTTCCTGTATACAATTATCCATAATTTCAATGAAATTATCTGTATCTATTTCGTTTTCCATTCTTTCAATTAAGCTATTTAGATTGCTCATCGTCATCCCTCACAACTTCTAATTTATACTACAAAATCCATATTTTTATATCTGGCTGTAACAAAAACTGAAAGGCGAATCTGTGGGATATTCCACTCACCAGATAAATAAATCACACATTCAATCTCATCTCCCTTAGAGTTTGTAGTTATAAATTCGTATCTCCCTATTTCCTCATTATTTGAAATGCGTTCAATATCCGCTATATATGTTTTATCAAAAAATGCATTAAATTCACGCCAAATAGTTTCTACATCTTCCAATGACAGCTCAACTTTTGAACGATATTCTATCCCTGTTTTACATCTCTTTTTCTTATCATTTTCATCAGGTTGGCAAACTTTTGTTATTCCACTATCATATGTCCAGTCTGCAATTTCTAACGCTCTAACTTTGGTTGATAAAGTTTCCTTAAATTCACTAATTGTTTGTAAAAAATATTTACATGCCACCTCAAAAATTTCTAAATCTTCCATATAACAATGTCCTTCATAACTCCTTATTTACATATCCCTATAAACCGGGAGTTGTACGGATTATCCCTCCATATCCGCCGATACAATTCCCTTTTTCAAACTGCCACGTACTGTAACACAATGTCCAAAAAACATATAGTCATCATCGAAATAGGCGGAAAAAGAACCTCCCGAGGTTATTGATATGCTCTCGAGCGTAATTCGCTCTGAAAAGCTCTGCTCCGTAATTTCTGGAATCGGCTCATCTGCCGAATCACGCCATTCACATGCAAGAGTAGTGAGCTTATTTGCCGCAAATCGGCGCATTTCTTTATCCCATTTTTCCTGTTCTGATAACAAATTCTTCATGGCGTTTCTTGCCTTTGTCCAGTTGCTCTTATTATCCTTGTTTACTTCGAGTAAAATCTCTATCCTTTCACCCTGCCATGAAACATTACCCTCAAACCAACTAAATTCTTTATTCAGAGTCAGCTCTCCTAAAATTTTATCTTGCAAAATAATCGGCTTGTTGTATTCCGTGAGAATTTCTTCCAGTGGCATACAAGATACACTTTCTTCAAGAATTTCTGTTACAAGCAGTCGATTCCTTGCAGACTTGGTAATGCCCTCAGGAACATCTTCCTGCTTTTTCATCCGTACCTTTAAGCGATAAATCGTTTCATTCTTAAATCGATCGAGAATACGATTTTTTTCATATTCCTCATCGCTAACAGGATAGACCAGCCATCCCTCATCCTTGTATAATTCCCTTGTTTTGCAATCTACATAAGCTAGAAAATTAACTTGGGCTTCCCAAAAGCCGTTTCTCTTGCCTGCTCCTCTCGTCTTCTGTATCAAAGCAAGAACTTCAATCTCCTCTTTCTCAAAGGTATCTTCCCATTCTTGCCTTGTCATTTCGTTTCTCTTTCGTATATATTCAATTAAAGTCATTTGGTATACCCCTTTTATAAATACTAATTTGTTTTACTTAACATTTACAATATTGTACCATATTTAAGCCAAGTTTTATAGGTCTAACTCGTTCCTCTTTACCTGTGATAGTTGTTTTTCTTGTTCCTGTAACTGCTCTATACAGGTCTTAACTTTTTCAGCCTGTTCTACTTCTTCTCGTATTTCTAATATTTGACTATGTAGGCTCTTTTTATCTTTCTTCAAAGTGGTAAGTTCCGATTTCCATTTGGATATATTTAAGGTCTTGTTTTCTCCTAAATGCTCTTTGAGATGTTTCCTTGCACTTTCAAATAGAATAAGCTCCGCCGTATGCTCATTATAAAAATCTTCCTGTTTGTTTTTCTATTTTTTCCACACTGTTCCATAAGGCAGAACGGTTTATAAATTCCTGTGGTGCATTTTGTGGTAATAGGATTTCTGTATGGGCTATTCCGCCTTTTCTTGTAAAGTCATGGACTATGCCGTCATATTCATTTTTTATCTTTTCGCCACTTCGATAGGCGGAAGCTGCTACCGCACTTTTGCCTTTTCCTCTTGAGATAATCTTTATGCAAAGATGGTATATCGCCATAGCTAAAAACCTCCTCTTTTTTTCTTATATGGATATGGTGGCGATAGATAAGACTTCCTAAAAAAATCGGATAGCCTTTATCCGATTTCTTTTGGGAAGTACACAAGGGGTAGGAAATTTATTTCCGTAGGGGAGTGTAGCTCCCCTGTATCAGCGTTAGCTGATATGCCCTCTGCTAAGAACCTTCGGAGAACGCACACACCCTTTAGGGTGTATAAGTGCGCCCTTGTAAACAAGGGACTATTCCTCTGTGTCCATTTCTTTCTCTTGGTTTTCTGTATTTTGATTTTCGCTTTGTTCTCGTTCCTCTATGATTTTTAAGATTTTTTGATTGATTATTTCTTTGATATTTGGGAATGTGATTAGCTGATAAAATTCATCTTTGCTAAAGTCTTTGCTTTCAGTAAATATACTTTCAAAGACTCCTCCTTTTTCATAAAGCCGTCTATCTCTCTTTTTTCTTTCTTCCTGTTTCTGCTGACTGATGAGCTTTTTTCTTTTGTTTTGTAACTGCTTGATTTCTTCTTCTGTCATTAAAATTTTTTCATCTATATTTTTCATTTTCTGTTTTCCCTTCTTTCTGTTTTTAGGCAAAGAAAAAACAGTAAACCTTTGTGATTTACTGTTTCGTAAGTTGATATATTATTATTTTTATTTACTTATTTCATCTCGACAAACTGAAAATTTTTTCTAAATTTCTACAATTTAGCAATATACTTCAATTAAATTCCTTCTTGCAACATAACAAACTTTCTATCATAACCAAAAGCAAATTTTCTGGATTTATTTCAAATCCATTAGCTGTAATCCTATTATTAAAATATTCAACTGATTTATCGTGATTAAGAAATTTATTGATACAGAGATACTGTTCAACCTCATCAAGTACAAAAGCACTTTCTTTCAAAGACAAATCGCTAAAACCATTTGCATAATGAACACTTTTCATGATTGGTTTTAGCTTTATTTTTGGATATTCTTCCTTGAGCTTATCTCTTAATAAAATCACAAGATGATTAAATGTTTGACAATTCAAATCCTCTACGCTAATATCTTTAATAATATTTTCATTGTGTAAATGTTCAATTAGTTGAATCAAACATTGTTTCAAATCAGTAACGATATTTTCACTCATTAAAAGCATTTCTCCCTTACAAATTTAAAATTTAACTATTTAACTATCAAACATATATTTCCAAATTTTCAAAAACTCTTCTAATCATATCCTCATAACACTCATTATCAAAATCAGACTTACGATTCGCCATTTTCTTCTTAATGGTATTCGAGAGCTCCAAAAGATAATTCTTATAAATTTTAAGAAACTTACTTAAATTTTCTTCCCTATTAGAAGTCCACTCATTAGAGCAGAAATGAACATATACAACAAATTTCTTGGTTGTAAAATAATATCTTGGCTGATAAATTCCCGATTCCGAATAATATTTTGATATATTTCCGCTAAAACAAAGGCAAATATCCATCTTCTGCAATGCCTCTATCTCAATGCTTTCAAAAAAAATTTTCATTTCTTTTCTTACTGTTCTTGCGACAGATAATATATCTATTAACATATCATCCGTTCCGCCAACAATAATATTCATATTGACTTTCACATTTTTCCTCGACTTTCAACTGTGAAATCAAATTCCACACCAAAATTGACTACCAGTATATCATTTCCTTAAACTTATTTATAACTCTATTTATTTAAGATAGAAATCAAAGCAAATTTATCTTTCTAAATATTTAATGATATTATACCATTTTTAAGCCATTTTTTCCATATCTACTTTCTCTGGCACTTGACAGTTACCTATAAAGTTAAAGTACACATCAACTTGTTGTTTTCTATATTTGCCTTTTCTTCCTCCTGTGGCTTCATGGACTACTACTTTTTCTATATACTCATTTATCATTGGTACTGTCAATTCCTCAATATCGGTATACTTTTCTATCATTTTTAGGAATTTATCGGTGTCAACTTTTCTCTGATGGTAGCTTTCTATTTCATTTTCAAAATACTGTATTTGCTTTTCTAAGTCTTGTTGCTCCGTATCATAGATATTAAACAATCTGTCAAAGTGTTTTACAGGTATTTTTCCAAGAGCATGGTCTTCGTATAGCTTTGTAATGAGGGTTGTTAGTTCTTCATTTCTTGATGACAGTTTTTCTAATTTCTCTTTATCTTCTTGATACTTTTCTTCTCGTTTTTCATCGGATAGCTTGTTCATCACTTTTAGAAATTCTTGCTTTTCTTCTTTTGCAAAGTCGGTTATTTCTTTGATTGATTTTAAGAGTATTTCATTCACTGTTTTTACTTTGATATAGTGCATACTGCAAGTGCCTTTTCTGTGTCTGTAATGTTGACATACAAAAGAGTAATCACTATCGTATTTCTTTTCTTTATGTTCTGCCGGCTCTCTGTAGCTTAATTTACCTCCACAATCTGCACAGATTAAAAGTCCTGTAAATGGGTGTGAGGTTGTCCCGTACTTTGGACTTCTTCTTACTGTCTTTCTTAGCCTTTGAGCATTATTCCATGTTTCTTCGTCAATGATAGCTTCATGGGTATTTTGGAAGATAATGAGTTCATCTTCTTTTGCCTTTCTTCGCTTCTTAGTTTTGTAATCAAGGCATATTGTTTTACCAAGTACGGTATGTCCCATGTATTCTCTTTTTTCTAAGATATATCCTACTGTGGTCGGTGTCCAAAAATACGGGTCTTCTATTCCTCTTTTCTTTGAGCTATGATTATTTTCAGGGTAATGTATTTCTGCATAGGCTGACGGTATAAGGACTTTATCTTTGGTTAGTATATCTGCTATCTGTGTTACTCCATATCCCTCTATAACAAGCCTATAAATGCGTTTTACGACCTTTGAACTCTCTTTATCGACAAGTAGCTCCTGTTTATTCTTAGGGTTTCTGTAATAGCCGTATGGAACGCTTGGGGATACTCTTTTACCCTCTTCCATTCTTGCTCTGAAGATAGATTGTATTTTTCTTGAGGTATCTCTCGCATACCATTCGTTCATAATGTTTAGAAATGGGGTAAAATCGCTTTCTGCTTGTTTTTCACTGTCTATTCCGTTATTGATGGCGATAAACCTTACTCCCTTTTCTTTGAAAAGTATTTCGGTGTAAAAGCCTACTTTGAGGTAATCTCTGCCAAACCTACTCATATCTTTTACTATCACAGTAGATACTTTGTTTTCTTCTACTGCTTTTATCATCTTTTGAAATCCCTCTCTATCAAAGGTTGTTCCGCTTACTCCGTCATCGGTATAGTGATAGATATTTACAAAGCCGTTTCTTTTCGCATAACTTTCAAGTAGTTGTTTTTGATTGGTGATGGAATTGCTTTCTCCTTGCATTTCATCATCTCGACTTAAACGCTCATAAAGGGCTGTCTGTCCTATTCTTTTCGTATTTGACATGAGAATTACCTCCTTTCCAAGTTTTTATGATTTTCTCTGTCCCTATGAGGTTAATCCTTTAGCGACAGTTCGAACCTATCCTTCAATGATAGAAAGTGTTTTTAAAAAAGCTATTTCTGAATCAGGTGTTCAAAAAATACGTGTATACGATTTACGACATAGTCACGACACTTGGCTAATTAGCGAAGGAATTAATATTGTGGCTGTCTCAAAAAGATTAGGACATGCAACAATAGAACAAACTTTAAAAACTTATACTCACTTGTCAAGAAATTCAGAAGAACAATTAATCAAAAAAATTAATGAATATAATAATGAATATAAGAATTAATCCGTCCATAGAATGAAAAAAGCCCCATTTTACTGGGGTTTTTATATTAAATGCGGATAACAGGGGTCGAACCTGCACTCCGAGGAACTAGATTCTAAGTCTAGCGCGTCTTCCAATTCCGCCATATCCGCGTGCCTACCATTTTAACGAATTTCTATTCATCTGTAAAGTTAAAAAGACTGCCATTTTTAAAAATGGCAACCCTTTTCTACTTACTGGTGAGTTTAAATTGCTCTTTGTCTTTATCAAAGCTCAACTTATATTCTTTTCCACTTTCTACTTGAATTTCAACTTTCGTTGGTCCCCAAGTCCTACTAACCTTTTTGTACAATACACCAGGTCTTATGTAAGTATAGCTAACCTCTAGAGTGACGTTCCCTGGTGCTGCATAAATTATGTATTTTGTGCCTTCAGCAAAAAACGCCGCTTCGCCACTAATAACTTGTGCATGAAAATCCTTTTGTATAAAAATACCATTCTCTGAAGCAAGCTCGATTTTTGCAAAATCCGAATGCGTTGCCAACCAATTTTCTCTTGAATTCTGATTGACTTTCATGGAGATGAAGCTAATAACAGCCCCTAAAACCAAAGTGCCTCCTACGATTAATGCAATGATGTGTGGTTCCATTTTTTACTCTCCTTTCTTTTTATGATACCTATCAAAACTACATTTTTTCTTTTTCATCTGTGAGTTGAATAGCCTTACTTTTTTCACCAATGATGCCTAAATCTTCTAATAGTTCATGAAATCGCCGATACCCTAGCATAGATAAATCAAAATAATCTTTTTCTCCATTTATAGTAGTAACATATAGAGAATGTTTGATAATCAGCCGATTTTGATTGAATAGAAACTTCATCAAGATTATAATGATAAGCTTTTTTTCCATCATAGACTGAAAAATCGTTATCGTGAACAACAACCTTAATTCGACTTTCCTTATAAATCATTGTTAAAGCAAGCAATAAAGCAATGCCGGACGCAATAAACCCAGCCTTTGAACCACCAAAATACCCCACAAATAAAAAAACAAAAACGACCGCAAACACCATAATGATTAAATTAAGCATTACAGCCATAAGATTTCTTTTATATACTTTTTCCATCCAAACCTCCTCTTTTTTATTATAATATATCCTCTATTTGCTTTGCAATTTTTTACAGTATAAATTCTTTAATAAATTATTGAATTCATAAAACAAAAGGGCTTAATGCCCTTGACTTAAATATTCAAACACCTCTTCACTACAAGCTTTTCCATCTTTTATTGCGTTACCAATCATAGCTGGACCATACAAAGCATCTCCACAAACAAAGACCCCTTCTAAATTGGTCTTATGTTCTGATTTTGATAAAGTCTTTAACCCCTCATCCAAAACAGAGAAGTCAACCTTTTGACCAACAGCCGCAACCACCAAATCTGCTGGAATGAAATGTTTCGAACCTTCTTGCACATGCACAGAAGCTCGACCGCTTTCATCTTTTTCGCCAAGAACCATCGTGTCCGCTTGAACACCTGTCACAGACCCCTTCACATCCCGAACAATATCCGCAATATTTTCAAGGTAATGGAAAACAACACCTTCTTTTACAGCGTCCTTTACTTCTCCTTTACTAGCAGGCATTTCGTCTTGTGAACGACGGTACAAAAGTTGCACATCCGGCAAAATTCTTTTCAAGCTTCGGCAACAATCCATCGCCACATTGCCACCACCCCAAACAATTGCACTTTGGTACTTTTCTTGGTAATCCTTTTCTTGATGCAAAATATTTAGGTTATATAACAAAGTCAACCCTGCTTCGTAGCCATTCCCTGCTTCAAAGCCTGCTAAATTTTCAATCTGAGCACCAATCGCTACAACCACCACATCATTTTCTTCACGAAGCTTCGCAAAAGGAATATCTTTTCCTACTTCGACATTATAGTAAAACTGAGTTCCCTTCTCTTTTAATTCTTTTTCAACTCTATCTATAAAAGCTAAGCTAAAACGCCAAGATGGAATACCTGTGTAAGCAGCTCCTCCTGAACGATTATTTTTATCATAAATGGATATTTGATAATCCCCTTTATTTAATAAAGCCTGTGCTCCAAGTAAAGCAGAAGGTCCCGCTCCGATATACGCTATTTTTTTCATCACTTTTCTCCTTGCGGTCTAATTCTTGATGAAATGGATGAAAATGTCAATTTTAGTGCTACTTCTGCTAAAATAAAGCAAGGGAGAATATCATGAAGAAAATTGTTAAAATCTTGTTTGTTTTAGTCGTTTCAATTAGTCTTTTTGCTTGCAATAATGGTTCATCCGAAAAGAAAGAAGTACAAGCGATTACGGAAAAATTTCTACAATCCTTTGATAAGGGAGATTATGATAACTGTAAAAAGTTCATGACAAAAGAAGCTAGTAAGATGATTGATACAATCAATCAAGCTTTAAATACAGATGGCTTAGGTGGCAATATTTTTACTTTCACTATAGAACAAAAAACGCAATTGAAAACAATTTTCCATCAATTGTTAGATAAAATGATAAAGTTTTATCAAATAGGTGAAATCAAAAAAGAGGGTGATGTTTATGTAATAGACGTTACTTTTGAAGGCGTTAAAGAATTGGATACTGTTTTAGAGGTATTCCAAAAGAAATTTAATTCCCAAAGAAATAATTTCATTAAGACTTGGACAGAGAAAGGCGAGAATGAGGCCAAGAAGATGATGGCTTCTATACTTATTAAAGACTTACAAGAAACCGTTGATACATTGGAAACTTATGCTACTTTCTCTAACTTTTCAACGAAACTTTCAGTTGAAAAAGTTGACAACAAATGGCTGATTTGTGAATTTTCAAATAAAGAAAACAAGAAGTGATTCATAACTTCTTAATGAGTGATTAGCTCAGCTGGGAGAGCACTTCCTTGACGTGGAAGGGGTCATGGGTTCGAGTCCCTTATCGCTCACTAACATACATAAGAAAAGGAAGTTCAACCTAGAACTTCCTTTAATTTATCGATAACTGATTCAATCGCTTCTTCACATTGGAAACTGACCAGTTTCAATGATCCACCACCACGAATCATCATACTTTCCTGGATGCTCCTTAAATAAACTCTCGCGTTTCCATTGCTTGACCCCAAAGCCACATGAACTTGATTATTCAGCTTTGATACAAAAGCTATTTCACGATTATCAGTCAATAAAGGATTTAAGAAAGAAGCTAACTCTTTACTTGTAAAGCCGTCTATTTCAATCACTTTTTCATTCGTCTTTTTTACTTTTTCTAATTCAAAAGCTAAGACTTTTTCTTTCCAAGTTTGTTCGCTCTTATTCTTTTCTTTTAAGTCATTTTGTAACTTTTCAATACGGTCTTTTAGTTCATTTTCTTTCACGCCGGCTTGCCTACTAGCTTCCATTAGATATTGATGTTCCAACTGAAAACGTTGCTTCGTTGCCGGTCCAACTGTACATAGAACTCTTGTACCACGGGAGGTTTTCTCCGCTCCTAAAACCACTGCCGAACCTATTTCACCAGTATGATTGACATGAAGAGTGCCGCATGGTTGCTCGTCATAATCCCCTATTTTAACAACACGAACAAGATTTAAATGTTGGTAATGAGAATCTGGATAATCCTTTCCTGGCACATAAGAAAATTCAACTGGAATATCATCCCAAATCACTTCATCCATATACGCTTGAATATTCTTTAATTCTTCTTCATCCACCGTTTCATTGACTTCATACCATTGATTCATAGCTTGTACACCAATCGCAATGATATATTTACCTTCTTTTCGGCGATAATAGCCATCCATCGCATGAAATAAAGTTTGGACGCTTGTATTCATATAGCGTGTTTCACGATCTACCTTCATTTCAATCGGATTACTTAAAGTACCATCCACCTTATGCCAAAGAACTTCGTTTTCATCGTATTTTAAATCTGTCACAGTCAAGCCATTGATAGTACCAACATCTGCCAACATACCACCTTTATTACCATAAAAAATAGTATCTTCAAACTGGTAATAGCCTTCTTTTTCTTCTTTGATAGTCGTTTTTATCTCTAATTGTTCAAAATGGTCATTACTCATAACGAAATCCTCCCTCTCAATAGCTTTATTGTATCATTAGCTATTAATTAATTCTCTACACTGTATTCCTTCAAAATGTTTTGTAATGATTGAAATCTTTTTTGTTTTTCAGTATCATTACTAAGTACGCCGATATAGCTCAGTCGGTAGAGCAACTCATTCGTAATGAGTAGGTCGTTGGTTCGATTCCGATTATCGGCATATCTTTCTATTTCGCTAACATCTGTTAGTGTTCGAAAAACCAGTTAAATACTGGTTTTTTAATTATATATATTTTTTTTGGAATGACGCTGAAATACACGGATAAACAATAGAAAATATTCATAAAATACTGAGAAGAATGACATTTTAAGCTTTTTCTTTAATAACTTTAAAGTATATTATGTTGATGAAAAAAAGATTAAAAGTCTACCAGCTAATGAAAGTAGGCTTTTTGACAAAGACCTAAATAGACTGGGAGTAAAAAGATTTTTTATTTATCATTCAACTACACAGATAATTTCCCCATCCTCAAAGTGGGCTATTTTACTAAAGAATACACATCATATCCTTTTCACGAATGGTATTTTCACCACCTGGAAAGACCTTTTCAATTCCAATACCCAAACTAACAATCTCTGCCTTAGACTATTCACAAATAGCTATTACCCCGATGTGGCTTACCCTGTTGCTAGAAAATCATCTACTTTTAAAATATTTTCAGGGAATATTTTTCCATCCGCTAAGATACAGTTTTCTAATAACTTCATACTACTACATAAGCTTTCTTTTTTTCAGCGAAATCTTTTTCTAAATTAAGTCATTTTCAGATAAAATAGAAATGTGAGGTAATCATGGGTAAAATTATACAAATTATGGATGAAAACCAAATGGATCGCTCTTTAAGTCGTTTAGCACATGAAATCATCGAAAAGAATGATGGTTTAGAGAATATTGCTCTATTAGGAATTAAAAGAAGGGGCGTTCCTTTGGCTAAACGTTTGGCAAAAAAACTTAAGAAATTTGTTGATGTGAATGTACCTGTAGGAGAAATTGACATTACTTTATATCGTGATGATTTGAGTGAAATCAAAAATGGTCCTCGAACAAAATCTTGTCAAATCCCTGTTTCTTTAAAAAACCATACCATTATCCTTGTGGATGATGTTTTATACACTGGAAGAACAGTGCGAGCCGCAATTGATGCTATCTTTGATGTAGGAAGACCGATTTCCATTCAATTAGCTATTCTAATTGATCGTGGGCATCGAGAGTTACCAATCCGACCGGATTATATTGGCAAAAATATCCCGACTTCTAAAAAAGAAATCGTTCATGTTGAATTAAAGGAAATTGATGATAATAATCAAGTTTATGTACAAAAGGAATTGAATTAACCAATTCCTTTTGTGATAGAATTCTATTTTCTGTTCTCTTGTAAGTTTTTCCACAACAAAAAATGAACCTCCTTTATTGGTTTGTCCAACTTTTGGGGTTCACTTTACTGATTGATTGACTGTTTTTGAATTGCTATGTTATAGCTTTGTATTTAGTTGTAATTTCTAACTGTTAGTACACTTTTACAGCTGTTGAACAAGCCAATTTTCTTTTCCAATCATTTCAATCAACTCTAACTGCTCTTCAGCCCAGTATGCATCTTCTTCTTCGTCCTGATAATACTTTTTCAAAATATCATATGTTGTGTAATCTCCTCTTGCTTCCTCAGTCAAAGATGCAAGCCAAGCAAGTCCATCCTTAGAAACTTGCAAATCATATTTAATCCATTCAATTGGATTTTTGTAAACTACTGCTTCTTGCTTTGCTTCAAGTTTTACATCTCCACCTAAATCTATAAGTCTATCTATGCACTGCTGAACATATCCTCGCTCTTCTACTGCATGCTCTGCATATTTATCTGCCAATTTGCTAAAACCCTGACTCGCAAAAACTCTTGCCTGGATTATATGTCCATCTGCCTGTTGGGATAAATTTGTAATTATCACTTGAAGACCTTTCATAACCTTTTCATTGTTCATGTGCTTTACCTCCATCTATTTTTATGTCATCATATTATACCTTTTTTACAGCATTCTCAATCACTTTGCTTAGAATTTTTACCGTTTTTAAGCCATTTTTCTATATTAGCTTTTGGCGACACATGACAGTTGCCTATGAAGTTAAAGTAAACATCGACTTGTTGTTTTCTCTCTTTGCCTTTTCTTCCACCTATTGCTTCACGGACTACAAACTTTCTATATACTCATTTATCATTGGTGCTATCCATTTTTCAATGTATTCGACTAATATATCCACCTATTTTATCTCATTTCATTATCAAACAACATTCAATACAAATTAAAAACACAACCTAACGATTGTGCTAGTAAGTGGTTCCTGTCGGGCTCGAACCGACGACCCACTGATTAAGAGTCAGTTGCTCTGCCAACTGAGCTAAGGAACCATCTGTGGATTGCTTGATTATTATAAAACAACCCACAACCTATTTGCAAGCAAAACTTCATATTTTAAAGCATGAATTTTCATCCTTTTTTCAAACTTTGGCCAATCAACTTTTGCTAGCTCCTGCCAATTATTCTCTTTTGAAAATAATTCGTACAATTCGAAGGTGGATAACTTGTCTAATTGAATGCGACTGTTGGCTTGAAATATAGATTTGACTACCATAAAACGTCCTCTCTTTCTGTCTTTATCCTATCGCTCAAGCATGATAACAGGCGGTAAATATTTTCCTTTTACTTGAAACGGTTTTCAACTAAAAACAAGGCTATAATAGAGACATGAAAACCGCATTCCGAATCACAAATTTACATAATGGAATTATTATTCCATACCCTGGTTACCGCATTGATCATACAAGAGCAAATTCCATTTATAAGGATGTTTTAAAGGCTCTTACCTTCGGTTTCCGTCATCTTGATTTACCATCAGATTCGACGTATTTTCCACTCATTCAAAAGGCGATTGAAGAAAGCCATGTTCATCGTGATGATTTATTCTTAACCGCCAAACTTGGCAATCATGACCATGGCACTAATGGTGTAAAACGTTATTTTGGTCATTTATTAAAGATTTTTAAAACCGACTACATTGATTTGTTCTTAATCAACTGGCCGAATCCTTTGGAATTTAGAAAAAACCATTTGTATACTGAAAAGGAAACTTGGTTTGCTTTGGAAGATTTATACCGAAGTGGAAAGGTGCATGCGATTGGTATTGGTAATTGCCAAGCCCATCACATTGAAGAATACTTAGAGTTTTCAAATATTGCCCCAATGGTCAACCAGGCTCGCTTTTATCCCGGCTTTCCTTTTGAGAATAACTTGGATTGTGCAAAACTTCATGGCATTCAAACCATTGGCTTTCTACCGCCTAACCATGAAGCTATCCTAAAAGCAAAGGAAATTCAGATATTCGCGAATAAATATCATGTGTCTACTCGGATGATTTGTGCTCGTTATTTATTGGATAAGGATGTACTTCCACTTGTTCAAAGCAATGATTTGAATGAAATGGAAGATTATTCTCAGTTACATTCTTTTCAATTAGCGAAAGAAGATATTAAATTTCTGGATGGAATTCAAAATTATGGTCCTGCTAACATTAATCCGGATACCTGTGATTTTTAAAGGACTAGAAGCTGTACCGACCTCCCTATCGTTAGATTTTGGTCTAACTTTTGGGGGACACATCAAAGCTTCTCGCCTTTTTAATTTCCAAATAAAAAGATGGCTATCACCACCTTCTAAAAGAACCAAAGTTTTTTCTTTTCATACACCTTTGTTGAAATACCCTTGAACTCATAGCCCGAATCTTCAATTGCCTTTTGAATTAACTTTGGATCCAACGCTTCTTCTGAGACAAAACAAGCTTCTTTCTTTTTTCGACTTGCTTTAACCTTTGAAACAGATCCTAAACGACGAAGTGCATCTTGAATATGGCTTTCACACATTGAACAAGCCATTCCCTCTATTTGAATGGTTGTCTTAAACATTTTCCACTCCTTTGAACTCATACTCCTTTTCTTCAATTGCCTTTTGAAAGGCTTCACTCGGAACATCCTTTGATAAAGATACCTCTGCAATCCCTTTTTCATGAGATACAACAGCGCTTTCTACTCCATCAATTTTTTCCAAGGCTTTCTTAACGCTCATTTCACAATGTTCACACATCATACCTTCTACTTTTACAATCTTTTTCATTTTACTTTCCTTCTTTCTTTTCCATTCCATCCATTGAACCTCTACTCTTTTCTTATTCTTCGGCTGACGGGTAATCCTAACATAATTTAATCTTAAGGCATTTAATACCACAGTGACAGAGCTTAATGCCATAGCTGCTGCAGCCCACATTGGTTCAATCGCAACTCCGGGAATAAATCCTGCTGCGGATGGCACTAACACCAAATTATATATAAAAGCCCAAAATAAATTTTCATGGATGGTTTGGACTGTCTTTTCACTTAAATAAATAGCTTGTACCACTTCTGATAAATGCGATTGGCTTAACACAATATCCGCCGCATCTATCGCTACATCCGTACCGGCTCCAATTGCTAAGCCTAAATTTGCGTCCGTTAAAGCTGGTGCATCGTTAATACCATCACCAACCATCGCCACTTTCCCAAACCGCTTTAGCCAAGAAATAACTTGTTCTTTTTCATCTGGTAAAACGCCTGAAATTACGTGTTGAACACCGGCTTGCTTACCAATTGCTTGTGCGGTAGCTTCTTGATCGCCTGTAATCATCACCACTTCACGACCGGATTGTTGTAGGATTTTAATAGCCTGCTTAGAATCTTCTTTGATTGGATCAGCTACAATAATAGATCCTAGATACATTCCATTTTGTATGAACAATAATGGCGTTCTACCCATCTTAGCTTGTACTTCCAAATCTTCTTTTTGTGTTTCACTCAATGAAGTCAAAGAAGAAATATAACTATAAGAACCACCCACAATCTCTTTGCCCTTCACATAAGCTTTTAAGCCATGCCCAACGACGGTTTTAAATTGTTCCACCTCTTGTAAATTTATCTTTTTTTCACGTGCTTTTTCGACAATGGCTTTCGCAAAAGGATGTTCACTTTTTGCTTCTAAGGCGTACGCAAGTGACCATAATTCAGAGTTTTCTTCAAAGACCTCTACCACTTGTGGCTGTCCTTTAGTGATTGTTCCTGTCTTATCCAAAGCAATAATATCCATCTTACTCATTTCTTCCAAGGATTCAGAAGTTTTAAACAATAAGCCATTTTGGAAACCAACACCACTACCCACCATAATCGCTACTGGCGTTGCTAGACCAAGGGCACATGGACAAGCAATCACCATGACCGATACGGCATGTTGCATGGATAAGCTAACATCCTTAGTCCAAATGAACCAAATAAAGAACACGAGAAGTGAAATTACTAAGATGGTTGGTACAAAGATAGAGGAAATCTTATCCGCAATTTTAGCAATTGGAGCTTTTGTCATGGAAGCTTCTTTCACCAGTTGAATAATTTGCGCCAAACTGGTATCCTTACCCACTTGCGTGGCTCGAATGACCATGTATCCAGTTCGATTGATGGTTGCGGATTTGACAACATCCCCTTCCTTTTTATCTACTGGTAAGCTTTCACCCGTTAAAGCACTCTCGTCCACCGTTGCTTGTCCCTGTAAAACAATACCATCTACAGCAATCTTTTCACCGGCCTTCACTAAGATACAATCATTGACCTTTACTTCTTCAATGGAAACCATTTTTTCTTCCCCATTCATAAACAAACGAGCTTCATTTGGACTTAGTTGAATGAGAGATTTTAAAGCGTTGGTTGTTTTTCCTTTGGAATAAGCTTCTAATGTTTTCCCTAAGACAATAAAAACCAAAATCATCGCAGCTGATTCAAAATAATATTGATGATGCGCTAAAGTCATTTGTTCCAATGTCGGTGTGACTGTCATGCGAAATAAAATACCAATCGACCAAAGGTATGAAATCCCCGAGCCTAGGGTAACTAAGGTATCCATATTTGGTGTTAAATGAATCAGTGATTTCCATCCTGATACGAAGAAAGAACGATTAATCACCATTACCACAAGTGCCAAAATGGCTTGCACCAAACCCAAAGCCATATAGTTTTCATTGAAAAAAGAAGGTAGAGGCCAATGAAACATCATATAGCCCATACTGAAATACATTAAAACTAAAATGACCCCTAACGATAGTACAAAGCGTTTCATTAACTTAGGCGTTTCTTCTTCCGATAGTTCATTCCCCTTTGTTTTAACATCTGTATGACTATTTGAAATAGCTTGATAGCCAGCTTTTTCCACTGCTTTTTCAATATCTTGATGCGAAACATTTCCTTCAACCACCATAGAATTAGTCAATAAAGAAACCGAACAAGATTGAACACCCGGAACTTTTTTAACAGCTTTTTCAACCGTTGCTTGACAAGCTGCACAACTCATCCCTTTTACTTGATAATTTTCCATACAACCTCCTACTTCATTAACTTTTGAATCATCTTCACAAGTTCTTGAATACTTTCTTCATTTCCTTCACGAAGATCTTCCACTACACAAGTTTGAATATGACTTGCCATTAGTTCTTTAGAAAAGCTATTTAAGGCTGATGAAACAGCGGATACTTGCATAACAATATTAGGGCAATATTGATCCTCATCCACCATCTTCTCAATACCTCTAATTTGTCCTTCAATTCGATGCAAGCGCATTAATAAAGCCTTCTTTTCTGCTTCACTTCTTTGTTTATATTCGTGTGCGTGACATTTCATATATGGTCCTCTTATAGATATTACTATATACCCATAGGGGTATATGTCAAACAAAGTGATTAGCTGTCTTTCTTTTTGTTTTCTAGTATAATCATGGCATGAAAAAGTATTCTATTATGACTTTTAACTTATTATCTGATGTTGTTTATCCATTTGGCTCTAAACGCTTTTCTCGTCGCTTACCAGCTATTTTAGCCTGTTTAGACGAATATAAACCCGATATCCTTTGCGTGCAGGAATACACAAGAACCATGCGTCAATCTCTAAAACCACTAGGAAAAGACTACCAAGTTTTTGGTGAATACCGGCATAGTTTTATTAGGAATGAAGCCAATCTCATTTTCATTCATAAAAACCATTTTAAAGTGTCAAACTATCAAACCCTTTGGTTATCCAAAACACCAACGAAAAAAGGATCGAAATTGCTTCTATCGCAATTCCCAAGAATTGTAACCATCGTTACGCTTCAAAATGAACAAGGTAAACAATTCAACATTGCGAATACACATTTAGATGCAGGGTTTGAAAGCGTTCGATATGAACAACTTCATATTCTTTTATCCCTTCTTCCTAAAGGACCAACTATTCTATGTGGAGACATGAATACTACCTTATCCGGAAAAACACTTTCTTACTTGGAATCTACTTGGATACGCCCACAAGCTCTAGGTAGTACCTTACGAGGGAAGTTTGGTTCTGCCCGTTATAAGCAAGAAGCTGTTGATCAAATTTTACTTCGTCAATTAAAACTTCTTGATATTAAGAAAATAAAAAAGGATTATGTGGGGCAAGAGCCTTCCAATCATTGTCCTTTATTCGCTCATTTTTCACTTTAAATGGAAGCCAAGAAGACGTAGATGATAGGTTTTTTGAATTTTTGATAGATAATGCAAAATATCCTTATCACTCATTTCTTCTGGTAAATCGATGGATTGTAGCTTCCCAAGACCATCCAAACTTTGTGTTTTTTCTTGTAAAGCAAAACCTTTCATAATATCTATTTCTTTTTCAGGAATAAATTCCATGTAGATGCCTTCTTTTTCAAGGACTTCTTTTTCTTCCTGCAATAGCTCTATTAAATCCGTTGCTTGTTCAAGCGACACATTCTTCCAACAAATTTTCGCGATTTTTTTATCAGGTAAACCATAGGCTTTACTATATGGATACAGACCATTTTCAGTCAATTTATCAAGAATAATTTGTTGGGTTAATAAAGCTTTATGAGCTAAGGTCAATTTTTCTTTCCAAGTTTCCTTGTCAAATGAAATACTCACTTTGCCGCTAATCATTTGGCTATCCACATCTTGAGGCATTGTTCGCCAAAATAAACATTGGTCTTTCTTTAATAAATCAAGCACCTTCTCTTCCAAATAATTGACTGTTATCCATGGATACGCAAATGGTTTTCCTTCGCCATCACCTTCTAATAAAACTTCATAGAAAGCTTGACGGATTTTCCCCGCTTCTTTTTCTAAATCTCCATAAACAAATGTCATTTTCTTACCAGCGATAAACACTTCTTGATGAATAAATTTTTCGGGAATACGACCATCAAAGGCAAAATGGCTAAAAGGAGCTTTTCCGCCCCAACGAGAAGGAACATTTAAACCATATACCAGGGTTTGAATCGATTGTTTAATTTCAGCATAGCTTAATTCATCTTGACGCACAAAAGGAGCTAGTAAGGTATCTATGTGTTCAAAACCTTGTACACTCACCCATTCATTTTGGATAATGCCGATAAAGTTGGTGATATGTGAACAAGCGGTGCTTAAATGTTTAGCTGGTAAAGTACCTACCTTTCCTTGCACTGGCAAAATTCCTTTTTTTAATAGTAAATTCAAATCCCAAATACAAGCGTAAGGAGCCATCATCTCCATACCACCGATTTCTAATGTGCCTTTATGAACCGCCTCTCGAATACTACGGTCGTAAATATCCTCTAACCAATATAGTTCGGTTAAGGAAGCTGAGTTATTTAAGATTAAACCACCAATGGTATTTTCTTGATTCCCCTCTAAATAGCGTTCAATATCTTTTAAATACTGATGGTTCGCCTCTTCAATTTCACGCAAGCGTTCATGTTCACGGCGATATAAAATATAGGCTTTCGCCACTTCGGAATAACCACATTCCGCTAACACATGTTCCACACTGTCTTGAATATCTTCAACACTAATCACATCGTCCGCAATTTTATCTTCAAAATCAGCCACTGCTCGTATCGCAATTAAATCTAATACCGAAGAAGGAACCCTTTTTTTCGAGCCATGAAAAGCTTTTTTAATGGCAACTTTGATTTTATCTACCTCAAACTCGGTTAAGCTATTATCTCTTTTTCTAACTTTCCACATGACTTATCTTCTCCCATTCTTCTTCACTCCACTCCACTAAGTCTTTTTGAATCACTTGATTGCTTTGTCTAAATGGATACAACTTCCAATGCTTATCGCCTTCTAATTCTTTATACATTTGTTTTACATCTTTTTTACCATGGAAAGCTTTCACTAAAGTGGTATGGATTTCATAGGGAATTCCCGAACATTGTACCAATTTCAAGCTTTCTTTCATGCGCCGGATAGGAACATCCCTTGCCAACAAACCAACAGTTTCCGGTATTTTCCGACTTGCATTTTTCCAATCAAGTTGGATGTAATCCACTAGTTTTCTTTGTATAAGACTTTCTAACACATAGGGAAAAGTACCATTGGTTTCTAATTTAACCGATAAGCCTAACTTTTTAATTTCTACTAAGAAAGGAATAAGGGCTTCTTGTTGACAAGGTTCTCCACCACTGATACAAACTGCTTCCAAAAAAATTGTTCTGGATTTTAAATCTTCTAAAACTTCTGTAACATCTAATAAATTCGCTTCTTGGGGCAAGAAAACCAAATCTTTTTGATTACAAAAAGGACACTTTAAATTACAACCGGATAGATAAATAGTGGCGCTTACTTTATCGGGATAATTTCCTAAATCTAAATTTTTATATTTACCAATGCGTAAGGATTGGAAATCTTTATCTTCCTCTTTATCATTCGCTTCTGAATTCTTCATCACAATCGTCAGCTCTTCTAAAAAATGTGAAAAATCAACGTCTTTAGCAAGACTTTGTCCATATTCTTGACGATAATGATAGATGGAGCTAATGATATCTGATGCTTTGGAAGTGGTGTAAAGATGTTTTACACGACGGTCTTGTTCATCAATTTTTACTTTTAAATAGCCATTATCTAATAAGTTTTGTACAACCTTTGAGGTTGTTCCTTTATCCACAACCGACCTTTGGGTTAATTCTTGCATGGTAATACCAGCGTGTTCATTGACCATAAGTAAAGGAAGTACTTGACCCCAACCCAAATTATATTGGGATAGACTATGGTCAAAGTACTTTTTAGTGTTTCGATAAAGCAACGACAAAGCTAATAAATAGTTATCTTCCATCACATTTATTTTAATCAAAAATAGTTAAATTTCCTAGGAAATTAAGTTGCGACTTACAATATCATGCGTATAAATAAACAATGTGTTCTTCATCTGATAAATCTTCTCGATACCAATAGTGGTCAAAGCTGTTTCTTAATTTATTGACTTCTTCGATTTTTCTTTCTGCCATGGAATAAATCAAGTCGCCTCTTCCTATCTTCGCAAGTGTTCCTTTGGTTTTAAGTTTTCCTTTTTCTAAATGACCAAAGAGGATATGGGTTACTTTCCCATCATAGTCTTTTAAAAGGGTATCGCTGTATTCTTTTGAAGCTACATTAATAATTTCTTCCTGTTGAAAGTACTCTTTTAATTTATTTTCCAATAGGAATAAAGACTTCCACTTGGCAGAAAAGCTTGCATCTCCAGACGATAGGAAACCACCGCATCCATTGGTTTTAAAACACCATACATAGCGGATAGTATGCACAAATGTTCTTCTAAATAATCCAATTCCTTTTGTCCTAAAGCATTCGCTGATAAATGTTGGAAAGCTAAGCCTTGATAAGCAAAAAGAGCTGGTGTTTTACCGGACATCGATTTAGTTTCTAAAAGCATTTGATTGGTTCTTTGGAATAAAGCATCCGATACATTCCAAATCTTTTTTCTTTCTTTATCGGAATATGATTTCATCGCTTCTAATAATTCATTCGCTTCTTTTAAGAAGAAAGGATTTTGGGTAGTAAGAAAATCTTCATCCATCTTCATTTTCTTGCTTGGAGAAAAAATAATTTTCATATTCTTATTGTACTGGAAAATAGTTGAATTAAAAACGCAACTGCCTAACTAAAAAGCAGTCCATTCATTTGAATTTACTGCTGACCATTCTATTCCCATCAAAACAATTCAATTATTTCTATAAATGCCAAAAGATCCACTTACTATAGGCTCTCCTCATATTCTTTTAAGATAAGCCGCAAATCATTTAAAGAGTTAATGCTCGAAACAGCTTTCTTAATTTGCGAACAATTAGGCATTCCGGTTAAATACCAAGCCGCCATTCCCCTCATCATCTGCATCCCATTTCTTTCTCCCATTCTTGCGGATAAACGAACAGCGTATTCTTCTAATAAATGAAGTCTTTGCGAAAGACTTGGTTCAATGAATTTCTCCCCCTTTAAAGCCGCCACCATTTCTGACATAAAATAAGGGCGGCCAAGTAAGCCTCGACCAATCATAATCGCATCTACACCTGTTTCCTCAAACATTCTTTTCCCATCCGCAACAGTTCTAATATCCCCATTGCCGATGACTGGAATAGAAACCGCCTCTTTCACTTGCTTAATAATATCCAAATCAACTTTCCCACTGTACATCTGACTTCTCGTTCGACCATGAACCGCAATGGCTGAAACACCTACATCTTCTAAACCTTTCGCCACTTCCACCGCATTGATGTGCTGAAAGTCCCAACCCGACCTGATTTTAACCGTTACCGGTTTGTGAGAATGATCAACAACTGCTTTCGCTACCTTTTGTGCTAACCGTGGATCTTGTAATAAATACGAACCGGCATGTGATTTGATAATCTTTTGCACAGGACAACCCATATTGATGTCTATTATGTCACAATCACTATGTTCATTTAAATATTCTACCGCTTCAGCCATGGTTTCCAAATCCGAACCAAATATCTGTAAAGAAACAGGATGTTCATCCTCGACAGTTTCACACATCCTAAATGTCTTCTCACTTTTATAATGCAAGGCTTTGTCAGAAATCATTTCCGATACCACCAAGCCTGCCCCTGATTGATGCATTAAAGAACGATACACGGGATTAGAAATACCGGCCAAAGGAGCCGCTATCACACGGCTTTCCATTTTAACATCAGCGATTTTCCAACTGTTTTGCATGGACTATTTCCTTTAATTCATCTTCACTAAATTGATATTTTGTATGACAAAATTGACAAGTAACTTCTGCCCCATGGTCTTCCTTAATCATTTCTTGCAAGTCCTTATCCGCTAAGGTGGTTAAAGCATGGAAATAATGTTCCTTAGAACAAGAACAGTTCCACACCACTTCTTTTTCATCTAAAATTTGTGCATCTGGTATATAGGCATAAATCATTTCTTCCGGGCTTAAACCTACATCCACCAATTCAGTGATGGGTTTCATCGTACGAGCAATTTCTTCCAAAGCACAAATCGTTTCTTCACTAGCTCCCGGCATAAGTTGAAAAATCATTCCTCCAGAAGCACGAATATCTCCTTCCGGATTAACCAATACACCTACGCCAACAATCGATGGTGTTTGTTCAGAAACCGCAAAATAATAAGCGAAATCATCACCAACTTCACCACTTTGAATATTCACCACACCTGAAAAAGGTTCTTTCAAACCCAAGTCTTTCGTTACTTTTAAAGTTCCTGATTGACCAATGGCCGCCCCAACATCCAAATGACCATCTTCACGAACCAAATAAATATTGGGATTACTCACAAAGCCACGCACATGCCCAGACCCATCTCCTTGCGCTAAGACCGTTCCAATTGGTCCACCGCCATTAAAAAGTGCTGTCACTTTCGCCTTTGGATTCTTTAAATCGGAAGCTAAAATAGCTGTAAGCGTTAATGTTCGACCAAGAGCTGCCGCTGATGTGGCCATCAAATGGTGACTTTTACGTGCTTCTTCCACTAAATTCGTACTATGAAGAGAACGAATACGCACTTGCCCTGCAAACGCTTGGGCAATCACAATTTTATCTTTCATGTTTATACAACCTCCTAAAATAACGATTCCATTGTTCAAATATCCTTGGATTCACCTTTATTACCGATGCTTCTTTACTAAATAAACCATCATTTTTACGACCACAATCCTGAAAACGTTTATAGAAATAACCGGCGTAGCCTTTTTGGACACTTGTTTCAACTTGTGCTTCTAACAAATCTTCAATCGCTTGGTTCCAATCAATCTTATCACCATACTGTTTATGGGCATGACCCAAGCCATGGTGGCTTTCTTGCCAATAACCTAGGCCGCCAATAGTTTTAATGGAAATACGACTCGCATCCAAATGACCATTCAAACAAAAATCACCACTAAGCAGCCTTTGTCCCTCGGAAATATCCCACAAACAATTTACCTTTAAATTCTTCGGTTCAAAAGCACCATGACCATCCGGGAAAAGTATCCAGGCCACTAAACTAGGATGGGTTTTGTATTGTTCGAAAAGAATAGAGGTTTCTTGCCTATACTCCTTCTTTTCACTTTCACTTCTTTCCTTCTTTCCCCATGCAAAAAGAGATGAAACTTCTTGAAAACTTTGCGGAACATCTTGAAACACAAGAATACCCATTTGATCGCATAGATAAAACCAACGGCTTCTTTCTAATGTACCGTATTTACGAATGGCTTGAAAACCAAGTGCTTTGATTTGCGAAAGACGTTCCTTCATTTCTTTCTCACTAGCACAAATTGGTCCACTCTTTTCTAACCAAGTTTCGTCCACAATACCATTAATCCACATGGCTTCCCCATTTAAACAAAACTTACCTTTTTTCTTTTCAATAGTTCTTAAGGCAAAATAACTCTTGACCAAGTCTTCCTCTGTCTGAACATAGATATCATACAAAAAAGGATCTTCCAAAGACCATAAATGTGGATGCTTCATTTCGACTTCATAGACTTTTTGATTGGTAATACCCGAATGAATGAGCTTCCCTTTTTCTGTAATGATAATCGCCGCCTGTTCAAAATCACCTTTCAAATGAACAAACACTCTTTTATCTTTGTACTCAACATAAACTTCATCTACACAATGTATCGGTCTATTTTCTAACCAAACCGAACCATAGATTCCTGAAAAAGGATGGTCTTTTTGGTATCCAAAAGCCGATAATTCATTATCTTCTACACGAACAACAAGGATATTTTGATATTTGATGACTGAAGAAACATCCACTTCAAAAGCATCATAGCTACCTCGATGATTGCCTA
Source organism: Bulleidia sp. zg-1006 (assembly GCF_016812035.1). Taxonomy (NCBI): domain Bacteria; kingdom Bacillati; phylum Bacillota; class Erysipelotrichia; order Erysipelotrichales; family Erysipelotrichaceae; genus Bulleidia; species Bulleidia sp. zg-1006. The sequence goes on along the minus strand of NZ_CP069178.1, from coordinate 283,574 downwards.
AATGAACACCATTCAAGTAAATTTCACAATCTTGATCGACCGCCTCAAAATGAAGAAAAGTCTGTTTTTCACAAGGCAAATACGCAAATTGAAGTTGATACCAAAGAACCTCGTTTTCCCTTGGCTTTTTAGGATATAAAGAAGCAGAGGTTCCCGGCACAAACGGAACAAGAATTGATTGAAAACCATCTTCAACCGGATCTTGTCCTTTTGAACAAATCTGTAAGTCCCATAGACCATTTAAAATCACATAATTATCTCTTTGCAAGGACATTCTTGGGTATTCTTGGAATGGTTTAATGTTCATAAGTATCTCTTTTCTTTTGTAAAAAGTTTGTGATAAAAATTAGAAGAATTTCCACAAAATGCCAAATCAACCAATATATAACTAAAGAATACTGAATGGAACGATAACTGATATAAACCACAAAGAAAAGACCAATCATCGTACTGACAACCACCATTGTGCTTTGTAGAAAATAAATTCTCTCTATCCACTTTTTGAGCCAATCACTTAATAGAACAAGTGAACCACCAATAAGTACAAACAGAAACATATCTAATACAGAAGTACTTAAAAAACGAAATTTCCATAAATATAGTTCTAAGCCTGCTAGTAAAAAGCCTAAAAAAATACCAAATCCAATACTTTTTTTCATCCCTTATATTTTAGCGAATTATCTGACTTTTTAACAGAAAAAAAACTAGGAATTAACCTAGTCTTTATCAGCTGTTACTTAACCTCTTTAACATTTGCGAACGCTTTTACGATAGCCTTTTGGAATTCATCCACACCAATCGTAGCCCCAGATAGAAGGTCCTTATCCGTTGAAACAACGTGATTGTTCTTAACTTCCGTCTTCATACCTTCCACATCAGCTTTCGTCTTACCAACAAACCACTTATCCAAAGCTGCGTTTTGTTCATACCATTCTTTACCAATCTTAGAAGCCTTCTTCATGCCATAAGCATCCTTCTTTTCAAGCTTAGTTTGTTCGGGCTTTACTTCACCATCAAAAGCACCCTTATTCGTTACTTTTACGGTGTTTTGAGCAACGTCTGTTAAAGCTAAAACAATCTTATTATCTTTATCCAAAGCCAAAGCTGCATAGGTTACATTAGAACGAGTACTTTTCGCATCTTTATTTTCCATCTTTGTTGAGCTTGCACTTGCGACTTGGGTAACCCCTTCCACCTCAACCGCCGCATTTACTGCTTTATCAAAGCTGGCTAAGAAATCATCCACACGAACAGTTACTCCTGTTTGTAAATCCGTTTCAGCTACTTTTGTGCCATGGTCATCTTTCTTTGTCTTCATATTCTTGAAGTCGGAAACCTTCTTTCCAATCGCCCATTTTTCAAGAGATTCAGCTTGTTCATACCACTCTTTACCAATCTTAGAAGCTTTCTTCATACCATAGTCATCTTTCTTTTCCTTCTTCGTTGGTGTTTCGGTATGATTGGATGTAAATTTACCTGTGCCATCAAAGGTTGATGTGTTTTGAGCAACATCAAAGTTTAAATACTTGATAACATCTCCTTCTAAAGCAACTGTGGCGATGGTTGTACTAAATTGAACAGAACCTTGATTATCCTTTAATTCCTTTGGTTTCAAATTAGAAACGGAACCAATACCAACCTTCAATTTCTTAACTTCCGGTTTTTTGTTGGCAGTACTTGAACAGCCAGCCAATAAGGCAACTGATATAACAGCCGTTAACACTTTCTTCATCATTTTTCCTCCTCAAATACTTTTTTTATTTTAAAATATGTGATTTTTTTGTCAATAAATAAGTGTTTCACTCTGAAGATACTTTCTTTTAAAAAGAACTCATCACTAAAAAGTACTCTTACGAGTACTTATTCAGTTTCTGCATCCATTGGTAATCCCTTAACAATGTTACGGATTTGTTCATTCGTTAATGTTTCATTTTCCATCAACGCATGTGCAACACTTTCTAATTCAGCCTTATGTTCGGTGATAATTTCCTTTGCTTTATTATGACAAGCGTTCACAATCTTACGAACCTCTTGATCAATTTCATAGGCCACTTCACCAGACACATTATTGGGTTGATTATAATCACGACCCAAGAACACATTCTCACTACCAGAATTATACTTAATCGGGCCAAGATCCGACATACCGTATAATGTGACCATATCTTGAGCAATATTAGTTGCTCTCTTGATATCATCTACCGCTCCGGTTGTAATATCATCAAAGAATAATTCTTCTGCGGTGCGACCACCCATATAAGAAGTAATGGAAGCCATCAGGTCTTTCTTAGTATGCATCATCTTTTCTTCTTTTGGTGTCATTAAGTTATAACCACCGGCTTGCCCACGTGGAATAATCGTTACTTTTTGGACGATTTGAGCATCATCTAAGAATAAACCAATAATCGCATGACCACTTTCATGATAAGCCACTAACTTTTTCGTTGCTTCATCATAAGTACGGGAAACTTTCGCCGGTCCCATCATCACACGGTCAATCGCTTCATCCACTTGATTCATATGAATCTCTTCTGTATTTTCACGAACCGCTAAAATAGCCGCTTCATTTAAGACATTTTCTAAGTCGGCTCCTGAAAAGCCGGGTGTTCTTTTCGCCAGAGCTTCTAAATTCACATTTTCCGCCAATTTCTTATTACGAGCATGCACTTCTAAAATAGCCTTACGTCCTTTCCAGTCTGGAAGAGAAACCGTAATTTGACGATCAAAACGGCCGGCTCTTAATAAAGCAGGATCTAAAACATCAGGACGATTTGTTGCCGCAATGATGACAACACCATTGTTTTCTTGCATACCATCCATTTCCACTAACAATTGGTTTAAGGTCTGTTCACGTTCATCATGACCGCCGCCAAAACCGGCGCCACGTTGACGCCCTACCGCATCAATTTCATCAATGAAAATCATACATGGAGCCGTTTGCTTAGCTTTCTTAAACATATCACGAACACGCGAAGCACCAACCCCGACAAACATTTCCACAAAGTCCGAACCGGAGATGCTATAGAAAGGTACATTCGCTTCCCCTGCAACCGCCTTCGCTAATAAAGTTTTACCCGTTCCTGGATGACCACTCAACAGAATTCCTTTTGGAATCCGAGCTCCCATCTTTTCAAACTTCTTCGGATATTTCAAGTAGTCAATAATTTCCGACATCTCTTGTTTCTCTTCATCACAACCTGCCACATCCTCAAAACGAGTACGCACCTTGCTTTCCAAACGAGCTTTTGAATTAGAAAACTCAAACGCTTTCCCATTCGCACCACCATTGGCTTGTGCCATACGGGAAATCATCCAAAAGCCAAAGCCCATCATTAAAATAAATGGAATTAAGCTCACAATCACATCCACAAACTTATTGGAGGCTTCCGCATCCACAACCGTAATGTTCTTTGTTTTTAAAGTATCGATGCTCTTATTGATCAAATCACTACGGCTAGGTAATGTAATATCAAAAGTTGCTTTCTTACTTGAATTGCTATAAGTTCCTTTAATATTCGTCACATTTCGACCAACGGAAAAATTAGCACTTTCAATACTGCCTGCATCCACCAATTTAGAAAATTCATCGATGGTCATCTTATTCGTATTCCGATTTGGATTCATCAACAATAAATTGGCAAGCGCAATTAAAATAATCAATATCGGTAAATAACGCTGTACTAAATTTCTATTTTTCATTCTTACTCCTCAGTTTGGTAGCACTCATCTTTCAAGACACCAATGTATGGTAAACAACGATAATCTTGATTAAAGTCCATACCAAAACCAACCACAAACTCATTGCCAATCTCAAAACCAATATATTCTGGTTTCGTATTCACAACACGACGACAAGGCTTATCCAATAAAGTTACAACCCGAATTGAAGCCGCCCCTTTATTCATCAATGTTTCACAAACCGTTTTAACCGTACGACCTGTGTCCACAATATCTTCCACTAAGATAATATCCACACCTTTAATCGAAGAATCCAAGTCTTTTAAAATACGAATATCACCAATGGATTCCGTTCCCTCATACGATGAAACATCCATAAAATCATATTGAAGGTTTAAATCAATATTTTTAATCAATTCCGCTAAGAATGGTACCGAGCCACGAAGTAAAGCCACGATTAATGGTTTTTTTCCTTCATAGTCTTTTGTAATAATTGCACCCAATTCAACGCAACGCCGTTGAATTTCTTCTTGATTAATCAATACCTTTTTAATTGTTTCTTTTTCCCACATAATTACTCCTTATCATTTAAGTATTGTATCACATTGATACTTGGGTTTATAGAGTAATGATGGACATCTGATCCCAATCCCGGAACCAAAATGATTTCTTGCTTGCAATTTAGAACAATTGGCCAAACCTTTCGCAAATACATTGGTATTTTTCGATCAATGAAAAATCGAGATATCCTCTTTTTACCAAAACGAAGTTGAATACTATCTCCTTGTTGATAATTACGGATAGTTAATGGATAATCATCTTCCCATACCGTTACTGCATTCACTCCCTTTTCACCTTTTTCTACTTTAAAGAAAGGGTAGTCTTTCATCTCAATATTGGTATAAGAATACCTTTTTTCTTTCCACAAAAAGAAAAAGCCGCCATCACTTGCTATATAGTCCTCTTCAAAAGGAATATAGAAATGATTTTTTCGCATCACTATTCGATCCATTTCTTCCAATTGAACTTTAGAATGATGTTTCTTCTGGTCCAACAGGCTTCTTAAAGTTGCCAAACGATCTTCTTTTTCTAATGCTTGATAAAAGCCTATATTCACTTTCCCTTGTTGAATATAAGTGGCTACACGACATCTTCTTTCCTGTAGAACCGAATTTCTTTTCTCTATTTCTTTCAATACCTCTTCACGCATAAAATCACTCATTGTTTCCAGTCGGCTATGACGAATTTGATTACGACGATATTCATTTTCTAAATTGGTGTGATCTATGAAATAACGATATTGATGTCGATTTAGATAAGCCATCATTTCTTCTTTACGAAGGTTTAATAAAGGACGAACCACTACGATGCCATGAATGATGGTTCTTTCTTTTAAGCCAAAATAAGCCGGTTCTAGTCCTTTTTCTTCTTGCATAAAAAAAGTTTCTAAAAGATCCTCTTGTTGATGAGCAACCAAGACACCATCTAAATTTTCTTCTTGAACAATTTTTGCAAAAAAGTCATATCGCCAATTTCTCGCTTCAGCTTCAAAGTTTCCTTTCGGCTGAAAGCTTCCATTTTGAACATGAAGTGGAATTTGGTGCTGTTTCGCAAAAGAACGAATAAAGGTCTCTTCTTCTTCCGCTTGTCTACGATGGTGATAATTCACATGAGCAATTTGAACATTCATCCCGCATTCCAAGCATTGATGCAATAAGTACATAGAATCCGGACCAGTCGAAACAGCCACCAACCATTTTCCCTCTAATTTCCTCATGTTCTTATTCTACAACATTTCAATGCCTTCTTTTAGAAAAGACAACTTTTTCTACTCTTTCCTCAATACTTTTGAACAAAGAAGAATCAGGTGAAATATAAGCTTTCACATCAATCACTCTTGCGGTATTGATAAAACGTAAATCATTTAGAAATAAAACCGACGGTTTCACTAAGCCCGGAACTAAACCAATACGCATCAAATGTTCCTTGCCACTTTGTTGATAATGAGCATCAAAGGCTTTCGCATAGGTGCTGGGATTGGAAGTCATCGGAATAATCAAAGCTTTCTTAGCAAATAAAGAAAAAACCAAACCAAAATGTTGGTAACCCATCTCATTTAGATAAGCTTGTCCATAATCCAAGTAACAAATATCTCCTACCTTTACCCGAACACCTAAGGATTGTCCACAACTATATTGCGACCTTGTAATCCAATTGGCTTCCGATACTAAGGCACTGTCCACTTGGTCAGGAACGACTAAATCATAGACCTTTCTTCGATCATCCATATAATTTGCCCACAATTCTTTCGCCGTCATAAAAAAACCTCCTATCGTTATATTCCCAATAGAAGGTAAATTCCCTTTTAACGAATAAAGAATAGGAGAAAAGAGCCAACCAAATACGCTAATGCAATAACCAATAGACCATATAATACTTGGGCTTGATTGACTTTATTCTTACGAAGAATCCTTTCAAAATCAAGGGCTTGCAAAGCATAAAAGCTAAGCACCAAGGCAATTAAATAAATGCCCGACTGAAGATAAAATTTAAACAATTATTTTGTCCCAAAAATACGGTCGCCCGCATCCCCTAAGCCGGGTACGATATACCCATGTTCGTTTAATCTTTCATCCAAAGCCGCTAAATAAATATCCACATCCGGATGATTCTTTTGAATTAGTTGCACACCTTCAGGAGCTCCAACCAAACAAACAAGCTTAATATTTTTAGCCCCACGCTTCTTAATTTGATTAATAGAGTCATTCGCACTACCGCCCGTCGCCAACATCGGATCAACGACCATCACAATGGAATGTTCTAAATCATTTGGAAACTTCGCAAAATATTCCACCGGCTCTAATGTTTCTTCGTCACGATACATTCCAATAAAGCCAACCTTAGCTGTTGGAACTAGACGACGAATACCATCTAATAGACCAATACCGGCACGAAGAATTGGTACAATCACAACTTCTTTCGATAATTGATAACCAATGCATTTAGAAACAGGTGTTTCAATTTCAACTGGTTTTGTTGGTAAATCACGACAAACTTCATAAGCCATCAATTCCGCAATTTCATCCAGATTTTCACGGAAATCCTTAGTCGTTGTTGAAATTTGTCGCATTTGTGTCAGCTTATGCGTAATGAGTGGATGATGTAAGACTTCTAGCATGGGTTTACCTCCAATTTTCTTTCGCTATTTTATACGAAATCTAATTATAATTCAAGACTGCCACGTTTTCCCTGAGCTGAAAAGCATGTTATATTGGGAACATGAAAATACTTTGGTTTATCCGCAATCAAGAAGATTACCTAACTCTAGCAAGAGCTCTTCAATTCAATCTTGATATTGATTTCGCTACTTGCTCTAGTTCTTCTCCTTCTTGGTCCAAGAAACACTACTCTTCTCCTAAAAATCATAATCTTCTTTTTTTTCATTCAGAAAATGCCTTGGAAGATATTTATACGAAAGGAGAATTATCGTATTCTTTCCTTAAAAAAGATTTCGCCCTTATGCAAGAAGCAATAGAGGATTTCCAACCGGATTGTTGCATTAGTTTAGGAAGATACGCAGCCTTTATAGCAACGAGCGTAAACCATATTCCTTTCTATTTTTTACAAGATGGCTATCTTGAAAAAGTCCGTAGTCCGCATAATCTATTCCGTGGTTTCAACCGCCTATTAAAAGAAAATCATCTTGAACAAATTCTCAGATATCGAGATTTAAGACGATTTGGTGTGTATTTTAGCTTTGATATTCCCGAACATCTTCTTGAAATACAAAGCAATAATACCTTTTCTACCAGTGATAAAATTCTTCTCGAACGGGGTACTAGTTATGAAAAGATGTTGACACCTGTATTAGATAACTATCGCTTTTTCGAACCGGACCAAATCTTATTCTACAAAGCTCCTTTGATTATTCATCAAGAAAATATGTATCTATACCAAGTTTGTAAGCAAGCCGGCATTCCCCAACTCATCCTACCTAAGAAACAGCGTATTCCCTATGATGTTGGTTTATGTTTAGAAAAAGAAGAATGTAATCCTGAACAATTAAAAGAAGCCGTTCGCTATGCCCTGACTAGCCGATACTTTCAAGAAAACACCCGAAAAGGAAAGACAATACCTTTGGATTGCCTTTCTTCACTTTTAAAATAGGGATTGGATTTGCGATAAAGTGATTGGTCCTTGACGCAAGAGTTTCCAAGCTCCCTGTTCAAAGACAACAATCGTACTGGCTTGACCATATTTAATTTTACCATTTAAAGCAGCCTTTACCTCTGGTACATCCTGTATGGTTAAAGCGACCGGCTCACCTGATAAGTTGGCACTAGTCATATACACCGGAACACCTAATTTATCAATTATCTCGGCTAAAATAGGGCTAGTTGCCAAACGAATCGCAATCGTATCTTGCCCATCATTCACAAAGGAAGGTACTCCTTCCTTTTTCTTTAAAATCATGGTCAAAGGACCAGGCATAAATTGTTCCATCACTCTTTTTTCTTCTTCTTTCATTTCACAGATTTGTAACACTTGTTGAAAATTGGAACACATAATTGGGAATGCTTTTGTTTCTGGTCTTTTCTTTAAATCTCTTAAATTTTCTTGAGCTTGAAAGTGATCGTAACGAGCACACAAACCAAAGACGGTATCCGTCGGTACCGCCACTGCTTCATCTTGTTTTAATAAGTCGACCAGCACATCGATTTCATAATTTTGACATATCAACATTGCTTTTTTCCTTTCCTACTTTATGATGAACTTGTATATGAGGAGCTTAAATATGATTCTTTTTGAAAATGATTATAGTAAGGGATGTATTCCCGAAATACTGGAAAAATTAAACACCAGTAATTTTGAACAGAATATCAGTTATGGTTTAGATAGGTATTGCGAAGAAGCGAAAAAGTTAATTCAAGAAAAACTAGAATGCGATAGTGAAATCCATTTCCTAGTGGGCGGCACTCAAACCAATGTAACGGTTCTATCGCACATCTTACGTCCTTATCAAAGTGTATTAACCGCTGATAGTGGTCATATCAACACCCATGAAACAGGAGCTATAGAAGCACTTGGTCATAAATGTTCTCTACTACCAAGCCAACAAGGTAAACTATCTGCTCGGCAAGTACAGGAAGCCTTAGAGATTTATGAAAAAGAGCCTAGTCCTGAACATTGTGTTCAACCTGCCGCTTTATACATTTCATTTCCTACGGAAACAGGACTATTATACTCCAAAAAAGAATTGATAGACTTACATTCCATTTGTCAAAAATATAAAATTCCTTTTTTTATTGATGGAGCTAGATTAGGCTATGGTCTGTGTGCAAAGGAAAATGATGTTCAATTCAAAGACCTTGCTCATTTATGCGATATATTCTACATTGGTGGCACTAAAATTGGTGCTTTGTTTGGTGAAGCCGTTATTTTTAATCAAAAAGAATACGCAAAAGGATTTCGTCTTTCCATCAAACAGAAGGGTGGTTTATTAGCCAAGGGGTTCTTATTGGGAATTCAATTTCAAACTCTTTTTGAAAAGAATCGCTATTTCCAAATTTCTAAACAAGCCATAGAGCATGCGGAACGCTTAAAAAATGGTCTTCAAGAAAAAGGATATTCTTTCTTCTATCCATGTCAAAGCAATCAATTATTCCCTATCTTACCTAAAAAAGTTACGAATGAACTACGAAGAGACTTTGGTCTCATGACTTGGCAAGATTTAGGTGAGGAGGAAGTTATCCGTATGGTAACCGATTGGGCTACGAAAAAAGAAGACGTTGAAGCCTTCTTGAAGCAGTTACCTAGAAAGAATTAGGGGAATACTATTCTCCTTTTTTTATTTTCACAATCACATCGGTTTTCTTAACAATACTATTTTCCGGCACAAAACCACGCACACCCGTCGTTGGATACACTCTTGAATTAGAGCCAATCACTGTACCGGGATTCAAAACCGCATTACAACCAACTTCCACATGATCAGCTAAAATAGCACCAAACTTCTTTAATTCCGTTTCGATGGCTTCATCACCCACATGAATCACAACCAAGCTATGATCGGATTTTACATTGGAAGTAACTGCACCTGCTCCCATGTGACTGTAGTAACCAAGGATAGAATCGCCAACATAGTTGTAATGAGGCACTTGCACATGGTCAAACAAAATCACATTCTTTAATTCCACGGAATTGCCAACCACACAATCCTCTCCCACTAAAACAGAACCGCGAATGAAAGCACAATGACGCACTTCTGTCCGTGCACCAATGATACAAGGACTTCCTAAATAAGCAGAAGGAAATACTTTAGCTGTTTTATGCACCCAAACCTGTGGTTGAACCTCTTCATAATCCTCACCTAGAGAACCACCTAAATTTAAAATCAATTCTTTAATACCCGATAAGGCAAGCCATGGATATTCATACTTTTCTAAATAAGAGCCAGCTAAACTATGGTTCAAATCAAAACAATCTTTCGTTTTCAACATACCACTACCTCTATTTCTTAACCACTTTTGCAAGCAAAGCATAACGACCATCATCAATGCTATAATCACAAGTCGAAAATAACATCAACTGATCCTTCGCACTTACCGTTTGTTCAGATTTAAAAGTACTCTTCTTTTGAAACATATTCACATAATCCATAAACTCTTGATTAGAGCTAAAATGGTAGCGCACATAATCATCTGAACCAGTTGTTTTGATGCCGGCAACCGGATAAACCTTATACTTACCCTCTGGTGTTTCTAATTCCATTTCCTTATGACTATCATAGTAAGACTGTTTCTGAAATTTATTGATATCCGCAAACATTGAGCCATCACGCATATTATGTCCATACACCGTCCAAACCCTTGACTTCAAACCACGCCCATTTTGAACATCCATGAATAATGTTCCTGAGTTTTGGTAACGACCATCCATCAAATGATGCAAATAGAACTCATTTCCTCTTCTTGCCGGATCAACAGAGTCGCCATAGACAATCGGATAATCAATCCTACTATCTTTCATTTTAATCCAAGCGGCTGTATCAGGATAAAGCTTCTTTAATTTCGCAAAATCCACCTTTTCTTCTTTTGTTTTTTGATCAATCACAACCACTTCTTTTCTAACTTCTTCATAAGCCTGTCGCGATTCACGATAATCTTTCAAAGCTTGCACAATACTCCAAGCTGAAAAGCCGGCCACCAATAAGCAACAAACCATCACTAAATCCAAAAAGACTTTCATTCCCTTGCTCAAAGGTTTTTTTGTTTTCGTTTTTTTCATGAATACCTCTCGTTTCTATTTTAATCCTGCACTTCTATATCTCCAATAAAATAGATTTGATTCTTCACATTTAAAAATCCCATCATTTCTAATTTCGATTCATCCATCCCTTGAATATCTATATTAGCCTTCCAAACACCATTCGCCAAGTCTAAATAAACCAATCTTCTCTCTTTTCCATCGCTAACAATCAAGAAATTCCCAAACACCTCACCAACAACGCCAGAATATTGAGACAATTCCACTTGCAATTGATGATTCTTAACTTGAATTATTTTTTTATCAAAGCTGGGATAACCAACAATCGTATTAAATGAGCGATGCGTTACCTCTCCTGTTTCTTTATTCACTACAAAGAAGTTAATTCCCTGTGAAATTGAGTGTTTTTTCCCTTTATACACAAACCAAGATTTCTCATTAGCATCCAAAGAAGCCAAGCATTCTACTACATTCTGTTTGTAATGAATGCTCTCTTTCGAGCTTTCTTTTACACCACTTGAGGTGAAAAGCACATTGTGATTTAAGCGTAGTTCTTTTTCCGTTAAGCCTAAAGAAATTAAACTTTTCTTTCTTTCCGAATTGACTTGGTTCATATAATCACCCGAATTAAGCATGTACCAATCGTACTTCGTCCTATCGGCTCCTTTTAACGCTTGGATAAAAGAATGAAACTCCTGACTAAAGAAATGCGGTTCGCCACGAAGTACCTCTTTGTCTTTTATCTTTAAGATTAAAGGAGAAGTTTCATCCAATAGTGCATAGCTGTTCTCTGTAGTTTTCTCTAGCCTTTGACCTTTTTGAAAAATAGAAACACCGCTTGTATCCAACCATTGGTCTTTTTCCAATAAATATTTCCAATCTAATTTCAAGTGTTTTCCTTGGACAGAGCTTTCAAAGCCTAGGTTATATGGATGTTCATTCTCTTCTTTTTTAACCGCCGCTAATTTTTCCATAAAGCTAGATTTTTTCGCTAATTCTTCATTTAAGAAATCTTCTCCATATTCTTCCACTAAGGTCTTTTTCTGACCATATAAGTTTGTGCCCAAGGCCAAACGGTCACCCGGTATCTTCACACCCAAAGCTGCCAAAGTGGTTGGAAAACTATCCATCGTCGAATAATAACGACTGATTGAGCTATTCTCTCGTTTCGCTATTCCATTCACAATGGTGTAATACACGGTTCTTTTATGGTGCATATCTACCCCTTCCATGAAGTCTTTATCCATGGTTGGATGATCGCCTGAAAGTACAATCGTTGTATTTTCATACCAAGGTTGTTTCTGACACCACTTCACAAAATCACTCACTCGTTTATCCGAACCATAAATCACATTGCCATATTGATTCTGAGAAAACTTTGTTGGTGTTTCATGGTCTTTATAACCATCTTCAAAATGAGTATCGACAGTTAATAGATGTAAGTTAAAAGGTTTATCACTTGAAGAAAGATTAGTTAGTTTCATTTTTGCAAAGTCAAAGAGTTTATGGTCTTCAAAGCCCCAAAACACATGATAGTTGGATGGAATCCAGTTTTTTTGTTTGGCATAATTATAATCATTGATTTCATAATTACCATGGCTTTTGAAGAATAGCTGACGACCACCAAACTCGGCATCCGATCCTAACATAAAGACATTCTGATAACCTTGTTTAGCAAGAATATCGCCTAAATTCATTATATTTGGAAAGAAGGTTTCTTGTGAAATCATACTATTGCCTTCCATATTAACTTTTAGAGGCAACCCGGAGGTTTGAGCAAATAAACCACCCATTGTCCATCCTGTTCCTGTCAAGGAAACAGCGCCGTTTAGTACTTTTTGATTAGCGGAAAAGCATTGATTAGACAATGCTAATTTCGTTAGCTCAGGAATGTAATTATTCTTCTTTTTTCCACCATATTCTTGACTGGAGAATCCTGTTTCTACAGATTCTAAACTAATATAAATTAAATTTCTTTTCTTCTTAGGGAATTGTAGAGCTACCGTTGAAGGATCTACGTATTCTTTTTGAATAAAAGTAGAATCAGTCCATTGATTTCTAATATAATTCGTAACATCTAGTTTTGTCCAAAAACGAACACCACTTAAAACTAGCGATATAATGGATAAAAACACCAATCCTTTTCGCAGCATTTTTCTTTTTTCCTCTGTTAATAAGTAATAAAGAATAGCCACCAGTATCCCTACAACACTAGTTGGTACAATCACCCAGATAATAAATTTTCGGATTTGATCAGAACCGGTGCCTTTTAAAGGAGTCAGTATTTCAAACAAAAACTCATGAATTTGTAGCTTAGGCCAAGTATGGAACAACCAAACGATCGTAAATGTTAAAAGCGTGGAAAACAGGAAAAATACGCTGATTAAAATTAGTATCCATTTTTTTGGTTTATTTATCATCTTGGATATATTATAGACGAAATAAAAGAGAGTACAAACTTTCTACTCTCCTTAAAGATTATGATATACAAACAACATACGATCTTTTCCATTGATATCTTTGAGAAATTCAAAGCGATCTTCCGGTAAAATTTCTTTGATTAGTTTCGTCATCGCTTCTCTTTGGTTCCAACCCATTTCAAAAGCCATGAAAGCTTTTTCTTTTAAAATACGATGAGCGTTCATAAAGACTTCTCGATAATACTTCAATCCATCTTTCCCCCCAAATAAAGCCACATGAGGTTCATAGTCTACCACAGAAGATTCCATTTCTTCCGCTTGAGGAATATACGGCGGATTGCACACTAAAACATCCAACTGAATTCCTTTTTCCAATAAAGGATCCAACATATTCCCAACCAAGAATTCGATTGTTGCTTCATTAAGCTGTGCATTTTTCTTTGCTATATCTACCGCCTCAGAAGAAATATCACTCGCTCTCATCACGCATTTTTCTTCTTCCCTGCAAAGTGTAATCGCGATAGCCCCTGATCCGGTTCCAACATCCGCAATATCTATTTTCTCTGCATTTGAAAAGAAAGTATCCATACGATTTAAAATATTGGCACACAATTCTTCCGTTTCATAACGAGGAATTAAAACATCCCTATTCACCAGTATTTTATAGCCATAAAACCAAGAGTAGCCTAGCACATGTGCCATTGGTTCACCCTTGAGAATTCTTTCCATACCGGCACAGAACTCTTTTTCTAAATCTTGTGGGCTTTCTTCTTCAAAATGCAGGTATAAATCATAGCGTTCTCTTTGGCTCAATTCCACCAAATAAGCCATAACAGTTTCTTCAGAAATAGCCTTTTCCAACGCTTTCTTTTCATAATCAAGAACCAATTCTCTTAAAAAACTCATCCTTGGCTTTCCTCTAGTTTTCTCTTTTCCTCTTCCGCTTGTAATCCTTCGATGATACCATCCAGCTTACCTTCCATAATGCGATCTAATTGCGTAATGGTTAAACCAATGCGATGATCCGTCACACGATTTTGTGGGTAGTTATAGGTACGAATTTTTTCCGACCGATCACCGGTACCAATCTTAGCCCGACGAACCGCTCCGGCCGCTTCATCTCTTTGGCGCTTAATTTCTTCATAAACACGGGCACGAATTAATCGCATGGCGGTTTCTCTATTTTCAATTTGTGAACGTCCATCTTGGCAGTTAACCGTAATCCCTGTTGGCAAGTGGACAATACGAACGGCTGAATCGGTTTTATTAATGTGCTGACCACCCGCCCCAGAAGCACGATGAGTTTCAATAGTTAAATCACTTGGGTCAATGACAATATCCGCTTCTTCCGCTTCCGGTTGGCAAAGTACCGTTGCTGTGGAGGTATGCACACGTCCTTGCGATTCGGTCTTAGGCACACGTTGAACTCGATGCACACCGGATTCCCACTTTAAATCACGGTACACTTCATTTCCTTTAATGGAGAAAATAACTTGTGAAAAGCCACCCGCTTCACTAGCCGAGGCTTCCATGACTTGAATCTTCCAACCTTTCGCTTCCGCATAACGTATATACATGCGATACAAATCCCCCGCAAAAATATTACCCTCATCACCACCAGCACCACCACGGATTTCCATAATGACATCATGATCATCATCAGGATCTTTTGGAATCAATAAATGTTGAATGTGTTCTAAAAGTTCTTCTTGCGCTGGTACACATTCTTCCAATTCCATTTTCGCCATTTCTTTTAATTCGGGATCACTTTCCTTTAACATTTCATTGGCTTGTTCAATTTGATTATCTAATTTTTTCAATTTATGCCAAGCTTCAAGCGATTGGGTTAAGGAAGCTTGTTCCTTGGATAATTTGGTTAATAAAGCGGGATTGCTAAATACCTTTTCATCCATCAAATCATTCGTGATGGTTTGGTATCGTTTTTCAATTTCAATTAGTTTCTCTCTTACTGCATCCATGGCTACGTATACTCCTTACTAAAATATTGTACTCTAATTAGATAGCTAAAAAAAAGAGTGATTTCTCACTCTTATTCGCCTTCCTTAATGCCGTATTTACGATTAAACTTCTCAATACGTCCTTGAGCTTGAGCGAATCGTTGTCTACCTGTATAGAATGGGTGACAGTTTGAACATGTGTCAGCTTTTAATTCCTTAGCTGTAGAACCTGTTTCAAATTCTGTACCGCAACTTGAACAAACAACTTTAACTTTATGGTATTCCGGATGAATTCCTTGTTTCATAAATATGTTCTCCCTTCTGCCTTAAGCCTCATTTGTGCTTAAAGTAAGTGCTTATTGCCATAATATATTAACATATTTCTTTTCAATCGCAAGTCTTATTCCACTTCTTCACGCCAAATTTCCGCCCCCAAGGCAATCAATTTTTGGTCGATTTCGGAATAACCACGTTCAATATGATAAATATCATGGATTTCTGTCACCCCATTCGCAATCAAACCTGCCACCAACATGGCTGCTCCACAACGAAGATCCGTAGCGACGACTTTTGCGCCAAACAAAGGTGTTGGACCATGAATCATCGCTTCTCCAGTTCCAACTTCAATATTCGCCCCCATATTATTAAGTTCTTCACAATGCTTAAAACGTTCTTTATAAATTGTTTCTTCCACTCGAGAATCACCATCCGCTTGGGTTAAAAGGGCGGTTAAAGGTTGTTGTAAATCAGTTGGAAAACCGGGATAAATACGGGTGGTAATATCGGTTGTTTTTAAAGAATGGCTTTCACCAACGATAATTTTATCGATTTCAATTTTTAAAGGAACACCCATATCTCTTAGTTTGGAAGTAAGGGCTTCTAAGTGTGTTGGAATGACATTACTAATCGTAACATCCTTTCCACAAGCCGCCGCCATAATCAAGAAAGTACCGGCTTCAATACGGTCAGGGATAATTTCATGAATACAACCATACATCGTACTAACACCATCAATGGTGATAACATCTGTACCGGCCCCACGAACTTTAGCACCCATATTATTTAACAAAGTGGCTACATCAATGATTTCCGGCTCTTTCGCAGCATTTTCAATGGTTGTTCTGCCCTTTGCGTAAACCGCTGCCATCATGATATTAATCGTGGCACCAACAGAAGCAAAATCTAAGAAAATATCCGTTCCCACTAACTCATCAGCATCAATCACATAACAACCTCTTTCATAGGTAACTTTAGCGCCTAATGCCTCAAAACCTTTCAAATGTAAGTCAATTGGTCTAGGCCCTAAATCACAACCACCAGGCATTTTCATCTTGACATGACCATACTTACCTAGCAAAGCACCCATGAAATAATAGGAGGCTCTTAATTTCGTAACGGCTTCATCCACCAAATCCATATCTTGCATATGACCTGGATCGATGATGAGATGATCTTTAGCAACCTGATGTACCTCAACATGCAATAGTTGTAAAATTTTCGTTAAATTTTGTACGTCTGCAATTTGTGGAACACCAACAATTGTAACTGGACCAGAAGCTAAAATGGCGGCTGGGATTAAAGCGACAGTCGCATTCTTCGCTCCTGATATAGAAACTTCTCCACTTAATGTTCTCCCACCTCGAATTTTAATGACTCTCTCCATGATTAACCCCCTCTATCCACTTCACTAATTCACTGATATTCTTCACACAAAAATCCGCTTGGCTTTGGTCTTGCCCATAACGCAAATCTTCTCTTGCAATCGTTATCATGCCTGCATTCTTACCCGCTTGGATACCAATTTGACTATCTTCATAGACAATCGCTTCTTCCACTTTCACATTTAACTGCTTTAAAGCATCTAAATAAATGTCCGGAGCCGGTTTAAAATGGGCTAAATGTTCACCGGATTCAATGTAATTGAAATAAGACTGAATACCCATTTCTTTAATCATATACATCACCGTTTCATAAGGCGATGAAGAACAAACCGCCATTTGAATACCCTCATTCTTTAAAGTTTCTAACGCTTTTGGCACATCTTGAAACATAATATCCCTTGCTTTAAGCGGATTGGTTTGGGTGAAATAAATATAATTTTCTTTGGCAATATCTTCTTTTGGTTTCTTTCCATCTAAAAGTTGGTAAAGAATATCACAGGTTCCCTCCATAGAAGTTCCAATAATCGCGTATATTTTTTCAATTGGACCATTGTATCCCCAAGATTTCATTTGGGCAATGGTTCCTTGCATATAAAAATCCTCTGAATCAAAGAGAATTCCATCCATATCAAATAAAACTGCTTTTATCATAGCTACTATTTTAAAGCAGATTAAAAAGAATGAAAAGCATACAAAAAAGTCAGAGAGGAACTAACTTCCTTCCTGACAAATTCGTTTTTTACTTAAGCCTTGTCGGCTGAACCGAAGTTCTTAATCATTGCAATGACCTTAGCGGTGATTGCGTCTGTACCCGGCTTCAATAATTTACGAGGGTCAAAGCCTTTACCCTGTTGATCCTTACCAGCTTCAATGTAAGCACGAGTAGCCTTCGCAAATTCAATTTGTAGGTCCGTATTAACATTAATCTTAGAAACACCCATGTCAATTGCCTTGTGAATTTGATTAGAAGGAATACCGGAACCACCATGTAATACTAATGGTGTGTGGTTAACAGCTTCATCAATCTTAGCTAATAAATCAAAGTTTAAACCTGCCCAATCAGCCGGATAAACCCCATGAATGTTACCGATACCGGCCGCTAAGAAGTCAACACCTAAACCAGCAATTTCCGCACACTCAGCCGGATCAGCTTGCTCACCATTGGATGTGACACCATCTTCCGTACCACCGATACCGCCAACTTCACATTCTACAGAAACTCCCTTGGCATGTGCTAAAGCGATGATTTCTTTAGACTTTTCTTCATTTTCTTTGAATTCATAGTGTGAACCATCAAACATAACCGATGTGAAACCAGCTTCAATAGCAGCCTTAGCCCCTTCATAAGTACCGTGGTCTAAATGTAACGCTACCGGAACTGTGATACCCATTTGGTCGTGAATGTTCTTAACCATATCAGCAGCTTGCTTGAAACCACACATGTATTTACCGGCCCCTTCTGATACTTGTAAAATCACTGGTGAGTTTGTTTCTTGGGCACCTGCTAAGATAGCTTTTGTCCACTCCATGTTGTTGATGTTGAACGCACCAATCGCATAATGACCCTGACGAGCCTTGTCAATCATTTCTTTAGCCGAAACTAAAACCATAAGACGTAACGTCCTCCTTTATTAACACTAGTATTTTATCCCATTTTTTCCTTTTTTAAAAGTAAAAAGAAAATGCCTCCACTAATTGTCGAAGGCATCATCTCCTTTTGGTAAATCCAAACCAATTACATCCAATTCATCGTCTTCATCATCAAACACAATGTCTTGCGTGTCCACATGAGTTTCATCAAAGCGATGACGATTTCTTAAATCCCAGCGATTGTTCTCAAAAGAAGCGAAGCGTGTATCCAACAATAACTCTGAATAAAATTGACTTTTCTTTCTTCTCTTTTTATCTTCAGGAATATCGAATTTCTTGTTCACCTCATCCCAAAGCTTTAAAAATTCAACCTGTTTTTTGTGTCGACTTAAAAAATCATAAGCCACATCTGTCATAGTTTTATTGACACTCATATAAATTCTCCTTTAATAAATCATTACGCAGTGAATTTCCTAATGAATATAAGGTAAGAATTCAAGATTGTCAATCATTCCACAACTATTTTTAAACGAAACTTACACCAAGGGTTCAACTTTCCAATGAAAATGATGAATTTCATTTTCATTCATTTCATAACTAAGATAAATCTCTCCATTTTTTTTCTCGTATCTAAGCAAACGAACCGGTATTTTCATCACACCATATTCCGAATTAACTTCACAAGAACTATCACCGGAACGACGTAAGATTAAATGCGTTTCCACTTCTGCTTTACGAATAATTTCTATTGTATCATCCTTAAAATTAACTTCTTGTTTGGTTTTTTTATCCAGTTCAAAATAACGCAATTTTCCTTCTGAATAAAATCCAATGCCATCGCTGATCAGGTTTTCTTTTGTGCATAATTTAATCGTCGCTTTCAAGTCTCACCTCTTTAGGAAAGAAAATCTTATTATCATCGTTATCTTTGCCACGTGTTAAGCTACCTACAATCACCGAGGCGGATTCTAATTCTTTGGTGACACCATTTTTCAAGCGTACCCAAATCGCACCTTGTTCATTCTTAACGTACGGCTGATATGGTTTTTGGTTGACCAAATCCTTGGTTAAATAATATTTTTCATCCAATCCTTTTCTTTGTAGTATATGAGCAATTTTCTTTTGATTTTCAGTACTGTAATCCACATAATCAAACAAGTCACGATCTCGTAATCGACCACATAAATCCGCAATAATTGAATCAGGATGGCTCACCCATTGACCAAAAGCATAACTAAAAGCATATTCATCCAAGCGAAAGTATTCTTCTAGTTCTAATTTTTCCCCTTGTAAAATGGGCTCTATGATTTCTATTCTTTCCCCTTGTAATGGAATATCCTTCAAACGACGAAACAAGGAATGAAGAATACTTTCAAAAGCACGTGCAACGGGATGGTAATACACCTGCCAATACATGTGGTAACGAGCCATAATATAGTTTTCCACCGCATACACGCCCGATTCCTTCACCACCAATTGACGATCATCATGCACCCGAATCACACGCAATATTCTTTCCAAATCAAATTCACCATATTTCGTTCCCGTAAAATATGCATCTCTTAATAAATAATCCATTCGATCCGCATCCAATTGAGAAGAAATTAATTGGCTTAATAAAGGATTTTGACTTTCGTGACGAATGACATCCGCTACTTCTTTAGCTAAACCTTTCGAAGCACGATTTAAGATTTCCGTGATTTCTGTATTTTCTTCAATGATGCGACAAGTAAAGACTTCATGATTTTCATTGGTAATAGCTTCCAAGGCATGGGAATAGGGACCATGGCCAATATCATGCAATAAGCCTGCCAACATCGCAATCATCTTTTCCCTTTGATTCAGAGATTTTTCTAAATCCGGAATTTCTGTCACCATACGACGTACTAATTCATACACCCCTAACGAATGAGAAAAGCGTGTATGCTCAGCCGTATGATAGACAACCGAAGCACCACCCAATTGACGAATACGACGCAAACGTTGAAACCAACGATTATTGATAACATCCCAAACCACTTGATATTCAACATGAATATAACCATGAATAGGATCTCTTAATACTTTTACTTCATTTGTTTTATGAAACATTATTTATCTTCCTCCAATAAAACAACCGCTTGTGCCATAGCCCCTTCTTGGCGACCAATAAAACCAAGTCTTTCACCTCTTGTTGCCTTGACATTCACTTTATTTTCATCACATTCACAAAGTAATGCAATATTTTCTTTCATCTTAGCAATATAAGGATTCATCTTTGGTCGTTCAATCAATATTAAGCTATCAATATTGCCAATGTGATAACGCTGTTGTTTCATCTTCCGGATAACATCTTTTAATAAAACAGAAGATGCTATTCCTTTATACGCTGGATCTTGATCAGAAAACCAAGTTCCCAAATCCCCTAGACCTAAGGCTCCTAATATTGCTTCCGCAATAGCGTGTAATAGCGCATCCGCATCACTGTGTCCTTGTAAGCCTTGTTCATAGTCAATTTTTACAGCACCTAAGATTAAATCACGTCCCTTCACAAAGGGATGTATATCCGTGGATTGTCCTATTCTCATAAAAGCTCCTTTTTCTTTATTATACTAGCTTTTTCTCTATAATAAGAGTATGGAACTAGACTTACCTAAGTATGTACAAGAATTAATGCAAGAATTGGAAAGCCATGGCTATGAAGCTTATTTGGTTGGTGGTGCTATCCGCAATCATCTTTTGGCTTATCCTATCAAGGATTATGATTTAACCACCAATGCGACACCAGAAGAAATGGTTCGTATTTTCAAACAGTATCCAACCATCCCAACCGGTATTCAACATGGCACTTTAACAGTTTTAAGCAAAGGTCATCCAATTGAAATTACTACCTATCGAGTAGATGGGGAATATCGTGATCACCGTCATCCTAAACAAGTACAATTTTCTTCTTCCTTACAAGAAGATTGTGCTCGTCGTGATTTTACAATCAATGCACTTTGTTACAGTAAGAAAAATGGATTAGTGGATTTTTTCCATGGGCAAAAGGATTTAAAAGAAGGGTGTGTTCGTTGTATTGGTAATGCTCAAGATCGTTTCGAAGAAGATGCTTTGCGTATTTTAAGAGCACTGCGTTTTGCGGCAAGATTGAACTTTACGATTGAAGAAGAAACAGCGAAAGCTATGTTTGCAAAGAAAAACTTATTAGCTTTTATTTCCAAGGAAAGAATTCATGCAGAACTAACACAATTATTCACTTATACAAGGAGCGGTCAATTTCTTAAACAATACTTTACTATTTTCGTGGCTGCTATTCCTGCTTTAGCGAACATTCAAAAAGAAGTGGTTTTTAAAGCTATTCAAAAAGAACCTTTGTCGCAAATCAGTCGTTTAGCTATCTTGTTTTCTACAGTACCAAACTACCATTCTGTTTTAAAAGACTTTACTTTCAGTAATCAAGAAATACATCAAATCGAAAACATTCTTCAATACCAATCTCTTCCCTTACAAGAAGATTATGATGGTTATCGTATTCTTTCTTATTTTGAGAATATAGAAGATTACCTTTTATATAGAACTGCTTTAGATGCTTCCTTGGATGGCGCACAACTTTCATCATGGTTTCAAAAGCTCAAAGAAAAACCCATTCCAACCTCTTTATCCCAGTTGCAATTTACCGGTCACGATGCTCAAGCATTAGGATACAAGGGCATTGAAATTAAACATTTATTACAAGAATTATTAAACCTTTGTATGCAAGAAAAATTAAAGAATGCCCATCCTATCTTATGGGAATATGCCCAAAAAAAGTTCAAGTCAAAATAAACATCCTCTAATCAAACTAGAGGATGTTTATTGATAACTCAAAAAAATCTTTATGTTTGTAAAAATACAACAACATCCATGTTTCTACCTATTTTTTCCTATATCCTATTGATTGGGTGCAGTGTCGCAATCATAGGTATAGATAACTCCAATCTCTTTACCTTGCAAATGGTTGTTTTTAAGCTAGGTTCCTATTCCTTCATGCAAATCATTTTGATGATGAACCGTTTCATACATAATAACTATTCTTTTCCTTTCTACAAATCCCTATCTATCCTAACCATCCATTAACAAATAAAAAGATAACTTATCTAAGAATTCTCTTCTCTTCAAAATTACCCTCTTAGGCTTATAACTTCTTAAATTGATCCACGTCTAAGACAAAGACAGTTGCTCCACCCACTTGAACTTCAACTGGGAAGGAAGCGTAATGACTTAAATCATACGATGCAGTGGATGGCACAATCTCTGTTCTCTTCTTGGCTTCCGTACCAATAATTTCAATACATTTTTCCACCAAGTCATCTTCTGTCCCCACAATGAAGGTCGTATTCCCCGCTCTTAAAAATCCTCCTGTGGTCGCTAATTTCGTCATATAGAAATTATTTTCCATCAAGGCGGCCGACACCGCTGTCGCATCGTCGTTAGAGACAATCGCTAATACAAGTTTCATAGGATTCTCCTCCTTTTATCATTTTTATCATACCATAAGCACGTTCTATTCTTCACAATTTTTTAAGATTAAACATTAAAACGGAAGAAGACGACATCGCCATCTTTCATGACATATTCCTTACCTTCTAAACGCATCTTCCCATGTTCTTTAATAGACTGCTCTGTTCGGTATTCCCTTAAATCTTCGTACGAATAAACCTCAGCCCGAATAAATCCTCGTTCAAAATCAGTATGAATAACCCCTGCGCATTGCGGTGCCTTCATACCTTCATGGAACGTCCATGCTCGACACTCCGGTTCACCAACTGTAAAGAAAGTTCTTAAACCTAATAAATGATATGTCGCCTTAATAATTTGATCTAAACCGGATTGTTGAATACCTAAATCCTCTAAGAAAGCTTTCTTTTCTTCTTTCTCTAAAGAAGATAGTTCTTCTTCCATCTTGGCACAAATCGCAATACATTGGCTATTCTCCTTTTTGGCAAAGGCTTCTACAGCTTGATAATATGAATTCTTGGTTGGATGACTGATTTCTTCATCTGACATATTCGCTACATAGATAACCGGTTTAAAACTTAATAAACCATAGTTACGAATAAAATCTTTTTCTTCTTCGCTTAAATCCAATAAACGAATTGGTGTACCGGCTTCTAAGGCTGGCTTTAATTTTTCTAAGACCTTCACTTCTTTCATCGCTTCCGCATCTTTGGAAGAAGTGGCTTTCCTTGCGATTTTACCATAACGATTTTCAACCGTATCTAAATCCGCCAAGCACAATTCCAAACTAATTTCTTCAATATCACGAATAGGATTAACGCTTCCTTCCACATGTTCAATATTGTTATCATCAAAGCAACGCACAACATGAATAATCGCATCCGTTTGACGAATGTTGGCTAAAAATTGATTACCTAATCCTTCCCCTTTTGAAGCCCCTTTCACAAGTCCGGCAATATCGGTAAATTCAAAGGTGGTATAAATGGTTTTTTTAGGATTAAAAATCTTGACAAATTCCTCCATGCGATAATCCGGCACTTCCACCACACCAACATTTGGTTGGATGGTAGCGAAGGGATAATTCTCCGCTAAAACTTGGCTATTCGTAATCGCATTAAATAAAGTAGATTTACCAACATTTGGCAAACCAACAATTCCAGCTGTTAATGACATCGTTTATTCCTCTGCTCTTTCAACAATCTTTTTTAGTTTTTTTTCAAATTCAAATCTAGGCATCATAATGGTCTTTTGACAACCTTGACATTGGATTTTAATATCTGCTCCCACTCTTGTGATTGTCCAAAGCTTTGATTTATGACAAGGGTGTTCCTTCTTCATCTCCACAATATCGCCAATATGAATATCAATCATGGTATCTCCTTTGGTGTGCATAATAGGTATTCCACAGTAACATTGTAATTGTCATTGGTCCTACTCCTTTTGGTACTGGGGTAATGTAGGACACCTTATCTAAAACATCTTCCGTGTCCACATCTCCACAAAGTTTTCCATCTGCCATACGATTAACACCAACATCAATCACAATCGCTTCTTCTTTAACATCCTCTTTTTTAATAAACTTTGCTTTGCCTACCGCTACGATAAGAATATCTGCTTGTTTCGTAAAATAAGACACATCTTTGGTTTTTGAGTGGCATATCGTTACTGTCGAATTCGCATCCACCAATAAATGAGACACCGGAGCTCCAACCAAATGACTTCTACCCACCACAACGGCGTGTTTGCCTTCTAATTCAATTGGCAAGGATTTCAAGATAGCCATAATACCTAATGGCGTGCATGGCACAAACGTTTCTTCATTGCGATATAGTTTACCAACACTAGTTCCAGTTAAACCATCCACATCCTTTTCCGAAGCAATGCTTTGTACCACAACATCTTGGTTAATTTGTTTTGGAAGTGGTAATTGAACTAAAATACCGTCTACCGTTTCATCTTTATTAAGTTGTTTCACAAGGGATAGGATTTCTTCTTGACAACTATCTTGTGGATAAACGTAGGTCTTAGTTTTTATTCCCACTTGCGCGCAGGCTTTTTCTTTCCCCTTTACATAAGAAGCAGAAGCCGGATCGTCTCCCACTAAAACAACTGCTAAAGTAACAGGTTTAGAACTTTGGCGGATTTGTTCAGATAATTGTTGGCGAATTTGTACCGCAATTTCATTACCATAAATCATTTTCCCCATGACATCTCCTGACTATCCATGTATATCGTAATTGGTCCATCATTTTGTAAGCAAACTTGCATATCAGCACCAAACTCCCCTTCTTCCACAACAATCCCCAAATTTCTTAGAGTTTCATTGAAATACAGATATAATTCCTTGGAATGTTCAGGCTTTCCTGCTTCTGTAAATCCTGGGCGATTGCCTTTTCTTGTGTCCGCAAATAAAGTAAATTGACTAATCGAAAGAATAGAACCTTGTTTATCTAAGATAGACCGATTCATTTTTCCATTTTCATCATCGAAAATTCGTAAAAGGCTTACTTTTTTTGCCATGTGCTCCACAATAGCCTTTGTGTCAGCATCGTGAATACCCACTAAAATCATATATCCATGTTCGATTTGACCAACGATTTTTTGATTAATTTCAACACTGGCTTCTTTCACTCTTTGTATAATAATTCGCATGTGTTCATTATACCAAAGCTAACCTCAATATTATAGAGAATGCTAAAAATGAGTGAAGAATTTAATTCGTATAATCTTGTGAAGATTATGTGAAAAAACGTCAAAACTTGCTAAAGAAGGGTAACTTACTATAGAATGTACTTATGCTGAATAAAAAACTGAAAAGAATTGGCTCATTTATGGTCAGTTTAGCTACAGCTTGTGTATTCGCAGTAGCTAATAGTGCTCCCTCTATTGTAAGGGCGGCGGGCAATGATACAAGTACCACCATTGCTGATTTACCTTTAATTGAAGTTAGCATGGAAGACTCCAATCCAAAAGAAACCATTAAGAACCTTGTTATACAAAATTGTGCTCAATACGATAAGAATATTGATATTAATAATGTTGATTTCACGAAGAGCACTGCTGAAATTTCTGATTTTGATCGGACTGTTTCTGGTATTCAATCTGTGACTGCTAAAATCAATCTTGTTTATCGTAATAAGAACATTTCGAATGACTCCGTTGGTTATTCATTAGTTCAAAACGTTATGGTAAAAGTTGAACAGAGTGGCGCACCAATCTTACGCTTAAAGAGTAATAGAGTTGTTGTGAATAATGGTGATAAATGGAATCCTGCTAACTATGTTTCCTATGTAAATGATGAATCCGGTGTATTACCGGTTCTTAAGTACTCAGGAAAGGTAGATATGAATAAGGATGGTCGTTATAAGGTAACTTATATGGCGGTTGATGTTGATGGTAACTCCACTTCCACTACCTTGGAAGTGATTGTTCGTACGCCGACAGAAGTCAAAGATGCTGTCGAAAGAGATAAGAAAAAACTGGAAGAAAAGAAGAAAGAAAAGGAAAAGAAAAAGAAAGAATTAGAGAAAAAAAGGAAGAAAGAGGAAGAAATGAAACAAGCTTCTCAAGATTCTTCTGATGACTCTGATGCTGAAAGTTCTAGTCCTAACGCAATAAGAGGTGGAGGAAATAATCCTTATGGTGGCGGTTGGTCCAATTGTACCTTCGGGGCATGGCAGGCTGCTCACGATCGTTCTTCGGTTAATTTACCGAACTGGGGAAATGCTGGAGCTTGGATTTCTAATGCTAGAAGGACTGGTTACGCTACAGGTTCTGCTCCAAGAGCCGGTTCTATTGTTGTTTATTCTCACCACGTTGCTTATGTGACAGAGGTTTCCGGTGATCGTGTCCATATCGTAGAAGGTAACTTCAATGGTCACTATAATGAGCGCTGGGTATCTCGTTATGGAACGGGTACACAATCTCTACGTGGTTATATCTATTTGAAGTGAAAAAAAGTGCTAAAAGAAGCGTTCAGTTAGAAATTTAGAAAAATCATATTTAACCGAAGTCTTTAAGTAGTGAAAAACCACCAGCATAATGTACCGACCTCCAATCATTAGATTTTTGGTCTAACTTTTGGGGGTCGGTACATAACTGGTGGTTTTTCATAATACTAAAAGCCGGGCAGGTTCTATATGGCACTCTCTTGTCCCCTTATAAGTTCCTGAAAGGTCATGATCTCTATACTTCATATCAAGTTTTTTACCTTCTGCTAATAAACCTACGACCTCAAACAGCTTTTCTAAATTTTTATTTTGTTTTTTTTGCAAGTTTAAGGTCTTTCTTAAACTGTGTTGTAAACTTTATTTCGTATTTCATGCTTCCAATGCTTCCCTTAAATCATCTATATTAGAATAGCCCTTCACACTGCTATCTCTTGCAATATTTCTTCCTTCTTCTATTGCCTTAATAGTAGTATTTGGTATCTCTAGTTTCAAATTAAAAGGAATGCCATTTTCTCTAATGGTTGCTCTTAAAAATATATTGATAGCAGTTGTCATATTAAGCCCCAATTCAGAAAATATTACTTCTGCTTGGTCTTTAACTTCTTTATCTATTCTGATATTCAAATTTGTTGTTGCCATAATATCTACCTCCGTTCTTAAATATATTATGCTATTGTTTCGTGCATTATCAATACATGGTCATTATAAACTACATGTATCTGTAGCTTTATTGCATCTATCTGCTCTTATAATTCCAGGAGATAGACACATTTCTATTATCCTTGAATAAATCCCGGCAAGCACTATATGGAGTGAACCCAATTTCTTGGGCGTTAAAATAATATACAAAAAAGAATGATTTTTAACCTTCATTCTCTTCTATTTTCGGGTAAACCCTACGTTTGTGTACATTACCGATTAAACCACTTTTATTTGTTTAAACTTATAATTTATAATGAATTGTGCTTTTATATTTTTTAAATAATTCCTCATTCAATTTATCTCCACCATCTAAATTCGCTGAATAGAAAATTGGTAATGGTGATACATTTTTTTCTGATAAATTATTACAAACTTGTACAACTATTTCATTTAAAATACTTGCTCCTACAACAGTAGACGTTGGAGCTATTTTTTGTTTATAACCATCTATACTACAACTAGCATCTCCTATATCTCCATGATTATCAATCACAACATCTGAAATTTCTAACATTCTTAACTTTGATGAATGTCTACTAAGAGTAGATAAAGAATATTTTTTATTAGTAATACAAGCTATAATAACTCCTTTTGATTTTGCATATAAAGCTAAATCAATTGCTACAGGATTTCTTCCTGATACTGAATGTACTATTAGTAAATCTCCTTTCTTAAATTCTACATTTTCTCCTATTATAGTTCCATAACCTTCAAGTCTTTCCATTTTACTTGTTGAAGTAATAGGAGAAATATCAAGCATAACTTCTTTTGCAAATATAGGATTGATAGTAATAAGTCCTCCTGCACGATAAAATAATTCTTGTGTTAAAATACCTGCATGACTTGCCCCAAAAATAAATATAGATTTATTATTCATAATATTTTCAGACATTATAGAGGCAACTTTTATCATGTTATCTTTTTCTTGGTGTTTAACAATCTCTAATAACTCGTAAATTTTATCAAAATAGGAAAACATTAATTAAAATCCTCTAAATAATTGAGAAACTAACTTACCTAAAATTCCCATTAAAGAAAGATCATTTCCACCAAAAACTAACATCCAGTTTTGTATTGTTGTACTATAAATAACGGCTGATATACCTACAAGTAAAACCATTGCTAAAGAGGCAACTGCTGTTCCAATTATAGCTCCTCTTAAACCACCTTGCCCCTCACCAATTACTGCAGCTCCTCCACATTCAAAAAAGCTTGTAATAACTAATGGAACTAGCATAACTCCAAATACATGAGATGTATTTACAAAAATAATTAAAATGGTTGAAGTAATCATCGCAACTAAAAATCCAATTAACACTGCATTTGGTTTATAGTTAAATAAAATGGGTATATCAAATGCTGGTTTTGCATTTGGAACAAGTTTTTCTGCAATACCTTGGAATGCTGGAATAATTTGATTTATAAGTAATCTTACTCCATACAACATAACAAGTAATCCTGCCCCAAATTTAATACCTGCATTTAAAGCAAACATTATAATATTAGAACCCTTAGGAACAAAGCCTGGTGAAATTATGGCAGTGATTATATACATTAAGAATAAAACCAGCCCACTTGTGATCGAAATTTCTCTAAAGAATGATAAATTTTTAGGTATATTAATCGATTCGGTTGATTTACTCTTATCACCAAACATTTTAGCTGCAACACCTGATATAAGAGATAAAATCCCTGTTGGATGTCCAATTAAGAACGAATCATCTCCAACAACATCCCACACAAATTTTCTCATAATCCAAGGCATAAATGACCAATAACATGCTGATAAAAAGGCACTAAGTATAATTGTTGCAGTATTGCTTAATCCTGATTCCACACTTATCGCAACAAATATAAATGGAAACCACCAAAGCATGTGTCCTGTTAGAAATATAGTTTTAATAGGTGTAAATCTTGCGATTAACAAGTGAATTAATAAGCCTAAAAACATTGATATGCCAACTATTCCACCATAATTTGCTGTAAATGTTACATCTGTTAATCCATCAGCAACAACAACTCCTAATCGTGATTGAACGGCTTGGTTTATAGGTACAATTTGTCCAACTAAGATATTGACACCTTCTGTTAGTATTACCATCCCAAAGGCAACCGTTAATGTACCTTTAATACTATCTGATATCGATTTCTTTTGTAAAACTAATCCGATTAGCGCTATAAGTGCTAATAAGATAGGTGGATTTCTTAATATATTATCTGTTAAAAAACTCATTATTCATTTCCCCTTTCACTTAAATACTGTTTTAAAGCATCTTTTACTTCCTCTTTATCCATATATTTTTTTATAGGATAAACCGGCTTTGTTGTATTTCTTGACAATTCTTCTTTTAGTTCACTACTTGTTAAGTAAACATCAGCGTCCATCGATTTTGCCGAAGATAAATCTGTATTTTCCACTTCTGCATCTATATTTAATTCACGAATAGCTTTATCAATTGTCATTTTAAGAACCATTGAGCTACCTACCCCAAAGCCACATACTGCCAAAATCTTCATTTTCCCACCTCCTTCATCATTTCTTTTATTTCTTCAATATTTCCATTTAATATACATTCAAAATATTTTTGATTACCAAAAATACTTACAATTTTTTGTAATGATTCTAAATGGGAATGATTATCTTTTGTTGCTAGTACAAGCATAATTTTTACTGGTTTTCCAAGTAAATCAACAGCTTCCTTTAATACGAGTAAACTCATTGCTTGCTCATTTACATATTGACTAGGCTTTGCATGCATTAATGCAAAATAGTCTGTTAAAACCATATAAGGACCATTTTGTATTACAGAATTTTTCATTTCTTCAATATATTGTTTTACAATTTTTTTATCGTCTAATATTGGCTTACTAGCAAGTTCTAAAGCCTCTTGCCAAGATTCTGTTTTATCTTTTACTAATACGTATTGGGGTGAAATAAGATAATTCATAGTTCTTACCGCCTCTTTTTCATTTTTTCTAAAAATAGTGCTTTATTATTAACTTCTTCTACTAATTCATTCATAAATTCTTCTAACAGATAGGATTCTCCTTTTTTTACTAAAAGTAATATGATCGTATCAACAATATTTGTACCATCCCATAAAATAGGTTTTTCTAATACAGCAATTAATACCATTGTTTGATTTATAAATTTAGGGTCTCCATGTGGAAGGGCAATTCCATTACCCAAATATGTACTTTGCATGTGCTCTCTATTAAATATAGAATCGATAAACAATGGTTTTGAACAATCATCTAAATTATTAACTTTCTGAATTAGTGCTTTTATAATGTCTTCTTTATTTTGTAAATCTAAATGATATATATAATGCGGTAAATTTTGTTTCGTTGTTTTTGGACTTATATAATCTTTTTCTTGATATATAAATCTTAGATATAAATCAAATATTTTTTTCATATCTTCTGTTTGAACAAGCGGAGAAATAACTACTGAAGGTAACTTTTTTTGGTCTAGTTCTCTTGTACTTACTATATAAGCAATTTTTTCTGTAAGTAATTCTTTGTAATTTAATTCTGAGGCTACTTCAACGAATACATCGCTAGGTAAACTGGATTTTACTTTAGCTGATATAAATGAGCCAAATCCATAGCCGCTTGGACAGACAACTAATATTCTTTTTTTGTTTTTGTTTCTTTCTATAGCTGCTTGAATATGTATTACAACATACATAATTTCAGCATCCGTTAATTTTGTTTTATAATAATCGCAAAAATTTGTCAGCCATAAACTAGTAAGTTGGTATAAAACAGGATATTTATTTTTGATATCATTTATAAGTGTTGAGTGCATACTTATATTTATACTTCTTCTAAGTACCATATACATTAAATGAACAGATAAATCTCTAAGTAATTTATTGTCTATCATATCTTTATTTGATAAACCAATTGATATTTGTTGTATTAAATCTTTAACTTGATTAATCAAACCATCCGGAACATCTATATTGGTGAAAAAGTCACTCATTCTATTTCCAAGAAGGAAAAGTGCGATATAGTATACATCTTCTTTACTTAAGCTATAATCTAATTTACTTCCTATATAATAAATTAATTCATAGATTAATGGAATATTTTGAAAGTTAAACATTTCTACAACATCTATACTATTATTTAATTCTTCTATATATCTTCCTTTATTTTTTCTTGAAAATAAAACTGCAAATGATATAGATATTTTACGTACCGTATCTAAGTATATAGGTAATTCTTTTTCTTCTAAAAAATAGATTAAATTATTATGTATGGCATTTAATTGGTCTTTTTTAATAAATTTTTCTTCAAAATAACCGGGTTTTTCTTCAATTAGGTTTTTTATGAAATTTTGTATCTTTGTCTCAGAAGCTTCTATATATGTGCCTCTTTGATTAAAGACTAAATATAAGTCATAAGGTTTTATTAGCTCTCGAATATATTCAAAATCTTTCGCTATACTGCTTTTAGAAACAAAATATTCTTGAGACAATGTTTGATAGGATACTTTTTCTAAGTTTAGTAATTTAATTAATATTTCTTCTTTTCTGTGTTTACTATCTATCATACTATTGCCTCCTTTGTGCTCATTGTATCCTTTAAAACTATGTGACAGGTAGCACATAATTTTAAGTAATATAAAAAATAGAAGGTGTACACCTTCTAGCTATATGGGCTATATTATATAATTTATTAAAATCAATTTTCTGTTTTTTGATACAGTATCAAATTGATGTTTGAATATATATTTTTCCATCATCTTGTAGGTTTATTTCACTCCAGCAAGGGCTGTAGGGCTACTTCTGTGGTTGTTTCTGTTTCTATAGTGCTTTATTTTTCCTCTCACTATCCGGGACCATTTTTAGAAAACTTATGTTAATTTCCTATCTTTTTCTACTATGAAACTTTTATGTCTTGTGATGTGGTTACAAACTTCACTTTATAGGTTGGTTGTCCTGCACCTTCTAATTCTTGAGCCAAGGTCTTTACACTTTCTATAGCATTGCTGATAATAAGAATAAATAGGATTTTTAGGATTATTTAATAAAGTCTCAGCATCTTCAACAGTATCTTCTAAAGAAACCACTTTAACCCCCTAGACTTTAAAGGTTGTTTTACCTAATTTATAGCTATCATAGATTGATTAATGGTTTCTTTTATCTACCAACATCATAAGTACCGGTTCTGTTCCTTCCTTATGAGCTGTATTTTCAGCATAGTATACTGAATTCGATTTTAAATTATAGTAACCATCTCCAATCAATACTACTGTCAATACGATTATTGTCATAATCCCCAGTAAAATTTTCTTCTTGATCTTCGACCTTTCTTTTTCTCTACTATAATATAAGCATTTTCCTTATAAGATTTAATCCAGTTAAAAAGCATTCCATACGATAGAAGACCATATTCTAAAGCTGTCGACACAGCCGATTGTTTATCCATTAAAACTTTATTAATAATTTCAAGTTTTAATTCAGGGCTATAATAATTATTCTTATCTTTTCTTAAAATGTTTTCTCCATAAGTATCGATTAGTTTGATAAGGCAGTTTATGTGGCGTCCTAAGATTTTGTATTGTTTTGATAGAGATTTAACCGTTTCTTTGCCTTTTCTTTTGTGCTAGATTTCTATTTTCTGTTCTCTTGTAAGTTTTGTCATAACAAAAAGTGAACCTCCTTTATTGGTTGTCCGACTTTTGGGGTTCACTTCAAAAAGGCTATATATATATTTTATTATTTAACAGCCATGATAACGTCTACAATTGTCAATAAAATTCCAATTATAATCGCTGTTGAAAAGTCATTAATCTGAACCTCTGATAGACGAAACGCTACATATACCACAATTCCATTAATCACAAGTGCAAATAAGCCAATTGTCAAGATTGTAATGGGTAGTGCCAAAAAATGCAGAATTGGTTTTAAAACACTATTTAACACCATTAGCACAAATGCAGTGACGATTAACTTTCCAAAGCTTCTAAATTTCACCAAATGAAACAAATATTCCATTAGCCAAAGGGAGAACACCTTAGCCGCCAGATGAACAAAAAATGACATAAACACTCTCCTTACTGAACATCATGAACTTTTAGTAAACGTAAAGAATTAAGAACACATAAAATAGCCACCCCTGTATCAGCGAAAATAGCCATCCACATATTCGCAAAACCTAAAGCACCAAGTACTAAAACAAGTACCTTAATACCAATCGCAAACCAAATATTTTCCAATGCAATTCGGATTACCTTTTTCGATTGTACCAAAAGGCTTTCCACCTTAAGTATACCATCATCCATCAAAATAACATCAGCCACCTCTATCGCCGCATCAGAACCAACACCACCCATCGCAATCGATACATCAGCTCGACTTAAAACAGGTGCATCATTCGTACCATCTCCTACAAAACAAGTAAAGCCTTTTTTCATTTCCTGCACCAAAGCTTCTACCTTATCCACTGGTAGCTGATTCGCTAGATAAGTCTTTATATTTAACTCTTTCGCTACCTTTGCGACTATCTTTTCTTCATCACCGGAAATAATTTTTGTATCAATCTTCTTTTCATCTAAATATTGAATAAAACTCGTAGCATGCTTCTTTAATTGATCATTTAAGATAAGACAACCTAAATACTCATTCCCTTTAGAAACAAAGACCTTTGTGCCAATTTCATCAATAGTCGGAGTCAAAATACCAACTTCTCTCAACTGCTTTTGATTACCCACACGAACTATTTCCCCATTAACGAATCCCTCTAGTCCTCTACCGGCCACCTCTTTGACATTTCTTACATCCCATGCACCAACATCAAGCTCATTCTTCGCTAAAATTGCTTTTGATAATGGATGATTGGACTGTACTTCCAAGGCTGCCGCATATTTTAATACTTCTTCCGGACATTCAGAAATAATTTTTTCAACCTTAAATTCCCCTTTAGTTAAGGTACCTGTTTTATCAAAAACCATTCTTTGAATACGATTGATTTTTTCAAAGACATTCGCTCCTTTAACTAAAATTCCTTCCTTTGATAAACCCCCAATTCCCGAGAAAAAAGATAAGGGAATGGAAATAACCAAAGCACATGGACAAGAAATAACTAAGAAAGTACCAGCCCTACGAATACCCTCTTGATAATCTCTTAATTGTAGACTTACCACAACTGCTACTAATACCGCTAAGAAGACTACCACTGGTGTATATACTTCCGCAAATTTTGTAATAAACCGTTCTTCTTTGGACTTAACTTGGTCATTATTTTCTACCAAATCTAAAATCTTAGCTACTGTAGAATCCGCATAGCGATTGGTGCAAATTACCATTAACGTACCATTCTGATTGATTGCTCCACTCATTACTTCATCGCCGGCCTCAACATCCTTCCAGGCACTTTCCCCTGTTAAAGAAGTCATGTTTAAACTACTTCTACCTTCTACAATCTTCGCATCCACCGGAATTCTTTCCCCAGGTAATACACGAACTAAATCACCAATTTGAACCTCTTCCGGTGCAACCATCTTAAATTCATCAGCTCTTTTAACCATGGCCACTTCAGGACGAATTTCCATCAATTCACCAATGGATTTACGCGAATGATTCACCGCTTTATCTTGGAAATATTCCCCCACCTGATAGAACAAAATAACCGCTATTGCTTCACGCCATTCTTGTAGAAATAAAGCAGACACTGTTGCAACAACCATTAAAAAATTCTCATCAAAGACTTTTCCTTTAATGATATTGCGAAATGCTTTGTATAAAATGTCATAGGCTAAGACCATATAGCCCAATAAAGAGACACCAATTTCCACATATCCATTCGTTACCATCGAACCAATAAACAACAAAAATCCAACAATCAAACGCACAAGCATCCAATCCAATGATTTTTTCACTTGCTCATTTCCCCTTCCAAAAGTCACATGCACCTCTGGTTCGTGGTTAAGAATAATTGTTTTAATTTCTTGCTTCGCTTGTTCTAAATAACGTTTATCCAATTGAACATTGATTTTCTCTTGCATGAAATAGGCTTCTGCATGACTGACATAAGGTAACTTTACAATTTCTTTCGCTAAATAATCCGCACAATCTACATCATCAATTCCTTCAATACCAACTGAAATAACTTCCTCATTCAGTGGATAAACACTAGCTTCTTCCTCTTCTTTCAACACGACCTCCAGAATCTTTGGAAATACAAGCTTCTCTTCTTCACTATATTCCACTTTTAAAGTCCCTTTTACAAAATTGACTTGAGCTTTATTAACATTGTCTAGCTGCGAAATCTTCTTTTCTAAATTTGCTGCACATTCTGCACAATCTAAACCATCAATTTTATAAGCCTTGATTTCCATCTTGCCACCTCATTTGAACAACTATTCAAATGTATTATAGGTCTTCCTACCTATAATGTCAATGTACTAAAAATGGTATTGTCGTAAAGTATCCTCTGGTAGTAGTCCCCAATTTCTCTTTTCGGATTCATCTAAAAAGTTTTGTATTGTAAACTTAAAGTTCTAATCTTATTAAAAAAAACTCCCTAAAGAGTTCTTATTCAAGTTCAAAGGCACCTGTATATAACTGATAATACTGACCTTTTTGATTCAATAATTCTTGATGTGTACCACGTTCAATAATATGACCATGATCTAAAACAATAATGACATTGGAATTCTTAACGGTCGATAAACGGTGGGCAATCACAAACACTGTTCGTCCTTCCATTAAGTTATCCATACCGGTTTGAACGATTTGTTCTGTACGTGTATCAATGGATGAAGTTGCTTCATCCAAAATCATAACTGGTGGATTATTGACTGCCGCTCGAGCAATCGCCAATAACTGTGTTTGTCCTTGCGATAAATTAGAAGCTCCACCATGTAAGACAGTTTGATAGCCTTGTGGTAAATGTTTGATGAATTCATGAGCACCAGCCAACTTAGCAGCTTGAATACATTCCGCATCCGTCGCATCTAAATTTCCATAGCGGATATTTTCCATAACTGTTGCTGTAAATAAGACCGTATCCTGAAGAACAATGCCTAAAGACTTACGCAAAGAAGACTTCTTAATCTTCTTAATATCTAAGCCGTCATAAAGAATTTGTCCTTTTTCAATATCATAAAAACGGTTAATTAAGTTAGTAATGGTTGTTTTACCAGCTCCCGTTGCTCCAACAAAGGCCACTTTTTGCCCCGGCTTTGCGTATAAGCTTAAATCATAAAGAATTTGTTTATCAGGGGAATAGGAGAAATCCACATTCTTAAACTTGACATCTCCCTTTAAAGCAAGCAATTCCGTCACGCCATTATGCTCTACCTTCCAAGCCCATTGTTTCGTCTTTTCTGAGCTTTCAACAAGTACTCCATTTTCCTCACGAGTGTTCACCAGTTCATAGCTACCTTCATCTTCCTCTACTTCTTCATCTAATAGAGAAAAGACTCGTTGTGCTCCTGCCAAACCCATAACCATTGCGTTAATTTGGGGAGAAATTTGTTGGATAGCACCAGCAAATTGACGAGACATTTGTAAGAAAGGAACCGCAACCGCAATTGAAAAGCCAAGTCCTGAGATGGAAAAATTAGGGAATTTTGTTTCAATAAAGATACCACTCATAACCGCTACTAGCGCATATACAATATAGTTAATATTATTCAAAATAGGCATTAATGTATTTGCATAACGGTTTGCGATATGGCTAGCCTCAAACAATTCATTATTCGCTTTGTCAAAAGCTTCTTGTGCCTCTTGTTCATGATTGAATACTTTAATGACTTTTAGACCATTAATCATTTCTTCAATGACACCTTCTGTTTGTCCTGTCATTTTTTGTTGAGCAACGAAATACTTCGCTGACAAGCCACCCACCTTACTCGTTACACTAACACTCACGAAGGCACCTAAAAGAATGACTAGTGCTAATGGAATGGAATAATACAGCATAATCGCTAAAATCGTTACTAATGAAATAGCAGATACCAATAACTGCGGTAAGCTTTGTGAAATCATCTGTCGCATTGCTTCAATATCATTCGTATAATACGACATAATATCCCCACGCTGATTTTGATCGAAGAAGCGAATTGGTAAATGTTCCATATGATTAAATATCTTCTTTCTCATCTTATCCAAACTTCCTTGAGTAAAGATAGCCATGAGTTGTTGATTGGTAAAGTTGATTATTAAAGCTAAAGCGTACACAAATAGTAAACCATACACCACTTGCATTACAAGTGGCTTCGTAGCTTCCCAAGTCCGGCCATTATCCCAAGCCTGTTGTAAAACAGAAACAATATTTTGTTGGAAAATAGCCGGCAATGAAGCCAATACCGCATTCGCAATAGTTAGTATTAAAATAATCGGTAATAATTTTGGATAGAATTCAAGCAACATCTTAATGACACGTTTCACCATTAAAATTTGATTTGCTGTCTTATTTCTCATATTAAGCCACCTCCTCACTAATGGTTTCTGTCCCTTGTTTATTCTGTGATAGATAAACTTCACGATAAATTTCGTTTGTCTTAAGCAATTCTTCACTTGTTCCAATCGCATTGATACGACCATCTTCAAGGACAATCACACGGTCTGCATCTTCTACGGATGATGTTCTTTGAGCAATGATAATCTTCGTTGTTTCAGGAATATAAGTTCGCATCGCCTTACGAATTAAAGCGTCTGTCTTTGTATCTACAGCAGAAGTACTATCATCTAAAATCAATATCTTTGGTTTCTTTAATAAAGCTCTGGCAATACATAAACGCTGCTTCTGACCACCAGAAACATTCGTACCGCCTTGTTCAATCCATGTATCATAAGCCTTAGGCATTTGATCAATGAATTCATCTGCACAGGCTAAGTGACAAACCTCTTTTACTTCTTCTAAACTGGCATCTTTATTTCCCCAACGAATGTTATCCGCAATCGTGCCTGAGAATAAGACATTCTTTTGTAGGACCATCGCTACTTCTTCACGTAGACTAAAAAGATTGTAATTCCGAACATCCACACCACCGACTTTAACCGAACCTTCGTTCACATCATACAAACGAGCAATTAGCTGTACTAACGAAGATTTTGAAGAACCGGTTCCACCTATAATACCGATGACTTCCCCCGGTTTAATATGTACATTGATGTCTTCTAAAACTTTTTCATTGGCATCTTTTGAATAGGAGAAGGAAACATGCTCAAAATCAATTGAGCCATCCTGAACTTGTTCAATCGCATTTTCAGGCGAAACTAAATCGCTCTTTTCTAACAAAACCTCAGAAACACGTTCCATTGATTCTTCTGAGAATGTTAGCATCACAAATACCATCGATAGCATCATTAATGAAACTAAGATTTGGAAACTATATGTCAACAAGGTCGCAAACTGACCAATATCCAAGGCTTGACCACCGGTTGTGATAATTCTTTCCGATCCAACAATCATGACAAAAATCACAACAATATAAATAGAAATGGACATTAATGGGTTGTTCAAAGCTAAAATTCGTTCCGCTTTTGTAAATAAAGTACGAATGTTTTCCGAAGAAACATTGAACTTCTTAATTTCCTCATCTTCACGAACAAATGACTTAACAACACGAATTCCGAGAATGTTTTCTTCAACCGAGTGGTTTAAATCATCATACTTAGGGAAAGCTTTTTTAAATATCGGCATAACAATTTTAATAATTAGAATTAAGCCGAAAAATAGAATCGGTGCCACAAACAAGAAAATAAGAGCCATCGATCCACCCATCACATAAGCCAGTGTAAATGAGAAAATAATATTCAATGGAGCACGAACCGCCATACGAATAATCATCATAACCGCCATTTGAACGGTTTGAATATCGGTGGTCAATCGAGTCACTAGGGAAGCACTTGAGAATTTATCAATATTGTTAAACGAGAAATTTTGAATGTTCTCAAACACATCATGACGTAAATTCTTGGAAAAGCCTGTCGATGCCTTGGCTGAATAGATACCTGCTAAATAGCCAAACAAAAGTGCTATCAAGGATAAGGCTATCAACTTCCACGCATAGCTAAAAATAATTGGTAATCCTGATCCTGCTTTAATATCATTAACCAATAATGATATTACATAAGGAATTAAAGCTTCTAACAGTGTTTCGCCAGCAACGAATAATGGTGTTAAAATGGTCGGAAATTTATATTCACGTAAGCTTTTTACTAAAGTTTTAATCATTTGTTCCTCCTTCCATAAACAACAAAGGACTATTAATAAGCCCTTGTGAGTTATCTAAAAAATTAACTGGAAATCCGTTATATTTTATCATTTTTAATTCAAAAACACTAGTTTTTAAAAAGAAGAAAAAAAGGCGGAAGCCTTTCTTATCTATTTCAATTTTTTGTATAAGTTCACAAACTTTTCAGCTAAAATCCCAAAAGCTTCTGCACTCATCAGCTGATCCTCAGCATGGGTAAGAAGTAAATCCATCGTTACGGTTTCTCCTTGTGCCATGGCTGTTAATAATTTTGCGTGCGCTTCATGACCTTGATTAAACGCATCTTGTCCTTCCGCAATCAGCTTCTCAGCTCCATCAAAATCCTTTTCCGAAGCCGCATCAATTGCCGCAATGTAACTAGAGCGAGCTGTACCAACAGACGCAATAATATTAAAAGCAACTAATTCTGTGCTTTCCATTACTACTCACCCATTAGCTTCTCAGCGACACTGATAACACCTTTACCATCCATCATGCCATACATCTGCATCGGAATATCCGCAATCTTGTAATTTGGGTATTCAGCTTGTAATTTAGCCAAAGCATAACGAACTTGAGGTCCTAACAAGCAAACATCCGCTTCAGCCGCATGCTGTTCGAATTCGTTTAATGAAAATGCAGCGATATCATAATCCTTACCGGCTGTTTGGGCAGCTTCCTTCATCTTATTCACTAATAAGCTTGTGGACATGCCAGCCGCACAAAATAATCGAATCGTCTTTACCATACTGTTCTCCTTTTATAATTTTAAACCTTTAATAATTTACTACTTTTTAAATGCCTTTGCAATTGTAAAACTTGCAGTAAACATTACTTTTTCTGAACAAATTCATCAAAAGTTAAACCACTTTTATAAATCTCAAGAGCCAATTCTTTACCAACATAACGAAAAGACCATGGGTGAAATTTATAACCCGTTACATCTTCTTTTCCATTCGGATACCGAAGGATATAGCCATACTTATACGAATTTTTTTCCAACCATTTGAACAAGTCCGTATTCGCAAAACTTTCTTTTAATAGGTACTTTCTGCTTTCATCTCCTAAATCAATGGCTAATCCTAATTGGTGTTCGGATTTTCCCGGTAAATTATCAATTCTATCCAAATCAGATTTACTAGATTTTTTTAGGTAGCTTTTGTATAGCTTTTGCTGGTACTCATAAGAACGATAAGCGCTAATTAGTTGTAAAGAATAACCATCATGTTTAGCCGCCTTAAATAATGTTTGTACGGCATCACTCGCTTCTCTTCTCAACTGTTCCTCTCTTAAGGATTGAACATTTACTTTCACTAAATCACTTGGTTTATAATCCCTTGGAATAGGATTTTTTTTACTTAAGTAGAAACTAACAGACCCTAACTTATTAAAAGAATAGGTCTTTTTTTGTATAGAAGAATTGCTTTCAGACGTTGGAATATTTGATTGATCCTTTGCTTGTCCATGATGTATAACCTCCGGAACTTTAGATGAACTTGATTTCATGTTTAATAATAAAAATGAACAAGCACTAATACCAACTAAAGAACTTAAAAGGATAGCCATGTATTTCTTTTGCAGTAAATTCATATGTTTATTATAAAGTAAAAAAAGGATAAAAAAAATAGACCCGGCAACGAGCTCGATTCACCCAAAGGGCTATTTTTGCCGCTGAAGTGCTTAACTTCTGTGTTCGGGATGGGAACAGGTGTGGCCACTTCGCTATCGTCACCGGATCTTTTCAGAGTCAATTCTCTGAAAACTAAATAACAGCTTAGAAGACATTTTCTGTCTTTTCGTAAAATTGGCGTTCTCTTCGTGAATAAACCTTCGACCTATTAGTATCAGTCAACTCAACATATCACTATGCTTACATCCCTGACCTATCAACCTCATCGTCTTTAAGGGGTCTTATTCATTTGAAATGATGGGAAATCTTATCTTGGAGTCGGTTTCACGCTTAGATGCCTTCAGCGTTTATCCGGTCCATTCTCGGCTATCCAGCTATGCCACTGGCGTGACAACTGGTGCACCGTAGGAATGTCCACCCCGGTCCTCTCGTACTAGGGGCAGCTCTCCTCAAATTTCCAACGCCCACAACAGATAGGGACCGAACTGTCTCACGACGTTCTGAACCCAGCTCGCGTACCGCTTTAATGGGCGGACAGCCCAACCCTTGGAAGCGAATTCACCTCCAGGATGCGATGAGCCGACATCGAGGTGCCAAACCTCGCCGTCGATGTGAACTCTTGGGCGAGATCAGCCTGTTATCCCCAGGGTAGCTTTTATCCGTTAAGCGACGGCCATTCCATTCTGCACCGCCGGATCACTAACACCGACTTTCGTCCCTGCTCGACCTGTTTGTCTCGCAGTCAAGCACTCTTCTGCGTTTGCGCTCGTTGAATGATTTCCAACCATTCTGAGAGTACCTTTGTACGCCTCCGTTACTCTTTGGGAGGCGACCGCCCCAGTCAAACTACCCACCTGCCACGGTCCTCCGCCCGGATCACGGTCCGGAGTTAGAATTTCAATCAAGTAAGAGTGGTATCCCAACGGTGACTCCTCTGACCCCGAAAGGCCGGTCTCTTCGTCTCCCACCTATACTGTGCATACTTAACCGAAACTCAATAGCAGGCTATAGTAAAGCTCCATGGGGTCTTTCCGTCTAGTTGCGGGTAACCTGCATCTTCACAGGTACTAAGATTTCACCGAGTCTGCTGCCGAGACAGTGCCCAAATCATTACACCTTTCGTGCGGGTCAGAACTTACCTGACAAGGAATTTCGCTACCTTAGGACCGTTATAGTTACGGCCGCCGTTCACTGGGGCTTCGGTTCAAAGCTTCGGATTACTCCTAACTAATCCCCTTGACCTTCCAGCACCGGGCAGGTGTCACCCCCTATACTTCGTCTTGCGACTTTGCAGAGAGCTATGTTTTAGTTAAACAGTTGCTAGGGCCTATTTACTGCGGCTCTTTCGAGCACCCCTTATTGCGAACGTACGGGGCCAATTTGCCGAGTTCCTTGGCAACAGTTCTCTCGCTCACCTTAGGCTATTCGCCTTGACCACCTGTGTCGGTTTTGGTACGGGCCACTAATCAATTGACGCTAGAAGCTTTTCTTGAGAACCGGTATCACCATCTTCGCTACTTGCTCGCGCGTTCACTCCCTGCAAGGCTTCAATTACGCTGACGGATTTGCCTATCAGCCTCTTCTCCTTACAATCCCCAATCCATTAAGGGGTCTGGTTAACCTTTTCTGTCACTCCTTCACTTGATTCGCGGGTGCAGGAATATCAACCTGCTGTCCATCGACTACGCCTTTCGGCCTGGCCTTAGGTCCCGACTTACCCAGGGCGGACGAACCTTCCCCTGGAAACCTTGGTCTATCGGTGTGTAGGATTCTCACCTACATCTCGCTACTCACACCGGCATTCTCACTTCCATACGCTCCAGCACTCCTTACGGTATACCTTCAATGCTGTATGGAACGCTCCCCTACCACTTGAATTAAATTCAAATCCATAGATTCGGTATTACGCTTAGCCCCGGTAAATTTTCGGCGCGGAGATACTCGACTAGTGAGCTGTTACGCACTCTTTCAAGGATGGCTGCTTCTGAGCCAACCTCCTAGCTGTTTGCGCGTCTCCACATCCTTTTCCACTTAGCGTAAATTTTGGGACCTTATCTGATGATCTGGGCTGTTTCCCTTTTGACCATGGACCTTATCACCCACAGTCTGACTGCTGAATATTCTTGCCCGGCATTCGGAGTTTGATATCTATTGGTACGGCTAGGTGCCGCCCGCAAGATTTCAGTGCTCTACCTCCGGGTAGATCCGTTCAACGCTAGCCCTAAAGCTATTTCGGGGAGAACCAGCTATCGCCGTGTTCGATTGGAATTTCTCCGCTAATCACAAGTCATCCGCCAACGTTTCAACGGGGGTCGGTTCGGTCCTCCATCTGGATTCACCCAGACTTCAACCTGCTCATGACTAGATCACTACGGCTTCGGGTCTATCCCTACGTACTCTTCACCCTATTAAGATTCGCTTTCGCTTCGGCTCCGCATTGTCTGCTTAACCTCGCACGTAAGGATAACTCGCCGGTTCATTCTACAAAAGGCACGCCATCACACATGAATGTGCTCTGACTTTTTGTAAGCATACGGTTTCAGAATCTATTTCACTCCGCTCCCGCGGTTCTTTTCATCTTTCCCTCATGGTACTGGTTCACTATCGGTCATATAGGAGTATTTAGCCTTACCGGATGGTCCCGGTCGCTTCCGTCAGGGTTCCACGTGCCCCGACGTACTCAGGATCCCACTAGGCCATTTGAAAATTTCGTCTACAGGGCTTGC
Organism: Bulleidia sp. zg-1006; assembly: GCF_016812035.1. Taxonomy (NCBI): domain Bacteria; kingdom Bacillati; phylum Bacillota; class Erysipelotrichia; order Erysipelotrichales; family Erysipelotrichaceae; genus Bulleidia; species Bulleidia sp. zg-1006. The sequence goes on along the minus strand of NZ_CP069178.1, from coordinate 239,300 downwards.
ACCTTCTGCGGCTGAAGCTTTCAATCTCATTCGACTATCTTCATCTGTACCATCTCGTGGTCCTACTACCCCAGCTCTTAGCTGGTTTGGGCTCTTCCAATTTCGCTCGCCACTACTCTCGGAATCATTGTTATTTTCTTTTCCTCCAGTTACTAAGATGTTTCAATTCACTGGGTTTTCTCCTCATAAGTTATGTATTGGCTTATGGGTGATACATCATTTCCTATGTATCGGGTTCCCCCATTCGGATACCCCCGGATCGTTGCCTGTGTACGACTCCCCGAGGCGTTTCGCCGTTTGCTGCGTCCTTCTTCTGCTCTATATGCCAAGACATCCACCGTACGCTCTTGTTCGTTTAATCACTCTTTTTTGCGTTTGTACGAGAACTGTTAACTTTTTGTCTTTCAACTTTTTCTGTTAATCTTGTTATCACAACTTTACGAAAAAGACCTATCTATTGTCTTCTTCTGTTATTCAGTTTTCAAAGAACTGCTCTTGAGAGTCTTTTTCCGAAATCTCTCAAAACTAAATAGGAATTTATTACTCCAACTTCTTTCTTGTGTACATCTTTCTCCTTAGAAAGGAGGTGATCCATCCCCACGTTCTCGTAGGGATACCTTGTTACGACTTGACCCCAATCATTAGCCCTACCTTCGACGGCTCCTTCCTTGCGGTTAGGCCACCGGCTTCGGGTATTGCCAACTCTCATGGTATGACGGGCGGTGTGTACAAGGCCCGAGAACGTATTCACCGCGACATGCTGATCCGCGATTACTAGCGATTCCAACTTCATGGAGTCGAGTTGCAGACTCCAATCCGAACTGAGACTATCTTTCAGTGATTCGCTCCTGTTCACACAGTCGCTGCACGTTGTAATAGCCATTGTAGTACGTGTGTAGCCCAGGCCATAAGGGGCATGATGATTTGACGTCATCCCCACCTTCCTCCGGTTTATCACCGGCAGTCTCTCCAGAGTCCCCAACTGAATGCTGGTAACTGAAGACAAGGGTTGCGCTCGTTGCGGGACTTAACCCAACATCTCACGACACGAGCTGACGACAACCATGCACCACCTGTCTCCTTGATAACCTCTTCCCTATCTCTAGGGCTTTGCAAGGGATGTCAAGGCCTGGTAAGGTTCTTCGCGTTGCGTCGAATTAAACCACATACTCCACCGCTTGTGCGGGCCCCCGTCAATTCCTTTATGTTTCACACTTGCGTGCATACTCCACAGGCGGAATACTTAATGCGTTAGCTGCAGCACTGAGTCTCCCCAATACTTAGTATTCATCGTTTACAGCGTGGACTACTAGGGTATCTAATCCTATTTGCTCCCCACGCTTTCGTGCCTCAGCGTCAGTCTTTGGCCAGCAAGTCGCCTTCGCCACCGGTGTTCCTCCATATATCTACGCATTTTACCGCTACACATGGAATTCCACTTGCCTCTCCAATACTCTAGTCTGCCAGTATCCATGGCGTGATGGGGTTGAGCCCCACAATTTGACCATGAACTTAACAGACCGCCTACGCACCCTTTACGCCCAATAATTCCGGATAACGCTCGCCACCTACGTATTACCGCGGCTGCTGGCACGTAGTTAGCCGTGGCTTTCTGGTAAGATAATGTCTGACTGAAATTCTCTTCCGGTTTATCTTTTCTTACAACAGAGCTTTACAACCCGAAGGCCGTCTTCACTCACGCGGCGTTGCTCGGTCAGGGTTGCCCCCATTGCCGAAAATTCCCTACTGCTGCCTCCCGTAGGAGTCTGGGCCGTGTCTCAGTCCCAATGTGGCCGTTCACCCTCTCAGGCCGGCTACGCATCATCGTCTTGGTGAGCCTTTACCTCACCAACTAACTAATGCGCCATAAGCTCATCCACTAGTGTTTTTAACCTTTAATAAAGAAAAGATGCCTTCTCCTTACCTATCCGGTATTAGTCCCCGTTTCCAGAGGTTATCCCGGTCTTTGTGGGCAGATTGCTTATGTATTACTCACCCGTTCGCCACTCTTTCCACCTAGCAAGCTAGGTTTCCAGCGTTCGACTTGCATGTATTAGGCACGCCGCCAGCGTTTATCCTGAGCCAGGATCAAACTCTTCATTTGATTGACTCTTTATTCCGTAGCTCTTTGGCTACTTCTTTCTTATTTCGTTGACGTTGTTCTGTAATGTTTTTAATTCCTATTCAGTTTTCAAAGATCTCTCACGCTCTCTTCAAGCGTGCTTGACTATAATACCAATACCTTCTGACTTTGTCAATTACTTTTTTTCGACTTTTCTCGCTTTCTTTTCCCCTTTGTTTTGAGTACTTTATACCTTCTTCCCTCTTCCAAAAAGCTCTGCCATTGTCTTTTGTACTGCTCTCTAGTGCCCAGTTATAATATCATCTCATCCCTCCTATGGCAAGCCTATTATTCATACTTTTTTTGAAAAATTTGGAGTTTGCCATATCTAAATTTAAAAGTCTAACTTTGGGGTCACATCATCATCAGAATTCCTTTTTTAAATTCAAATACAATTGATAGTACTTATTGATGCATTCTTTTTGAAAAGGTTCTTCTTCCCGTTCCATCATGCCAATTAAAGATGTCATTGATTTCTCGACAACTTCCTTCAAATCATCAGAGTACACATATTCCTCACCATGTTCTCGATATTCATCTTCATCTAATATCACATAGCTTCGATCGGGAAATAATTTCACATCTAAATCATAATCTACATTCTTAATTGCCTCTCCATCATATAAACTCGGGGAAGCTAAGTTGCAATAGTAATAAATACCACTATGGCGAATCATGGATATCACATTAAACCATTTCTTTTTATAAAAGAAACAGACCGCCGGTTCTCTGGTTATCCATTTGCGACCATCTGATTCAATCACCCAAGCTCGATCCGTGACTGCCACTATTTTCTCTTCATCCGCCTCTAAAACAAAAGCCTTACACCAAGTTCTATGTAAAGAACCATCGTGTTTAAAAGATTGGACATAGACTGTATCTTTTACTTTTGGATTCATCTAATCTCCTTTTTTCCGTTTTTTATTTTACTCCAAACCATGCAAATTGTCGAAACGTGCATTCTTGAAGTACACTATAAATATGATTATCTTGCAACAAACACAATCTCTTTTAGAAGAGGTAGACTTCTTAGCTGCAACGAGCAACTTGACAGCGTATATCAACCAATTACTTCCTAATATTAATTGGGCTGGTTTTTATTTCGTTAAAAATGGTGAATTGGTTTTGGGTCCATTTCAAGGTAAGGTGGCTTGCACTCATATCCCTTTTGAAAAAGGCGTTTGTGGGAAATGCTATCGTGAAAAAAGACTATTGAACGTTCCAAATGTGTTAGCAGTTCAAGATCACATCGCTTGTGACTCGGATTCACGAAGCGAACTCTGTGTTCCTATTATGAAGGACAACGAATGTATTGGCATGATTGATATTGATGCACCCATTGAAAATCGCTTTACAGAAGAAGATGAAAAAAAGGTGTCCTTGATTGCTTCCTTATATGAGAAAGCCGTTCAAAAACACCATTGGTTCTAACGGTATAAGTCAAACACACTTGCATTTTCTAAATAACGTGTCGCTTCATCGATGGCGGCTACAGCTGAAAAAAGCATTACTGGGCATCCACAAATCGTGGTTTCTCGTAGTAGCTCTTTTTTTCGCAGGATTTGTTCGACCCTCACAAAATCATCACTATCTAATTGGAGATTTAAATATTCTTTCCATTTATGTTCATCTTTCGTTTCAATCATAGCCCCTTGAATTTCAACCGGACGACAATCAGCACGATATTCCGCTAAATGCAAAGCCGTACAGCTGGAAAAATCTACTCCCATCAATAACACATAGCCTTTTAATTCATAAAGACGAGCGGCTGGACTTTCTTCACTCAATGGAAAATGCATGGATTGACCATTAACCAACAGTTTCGCATATCTGCCCCAAGCCGCATAGGAATAACTTGGATGGCCGGAACTCACCACGCCTTTTCGATGCTGAAAATTCAAAACAACAGAACCCATGTAGTGCGTATCCGAACTTTCCGAATCAAAGACAGGAATTTCCTGGCGCACTGTTTTCCAAAGTTCTGGTGAAATTGGCGGATTTTTCCAATCACTAGGCTCGCTATTGTCCGCTACTTGTGTTGGCATTAAAATCGTTCCTCCATTTTGACATAACTCCAAAAGACCATCCACGATAGTTTTCGCACCACCAATCACATAATTAAAAGCAGACATTTTGGTATGTACTTCTAATATTTGGCTTCCCGTAATTCCTAACATTTGTAAACCGGAAATTAATTTTCCTTTTGTTAATACTTCAGAAAGTTCGGTATCATGCATTATTTATAGTACTCCTTGGCAATTGCACAGCCTACTTTTGCGTTATTGAACACCAATTGAATATTGGAATTCAAGGATTCACCATCAGTTAATTCAGCTACCTTGGCTAACAAGAAGGGCGTTGCTTCTTTACCATGAACACCCTTTTCATCCATTTCAGCAATGGCCTGGTCAATGACTTTATTGATTGCCTTTGAATCCATACTGTATTCTTCAGGAATAGGATTTGTAATCAATACACCCCCTTTTAAGCCCAATTCTCTCTTAGCGTGGATGATCGATGCGGCTTCACTGGCATCTTTTAAAGCATGGTCTACTTTTAGACCCGAGGTTCTTGTGTAGAAAGCCGGTAATTCCTCCGTTTGATAACCAAACACCGGAACGCCCTTTGTTTCTAACACCTCTAAGGTCTTAGGTAAATCCAAAATTGCTTTTGCCCCCGCGCAGATAACCGTTACATTTGTATTACCTAACTCCTCTAAATCAGCGCTGACATCAAACGTTAACTCAGCACCACGATGAACGCCCCCAATACCACCAGTTACGAAAAACTCAACGCCTGCCATGGCCGCAAAAATCATCGTTGTTGCAACTGTTGAAGCACCCCAATCCTTATTGGCAACAATCGTTGGGATATCACGACGAGACACTTTAGGAATGGATAAACCACGCTTACCAAATTCTTCAATTTCTTCCGCCGACATACCAACAACCGGTTCACCTTCGATAATACCAACCGTTGCAGGAATACAACTATTTTCACGAATAATCTTTTCAACCTCTAAAGCTGTTTTTACATTTTGTGGATAAGGCATACCATGGGAAATAATAGTCGATTCTAACGCAATGACCGGTTTCCCTTCAGCAATAGCCTTCGCAACTTCCTGACTTGTTCTTACTTTCATAACTTTTCCTCCTGTATATTCATGCTTTCCATACACTCGCGCACTTTTGCCCTTTCTAAACTACGACGTCGCACAGCGTCTTGTTCAATACTAACAACCGCTGCACTAAGACCAAATCGAATAGCCTCGCAAGGACTTACACCTCGAATTCTTTCAGAAACATACGCTCCTAACAAGGAATCACCGCCTCCCGTTGCATTAGAAAGATGAATTGGACGATGACGATACCGGAACATACCTTCTGAACTTCCAAGTATAACACCTTGATCGGCTAATGACACAATAATTTCTTGCATTCCTTGATTTAAAAACCAAGTAAGGCATTGTCTAGCCGTCTCTTTATCTTTCACAAAGATACCGGTTAACGCCTCGGCTTCATATTGATTTGGCTTAAATACATTTAAGTACGGTAGAATAGGTACTAAGCGCTTTGATTTTTGAACGGATACAGGATCAGCCACCAAAAAAGATTTCGCGTGTTTTGTTAAATATTCAATACTATTTAAATCTAAATTAGCATCCAGAATTAAAGCATCCCCTTCATCTAAATCCTCTAGCGCTTTATCAAGAACAGCTGTATCCATCGCTCTTAAAATGCGCATGTCACTCATCGCAATTTTCATATCTCGATTTTGATCTAAGATAGCCAAATAAATAGAACTTGGGTAATCCTTTGTGATTGAACTTTTAGAAATATCCATTCCTAACCTTCGGCAATCTTCTTGTAACATTTTGGCGTAAGGATCCGAAGAAAAACAAGTAACGAATTGCACTTCTTCCCCTAATAAAGCACAAATTTGGGCGATATTACGACCAACCCCGCCAAAACTTAAATTGATTTCTCCGGGATTAGAGTCGTATTGACGAAGTGGCTCCAAACTAGATCCACAAATATCAATATTCGCTCCTCCTACAACACATATTTTTTTCATCGCTTTCTCCTTAATAATCGCTTTAATTCATCTAATTGTTTTTGTATTTGTTCTTTTTCAAATTTTCCTTGCATCAGTGTCATATAAGCCATCATCAACGCATTTTTAATATCTCCTTTTTGACCTTCTTCAAAAGAATTCAAATCCAATTGATTACTTTGTAATAAGATATTCTCTAATTCTAACACTTTTTCCATCAACTCTTTTTCCTCTTTTGTTTCAAGGAATAAATCGGATAAAAGCCAGTTTTGGTTATGCACTGTTTTGATTATTGTAATCATCGCATCTGTTTCTATCTTTTCATTCACCGCTTCAAATAGAATAGATAATTCTTCTTTCGATATCCCATCAATTAAGATATATTCATTTTCAAACTCACGGTGAGACCCATCTTTATCTTCTTCTAAAAGAAACACCAAATTTACGGTTAGTTTTAGTTGTTCATCACTTATTTGCACAAAAACAGAGTGGAACTGTTGCGCCACTTCTTTAAAAATAGCGATTCTTTCTTTGTTTGGACTATACATTAAAATTTTCTTCATAACTGTTATAATAATACTAAAAGAGGGCTTACAAAAGTATTGTTATTCCTCGAAATTAAAAATCGGGTATAATGGTTGAAAAGGAGTTTAAATGTCTATTTACGAATCGGGTGAGGATTATCTATTAGCTATTTTAGTGATTAAAGAAAGAAAAGGTATCTGTCATTCTATTGATGTGGCGGAAGAAACCGGATATTCCAAGGCGAGTGTTTCTATCGCTATGAAAAAATTAAGAGAAAATGGATATATTCAAATGAACCAAGATGGTTCTTTAGAATTATTGGAAACAGGTCTTGCGATTGCTGAAAAAATTCATGAACGAAATACTGTGTTGACCGGTTATTTTAAACAATTAGGAGTTGATCCGGATATTGCTTATCACGACGCACATAAAATTGAGCATGATTTAAGCAATCAAACCTTCAACAAGATTAAAGAGCAATACCAAAAGAATAAAAAGAGTGACTAGGGATGTTTATTAAAATGGCTCCTATAATAGACTTTTTAATTGTCTACTATATAGGATCCATTTTACTATTCTCCTTTCCTTTTATTTTTGTTTGAATTGTCCAGTACAATTTTTTTCCTATCGACAACCTATGTCTTACTACATTACACCGTATTTTTATCTTGACTGATTGAAGCACCTAAAGCTCCACCAGGATGCCACTTCACATATTTTTGAGAATCAAGATTTCTTTCGGCTTGTAATAATATAGATAAGCATTGTAATGTGAACATTTCAACCAAAATTGATGCTCGCGGAGGCTTGTTTAAGCCATCGCCTTCTTTAGAAACCGTTGCTTTTAGAAAGACATCTGAGTTTTTAGCTAACCAGGATTCTTCATTACCTGAAACAGCAATTATTCTCGCTCCATTGGATTTTAATGTTTCAACGGTATACCTTAACTCAGAAGTTTGACCGCTATTTGAAATAGCGATAACAACATCCCCCACATCAACTTGTCCCGCACTGCCATGAACTGCTTCAGTCCCATCAAGAAAATAGGCTTTAGTTCCAATTGAAGATAGAAGAGAAGCAATATATCCTGCAACATAACTTGGTTTTCCAATACCAGTAACATGAACTCTTTTACCACTTTGTTCCTGGTTCAAAATCAAATCTTTCGCCTGCTTTAAATTTTCTTGATTCATGGCATCAATATGTGCCTCAAGTTCTTCCTGTATTGTTTTAATATATATATTTAAATCATTCATGCTTATCTCCAATCATAATTTACGATATAGTTCATAATTTTATTTGAATTTGTCTCTTGGTCTAACAACTTCAAAAAATCTTTATCATTCAATAAAATGAGTAAATCTGACATAGCTTTCATGTGTGACTCATTATCAACGGCTGACAATCCGAACAAATATTTAATAGGATTATTGGGACTTTCACCAAAATTCAAAGGGGTTTTAAGTGTTACGATTGAAATGCCATTTTCCAAAGCTCCTTCCGAGGATTTTGTATGAGGCAAGGCGATATGTGGTGTAATCGCAAAATATGAAGGACTTTGTTTTTGCAAACGAACCACGCTATTCTGATAATTTTTTGTAATCATCTTATTTTTCATTAAAGGTAAAAGAGACAGTTTCACCGCTTCAAGATCACTACTGCACTCAACTTGAGTCATAATGAATTGTTTCGATAAGATGTCCACTAATCGTTTAGGTTGAGTTTCTGTCGTCTCCTTAGAATTTGTACTATAAAATAATCCAACTAAGTCTGAAACCAACCGATTTTCTTCACTGATATTACCTAGATGATTTCTAAGAATAGATAAAATATCATCTGCGACAACCATCGTATTATGTAAATTGCCTAAGTGAGCCTTAACCTCTTTTAATACGATAAATTTTTCATCGTCATCCATAATTGGATTTACTTTGACGACAGGAATCGATGATTCAGCAATTTCTTTGAATATGCTAGTTGTAAAAATAATATCAACATCAAAACGATTCGGATCAAATTGGCTGACTTCAATTGGTTTTAAAAACTCAATACTAGGAAATAATAATTTCAACTCATTGTGCAGAATCACCGATGAACCTATTCCATTAAGACAAACAATCAAGGCTCGTTTCTTTTTAATAATTTCTTTAGAAGGTTCATCAATGAAAATTGAAGCGAAATGCATCGTCAGATACGTTAATTCATCATCATTAATATCTTGATTAAAAAGATTACTCATCGGTTTCATGGTTTCCCTAACCAAATTAAATAAAGCCGGATATTGTTCTTTGACTTTATCTTTTAACGGATTATATATGGGTAACTTAAACAGCAAACGATAATATGCCGGTCTAAAATGAGCATAAAGATGCTTAAATTTATCTTCAATGTTGTCATAATGAATTCCACTGAGAATTTCAAAGCGAGTCATAATTTTAGAAACTAATTTAGCAATTAACAAACAATCTTCTGTGTCATCTAAGACATTTCCAAATGAAATCCCTAAAATCCAAGAACTTAAATACTCTCGATCTTGTTTTTTCATTTTCATTCTAAATGGGAAGAAATTGACCAAATCATCTACAAAATCGTATTCTTTAAAGGTAGGCATCATTTCCACTTTTGGTAAATCGTCCACTATTTGTTGGTGACTGTGAGCAATAATGCGATGAGTGACAAAAATAAAAATATAAATAAATTCTTTTAATCGATCTTCAACAAATGAAATTCTATGTTTTTCAGATAATTCTTGAATAATTAATTTTGAAAATTCAAACGTATAAAGATGAAGCTTCTCAATAACCATATCAAGCACTTGATGTGTTGTTTCTTGAGAAATAAGTGAAATCACAGTCATCATCATATAGCGTCGAATGTCCATTTCATTACCGGTTAGAAAATAACCATCGACACGATTATAATCCAACCTGATATGTTCTTTTTCCAAATCAAATGACAATTCACTTAAATCTTGAAAAATCGTTGATTTACTGATGGTAAGATAATCCGTGAAGTGATTTGATGAGAGATATTCGTTTGACACAAATACGCATAAAAAGAGAAATATTTTTCTTTCGTTTTTATTTAAATAATAGGTTTTATCGCCAGTAGAAGAAAACAGGGATTTAATCAGAAAATCTCTCGTTGCTAAATCGACAATAAACTCTTTATCTTGCCCAATTTTTATTGTTTCGTGTTGACTCTCTTCAATTAACACATTAAGTTTGTCTAATCGATATAATATTTGTCTTCGTGTCGCTTGACTTTCCCTTTCTGCATCCAATAACGTTGATTGTGACCTTTTAATGATAAGTTGTAACAGTTGAAGTATTTCTCTATCCATCTATAACCTTCTATTTTGTTATTTCTTTATATTTTGCAACTGCATTATGCAAACCGGATCTTAGAATACTCAAATCATTCGCTGAAATAAAATAATTTAAATCATCTTTAAAATATTCAAGAATTTCATTCGCTCCAATAATTCCAACCGGTTTATTCAGTTTTTTACTCACGCTAATAACTTTAGTGATGGTCTCTAATTCTTTTTTATCCATAATATTGTCCGTCACGCCTAAAGATATACTTAAATCGACCGGTCCAATGATACAGGCATCAATACCCGGGGTCTCTAGGATTTCTTCAGCATTTTTAACCCCTCGTTCCGTTTCAATTTGAGCAATAGTAACTACTGTTTTATTCTTAAGTTCCATATTCCCCTGATGATTTCCACTAGGACCATAATTGGTATGAGCCCCACTGGAATAACCTCTAAGACCAATTGGCGGGTACTTGCTAAATTCAACTAATCGTTCAGCTTGTTCTTTCGTTTCAATCATAGGTACCATTATACCGACTGCACCATTATCAAGGGCTTGTCCGATTTCTCTACGGCTAAGTTCACTTACTCTGATAAAGCTTGGCAAACCTATATTGTTACCAAACAAGAATAAATCGTGTAATTTTGATTTAGAAAATGAGTTATGTTCATTGTCATAAAACAAGAAATCTAACCCTGCGTCTTTGGACATGACAAGCATGGCTGGATTAGTCACTAGTTTTACAAACAATCCGAAATATTTTTTATTTAAATTTTTCATGTTCTTTCCTATTATGAATTAGAGCAAGGCAACCCTTGCTCTAATGACACTCTATTCTTAGAATCAAAACAATCCTTTCATAAAGTTTATAATTGCATAAATTACCGCACCAAAAATATTGTAGTCAATGTTTGGGAATGATGCTTCAGCAATTCCTAATTGAGCAAATGCCGGATAGAGAACAAGTGGTAACACAACTAGTCCAATTCCTACCAAGAATGAACCAACTAAGGCACCTTTCCATCCACCATATGCATTACCAAAGACACCTGCTGTTCCTCCAGAGAAGAAGGCAATCCCTGCTGCCGGAATCAGTACAACCGGACTCTTAAACATAATCATTAACCACATTCCCAAGAATCCTCCAAGCAAAGCTCCGACAAATCCAATTAAGACTGCATTAGGCGCAAATGGGAAGACGGCCGGGCAATCCACTGCAGGTTTTGCATCTGGAATATATTTTTCTGAAATACCAACAAATGCTGCCGTAATTTCTGCAATAAATTGACGAACCCCATAAATTAATACACTCATTCCTGCCGCAAATTGTAATCCTTGTAATAATGGCCAGATAAACCATATATCATTCATCGCCATTTTTTTAACTACATCCATATGTCCATTGACAACACAAGCAATGGTTGCGACATAGAATAATACCATCATAAAGACAGCGACAGAGAAAACAAAATCTCTAAATAATTTTAAGAAGTCAGGTAAATTAACATCTGAAGAATCACTTTCTTCTTTTTCAGCAGATTTAGCAAATAGCTTTCCTACCCATCCCGCAAAAGTATAACCTATTAAGTTAAAATGACCCATCGCAATGTCATCAGATCCTGTAATTTTCTTCATGAATGGTTGAGCTAATGAAGGGAGGGCTGCTCCGGCAAAACCTAAAACTAAACCTCCAACTAATACGGTTACAATCATTGGGGACCCCAAAGCTATAAACACAAGTGCCAACACTGCTCCAAAATATAAGAAATGTTGTCCTGTTAAGAAAATAGCTTTAAATTTAGTGAATTTAGCAATGATTAGATTAAATATAAAACCTAAAACAAAAACTAAAGCCACCTCTGTTCCAAACTCGTTTAAAGCTAAGGCGGTTGCAACTTCAACTTGAGTTGTGACTCCTTCAACACCAAAACCTAGATTAAATAACTTTGAGAAGTTATTGACAACTCCGGACATGGCACCGGAGCCAATATTGAAAATCATAAATCCGATAATTGTCTTAACTGTTCCAGATATGACCTCTGAAGATTTTTTCTTTTGAAGTAGTAGCCCAACTAAGGCGACTAATCCAATAATAAGGGCAGTATTTCTAACTTGACCTAATAAAGCTTCTATCATTATTCTCTCTCCTTCCGCTTAATTATTGATTTGATTCAAAGTTTAAATATTCTTCCAATTTAGATTGAATTTCGTTCTTATCTACAATGTTTCGAATACCAATAGCATATTTCACTGTATCTCTTAGCTCTTCAGCCAGATCTTCCATCGAAATAAACAAATCACCGGTATACCCGATTAAAGAATCCAAATTCCCGTGTTCAGTTTCAATGGGATAGTTATTTTCTTTAATCACTTGATCTACTTTGATTTTCAATAATAAACTGGATCCCATACCCGCTCGACACGCAACCAATGCCTTATACATCTGTCCAACTCCTTTCTACATCTTTTAGATAATTTAAAATCTCCTTTGGAGAAGTTGCATTATCCAGAAATTCAAAAAATGAGGCTTTTTCAAACAACTCCGCTAACATTGATAAAGCACCTAAATGAACATTATTATCAATGGCACTAATGACAAACAAATATTTGATCGGATCATTTGTTTCGCTTTTAAACTCAACCGGATGCTTTAAAGTCGTGATTCCTATCGCATTCTCAAGTGCCCCTTCTTCCGAACGAGCGTGCGGTAAGGCCACCTGAGGTAAAAGGACGAAGTACGGACCCGTTTTTTCCAAGACCTTTAAGATGTTATCAACATAATCTGTACTAATTTTTTTATAGTCGACTAAGGGTTGGGCGGCGATACGAATTGCCTCTTCTCTATTCTTTGCTTCGACATTTAATTGAATTAAATTTTTATCAAAAAAATCACTAATCATGGCTTCACCCTTTCCGGTATCATTTATCTATTTGCATTATAAAATCAGAAGTGCATTAAACCAATATTAATTGAAATCAACTTTTGTTGAAGCATGGTGACAAAAAGTAAATGTTTAATTATTGAATTTGCACTCTAAGTGCAATAAAAAATGATTCATAGTTTTCTGATAAAATAGTGTTTGTAAAGATAACTAAAAACAAGAGAAAATATGAATCACTATAAAAATATTTTACACGAAGTTAATATGAGTTTTTACTTACTAAAGCTGTCTCATTTAGTTGTACAATCTATCATTTTCAAAAAGCTCATCCTTTATTCGCTTTTCCAAAAATCGATGTCCCATTATTAAAATAAGTCCTAAAAGTGGAATTCCGTTAATCATCAATACTGGAATCAATTTAATGGCGATAAGAATAACTGTCGCCCTTTTCTCATACATGGCACTTCCCCAATCTCCACTAATCAATGGGAATACGGATTCCAAAATACCCTGATACCATATCACAAAATCATTCTTCCTATATTCCGGATTCATAATAAAGCCAATGAAAAAAATCAACATCGCCATGATATAAAATGGAATAAAAATCAAAGTGAATTTTCTCGTCTTTTGAGCAGACTCCATACAGATTCGATCTTTATCATTTTGACTTAAACTTTCTAAAGATTCATTCTTTAGACACTTTTTCTTAAATACATATCCAATAAATCTGTATTGAATAGATTTTTTTATATCGATTTTCATATATAAACTCCTGTCTTAATTTTATTCTATAATCTTATAGATAGTTTTATTGATATAGACGATTCTACTTTGACTTTCCTGCTAAGCTATTCCCAAAGTGTATATTGTGCATATATGGATAGATCTGCATTTTGAGAATGAATTGTTCATTTTCTTTTCTTTCTTCATAACTTAGGAGAAAATGAAAAAATATCTCTCCTATTCTCTTGTATGGTATCTATTAGAAAATATGAAATACGTAATTATACTCGCTATGACTACTCCAATTATATAGAAATTGACTACATTTAACAAAGACCGGTTTTCAACTTCATATATTATTGAAGCAAATACAAGCAAGAATGTACTTTTAACTTGAAAAGCATCGTTCCCTTGGCATTTTATTATTGGTATTTTACATCTCCATGATTTCTATTTTGTTTCACTAAACATTTATAATGTTCATAATACTAAAAGAGGGCTTACAAAAGTATTGTTATTCCTCGAAATTAAAAATCAGGTATAATGGTTGAAAAGGAGTTTAAATGTCTATTTACGAATCGGGTGAGGATTATCTATTAGCTATTTTAGTGATTAAAGAAAGAAAAGGTATTTGTCATTCTATTGATGTGGCGGAAGAAACCGGATATTCCAAGGCGAGTGTTTCTATCGCTATGAAAAAACGGGAATTTGACAGTTTTGAATTTTATATTTTCTTAAAAAGCTAGTAAATACTAGCTTTTTTGCTGTTTTCATGTCAAATTCAGGGGATTTCGTTTGTAATAATATGTAATATCTGATATAATATTAGTGGAGGTGTGCCTATGTTTATCACTAAATCGAAATCTAAAAACTCGACCTTTTATTATCTTGCCTATTCTAAAAGAACCGGTAAAAAAGTTTCTACCCATATCTTTGAAGCCCTTGGAAGTGCTGATGATATTCGTAAAAAGGTGGGTGACCCTAATCTTGATGTTGATACTTGGACTAAAGCATATGCTAAGCAAAAAACTTTAGAGATGAAAGAAGATAAGGAAAGAATTACTGTTTCTTTTGCACCTGCTAATCGAATTAATCATAAAACAATTCGTCATGTGCATATTGGTTATTTCTTTATCCAAAAAATATTAAAGGACTGTGGTTTAACTAAGATTAGTGATAAAATCAAAAAAGAAGGACAATTCAAATTTGATTTAAACCAAATTATGCGTTATCTTGTTGCGAGTAGGATTTTAGCACCCAGTTCTAAACTATCCACTTTTGAGTTTTCAAAGCATTTCTTTGAAGCCCCAAATTTCGCTTTACACGATGTATATCGTACTTTAGAAAAAATGTATGAATACAAAGATTTTATTCAAGAAAGTTTATACCAAACAACCCACAATAACTTTAAACGCAATTCATCTATCTTATATTATGATTGTACTAACTACTTTTTTGAAATTGAAGAAGAAAAAGGAATTAGACAATATGGATTATCTAAAGAACATCGACCTAATCCGATTGTGCAAATGGGCTTATTTTTAGATCAGTATGGTTTACCCCTTGCTTTTGATATCTTTCAAGGCAATAAAAACGAACAAGCTTCTCTAAAACCTATCGAACAAAAAATTATTAAAGACTATGGATTAGATAAAGTGATTATCTGTTGTGATGCCGGTTTAAATAGTTGTACTAATAAGAAATTCAATGATATCACTAATCGTGGTTTTATTATGACTTATTCACTTAAAAAGGCAAAACAAGTAATTAAAGATTGGGTATTTGAAGATAGTGGTTGGAAAAGAGATGGTGATGGTAAAGTTTTTCGATTATCAGAAATAAAAGAATTAGAAAATGACTATCATATCTATTATAAAGAAAGATGGATTAAGGAAAATGGTGTTGAAGAAAGAATCATTGTAAGTTATTCGCCGGAATACGCCGGTTATCAGGAACATCTTAGATCCAAACAAATAATCAGAGCAGAAGCAGTCATTTCAAGTAATAAGAAATTAAGAAATCATCAAAAAGCAACAGATTTTAAACGATTAATAGCCATTGACTATACCAATGAAGATGGAGTATCCGCAAAAGAACAACATCTATCCTTAAATAGTGAAAAAATAGCTGAAGAAAGCAAATGGGATGGTTTATACTGTATTAGCACTAATTTAGAAGATAATATCAAGATTATCTTACAAGTACATCGTCAAAGATGGAAGATTGAAGAAAGTTTTAGAATATTAAAAAGTGAATTTAAAGCACGACCGGTATATCTTAGTAGAGAAAGTAGAATATACTCACACTTTTTAACTTGCTTTATGGCATTGTTAGTTGAAAGGATTATTGAAAAAAACTTAGTTCAATACACCACAAAAGAAATTATAACAACCTTAAGAAGTATGCAATTATGTGAGATAGGCAATAAACAATACATTCCTGCTTATACTAGAACAGTAATAACTGATAAATTACACGATGTTTTTAAGTTTAATACTGACTATGAGATTATGAGTTTTAAAAGCTTAAATGAAATTAATAAGAAGACCAAAAGTTAAAATATTATTACATTTTGAATAAAGAAAAAAGATGAAAAAAAGGCTTAAATAGAGCGTTTTTTCATCTTTATCTTTTTAAAACTGTCAAATTTAGGATTATATAGAAATTGACTACATTTAACAAAGACCGGTTTTCAACTTTATATATTATCGAAGCAAATACAAGCAAGAATGTACTTTTAACTTGAAAAGCATCGTTCCCTTGGCATTTTATTATTGGTATTTTACATCTCCATGATTTCTATTTTGTTTCACTAAACATTTATAATGTTCATAATACTAAAAGAGGGCTTACAAAAGTATTGTTATTCCTCGAAATTAAAAATCAGGTATAATGGTTGAAAAGGAGTTTAAATGTCTATTTACGAATCGGGTGAGGATTATCTATTAGCTATTTTAGTGATTAAAGAAAGAAAAGGTATTTGTCATTCTATTGATGTGGCGGAAGAAACCGGATATTCCAAGGCGAGTGTTTCTATCGCTATGAAAAAATTAAGAGAAAATGGATATATTCAAATGAACCAAGATGGTTCTTTAGAATTATTGGAAACAGGTCTTGCGATTGCTGAAAAAATTCATGAACGAAATACTGTGTTGACCGGTTATTTTAAACAATTAGGAGTTGATCCGGATATTGCTTATCACGACGCACATAAAATTGAGCACGATTTAAGCAATCAAACCTTCAACAAGATTAAAGAGCAATACCAAAAGAATAAAAAGAGCGACTAGGGATGTTTATCTCTTAGTCATTTTTTTAAATAAATTGATTGAAGAATGTCAAAATTTAATGGCCAAAAAGTATGTCAAGAAATCAAAAAAGCCCATTTCACCGGGACTTTTAAAATAAGAGCGCGTGATGAGAATCGAACTCACGTATGCAGCTTGGAAGGCTGCCGTTCTACCATTGAACTACACGCGCATAAGAGGTGACTCGGAAGGGACTCGAACCCTCGACCCACTGATTAAAAGTCAGTTGCTCTACCGTCTGAGCTACCGAGTCATATAAATAAAGAAAAGGCTGGGGCAGCGAGATTCGAACTCACGCATGAGGGAGTCAAAGTCCCTTGCCTTACCGCTTGGCTATGCCCCAATCCGAAATCATTGCGATAAACACAACAAATAAAATGGTGGAGGCGGGTGGTTTCGAACCACCGAACCCATAGGGAGCAGATTTACAGTCTGCCGCGTTTAGCCACTTCGCTACGCCTCCAACATGGTGCCGACTATAGGAATCGAACCTACAACCTATTGATTACAAATCAATTGCTCTGCCAATTGAGCCAAGTCGGCATTTAGAAAAAAATGGTGGAGGTTAACGGGCTCGAACCGCTGACCCTCTGCTTGTAAGGCAGATGCTCTCCCAACTGAGCTAAACCTCCACAGCTATTTACTGCTTAGTTATACTAACACGCCCCTACCTATCCGTCAACATTTTTTTCATATTTATCGAAAAATTGAGAATGTCAAGATTTAATGCGAAAAAATTTTTATAAAATTGGTTAGTCGATTTTTCAACTAACTTTTTTCATAAATAACTGATTTTAACGCTATTTTAAAACGCTTATCCTACTTTTAAACACACTAAAAACAAGTTATTAGAAAACAAGCTATGAGACTTATATTTTTTCTAATTCTTTTTGATAAGCGTGAAACGAAGTATCGTAATTTAATATTTCCCTAGGATAATGATTAATCCAATTTTCTATTTCTCGAATTTTCTTTTCACTAATATTTGTGAAATCTGTGTACTTCGGTATCCATCTTCTGATTAATCTATTGGCATTCTCATTCGACCCTCTTTCAAAGCTTGAATAAGGATGACAATAGTAAAGCTTAGTCCTTTTACCTGCATACAAACACGACTTTTCTATTTCATTGAAATAAGAGAATTCTATGCCGTTGTCCACCGTAATTGTTTTGAATATCTTACTGAATTTAGATTTTAATTTCCTTTCAATCCGATTGACCATTTTAACTACATTACTAGCATTTTTCTCTTTTAATTTAAAAATTAACTCCATCCTGGTTTTTCTTTCGGTCAAAACTAATAATGACACTTTCTTGTTTCTTTTTCCTATCACACTATCCATTTCCCAATGACCAAACTCTTTTCTGGATAAAATTGACTTATCTCTTTCTTCAATCGTTGTACCTTTTAGATTTATCCATTTTCTTGGTACTATTTTTCTTTTCTTTTTTCTTCTCGGCATTGGAAGCTTCTTCATCTCTAATTTTGAAAAAATATCTTTTTTAATATAGTTATAAATGGTTGTCGTACATATAGACACTTCTTGAAACAATTTTTTCATTTTTATCTCTTCCAAAACCGCTTTTGGTGAATAATGTTCTCTTACTATTTTATCTTCTATATATTTGGCAAATTCATGATGTTTTCCTAACTTAATTGATACTCCTTTGTTTGTTAAATTATTTCTATAACTTTCTTCAGCGATAATTGGACTATATCCCTCCACCTCTTGTAAGTGGGTATCCAAGTGAATATATCTCCCTCTTTTTAGTTCTCTATAAATCGTTGAATTATGTACATTAAGTATTTTAGCTATTTCACATGGTTTTACCTTTTCCTTTAGTAAGTTTTCAATTCTTAATCTTTTGTAATAGCTTAAATGGGAAAAGTGTCTCATAATAAAAACTCCTTTTTCTTTCATAAATAAAGTATCATCAATACAGATTAAAAACTTATAATTCTTTCATAGATAATTTTATTAAACTTTGATTAAATACTAATTCATCATCCTTTTTAGCCTTAGCTTTGTGGAATATTTCCCAATTCCCACCATCTTCCGGATGCTCTACTGCAATACATCCGATGCTTGGATATTTACCAAAATAATCTGAATATCGATCCAATATTGTTTTCTTTTTATTCATAGGAACGACAATAAAATTTTTATGACAGTATTTTGAATTTTCGTAAGCCTGTGCAAAAGCTTTATCAATATCTGTAAGCTTAAACTCAAAGCTGCACACCTCATAATGAGGTTGTCTGTCATCTTTAGATAGTACTTTATCGATTGTAACTAGGTCCATCGCTCCATGCCTTGCTTGGCACTCAAATTGATAACGGATAATATTCTTCCTATATCCATATCTCTTCCAAAATTGATTTCTTAAATCTATCTCTTGTACAAATTTCATTTTTTCCTCCTTAAAATTTAAAATCTTGTATTCTCTGCCATTCTTTCGTTAGTAAAAACCAATTCAATTCAGGAAGCTTTCGATCCATTAAATCGGCGGATGGTTTCCCTAATTTTTTATAGTAGCCATATTTTTTAAACTCCCTAAGATGGGTATAAATAGGATTTTTCCTTTGTGATAAAATCAATGCTTCTCCATATTGAAAGCGACTAAGTCTTTCCGCAGGCATGATTGGTACTTTATCAAATCTATTTAGTTCTTTATTCCAACTTAATCGATGACCTGCCTTATACGATATGTCTTCTAAAGTTGATTTTTCCCCGGCTAATAAGTAAATAGTATTCATAACATTATTTTTAATGGATGAAGCTGTATTTTTTCCATATTTTTCATCCAATTGTGAAAAGTCTTGAATAACCATAGTCATTCTAATTCCACGAAATCGCATAGCCGATAACATGTTATCTATATTTTTTAATGCCGGTGAAATCCCAAACTCATCCCAGATAATATTTAATGGAATCGGTAACCTTTGATCAATATCTTCACGAGCCGTTTTAACCAACTCTTCATACGCTTGTTTAATTAACATTGACACGAATGGATAGTAGGTTTCTTTTTCATCATGCACACCAATAAATAACGCTGTTTTCTTTGTTCCTAAATCATGAAAATCAATATTAGATTGACTTGTCATTTTCGCTATGGATTCATTGAGTGTACCAATACTAATCTTTGTGTCGAATGTTCCTAAAATATTGGATCTAGTATTTTCCGGTTGATCCAATACGCCCTTCATTCTTTGCATGGAGAAATCTTCTGATGATTTTAACATTAAGAAATGATTGATAATTTCATCGTTTCTAAAAAACGCTTCTGTAGTAACCATTTCATCTCGAAAAAGTTTTATTGTTCTGAAATTAATCTGATTATCATCTAGTTTCTTGAGGATATATTCCCCTTGTTCATCTTGATCTAGGTATTCATATTCCAACATGAACAGAATAATTCCTTCAAAAAGGAATTGCGCTTGTTGCCAAAAGAAAGAATTTTTCGAATCTTTTTCCAGAAACAAGGTATTAGAAATATCTCTTAGATATTCTAGTGCTTCAGAAAAATCAATTGGTGGAAGTGATGTTTTCTTCTTCATTTCCACTTGGATTTTCTTTTCTTTAAATCTATCTAGCAATTTCTCGAAGACATACATGTTTTGCAACTGCTGATCTAAGGGCTTTCCCCTAATCAAAATTTCTTTTGCGGATTCCACTAAAGGCTTGACATTCTTGAATCCTAATTTTGCAAAGTGAATTATTCCCGTTGTTGAAGTGCATAATTTATGCAGGTGAATCAGGGAATTAAATTCTTTAATCAAACCTAAGTATTCTTTTTTATACGCTAAATAGGCTTCCTTTTCAGTTCCTACTGTGCTTAAAATCTTCTCTTCATAATTTTTTTCAATCGATCTGTATTTTTTAATGACAATACTTAACGGATTCCATAATGAAGATGTTTCAGGATCAATAAAATTAACGGAAATGATAGTGTAGCCTTTTTCTTTTAACTTATGGTAAAAAGTGGGCATTAATTCCCCTTTAATATCATTGATAATCATACTTTCCCCAGCCATCATGGATCCCATAATCATAGGATTAATTTGTGATTGCGTTTTACCTGAATTGGTAGTTCCGACTACAATATTATGACTATCGGAAGCATCTACATACATTTTATTTTTAAATGTTTCTATCGGAATACCCGATCTAAAGTAAGTCTCCTCTCTGTTAATATTCCATTTTTTCAAGGTGGTAAAGCGGAAGTCTTTATTCATTTTTAGGAAGTCCATTAGCTTGTTTGCTCTCTTTTTAGATTCATTGAAACAATAATTACAATAATCTCTAAAATAATCCCAGGTGAATCTTTCTCCTTCTTGCCGGTTTGATAAACTTTTTTGAACATTGACTATAAAGGAACACACAAATACAAATATTCCAATCAGAAGAAAAGCAATCCATATCTTTATAAATGGTATACAATATATGTTATACATTGTCTTGATGTTCTTTAACTTACTAACCGCATATGTAATTGTCCCAATGGTGGCTCCGACCATTATTGCTAGAACACTTATTAAAGTTAGCAACATTGACCAATAACCAATAGCACTTTGTAGCTTATCTTCTTTCAAATGATTCAATACAGCTTCATCGGTGAAATTTAATCTTTGCAGTCCTACTCTTGTTTCCTTCTTTGTTGATAAGTGCTTATACTCTAGTCTTTCTTCAGCCGTCAATCTTCTTTCAGCTCTTCTTCTTTCTCTTTCGCTTTTGTTTGGAGAAAACAAAGTTAAAAGGAAAAAGAAAGTCAGTAAACCGGAAAAGATTAGGCTTAATCTAAAATAGTCACTGTTTCCTTGCCAGTAAACCACCGACCAGGGAAGTAAGAATTTTTGCTGCTTACTCCAAGCAAGCAAATCATAATGAAAACTTAAAAAGTATGCAATCTGCGTAACCGACAAATATAATAAGGGAAACCAGGTAACAATTAACAAAAATTTATATCTTAATTTCATAATCTGAATTGGTATGATTCATACCAATCTCTCCTTTCTATTCAATTGGTATGATTCATACCAATTGGTTTTTATAAACTTTGGATAATTTCAAAATCATCCACTACATTAACAAGTTCATCCGTATTTCTTAGATAGGCATTAATTTCTGATTTTGAATTAGAAAGGTATTGCCTAATTTCAGGATCAACATTCTTTCTAAATTGGCTATTTAAACGAAAAGCAAAGCTACTTTTTTCACTCTTATTCAAAACATAGTTTTTCCCTTTTACATTATTGGAGAAGCCGTTTTCAGATAAATATTTTTCTCTTCTCTTTTTAATCTTTTGAACATTATAATCATTCATCAGATCATCTTTTTTTGAATTGGTATGATTCATACCAATTGCTTCTTTTGTTTCATCATCCTTATAAGCCTTCAAAACCATATTTGCAATTTTGATTTTCAAATCATAAAGATTAGTCAGTGCATTATTGAATACATTTTCTTTTGCGACTGAATTTAAAGCTTTATCATTGTCTTTTAGCAGTTTTAGAAAATTTTGATAATCTTCCTTCCCAACTGTATCTTTTAATATCATTTCAGATATTTCTAATAGTTCTTTTCGTTTGGATTTCTGATGAATTGAATGAAATTGCAATCTCCCTGTATCTTCCAAGCGAATGTATAAATTGAAGATCTTATTGATTGTCATGTAATTTAAATGCTTGTTCTTAATTGAAATAGAATCCAGAATTTCTTTTTTTCTTAAATCAATCTCTTGTTTAAATTCCAAGGAGCTTCTTTGTTCTAAAGTTCGCTTTCGATCATAAAGCTCTGTATAGATAATTCTTTTTACCCGATCCAATTTTCTCTTATCAATCTTGCCTTTTGTCAGTGTTTGTTCCTTTTCAAAAAAATTAAAATGGATATGAGGGTGCTTTGTGTTTGTGTGGTAATCCATCCACCACATTAAATTGGTATAATTCATACCAATTGCCTTAGCAATTTTTGGCATACATTTGTCCATTAAGGTAGCAAAATCAGATTGGCTATTTAATCCGTAAGATTTCGCTTCTTCATAATTTTCGAAAGATAACATTTCTTGAAATAATAAATTGCCTTTTTTACTAAAAGATTCTTTTGCTTCCCGAAGCCATTCTTTTTCTTTTTTATCCGTTAAAAAGCCATTATCAGAATAAGTATAGTAAATTTCTTTTCGTTCAGACGAATTAACCGCATAGGCTCTTTGTGTATAATCAAAAAATGAATAATCTTTTTTTGAGTCTCCACTTTTTTTGATTGCTGATTCTCTTTTGTGATATTTGAATAAGCCCTTTTCTCCAAAGATGGAATTGGTATCAATAACTCCTTTGAAATTTGAATTAGGCGGAGCTAAAG
Organism: Bulleidia sp. zg-1006; assembly: GCF_016812035.1. Taxonomy (NCBI): domain Bacteria; kingdom Bacillati; phylum Bacillota; class Erysipelotrichia; order Erysipelotrichales; family Erysipelotrichaceae; genus Bulleidia; species Bulleidia sp. zg-1006. The sequence goes on along the minus strand of NZ_CP069178.1, from coordinate 216,002 downwards.
TTCCATATTTTAAAAAGGTACTTTTAAGAATAGCCATAGATTATTCCTTTCTATTGAAAAAGGAATTGGTATGATTCATACCAATTCAATTATTTTGTTCCAACTATTCAATTTATTTTTTATGAATTGAGACTTTCATTAGTTATTATTCATTCCTAATACTCAATTCACTTCCTTATTTACCATGATTTTTTTCATGATTTAGCTTCATTTATGAATAAATTCCCGCTAAATTTCGTAAATAAGAAAGCAAGATAAGGAGATTGTATTCAAAACTCGTGTTTTTCATCGTCCAATCTCTTCGGACAATCTAGCAAAGCTAGATTTCATCGATATTTTAGTGTGTTGCTATCATCTACACGTTTTGATATACAAATCGGCTATTTTTTTGGTTTCGTGTACGGATATGTGTTGCCATCGTCTACACAAGTAAATACTAGGTAATTTCATTTTTTTTTCGTTTTTTTATCCGTACATTTTTAAACTTATTGATAGTCAATTTTTGATAATTTTTCGTAAATCTTTTCTTCAATGATTCTATCCATTTCAAAGCTTATTTTATTAATGTCCAATGAAGGAAATTGTTGCTTCAAGGTTAGTAAATTCATAACCAATAAAGCATTTATTTTATCCTCTGTATGCAACTTTGAATCTGAATTGGTATGATTCATACCAATTCCTTTTGAATCTACTTGATATTCTTTAATCAACTTAACAACAAAGTCAGTAATATTCAGCCCTTCCTGTGTAGCCAATGTTTTTAAGTTTTGTTTTATTTCTTTATCAATTCGGATATTTAAATTTTCTTTCATTCTTCATTCCTTTCCAAAATTGGTATAATTTATACCAATTTCTCCATCTTCTTCAGCAAGCAATATATTTCATGGATTTCCTTTTTTGTGTCATTATCCAATATGTTTTCATTACTCTTATCTTCATATTTCAAATAATAAGAAGATAGCATTTCTTGAAATAACGCTGTATTACTTTTTTTCAATTGTTCGGTTAGATAAGAAAATTTATTATACTCATTTTCACTCAACCTAAATTCAAGTCTTCTTGTTTTCATAATTACCCCTTTTTGAATTGGTATGATTCATACCAATTCATTTTTTTGGAACTGCAAAAGAACAACCCCTTTTGCAAAAATGATTTTTGAAATCTTGCCAACTGTACTTCCAATTCAATTGAATCCCGCCTGGAGTTTGTGTATTCCCATGACTAATCCATATAGATTGACCATCAAAAGATTCTACATAACCGACATGACCATGGACGGGGCTCCCCAACGTCCATTCAGAACTAAACACAGAATTAGGAGCTGGCGTACTACTTAGAACAAATTGTTCAGGATGTGCCAACACAATTTCTTTTGCGTTCACTTTTCCATCACCTCTAGCACCCGATGAAACATGGTAGGTTTGATAGAATCTGCCCCATGCAAAAGCGGTGCATTGTCTTCCATCATAACTTCCAGGATATTTTGGAAAAGGATTTCCATTAGCAAAGATTGAATCCCAAATCCTATAGTTTGCCGGATCACTTCCTGAATAGTATGTTCCTTCCTTGATGGTAATATTAGAAGATCCGGTATAACCGGCAGATACTTCTGTTCCTAAACTTACTTTAGGATGAGTATTCAGCAATGCTAATATCGGAATCATCAATAACATGATTAACAAAACATAGGGTCCCATTATTCCAAAAACAATACTAACTAATTTTTTTACTATTTTCAGATTAGATCACCTCATTTCTAAAAAGATTGGTATGGTTTATACCAATCTATTTTTATTGAAATACTATAATTCATATCAATTCAATTATTTATTATTTTATTTCTTTCCAATATAATTGAAGAATATTTGACAGCTCTCTTCTTACCACTTTTGAAATATAATCATTGTTATGATTTAAAAAACTTCTTTCATATTCTTCCTGTATCAGCTTTTCTAAAAGCTCCGTAGTCGATGTTCTACCACTGGCTTGTTTTAGATATTCTAATTTTTCTTTTGTTGATTCATCTAGGCGAATCGTTGTCGTTGCCACTTTCATAAGAAATACCTTCTTTCCTGAAATTCCTCCATAATTTCTAAAAATGAAGCTAGATATTAATCATATCCAGCTCCCATTTCAACTAATTCATTATCTGTTGCTAAAATATGAATAGGTAATCTCTTAGATCCACAAATAAACAAGCTATCTCCTTGCATTAAATCTTGAATTAATAACTGCTCATTATCATTTAAAGAGTCAAGTTTAGCAACATCAGTTACACCATCTTTATCCAAATTCATAATAATCTTGTAAACCGCATTTTGAAATATTGCTTTCCCGTGAGTAAGGACTTTATCATCAGCGAAATCTCTTGGAGAGTGAGTTATCGTACATATAATATTCTTGTACTTTCTCGATCGACGATAAAATTGCGCTACTAATTCAGCTGTCTTGCCTTTTAAAATCATCGTATGAGCTTCATCTATAATAAAAGCCGATTCTTGCGTTTCATCCAAACACAATGACCAGGCATAAGTAAACATGACATAGTACAAAGCCGTTTGAAGATTATCTGATAGATTGAATAATTTTTTTGTTCCAAAAGAAATGATTTGTCTGCCTTGTTCATCAGGTAGCTTAACCGTTGTATGACCGTTAAAATAAATCGACCATTCATTTAAAAGTCTTTGTAACTTCATGTGAAGATCATTTAGATATTCACTTTCCTTTTTATACTGTTCCTTATTGGAACTGTTTAGCAATCTCATTCTAGCTTCTAAGATTCTATTGAAATCTGAAAAAGTAGGCATATCTTCATAAGTCTTATCCTTGAAGGATTCATATTTGCCATCCTTATCTTTAGAAATACCCACCTCTTCATAAGTCTTTTTAACTAGATTCCCAACAAGAGCCAGGCTATTTTCTGATATGCTTGGAAATAAATACCGCAACAGCAAATTCAAGTCTTCAATAACGTTAAAAATAGCTAATTCAGTATCCCACATCTTGAAATCATCTTCATCATCATCAGTAGAAATAGGTTTTAAATCAAAAATATTAATAATATTATCTCGTTGCCCCCAGTTCACAAAAGTACCGCTATACTTTTTGGTAATACGATTGTTTTTGTTTTCAGGATCAATCCAAATAATCTTCCACTTATTTCTAATAAAGTTTCTGATATTAAGATTTACGGCAGTTGTCTTCCCCGATCCGGCTTTTCCTAAAACAACCATGTTGCCATTCACTCTATTGTCTTTAGGAGCTTCTTTAGGATTGTGCATATAGTATGCCGGATCAAACAAAACTATCCCCCCGTTTTGCTTTTCATGACCAAACAAGAATCCTTTTTCATCTTTTAAAGTATCAAATACCCACGGATATAAACCAGCCACAGTAGTAGAAGGCATAGGTTGTCCAAACTGTTCTAGCACAACTCCTGGAAGATTAATATCAATCCATAATGGATTGACCAATTTAAACAATTCTTCTTGGATAAAATTAGCCTTTGATAAGGTTAAGCCGTAAGTAGATACTCTACTCATTAAATCCAATCTTACTTGTTCTAATTCTTCCAATTCGTCCGACCACACTTGCAAAACCAGAACAACATCATGTGTTCTATCGTTATTTCTAATAACCTGTTCAATATACTGTTCTTGAGATTCTAAATTTTTTTGAATTCTAGCCAATACCATTCGATCGGTACTCTTTTTATATCTTTGTTGCATTTCAGCTAAATCTCTTCTAAGCATTTGTGCCATATTCACGCCTTTTAAATGACGATCCAACATGAATAATTTTATTCTTGGATCATTTAAAAATTCACACAAGAAGCCTTCCGTAAAATGAGTGGTAAACTTTTCAACCAGCAAATTGGAAACATATTTATTGCCTATGATTAGATAATTATTTTTTACTCCAAAGCCTGTTGGAGCTAACTTACTCTTTTCAATTCTCTTGATGGCTGGTCGAATATTATAAATTGGAGTGCCGTACTTAGAAAAATCTTCTGTTGAATCAGTCTTTTCCAACTTGTCCTTTGCTTCATTGTATTTAATTTTTTGATTTAAATAGGAAAGGATTCCTCTTCCAAACATATAATCATTAATTGAATTGTTTTCAAACGCATAGGAAATATAATTGAAAAAATCACGCTTATTTAATTCTTCAGGATAAAATAATCCTGCTTGCAAAGCACCGTATAAATCATCCATGTCCTTCTCAAGTTTTCTTGGTTCAGAACTCTTAATAAGGACAAAAAATTCTAATTCTTTAAAAGATTGTTGGAAGGATTCCATTTTATCCAAATCAGCTTCTAACATTTTTTTGACAACTTTATCATCTTCTTCATTCAAAAGATTATTCACATTATTGATATATTGATCAGCATTGACTGGGCTGTACACAAATTGAAAATATAAATTTCCTGGAGATTGATTAAAACAACTTCTTACTGCTTGAATTCTTCTGAAAAAGGCATTTGTTTCATCTATAAAAATGTTATGAGGAAGAATTTTATACCCCATAACATATTCTGTTTTAGACCCTCTTTTTAAAATAATCATATTATCCTGAACTTCATCAATATCCATCCAAGATACTGTGCTTGCCATTTTTTTTCTGATCTTCTGCACTTCTTTTTGTTGTTTTTTAAAGCGAACAACTTCTTTTTTTTCAAAGCTAGTCAGTTTCCTTTTCATCTTCTCTAACTTCATAACGAGCTATTCCCTCCCAATAGTATTCTTTTTTCTTCTTGATATACAAAATTACAATTCTTAAAAAAATGAATAAATTATGATTGATTCCAAAAGGCATCGTTAGAAAAAAAACAATAGCACTTGGAAGAATCAAAAACACAATTACTTCTACATGAACAAGATTCCCGACCATCGCAACATAGGTTATAGATGTTAAAAAACTAAATATCAAAGTTGATATTAATAGTGTTAAATCAATAGGTTTAAAGCGATTCATAATCAACCGCCCACTCTTGAAGTTTTTAGGTACAATAAATTCCATTTTTTAAATCCTTTCATTTTTTTGAAGCATTTCTATTTCTTCCATCACTTCAAATACTTCATCAGAGAAAAGTTATGATTTTCAATAGAAACAAGCCTTGCAAAAGCGTACTTTTCTCTTTTTTTGTGTGAGTTGCAGAAAAAGCCCATTTTTAAGCGTTTTTAGGCGTTTCTTTAAAAGAATGAATGGAATATCAAACTTTTAAGAGAACTACCCTAGATTGCTTTTAAAATGAGCCTTTTTTTCTGTACTCTAAAATTTTTAGTTCTTTTTTGGTCTTGAACCATGCAAAATAGCATTTCCCTTTGAAATTTGACTATTTACAAAATTTCTAACCATACCACCGACCATGGATTGACCAAACCCACTTGTTCGATAAGTATTGGATAAGAATTGCCCTTTGGATCCAACTTTCCAAGTTTGTGAAGAGGCTCTTGGTGAAGATTGCCCACCCGGATTAGAATAACTATCACTTCTTAATGGAGTGGCTCCTATCCTAGATTCCATTTCTGATGGTTCTGATTGAAGGAGATCCATGCCTAATGCCCTTGCCCCAGCATAGGATCCAACAGCAACGGTAGTTCCGGCAACCGATCCGACTTTTCCACCAGCATATTTTACCCCGGCAGTAGCTAGTTTTGTGCCAGCCAAAGCAGCCGTTCCAAATTGCATAGCCTGCCTAATTCCTTGCATACCACTGGTAGCTCCAATATCTGATCCAAGTATTTGAGCTATCCCTTGCGGTGCATTGAGGATTCCAATTAAACTAGCAATAAAAAATATTGCCTTTACCAAACCGTATTGATCAAACATTGCAGTAGCTACAAGAGATAGCCAAACAAACAGCATTTGAAAAAAGTTGCCTAAAATATCTGCTATACATAATTTAAACCAAGTAGAAGTTCCATTATCAGTAGGATTAATCAATCCACTGACTGCATAAGGAGTTAATAGAATCTTGTACAGAAGGGAAATATATCTTTGTGCAACTTGAAAAGATATATAAAGAATAAGGACGGCACAAATACCACCCATGATTAAGGCTAAAATAATTCCTACTATATCATTAAAGAAATAATAGCTTTCTGCGTTGTGTTTTTGTCTTGCATTGATATTATTCGTGGCTAATTTGTAGATATTTAAGTACTTTTTATTGCTATCATCTACCGAAGGTAGGTCAGTGGGAATTTCTTCACCACCCTTTTCCTTCATGTTATTGACGATATCTACTTTTTGTTTCGTAATTGACGTTGCACTTCCTTCTTTTGCAAATCCATTCAAAGAAGCATCAGTGATTACTTGCGATATGGTTACATCATTCCCATTAGTGATTAAACTAGGAAGTTTAGTGGTTAGTGTGGTCATGGAATTAAACGCTAAGGGCATTAAAATTGGTGTAGCGGATAGAATAAAGGCAATCATCACTACTCTTGCACTCATTCCTAATCCCGATATTCTTTGAAATACCGTTTCGTCATAGGTACTTTTTAAATACATAAACAAGAGCCTAGCTAAGACAAATAAAATAACGAGAAGAACTAGAAATTGATACATTTTCCAAAACCATTCTAGGTTTTCCATTTTTAAACCCATCATGGTTTTTAACATTCCATAACAATAGTCACAAATTCCTAAGCAGGCTTTTGTAATTGACCACAAAATTCCTCTAAAAAAATTGGTGGCTTCTAATACAAACATTCTTTCTCCTTTCTTAAATTGGTATAAACCATATTAATTACAGTCCAAGAATTTTTAAAATGGTGGTTAAAGATTCTGCAATCACCAATACGATAATATGAGTTTTCGCTATCTTAAAAAAAGGCTGTTGCTGTTTTTCTCTTTCATCTTTTCCATACCAGCCAACAAAGGCAATCAACATAGAAATAATCGCCACTGTTGGAATTAGCCATAATAACAATGTTGTTATTGGATCTAACCAAGATTTTAGCCATTGTTTGGCAGCCATTGTATCAATAGCCGCTTTGACATGAACTCCTGTTGAACTGGTTAACAAATAAGTCATCCCTTTATGTGTTGTATTCATCTTTAATTCCTCTTTCTAATCTTGTTTGATAATTTTCAATTCGTTTAAATAACAAGGCGGTTTGAACCAATCTTGCACTTGATTTTTGATCATTAAAAATCAAAATATCCGCTTTTTCTGTCTTTAAAACAAGATATTCTGTTCCTTCTATTTTTATGAGTTCCTTTTTTGGAACAATAAAGTATTCTTGTGAATCTATCCAGATTTCTGCTAAATCTTCATCCAATATTTCTATTCTTAATAACCATGTTTTTATTAACAATTTCATATTCTTTGCCATCACTCTAATCTATACATGATTTCTTGATTTCTTTTTTGAAAGATAAATACTTTATCTTTCAAATACAATCCGCCAATCATTAGTCTGTCATTTTCTTCAGGTTCATAACAAAAATCCAAAAGGAAATGGTCTGAAAGTCCTTCAAACGTCTTAGATTCTATTTTTTGTTCTTGAATTTCTAAATAGATAAATTTTTCCAACCCTTTTCGATAGATTTCCAGCCATGGTTTTATTTCAATTAGATACTCTAAGAGTAACCTTGTTTTTTTATGAATCATTTTTCTTCCTCTCTAATTTGTTAAGTGATAGCCGGTGTAAATGCCATCCTTGTCTTTTAATGGAGAACAAGTATAGGCTCCATACTTACTTCCTTCTAAAACGCAAGCTTTATATCCGGAATCCAGTGTGTAACCATCTTTAAACATGAAATATTTATTTAAAGTTATATCTGTACCCCCAACTCCTTTTGCGTTTTTAGGATAAATTGGATGCCCTTTTGCATTTGTAGGTGTTTTAATGTAGACAATTTTCTCTTCAGGTTTTACCACTTCTTTTTCTTTTAAAGTTAACTTTAAGATTTCTTTGGATGAATTTCCGGAAGAATCCTTAACGGAATATTGAATTTCTTGCTGATTCTTATTGGAATCGAATTTAGAACATTCCACTTTCTTTGTTAAATCTCCATCTACATTATCGTTTGCACTTTGAATATAGGTCTTACAAGAAAAAGTAGTATTTATTCCTCTTTCTAAAGTTAAGCTATATTGTTTTAACTTCAATACTGGAGATTCTTTATCTACTACATCAACTTCTAATTCTTTACTAATAGATTTCTTTTTATTTTTTAAAGTGAAGGTTAATGTATGTTTTCCTAATGCCGTAGTATCTAAGGCATTAGGTAATACCAATTCAACATTCTTATCTTTGGTATAACTTTTAATATAGTCTTGAGGATTAAATCCTGATCCATACTCGATTTCGATGGGTTTTTCTGTTATAAACGATAATTCCAATTTTTGAAATAATTGTTGCAAGGAGTCTTTGGAGAAGAAAAAAGCCATACCACCCAGTAGCAAGACAATCAGAATGCCGGTGATAATGAAAACAATCTTTAAGTTTTTTCTCCTTAAATCAGCTATTTTGGTTTCATCTATCACATTGCCATTTTTGATATTTTCTCTGGCATGTTCCATCATTTCCCAATCTATTTCAGATCTTGAAAAAGTAGATAACTGAACATCACTAAAACCATCTTCAATGGCTAATCGGATTTGCTTCATTTGTAGATTATCAAACTCTATTTTTGCGTATCTATCTACTTGCTCTTCATCTAAACCATGTTGAAAACCAAGTTCTATTTCTTTCTTTTGAAAAGTAGAAAATCCCTGTTCTAGGTATTTTTTTGGTAATTCAATCATTCTCTTTTTCCTTTCTATTGAAAAAGGAATTGGTATGATTCATACCAATTCCCTTATTTATTGTTCTTTTCTTTCCATGTTAAGTAGTTTTTTTGAATAACAGTATGATACTTAATAAAGATACCCACCATTTCATCCCCTGTGATTGCTTGTGGGTTTACCTGGAGAAATTTACCGTTTTCATCTTTCTCTTGCTCAAAAACTGTATATGGATATTCATCAGAATAACTTACCACATAATCTTTTCCGATTTTGTGAACGAATTTTCCATTTACCCAAAAGAACTTTTCTGTTTCACCTTCCATATCAGGCAATTTCCATAATTTTGCCTTTTCTGTTTCTGCCACTAAAAGTGAACTTGGCAAAAATAAACTCTTATATTTATTTGTTTCCATACTTTTCTCCTATTCCGTTTCTATTTGAAACCCTTTTGTTTGGATGACTTTATTTGTTAATTGTTCATTAACCCGATCCACTGTTCCTAATTGAATATCGTGATTTTCCATGGCTTCATAAATGAGATTTTCCATTTTTTCTAGTGTTTTAACTCCATAGTGTGTTTCTAATTCTCCCCTAGAATCTTTATGATTTAGAAGCGAATATCCTTCTTTAATTAAAGCATTTTCCGTTTCTGCCCAGTCCCCTTTAGGTTGACTAACAGCCACTTCTAAACATTCATTGAATTCATCTATCAATTCATCATGAGCATATTCTTTTTTCGCTATAAACAATTTACCCGTTGTTTCATCTGCAATCACCGGTTTTTCATATTGATGACGTTTATTATATTCTTCCAAACTCATCAAGCCACCATGTAGCTCCAAAAAGTCTGCTGACAGTTCTGCCAGCTTTAAAGCTCTCGGTAATACATCCACATCTTTTTGAATATGATCTATCCAGCTTGCTATATATGCTTTGTGGTTTTCAGAATGTTTCTTTAAATAACTATCTAAGTCTTCTTCCGTACCGGGTAAAGAAGTAGATACTAGGGCACCGGTCATTTCTGCCACCAATTCCTCAAAGGCATAATCAACCGTTCCAAAATAGTTCTGAAGATTGCGATCTAATCGGTTTGTTGCTCCTGTGGAATGTGCCAACTCATGTAAAGCTGTTGCATTATAGGCATAGTCATCCTTAAAATCAGTCTGTTGTGGCAAATGGATGACATCTTCCAAGGGAGAATAATAACACTTATCACTTCCCTTATGGTGGACAATCTTGACCCCCATACTTTCAGAAATCTTTGTAACAAGTTCACTTTGTGTTACTTCACTATTCGTTACCTGTTTGACATATTCAGGCAGTCCTACACACTGCTCTGCATTGAACACTGTGGCATACTTAGGAAATATTTTAAAATCATCCCCTCCTAAAGGAAGTGTTACTATATATTGGCTCATTTCTGAAATGGTAAAAAATTTCTTCTCTTTTTTGGTGACCGGATCATAAATGGGTTCATCTTTTACGGCTGCCCAATATTCTACTTTAGTACCATGTTCTCCTTTTTTGATATAGGCTCCTTCATAATCTTTTAATCCATTGAAGGTGATCCATCTTGGATCTGAATACCCTTTTTCATAAGCCTTTAATGCCAGAACAAGGCGATTAATGCCTCGATAATGTTTCCCACTATTTAGATTTTGTTGCCCACCGTTCATTCGCCAACCTTTAATCCAACTGAAGCTTTTTTCTACGTTTTCTGAATCCAGCAACTTCAAAAATTGCTTGGCAAGACCTTTTCTGAATTCATCCTTACGACTTCCTTTTTGGCTATATTCTTCTTTAGGAGCTTCTAAGGAATCATTTAGCTTTAATGATTTTTCATCTTTTGAATTTTTCCAAGTCAGACCGGCAACCACAAAATCTCCATCAACCACATCATGCCCTTCAACCCGACCGAACTCTTGTACCACGGCGTAATCTTTAACCACAGCGTTTCCATAGACCCATGCGTTGCCTTCGACCACCGCATTATCTCTGACCACAGCATTATCTGTAACCAAAGCATTATCTCTGACTTTCGCATTATCTTTGACCACAGCATTATCTGTAACCAAAGCATTATCTCTGACTTTCGCATTATCTTTGACCACAGCATTATCTTTGACCCATGCATTACCTGTAACCCTTGCTTTTCCTTTGACCACGGCATTATCTTTGACCCATGCATTACCTGTTTGGCTTAAATTTCTTTCGTTTTGAATATAGCCGCCTAAATCCCCAGCTTTTACATCTCCAAAAGAAGTCAAAGCTTTTATTCTGTATACTTTAGTCTCAAAATCTATCTTGTAGTCTGATGTTAATTCATATTTTTTCTTTTCCATAGTTTTATTCCTTTCTTTCCGCATCCATCTCTACAAATTCTTTATCTTCAAATAAAGCTTTTAAATCATCTTCTGTTAATTCGTCTGTTGTATCAAAAATCACTTCTTTTCTCATTTGAGTTTCTCCTTTCTAAAAAAGTGGTCATTTGACCACCCTATCTTTCTATTTGTTTTTCTTTTTTAGGAATATAATTTTCCTTTTGGCTATATTCTTCTTTAGCCGTTTCTTTTAAATAATTTAGATTTAATGATTTTTCATCTTTTGAATTTTTCCAAGTCAGACCGACAACCACAAAATCTCCATCAACCACATCATCCCCTTCAACCAAAGCATAATCGCTGACCACAGCATTATCTGTAACCACGGTGTCATCTTTTACTACTGCGTAATCTTTAACCACAGCATTCCCTGTAACCACAGCGTTATCTTTAACTAAGGCATTATCTTTGACCACCGCTTCACCAAAGACCCAAGCCTTACCTGTAACCCTTGCGTTTCCTTTAACCACGGCATTCCCTTCAATCAAAGCATTATCTCTGACCACCGCACAATCTTTGACCGAAGCAGTACCTGTAACCCTTGTGTTTCCATAGACCAAAGCATTCCCACCGACCCACGCACTGCCTGTAACCACCGCATTATCTGTAACCACAGCGTTATCTTTAACCCAAGCATTATCTTTTTGGCTTAAATTTTCTTCCTTTTCTACAAAACCACCTAAGTCTCCAGCCTTTACATTTCCAAAATCAATTAAAGCTTTGATTCTGTATACTTTCCTTCCCCCAACCATCTTAGTTTCGGATGTTAATTCATATTTCTTCTTTTTCATTCCTTCTCCTTTCTACAAAAAAGAGGACATCTGTCCTTCTTATCGTTCGATTTCTTCAATCTCTTTCGTTTTCTTTTTATCCTTTACTTGTTGCATAAAGATAACTCCTTTTTGCCCTTTCCACTTTTAAAATATTGTCATTTTCACGAAAAGGAAAAAGAGGACAGATGTCCTCTTTTCTCTTGTCCTAATTTTTATTGGCTTTTTTTCTTATAAATAACGATAGAAATACCTGCTAAGCCAATCAATAAGCCAACTAACCATACTGTTAAACTGGTTGAATCCCCAGTATGTACTGTCTTTTTAATGATAGGCAAGGCTTCATCATTCACTACAATCTTGACTGGATTTTCTTTTGCAAAATTGTAATCTTCGGATAAGACAACTTTATGTTGCTGAGAATTGATACGGTAGCCTAGAGGTGCTTTGGTTTCTTTGGCATAATAGCCACCCATATCTTCGTTATACTCAACCTCAAAAACAACCATTCCTTTTTCATCTGTTAAGGCTACACAATCTTTACCATTCACGTCTTTAGCAATCTTGCCGTCTTTCGTAAATAAAGTGATTTCAGCTCCTTTTAGCTTTTTGTTTGGATTTTGAGCATCTACTTTCTCCACCGCCACATAATACTTCTTTCGCCCATCAACAGCCTTAATCACTTGTGGCTGTTCTTGTGTTCCTTTTGCTTCGAACTCAATATCTTTCATGATTTCATATCCGAAAGGAGCTTCCTTTTCATGAAGGCTATATTTCTTTCCTTCTTGTAAGTATTTAGAAATATCCATTGCCTTTCCTTCTGTTTTAAATTCAGCCACGACTTTTTTGTGCTCATCTAAAACTTGAAGAACAGCTCCAGGTACTGGCTTTCCATGGTTGTCTATCTTATCTACTAAGACCTTCATTGTTTTATCCACCATGGTGACTGTAACATTCATCGTCTTATCACCGGCTTTAGGAGCTGTAAACATCACATCTTTAGCCTTATGAACACCGGCTACCACTTCTGTTTCTCTTAGGATGTACTTTTTACCTTCTTGTAGATACTTACCGGCTTGCCAATCTGTATCAGCTTTGGTCTTATAGATAGCTTTATTTCCATCTTTATCCATTGCGACTGAACCATCTTCATTCAAGATAGTTAAGGTTACATCAGCGACACGATCTCCCTTTTCTGTTACCTTTTTAACGATGACATCTATTTCTTTATCGACCATAGTTACCGTAACACTCAAAGTCTTATCTCCCTTTTTAGGAGCTGTAAACATCACATCTTTAGCCTTATGAACACCGGCTACCACTTCTGTTTCTCTTAGGATGTACTTTTTACCTTCTTGTAGATACTTACCGGCTTGCCAATCTGTATCAGCTTTGGTCTTATAGATAGCTTTATTTCCATCTTTATCCATTGCGACTGAACCATCTTCATTCAAGATAGTTAAGGTTACATCAGCGACACGATCTCCCTTTTCTGTTACCTTTTTAACGATGACATCTATTTCTTTATCGACCATAGTTACCGTAACACTCAAAGTCTTATCTCCCTTTTTAGGAGCTGTAAACATCACATCTTTTGCAATATGCACACCGGCAACCACTTCTGTTTCTCTTAGAATATATTTCTTTCCTTCTTGCAGGTATTTAGAAACATTCCAATCTGTATCAGCTTTGGTCTTATAGACAGCTTTATTTCCATCTTTATCCGTTGCGACAGAGCCATCTTCATTTAAGATAGTTAAGGTTACATCAGCGACTTTATCGCCCTTATCCGTCACCTTTTTAACGACGACATCCATGGCTTTATCCATCATCTTGATGGTTACATCTTTATCTTTGATGGCTACAGCAACATCTTCAGCTCTAACATAACCCTTAGGCGCTTTTAATTCATGTAAGACATACTTTTTACCCGGTACTAAGCCTTCAATTGCAGTGGCTTTTTCTGTGGTCGTAAACTCTTTGACCTTTGGTTCTCCGACATCATACTTTCCATTCTTGTTTACATCTTCATACAAACCTAATTTAGCTCCAGCTAAAGCAAGTTGTCCTTCTGTGAGTTTTTGGATTTTAGCTGTACGTCCAATGGCACGAATGGTAATAGAACCATTACCTGGATCATTTAAATCACCTCGAACAATCACGTTTTGAGCAGACCCATATAGGATAATTGGTCGAACCCCAATTTTATGTTCTTTACCTCTAAAACTCATTGTATGATTAGTATTTAAATCTTTTTCTGTTAAAGTAATCGTTACTTTGTTTCCAGATACTTTGGCATTAGAAAATGTGTTTTTCGTCAAGTTCTTATATTTCAAAACATTTTTTTGATCCACAACGGTATAAGTCTTACCAACAATACCATTTTCATATTTAGCGTGCTGTCCTGTCTTCCCTACTTTTTTTCCATTCTCACCATAAATCTGAAAATTAGGTTCACCTAGACTAGCTTCATAACGATTCACATCCTTTAAAATGGCTGCTTTGATTGTTTTAACTTTATCCGTTACTTTATTAGCGTTCGATAAATGACCATATTGCGGATTATTTGGTAAATAATGAACCTCCGAATCTTTATACTTGGAATCTAGGGTTTGCCAAATTAATATCTGTGTTGCAATGTAGTGAATTGGCTCTTTCCTTCCGTTATGACCATATCCAAAATAAGAAATTGCCGAAATCTTTTGTTTAGTAGAAGCTGATAAGGATTTATAGTCTTCTAAAGAAGATGTCGCATATACATCTTGTCCTATTTTCATCGCTTTCTTTGGCTCAATACAGTAAGCTGGTGTTCCATTATGGAAATGCAGTCTTTGTGGAAGAATCTTATTCCCATTCGTTAATGTCGTGTTTTTAACACGAACCCAATAACCTGAATAGCCGCCATCTGATACCGTAGCAGCTTGTACGGTGGTCTTGACTGTCCACATGGTTGTAATCATCATCATGGTCGCAAAAATTAAACTGAATAGTTTTTTAAATTTATTTTTCATCTTTTTTCTCCTTTTTCATCAAAAAAGACGGAATTTTATCCGTCTAAATAATTCTCTTTTTATTTTCTATCTCTAAGGTGGAATACCTTTTAGAAATTTTTTCTTCATCATTTCTTTTTCCTTTCTTGGGGGCGTTTCGCCCCCACCACTTCGATACAAAAAAAGACGGAAAAGTCCGCCTTTTTATTGATTAATCTTCTCCAGCTTTGAATGAGCCATCGTTTGTAAATATCACATGGCAACCATCAAAGTCGGAATCTCCATATGTAAATCTTCCGTAGTGATTATGCTTTTCAGCCCATTCCACATATTTTTGATAGACCTGTTCACTAGTCATACATACTTTTTTATGTGTTTCACAATTGCCATCCGCATCATAATTTTTATATGGACAAGCCTTTGGTTTTGGTTTGGAAGTATTCGTTGCCCCAGATGGTTTTTTAACTGGCTTTGTTTTGCCTTTGGAATTAGAAGATGTATTCCCTTTGTTTGTATTCTTCCCTTTCGAGTTTGTATTAGAAGTAGACTTCTTCGTTTGAACATTGGATTTAGAACTTTTCACTTTAGCTGCTGTGCTATTGTTCTTCTTAGTTGAAGTTGAAGTGGATACTTTAGAGACTTCCTCTTTTTTCGTGGAAACTTCCTTTTGAGCCGGAGCTGTTTCCTTAGCTTCCACTTTCTTTTCTGATTGTTTCACTTCTTCCTTTTTCGTTATTTCCGGTTGTGGTTTTGAATTTGAAGTGGTGATGGTTTCCGTTTGTCCATCATTCTTTTCAGCAACAGTTGCACTTTGTTTCGTACCGCAACCATTCAGTAACATGACCGCCACTAAAGCACTCATTCCTAACGCATTTATCTTTTTCATATTAACCTCTCCTTTATCTTATCTCTTTCTTTTTATTTTTCCTATCCCTTCCTACCAATTCATTTTTTTGTTCTCCATGTTTTTTTAATCTCCTTTTTCCTTGATACTTCTTCTCCGTTTTACTATTAATCTATCTCCATCCCCAAAAATAAAAGTTGATCCCTGAAGACCAACTTTCGCTAGAGAATGAAATAATTAAAACGTTAATTTCTTTTGACTTATAGTTAAACGCACTTTTAACTACATCCATATTGTATGTCAAGTAAGTTTCCAAAATCAACCCCTTTTTTGGAAACTTTTTTGTGAAAAATCACTGTTTTTTCGATTTTCGAACCCTTATAAATCCAGTATTTAATAGGGTATACGCCACTTGTGAAGGATTCTTACATTGATATTTTCAGAAAAAAAGAAAATTAATTAATTTCTTCACAAGTTATGTAAGCGTCTTACATTTTTGTTGATTAGTATGAGCCACATCAACTAAAAAGGGTATGATTACATCATCATTCCCTTATTCTCTATCTTTTCCTCCGATTCTTCGATCTCTTCCTCTTGTTCCCAAGGATGATAGACTAATTCAATGTTCCTATTGCAAAACTTCGTTAAGTCCAGTTCACTATCTTTAGCCGTTGTTAATGTGGTTTCTCTATTAGCTAGGTTTAGCCAGTCATATTCATTTAATAAGTCTTGAAAAATTTCAATTGCCTCTCGATTAGTGATACTTTTTTTTGAAATATACACGGAACCTTGATTCCATTCAAAGCCATTTTCTTCCATATATCTTTTAATATCAGAATAAGCATTTCGCCAACTTTTTGATGGATAATATGAATCTAGTAACTCTGTATCTAAATCAAACGCTATTTGTTTCCTGGACACACACTAAAACCTACCTATTTTTTTTAAATGCTTCATACTTAATGCAAGATCATCTGTGTTTTCTTCAGGATCTTCTTCATTAGTCGTTTTCCAACTATCTAAGAGCTCTAACAACTCCTTTTTATATCCTAATTGTACATTAGCGTATAACAGAGTTTCATATTCTTTTTGATTTTTAGCAATAAACATCAGTTCTTTAAGAGTGGTGCTTTTGTTACTCAATTTCCCTATTTTGTTATTAAATGAAGCTTCAATTTCTTCTTTCCAGTAATCATAAATATTTTTTTCAATATTCTTCTTGAAAATAAACGTGGTTGTCTTCATAATCTCTCCTTCGTAATATTTACCTCTTTGATTCTATCTTTCTTATTCTTCCCAGTCAAATTCCACTCTCTCAAAAATACGGTGGTAGGTTAGCCCTAATTTTTCCCACCTCTCTCGCCTATCATCTTCAATTTCATTAGATCCCTGGACAAAATTTCCATATTCCATTGTTGACCACATATCTAACCAGCAAGATGTTATCATTTTTTCGATTGCCCTTTTCTTATATTTTGAAAGCGTTTTTTTACTGACAGATAAATCCTTAGCCAATTCTTCCAATGACTTATTTAAATAGGAATTAAAATATTTGTGAATAAACATCAGTCTTTCCATTTTTTCTAATTGGTTAAACTGATCCATAAAAATCTTAACCCTTCTTTGATAAGTAATTTCTTCATTAATCATTAATTGATTTTTATCAATTGGGATAGATTGTGAGCTTGTATCATTCTTTTCATAGGAGATTGCCCGAACCAGCACATTATTTTTCCAAGCCGAAGGATTAAGAGAGAATAGATATTCCTCATTGAACACAATTAATTTGGGAGAATATTGATTATTTTCTTCGATGATATCTATCATTAGGTGATTCAATCTTTCTTCATAGCTGTTAGCTGATGAGTCACTGAATATGTCGTAATAGCTTCTCATTTTTATTCTCCCTTCTAATTGGTATAATTCATACCAATTGGTTTTTTGTGATCAATTCCAAGATTCCATTCATTAATTCATCTCCAATCTGTTTATTTTCTAAATCTTTTAGAGTTACTTTAAGTCTCTTTTCATTTTGAAGATCGTTGACTAATTGAATTAATTCTTTCTTACCGGCAGTTTTCAAATAATGAATGACAAGCTTTTTTTGAGTGAAACTATTGACTAGATTTCTATTTACTTTGTATTTCAAAGAAGAAAAGTGAGAGGCTAATCCTAAATACTTAAACAAGCTATTTTCCTTTTCAAATTGTTCTAGTCTTGAAATATCTAATTCTATTGTTTCTTCTAATTTAGTGAAGTCCATATCTTCTTACCTTTACTTTTTCATGTTGGATGATATTTCTTCAATCATTGTCATAATATCCATTAATTTTTCTACTTCTAATTTATTCAAATAAAGATCTGTATACTCTTCTGATAAGCGATAAAGTTTTTTTGTTGCCTGGAAAAGTTTTTTTCCAAACTTGGTAGCAGTTAAAACTGTGTCATCTTTTTCCTTTGGTTCATCTACTACTTTTGAATCACCTATGGATTTTTTATTCTTGCTGGATAGATAATTTCCAACAAACGCTTCCTTAATACCAGTTAATGTGGCAACCCTAGTTCTTACCCTTCCGAATCCATACTTTTTTTTAATTACTTCTAGGGATAAATCAATAATCCTTTCCTTTTCTTCCTTAGTGAGATCTCTATGATTGTTTGCTCCGATGATTTTTAAAATCTCTTCATCGTGATTTTCAATCTTAGGTTGAATCAGTATTGGAACAGACCCGGTTATATCTTTGCCATGATATCGATAAGATTTTTCATCTAAGAAAAGGTTTTTAAGAGCTTGCAATCGTCTGTGACCTGAATATAGAACTACATTTCCATCTGAATTCAAATAGCCGGTTAGGACTTCTTCTAGTCCTTGTTCCTCAATATTTCTTTCCAATAATTCAATATCTGTCAGTTCAAAAGGATTTTCTGAATTTCCCAAAACCAAATCTAATGGTTTTAGAAATACCTTGGTTAAATTAGCAACTTCTAATTGACTATTAGATGAACCAACAATTCCCTTAATATCAAAACTAGTCATTATTCTTGTACCTCCTCAATCCAATTTCTATAATCTTCTGCTACGTTTGCTTTTTTATAATCCAAAAGCGATGTATGGAGGAAATATGTTTCCCTAATAGCTTTTGCTTGATAGCGAATAGTTTGGTTATAAACCACATCTCCATAGATTTCTTTTAATTGTCTTAACGCCTCCTTTTCTGTTGAATTTCTATTTACCATGGTTATTAGTATTCTAATTTTTACAGGGTTTTCTCTAGGTAATTCATTTAAAGCATTAATTGTATTGGTATATGTATCTTTGACCCCTTTAAATGAATTGCGATCAATATTAGAAACAATAATAATCTCATCCGCAGCATAAATAGAATTAATGGTCATTAAGTTTAGAGCCGGGTTATTATCAATGACAATCTCATCAAAATCTAAACTCTTTAGAATTTTATTCAGTGAAAATTGAGGTAATCCATTCGCTGAATTAGACTGTAACGTATACGCTACATTGAACAATTCCAACGAAGCTGGCAAAACGTATAAATTTTCAAAATCACTTTTCCAAAGACAGTCACGTACTTCTTCCTTTTTCATCAAAAGCCCAGCTAAGTTTCTACGACTGATTGTTTCATCTTCGTCAAAATTTAAATTTGGCAGTAAATAATTAGTCGCATTTCCTTGCCCATCACAATCAACTAATAAAGTCTTTTTCCCTTCCTTAGCAAAGCCTTCTGATAGTTGTAAAGCTGTAGTGGTTTTTCCTACACCACCTTTGATATTTATAATCGATCGAATCATTTCTTTTCACCCTCCCTAGATTCCACATATGTATTTCATTAGAAATTCATTCATTTCAGTATCAAAATCTTCTATCAAACTATCTAAATTTTCTTGCACTCGAACCACATTCATAAAAATTGAAAAAGATAATTTTAGTTTTCTGTTTCCTGATAAGACTTTTGTATAAAATCCTTTTTTCATGCGATTTAGATATTTCTTAGATAGCGTCATAAATCGATCATATGTTTTCAAATCTTGATAAAAATACCCATCTCTAACAGCAATCCACCCTTGTTGAATTTCTCGTTCAATATGTCGGATAGCCGTGTTAATTCTGGTTAAATTTATGTTTTGATATTTATTCAACCAAGAATGTCTTTTCAATCTTGGAATGCTAAAGGATTTAGAAAATGAAATTTTCATCTTCACCAACGCCGCAACAATACACTGACGGATATGATTTAACAATCGATCAAAACCAATACGCTTTTTTCTATCCCTGTTCTTTCTAGCAAACCCATCTGCTGAAAACAATCTACTCTTTAAACTGAAGTGTGATTTCCAAGTCTTTCTAACATCACCAGGACTTACAATTTGTTTCGCTTCAGGATCAGTCGCCTTACACAATTTTCCGGTAGTTCTATTTTGAAACCTAGCTGTTTTCCAATAATCAACATATTCTACTTCTTCTGAACTGTAATAACGTTCAGAGATAAGAATGTGAACATATCGACCGGCTCCTTTTTTCACTAACCAAGCCGCATAAGGCAAAGCCGCTTCCTTTCCAAACACTTCCTTCATCACTTCCTTAACAAAGCCACGAATATCTTGCAAACTTTGTGGAAGTAAAATGGTAAGGCTCTTAGCTTGAATATTAGCTGTCATGATTCTTTTACCGGCTCGACTAAGTTCAAACTTCTCTAACAAGCGGAAGAACTCAACACAGCCAATCGTTGAAACCGTCGCATCTAAAACAAGTTCACCAATATTTCCTGCCATCCAATCAGAAATGCTTACAACCGATTGTAAATCATCATAAATATTGCTTCGATTTAAAAATACTTCCATAAGACTCCTTTATTCAATTAACTACACATCATAGGTTTCCTATGTTGTTTTTAAATTTTGATTTATTCAAAATCATGAAATATTTATCCGTTTTTTGAAAATAATAAATTTAATTTAACTTGATAAATAGTATCCTTTCATTTAGAATTACCTTGTAAGCCATTAAGAATAAATAAGGTGGATGAGGCGACTTAGGTATTCTTAATAAATCTATTCTTAGATTTTTAATTAATGAATTGTCAGTTCATTAATTAATGTGCTTGTTGGTTGATTAGAAGCAGTTTCTGCTTCTTTTTTATTTCTCCAAATTTGAAATAAGTTCCGATAAATTTTCAAATTCAGGAAATTCATTATTTTCAATGATTTTTTTGTAAAAAAGATATTCCGTTCTAAATTGCTTTAAAGCTGATTTGACAGACAGATGATGGCGATTATATTTTTTTAAAATTAAATCTAAATTACTCCACCCAAACTTTTGTATGTCCTTGGCAATACAGTATCTTTCTTCTAATTTAATGCGATCATTTTTTCCCCTTTTATGTGTAATTTCCATTTATCCCTTCTCCTTTCAAAGAAACAAAAAATGCAGACGATACATTTTTATATCTTTCTGCATTTATTTTAAAATTTACATATTTATCGAAAAATTTCAACACATATTGCGAACTAATTTTATTTTCAAAGGGAAACCGTTATTTTTGCGAATGTCTAAACTAAATCTTAAAGTTGTTCCAAGATATACTTCTTCACATCTTCCAAAGAACTTTTTTCCCACTCCCTCTTTTCTGCTTCTAAAGACAAAGGATAAATGATTTGAAAATCCAAGACCTCACCGGGAACACGACCACTTCTCTTTTCCTGTAAAAAATTCTTTTTCCACTTTTCTTCACTAGCATTTTTAAATTCATCTGGCTTTTGATACAACAATTGACGCTTATAAGCCGCCACCATCATTTTCGCCGCCAAAGGAAGTAATAAACGATACTCCTTTTCATTCACATTCTGAAAAATAGATGGTAAAGGGCAAGCTTCAATTCTTCCTGTCTTGCGATTGATGAAAATTCCCTTTGCCTCCCAAGTCATTTTTTCTTTCGTGAAATATAAGCGAACCACCTCACCAAACTCTGTATTGAACTGACTACGTTGATAATCTGTATCAAAAATGAAATTCCCTAAAGAATAGAAAATCATCTTATCACCTACTATCTCATAATTCATTGGTACATGCGGATGATGAGCCACAATCACATCTGCTCCCATATCCAAATAAGTCAAATAACGATTACGAGTATAGGGAGAAGGTAAAGAAGTAAATTCTTCCCCTCCATGAACCACCAGCACACACCACTTACACGATTTCTTAATTTCCTGGATACTTTCTTGAATCAATTCCATTTCATTCCATAAATAACAACCCGCTTTATTTTCGCCGGCCGGTTTACAGCCTCTACGATAACCCAAACTGAAAATACCAATACCACCAGCTTCATTTAAGTAAATAGGTCTTCTGGCTTCGGCTATATTCATTCCTGCGCCAATTGTCTGAACCTGATGCAGACGAGCTAATTTCAAGGTATTTTCAATTCCTTTTTCACCTGCATCCATAATATGATTGTTGCAGAGGTTCCAAATATCAGTCCGCATCTTTTTCAATACGGAAATAGCTTTCGGATTCATCGTATGCACCAATTCACGGTCGCTTTCTTTCTGTTCAACCAAGGCTCCTTCCACATTCACAACCACATGGTCAGCCTCATGCAAAAAAGCCATTATTTCTGAATCAATCAAATCCTCATCTTCCCATTTATGATTCATATGTTTATCAAAACCGATATCACCTGTAAATACCAATGAACTACTATCTTTCATTTCAACCTCTTCATTATTTTCTCTATCATCATAGCACGCATTCTTTCTTACTTAATACTAGAGTATAATGATAAGCGCAGAAAAGGAGTTTTATAAGATGATTCAAAATCAAATTAAACCAGAACTATTCAAACTAGCCAAACAATCCGATATTGATTTAAAAGAAATTTATGCACACATTGACGATGTCTGTCTTTATAATTCCGATCGTATTCTTTCTGCTTTTATTGAAAACAAGGTTTCTTATTCCGATTTTGCGGACATTAACGGTTATGGTAACTACGATGAAGGTCGAGATAAATTAGAGTGCATCTTTGCTCGTGTTCTTGGTTGTGAGGATGCCTTGGTTCGCCCACAAATCATGTCAGGCACCAACGCTTTATATCTAACCTTTTCTGCCCTTTTAAAACATGGAGATACGATGATTTCCCTAACCGGAACACCCTATGACTCTTTGCAAGAAACGATTGGTTTAAGTGGTAATTCCAGTCAATCCCTAAGAGCCAATGGTGTACTTTATGAACAAATCGATTTAATTAACAATGAGTTGGACGAAGAAAAAATTATTACTCGTTTAAAAACACCTAATGTTCGATTGGTCGAAATTCAACGTTCTAGGGGTTACTCTTCTCGTGATTCTCTTTGTTTGAATAAGATTGCTCATGTAATTCAGAAAATCCGTGAAGTAAACCAAGAGGTAATAATCATGGTGGATAATTGTTATGGCGAGTTGGTTGAAAAACAAGAACCTGGTCATATTGGAGCCGATGTGGTTGTTGGCTCTTTAATGAAGAATCTAGGTGGAGGAATTGCTTCGACCGGTGGTTATGTAGCTGGTAAAAAAGACATCATTCAAAGTATCGCCGACCGTTTAACCGCTCCTGGTATTGGTAAAGAACTGGGAGCGAACTTTAACACCAACAATTCTTTCTTTAAGGGCATTTTTATGGCACCAAGTGTGGTAAGAAATGCTTTAAAGACACAAATATTCACTGCCTATATGCTGGAAAAGCTACATTATAAAAACGTATCCCCAAGATACAATGAATGTCGCACTGATATTATCCAAACCGTCGAGTTAGAAACAAAAGAAAACTTAATAAATTTCACCCAAGGCATTCAAGAAACCTCACCAATCGATTCCTATGTGAAAGTACTACCGGCCACAATGCCCGGTTATCCCTTTGATGAGGTTATGGCTTGTGGGGCATTTACCCAAGGTAGTACCATTGAATTAAGTGCTGATGCACCTGTTGTTCCACCTTATACACTCTACCTACAAGGTGGTTTATCCTTAGAATATGGTAAGCTATCCATTCTTCTAGCTTTATCCAAATTGAACACAACTATCCAATAACCCGTTACAACGGGTTTTTTGTTTCCAAGATACCAGAAATTATCAAAAAGGCTTGGTTGATTTTTGCCAACTATACCATTTCCCTAAAAAGAAAGCACTAGTGTACAGGTCTTTCCCTGCATCAGCTAGTGCCTTGTTTTTATATGTTTTTCAATCTACAAATTTTTGCTTACTCCAACATTTGACATAGAGTCTTAAAAAATAATCCGTCATTTCTCACTAACAACTTCCCATTTGTCCACCATCGATACGAATGACCGTATTATTGATGTAGCTTGCTTCATCACTAATTAAAAAACGAACCAAATTAGCGACTTCTTCCGGTTTACCATAGCGCTGAACTAGAATCTTTTCACATTCCTTTTGCAAGAAATCCTCATCGTAGCCATCCAGCTCACTCTCTGTACCAATAAAACCAGGTGCAATTGCGTTCACATTCACGTATGGCGAACACTGCCATGCTAGGTTATGGGTTAAAGAAATCAAAGCCGCTTTCGAAGCATCGTAGTCAAAACTCATAGGATAATAACTATTCATTCCATTAGTAGAAGAAATATTGATAATCTTACCATACTCTTTTTCAATCATATGAGGATATACTCTCTTTGCGCAATTGTATGCCCCCACCACATTCACATCCAAAGTCCGACGAAATTCTTCAGCTGTCTTTAAATGGAATAAATTAGATAAATCAATCGCTGCATTGTTGATTAGAATATCGATATAACCTAACTCTTTTTCAACTTGGCTGACCATCGCATCCACTTCATCTTCCTTAGAAACATCCGCTTGAATGGCCAGACAAGGCATAGGACACTCCTTATCTAACATTTCTTTTAAAGCCAACGCTTCTTTTTTTGAGTGTTGATAATTAATCACCACAGCGTATTGATGCTTCGCCAATGTCATAGCAATTGCTTTACCAATCCCTTTAGCGGCCCCTGTAATTAAAGCAATCTTAGGCACGACTTGCATATTTACCATCAGCGGTAGACACAAGAATCTTTTCCCCTTGTTCGATAAATTGAGGAACGCGGATTGTGATTCCTGTATCCAAAGTCGCATCCTTTGATTGCGTTGAAGGAGCACCCTTAATTGCCGGTGTTGTTTCCACGACGGTTAACGTTACCTTATCTGGTAAATCAATGGATAACACATTGCCATCAAAGAACATCAATGTGACTTCCATACCATCCACTAAGAAATTCTTACTGTCACCAACATGCGCATCATCCAATTCATACATTTCATAAGTTTCTTGATCCATGAAATAGTAAATAGAACCATCATTATATGAATATTGTGCATTCTTCTTTTCAATCATCGCCGCTTCAAACTTTGTTGAAGCGTTGAAGTTTCTCTCTTGCGTCGATCCTGTTTTGAGATTCTTCATCTTTGTTTTTAAAATAGCTGCTCCCTTACCTGGTTTCACATGTTGAAAATCCAGAACAACCCATGGATCATCATCCACTAATACGGTTAATCCCGTCTTAAAATCACCTGCTAAAATTGCCATAGTATCCTCCTAAATCAATTCTACTCACACTAATTCTAGCCTTTTCAAGTCATTCACGCAATGAAGCTTCTCTTAGAAAACTGTTAGTCTCTCTTCTTTATGAGACTTAATATACTTTGTCCACTTAATATAGCCATAGGTTGAATTGGTTAAATAACCAAGCTTCAATACCAATAAGACGTATTGTCCTAACATAATATTCATCGTTGCCTCTAAAATAGCACTGATAAACCACGCCAACCATTGTTCACGAAAGCGAAAGAAAATGAATAAACCATTCGCTATACCAACCGCTGTTGCGCAAGCATCTAAATACGCAAGCCAAGTAGCTACTGTACGATTCATCACAAAGTCAGTTTGAATATCTAAGCCACTAATAAAATAGCCAACTACAACTGTAAAGACCACAATACCGCTAATAACTAAAACTTCTTGCCAACCAGTCAAACGGCGCACAATGGTTAAATCTTCATCTTCCCTATCTTCATGTTTCGACCAATTGATAAAGCTTAAAATATCAATCGGTATCCAGAACAACAATGTAACCACCATAGACGCAAAGCGATACATCAAGACCAAGCTAATCGCTATTTCAACCAATTCCACTGCAATCGAGACAAGGAAATTGTATTTACTTTGTTTCGATATTAATAGTTCACATAAGATATTAAGGAAAGTATCCATGAGGTACAACCACATAATGATAATTCCATTCACCCCATTCGCACTTTCCGATGGAGAGACGATGGCGACTATCGTCGCTAAAACCATAATCGATAAGAACCACGACTTCTCGTAGGTCGTAAACATTTGTCCAAAGACAATCATAATCAATAATGAAATGGATAAGATTGTTAAGGCTGAACATAGATTAAAAAAGAACATTGTTTTTTCAGCCATCTTTTCTTTATAAGTAGCCTGTATTTTTTCTAAATTAGGATTTTTCTCTGTAAAGAATAAGTTCGTACCATCTTGACTTTTGTATTGATGGGCTTGAATGGTATCCTTTTTCAAATGGTCGTATTCCTCTTTGGAATAATTCACAATCATCTTTTGTTCACCCTGTCGGTAAACCACATCAAATACCGTCGCATCTTCACTGAAATCTTCACTTTCTTTATCTCTTGTCATTTCTAGTTGACCAACGTATTTGGTTTCACCCACCTTGGCATTTAATTTTTGGTAACCCATTCCACCAGAGACGATTGCCCCAAGCATCAACAGTGCAAAAATAAGTGTCGCAATTTTGATCATTTTCTTTGAAAAATCAATTTTTATTTTCTTCATTCATTCAACCCCTTAGCTCTGTTTCTATTTCTAAGCCAAAATCTTACTTATTATAATATAAAGCCACTCTTTTTGACGAATAAATAAGTGACCGTCTGTCAACACACAACTTCACATAATCAACCTGCTTTACAATTCAACTGGGGATGATAAAATAGTTTTAGCACTTTTTCATTAAGAGTGCTAAAGAGGTGACAATATGAATAATAACAATAACAAACAACGAAAACCGTTGTTGTATTACTACTCTTTGGTTATGTTAGTGCTGATTTCCATGAATTTAATCTTGCGACCAATTGTCCAGCAACAAAATATCAAGGAAACATCCTACACCACTTTCATTGAGAAAACCAATAATAATCAAGTTAAGAAAGTCCGTGTCGAACAAAATCAAATCTATTACGAAGTTGAAAACGATAAAACCATTTATAAAACAGGGGTTATCCATGATCCACAATTAACGCAACGTCTTTATGAACACAAAGTAGATTTTTCTTCCACCATCAAAGAAGCAAGTAATACTTGGATAGACATTCTATTAGCTTGGATATTCCCGATTCTAATCGCCACTTTCTTTGTTCGTATGTTGATGCGAAATGCCACTAAGAATGGTTCCAATTCCCCTCTTGGTGGTGGAATATTTAACTTTGGTAAATCCAATGCACGTGTACATGAGAAATCCAAAGAAGATATTCGCTTCAAAGACGTTGCCGGGGAAGATGAAGCCAAGGAAAACTTACAAGAAATCGTCAACTACTTACATGATCCAAACCAATACAAATCCATTGGTGCTACGATGCCAAAGGGCATTCTCTTAGTTGGTCCTCCAGGAACGGGTAAGACCATGTTAGCGAAAGCCGTTGCCGGTGAATCCAATGTGCCATTCATCTCTATTTCCGGTTCTGAGTTTATTGAAATGTTTGTTGGTATGGGAGCTTCCAAAGTTCGTGATTTGTTTAAAAAAGCGAAAGAAAAAGCACCTTGTATCGTCTTCATTGATGAAATTGATGCGGTTGGCGGTAAACGCTCCGGTAACATTGGCGGTAATGATGAGCGTGAACAAACTCTGAACCAATTACTAACGGAAATGGATGGTTTTGAAAACAATAATGGGGTGGTTATCCTAGCTGCCACAAACCGTCCGGAAAACCTTGATCCGGCTTTACTTCGTCCAGGTCGTTTTGACCGCCGTGTGCCTGTTGAATTACCGGACCTGCAAGGTCGTGAAGATATTTTAAAGGTTCATGCTAAGAAGGTAAAAACAGAACCAAATATTGATTACAACATCATTGCTCGTATGGCTTCCGGTGCTTCTGGTGCTGAACTGGCGAATATCATTAACGAAGCCGCTTTAAGAGCTGTTCGTGAACATCGTCAAGCCGTTAGTCAAAGAGATTTAGAGGAAAGTATCGAAGTTGTCTTTGCCGGTTATCAAAAGAAGAATGCGATTTTAACGGACAAAGAAAAGTTGGTTGTTTCTTACCATGAAATAGGTCATGCCCTAGTGGCCGCTTTACAAACACATAGCTCCCCTGTGCAAAAGATTACGATTATCCCTCGTACTTCCGGTGCTCTTGGTTATACCATGCAAGTGGAAGAAGGAAACCATCCTCTATACACTAAAGAAGAATTGGAAGAAAGAATCGCGACTTTAACAGGTGGTCGTGCCGCTGAAGAAGTAGCGTTTGGTTCAATTACAACCGGAGCTTCCAATGATATTGAACAAGCCACTCGATTAGCTAGAGCCATGATTACTCGTTACGGTATGTCTGATTTTGATATGGTGGCGATGGAAACCGTGCAGAATAAATACCTAGGTGGCGATACATCTATAGCTTGCTCCGATGCGACAGCTGGTGAAATTGATAAGAAAGTCGTTGCTTTGGTTAAGAAGCAACACGATTTAGCAAAATCCTTATTAACCGAACATAAACAAGACCTAGATAAACTAGCTCAATTCCTTTATGAAAAAGAAACCATTACCGGTGAAGAATTCATGAATATCTTGAATGGAACAAGTGGACAAGTCCAAACAGACGAAAACCAAGACTAATCATCTTGGTTTTTTTCTTGATAGTGCATAAATCGTAAACTAAGCTCTAACAAGGGCTCTTCTTTCTTTAAATCCAGCCCAAACAGTTCTTCCATTTGTTTGAAGCGGTATTTAACAGTATTTAAATGAAGCTTTAATAGCCGAGCACATTCACTTTTAGAATAATTGCCTTGAATATAAGCCTCTAAGGTTTGACAATAGTCACTGTGGTATTGGTTGTCATAATGTTTCATTCGCCATAATGATGGAAGAATAAAAGCCTGACCATTATATTTTTCATTCAAGCTTTGATAAATAAATTCCCAATACACATCTTCAAAATGGAGAATATGTTTCCTTTTAGAAAGAGCGAAAGAGGCTTGCTGATACGCTTCTGGCAAATACTGTAAATCATCGTAATAAAAAGAAGATCCGGAAATCATTTCCTTTTCCAAAACAATTGATTGGTTGCTTAAAATAAGAGCTTGTTCTTGTTGCACATAGGCAATCTTCGGTTCAGGAATTTGCTTCAACCAATTCCATAAATACGCTTGGGCATTACTATTGTTCTCAACCATCTCCACTAACCATAAACGATAAGAACGATGCCAAGGTAATTTATTCGGTGTAACATCTGAAGAGCGATGGAGCAATTGATATAAATAATATTCTTTTGAAGAAAAAGGAAGTTGTTCTTTTTGTTTGCGAAGATAAATCGAGGCTCCTTGTACAATTTGTTTTAAAACAGAGGATGGAATAGGAACACCATCTACATTCATAATCGTTAAACGACCAATCCGTTTCTTCCCTTGGCGAACATCCAGAGCATAGGTTTGCACATGAAAAAAATAATCTTCAAAGGATTGGTACTCTTCTTCTAAGCTACGATTGGATAAAGTATTATTCCATTGATCCAGCACTTCTAGCCAAGTGGCACTTTCTTGTATCCTTTTGAGATATTGACTAGCGTTTTTATAGTTAGATATCGCTAATACTTGAAAATATTCATCCATCAGCCACATTGGACATTGGATTTCTTTAGCAACCGCATTGATATAAGCCTCAAGCGTTTCACATTGATAAACAAGTTCAAATACATCCATATTTTTATTTTAGCACAAAGAAAAAGGGAACTATTTCGAGTTCCCTACGTACTTCGCCGCTTGTTGACCAGCCATGCGTCCGCCTACTAAAGCAAACATCATGGATACACCTTCCACTAATGGATAGGAGTTGTTGTATTGTTCAGCAATTTCATTCCCTGCCGCATACAAACCCCTGATAACCGTACCATTTTCCTTGATAACTTGTTGACTTGCATTGACTAAGACACCGCCAATACCACCAAGAGAAACAGGACGAGCTTTAACAGCGTAGAAAGGACCATCACCTAAGCTTTGCATATACTTCTTGTCCTTACCAAAGACAGTATCCTTACCCGCCTTTGCATCAGTGTTGTAAGCTTTAATCGTTTTTGCTAAGGTTTCAGCATCAATAGTCATTGCCTTCGCTAATTCTTCAACTGTATTTCCTTTAAAAACGGTCTTTTTAGAAACACCTTCATCCAAAGCTTTTCTAAATTCAGTCCATGGCTTATTCACATCAAATAAAGGAACTGTTGGTTCGTATTTTACAACTTCCTCAATACCCAATGCTTTTGAGCCACCTTTTTCTAGCTTAGAAACCATTTCTTCACTAAGAATGGAATAGTAGTATTCCCCTTGCGTGGCTGCTGCGTTAGAACTTAAAGCTGTATCATAGTTCAAATCTTCAGGGCAGAAACGAGATCCTCTTTGATTAATCCACACAGAAGTGGATAAGTAAATAGCTTTCGCAATTTCATCCTTACCAGTTCCTGTTTGGATGCCGGAATAAGAAGTAACACCATGGTATTGTTGAATGGTTTTACCAACACCTGCCCCAATTTCTTGGGACATACGAGCACCGTCTCCGGTTTGTGTTCCAGTTGTGAATGTTTCTAATGGAAAACCAACTTTTTCTTTAATCACATCTTTGTTAGCACCAAAGCCCCCCGTTGCTAAAACAACGGACTTTGTTGAAATGGAATATTCTGTACCATCTTTTGCTTTGGCTACAACACCTGTCATCGCATCGTCTTTTGTTTCTAGCTTTGTGGCTGGTGTTTCCATTAAGATTTCACCACCTTTCGCTTGAAAATTCTTCGCTAAGCCTTGGAAATAACTTAATTTTTTAGTTTGATCTTTAAAAATATGATAGGTTTGATACCCATCTTTATGCGAAGCTTGCTCCGTTCCCATAAATGTGAATGGTAAGCCATTTTCTTGCAACCAATCAATTGTTTCGCCGGAACGACTAGCGATATTATAGAATAAACTACCATCACTCATCCAAGCGTTATAATCTTGCCAAGACTTTGTGACATCTTTTGCACTAAAAGTACCAGCAACACCGGATTCTTTTTGAGCTTTGGAATTAATTCCCATAACTCCACCCGCAAATTTTGAAACACCACCTACAGAAGCCGCCTTTTCTAATAAGATTACCTTAGCTCCACCTTGTTGAGCTGATAATGCGGCACTTAAGCCGGCAGCACCTGCACCAATAACCACAACATCTGCTTGTTTCTTTTCGACTTTTTTAGCTTGGTTTGTGGAAGAACCGGAACAACCTGTCAGTAACATTGCCAAGGCAACCGAAATTGCCATTATTTTTTTGAATTTCATCTTTTCTCTCCTAACAAATTCATTTTTTCACCAATTAAAAGAACTGTCATTGTCCGTTTCGGACAAAATAAAAACAAAGTTTTTAGACTTTGTTTTAAACACTTTTATTTTCACAAATGAGACGTATTTTTCAACGAATTTGATTCAATAAATCCACTCTTCTTTGGTGACGACCACCTTCAAACTCTGTTTCTAAGAAAGTATCTACAATCATCTTAGCCAACTCATCTCCAACCACCCTTGCTCCAAAAGCAATAATTTGAGCATTATTATGTAAACAGGCCATCCTAGCTGAATAAGGATCACTGCAAATACCACAGCGAATACCTTCTACTTTATTACAAGCAATGCCAATACCAATGCCGGTTCCACAAATCGCAATACCACGCTCTACTTCACCAGCCATAACTGCCTTTCCTAATGTTTCACCATAGTTTGGATAGTCAACGGATTGAGTTGTATCAGTACCATAATTGATAAGCTCATATCCTTTTTTACTTAGATAATCAATAAGCTCTTTTTTTAATTCTACAGCACTATGATCGCCGGCAATCCCAATTTTCATCCAATAACCACCTTTCTTTTGTTTTCAAATACCAATAGGGCAATTCCACCTATCACTACAAATAAACTAATAAATTGTGAAGTAGATAAGATACCAACACTACCACGAATCAAATCGCCACGGATAAATTCAATCATAAAGCGACCAAAGCCGTACAAAATAAGATACCAAGCTCCTGTCTTATTGGATTCTTTTGTCCTAGTTAGAACATAGTATAAAATAGCGAAAATAATGAAATTTCCTAAAGAAGAAATCAATTCTGTTGGAATAACCTTTACATTTGCCCCGGGACCTAAAGAATCGGCCGGGAAAGTTACACCATACCAAGCATCTGTTGGTATTCCATAGCAACATCCCGCCAAGAAACAGCCAATACGACCCAATGCTTGAGCTAAAGCAATACATGGAGCCAATACATTAAAATAAGTGAAAAAATCTAAATGATGATGACGACAATACAAGTAACCCACCAAAGCACCTGCAATAATACCCCCATACACCACAAATCCTTGTGAACCGAGAACGGCAATTGGATTAGCCATAAAACTCTTTAAATCCGTTAAGATAAATAAAGCTTTCGCCCCAATAAAGCCCACAATGACACACAAAAAAATTAAATTATCAATCTTATTCGTTTCCAGATGAAATCGTTTCGCCAATCTTTCTGCCATCCAGAAGGCTGCTAGAATACCTAACGCAATCATGACACCATAGCCATGAATGGTCACTGATCCAATTTTAAACCAGTTATTATACATTTTCTTCCTCACTTTCTTTCACTTCTTCCCTAGGAGTCTGTGGATTTTTTAATGTTTCAACGGCTTTTTTATAGGAATTTTCCAAAACAAATAGAGCAAATAAATCTGATATACCGGCGTATATTAAACCAATACCAATCACAATAAATAGCACTTGTTGCGACTGATGCCCTGCTAATATAAAGATAACCACTAGACCAAGGATTAACGCAACAACCGATAAAATGAAATAAGTCATTTCTTGATTGGATTTAATTCTATGGGCAACAACGGCTTTCTGAAGCTTCATTAAACCACTAGACATAATGACTAGACCTAATACAATTGGAATTAGAGTTAAAATTAAATCTTTTTGAATGATAATGACCAATCCGGCTAAGATGGATAAAATACCAAATACGAAATCGTTTCGGTATAAAATTTTATCAATATCTAAAACAAAGTAAGTTGTTAATAAGATAACACCAATGATGACGAATACAAGTCCTACGCTTATGGATAATAATTGGGCACTCATCCCTGGAAAAAGCGCCATAACAGAACCAATTAAGATATATAAAGTAGCGGAAAGAATCGACATATTTTTTGATTCAGGAAACATACATTCACCTCTTTACTACTTATTGTATAATAAGATACTTCAAAATAACAAAATATCTATTACAATAAACCGTTCAGGTGTTTCATCCATCTTAAGAAAATGGTTTTCCTTAGCATGAATCATTCATACGAACTTAGTAGAGCTATATCATAATATCCATTGAAAAAATACTTATAACAAGACAGCAATTCAAATTCATGAAGGAAAAAAAGAATTGATACACAATTTTTCGAGTAGGAGATTTCTTACGGTTCATATAAAAAGATATTTTTTATTGTCTGATTTCCTACTTAAGCCTAGAACATACAGTAAAAGAACAGAAAAGATAGATACAACATTGAAGTGAACCCCCAAAAGTTGGATAAACAAATAAAGGAACTTCACTTCATTTTTTAATTTACTGTTCTTGTGTTAGTTATGTTCCATTGTTACTTCAATAAGATGATATTTATTCCTATTTCTTACATAATTCGACTAAATGCTCAACAACATTTAATTTTCTCATTGTCATGGTTATTGAAAGCTGTTTTTCAAGATAATTTGTATTCAATCTTTTTGTACTTGCATCTCTCGGAAGATACATATACAAACATTCAGAACCAATAATAAACTTTTCATCTCCAAAATCTTTATTTTCAAGTTTTTTTAGTTCATCTTCTCCCATACTATCGTTAGTGAATACTAAATGTATTCTTGAAAAATCATAATTTTCATTAAAAGGATTTTCTTCAATAGCTATCTGTAATTGATTTTTTCTTTTTATGATAACACTTAAATCTGCTCCTATTTCTTTAGCTATTGTGTCATGAATTGACTTTGCGGTTTTCTCTTTTGATAACTCTGTTTCTAAAATAACATTACCACTTTGAATATAAGTCTTTGCATTTTTCAGTCCTACTGTTTCAAGTATTTCTACCAAAAATGACATTTCAGGTATTCTATTTTCCCCTGTCGGCGTTACTCCTCTCAATAGTGCAATTACTTCCATATTCTAAAACTTCCTTAATCTGACTTTCAACTCAATTTAAGATATTCATTAAAGTTTTATCTCATATCCAAATTCATGTAAAACAAAACCATCATCAAATTTTTCTTCATAAATACCTTTGGCTTTGTTAAATCCACTTTGGGTATAAAGATTGATAGCAGGCTTATTTATATCAACCACAAATAGTCTTAAATATTCCGCTCCAAAACTTTTACTAATATCTTTTGCTTTATTTAACATATAGTTGCCTATTCCTTTACGAAAATATTTTTTATTTACTCCTAATCTGTCTAAATAGAATACCTTGTTACTTCTTTTCTCCCATTCAACTGATGTTTCTCCGATATTCTTCTTAGTTAAAGCAAAAGCTGAAACTATTTCATCTTTATCAACTAAAACAAATAGCTGTTTTTCCCTAATATCTTCCGCAAAAAATTCACAAGGATAAATCTCGTCCCAAATTTCTATGTTTTGTTTATTCATCTCTTGAATAATACCTTTGTATACTTTTTTTAATTGGGGTAAATCAGCTAAAATTGCCAACCTAAACTCCATTTTCCATCCACCTCTTATAAATATATCTCAATTATTATTTGCGATATTGTACCATTTTTTCGCTTCGTTTTATAGCTCTAACTCGTTCCGCTTTACCTGTGAGTTCCTTTGAATGTTTCTGTAACTGCTCGGGAGTTTGACAGTTTAATGCTGTAGAAACTCGTGAAGCCCATTTGCGAGGAAAAGGAGAATAATATGAAAAGATTCAATTCAATTAATGAACAAATTGAAAATTTAATAAACTTTGGAGAATCAGCCATCCACTGATATGTACCCAGAATCCTGGACACATTTATTAGCGAAAAATATAATTGAAGTCAGATATAAAAAACCACCATTTAAAGCGGTTTTTTTACTATAAAGTGGAGCTGAGGGGAGTCGAACCCCTGTCCAAGAAAAGTCCCACATTCGAGCCTCTACAGTTTAGTTACTTTGTAATAAGACGAATACTTCTAAAGCAACCAAGATATATTCGAATTTGTCTATTGATTGTCGGAAAAATAAGCTAGACCATTATTCTTCGTATCCGTTTTTTTACACTATTGAAAGCAGACGGCTACTCTTCCAATAGGACGCCGCGAACGCCTCTAGCGCTAAATCAAGCAGCGAATGCGAAGCTTGCGCTTCTATTTGTGTTTGCGTTTAATTTGTTTAATGATTAGGTCATCACTCCACTGCCACTCGAATCAAACATTAACCTGTCGAAACCTTGACAGCCCCATGCGATAACTATAAACGAGTTTTTATCAGAAATCAATATCGCTTTAAGGCTTTCGCCATCTCTCTTTTCGCATCCCTTTCCTTTTGACTTTCTCGCTTATCATGAAGATTCTTACCCTTAGCCAATGCGATTTCTAATTTTGCCTTGCCATTCTTCAAATAAATACGAACTGGAATTAATGTATATCCTTTTAAACGAACCTTTTGTTCCAAACGACGAATTTCCAATTTATGTAACAATAACTTCCTATCTCTTGTTTCATCAACATTGAAAATATTGCCATATTTATAAGGAGAAATATGTAACATCTTAACCCAAGCTTCGCCATTACGAATGGTGATATAAGAATCCTGAAATTGAACCTTAGCTAAACGGATGGATTTAATCTCCGTACCCGTTAATAACATCCCACATTCAAAATGATCTTCCAAGAAGTAATCATGCGAAGCACGACGATTTATCGCCATCACTTTTATAGAATCCATGTTCTCTCCTCTCCTTATCGATACCTAATTTTTTTCTTATGTCTCTTTTTATCAAACAATTTGTGGCTTTCTTTTTTTCGTTTTGCATGATCTTTATAAATTTTTGGCTTTTTCTTATCCTTTTCAAATTTCTGCTTACGATCCTTTGGATTATCCCAATATGAAATAGAATCTTCTTCTCTTCTTCTGGAATCCAAGGATTTCTTTCCACGATTATCTTGAAACTTCTGCCTTGGTAATACAAATTCAAAAGTCACATTACCCTTTTGTTTATCCGCCTCAACCACTTTAACTTTAACCGCTTGACCAATGCGATAGGTAACGCCATTTCTTTGCCCAATCAATTCATTTCGATCCTCGTGGAACATATAATAATCCCCTGGGATAGAACGAGTTTGCACCAAACCCTCTACTGTATTTTCCAATTGAACAAAGACACCAAAGCGAGTAACGCCTATAATAATCCCATCAAAACGTTCACCTAAGTGGTCTTGCATATATTCTGCTTTCTTCATATCCAAACAAGCATATTCTGCATCGGCACAATTTCTTTCTTGCCTAGAAGCATGTTCCGCAAATTCCTGATTACGACTATTATCCTTGTCCTTATTCCACTTCTTATTCCCATCAAATACATATTTCCACAACATTCTATGTACAATCAAGTCTGGATAACGACGAATTGGTGAAGTAAAATGCAAATAATCTTGTTCCGCCAAACCAAAGTGACCAAGATTCTGAATATCATAACGAGCTTTTTGCATGGTTCTTAGCATCATCATATTCAAAACCGGAGCACTATGCTCATCTTGAATACTCGTTAAAAACTGTTGCACATTCTTAGGACGAATATTCGATGCCTTTAAGGTAAAAGGTTTTCCTAAAATTTCTGCCAAATGACGATATTCTTTGATACGCTTTGCACTGGGTTCTTCATGAATACGATAAATTCCAGGTATTTTATGTTCCTGTAAGTATTTAGCAACCGCTACATTAGCCGCAATCATACAATCTTCAATCACTTCTTCGGAAACTCCTCTTCGTTTAGCGTAAATACGAATTGGTTTTCCCTTCTCGTCCAGATCCATAGACGTTTCCGGATGCTCAAAGTTAATCGCCCCTTTGTTCACTCTTTCATGACGAATAGCATCAGCACACTCCAATAATGCCATGAAAAAGTCACCCATTGAAGCGTATTCTTTCATAACACTTTCGTCACCAATCAAAATTTGATTAACTTTGTTGTAGGTCATTCTTTCTTTTGAGTTGATAACCGATGGATAAACATCATAGAACACAATTTGACCTTTCTTTGAAATTTGCATTTCACAAGTCAATGTCAAGCGATTCACATGAGGATTTAAAGAACAAATACCATTTGACAATTCATGTGGTAACATTGGTACAACTCGATCCACCACATAGGTAGAAAAAGAACGTTGTTGTGCTTCTCTATCCAAAGCCGTATCTTCTTTGACATAACTAGAAACATCGGCAATAGATACCCACAAACGATAACCATCCTCATTTCTTTCAACTGATACCGCATCATCAAAGTCTTTTGAACTATCCCCATCAATTGTCACAAAGGTTTGATTACGCAAATCTTTTCTACCAAGTAGTTGTTCACTCTGTACTTCCCGGGGAATAAATTTTAATTCTTCTACGACTTCATCTGGAAACTCTAAAGGAATTTCATGGTCCACTAAAATTGAAGCAATATCTGTCCCCGGATCATCCTTATGTCCAATGGCTTTTAGGATGATAACATCTAAAGGATTACCATAACCGGTAATATGACCAACCACCTTTAAACCATCTATTACCAAAAAATCTTTAGAATATGATAAACGAACTTTCCTTTCTTTCAAACGTTCATCATCAGCTTCAAAATAAATTTTCTTTCCTCTCACCAAAAGCGTACCAACAATCGTATCCTTCGCTCTTTCTTTAATCGCAATCACTTTCGCAAAAGGAGGAATTTTTAAGGCTTGAATAAGAACCAAATCACCATGCATCGCACTTGCTAAATCAGCCGTTTCAATTCGATAGGACTTTTCATCTTCCATATCCACAAAACCAACACCCATTCGATTTACCGACAAGCGTCCTTCCATCACTTTGGCTTGACTTTGGGTTAAAAATTCATTATGCGTATTGCGGAAAACAAGGTATTCTCTCTCCATTTTTTCTAAAATGCGGTTCAAGCGAATAAAATCAGAGGAAGAAACCATTTGAAAAGCCTCCAAGAGATGTGACACTGTGTGTTTATGCCTTGGTTCTGTTTGTAAGTAACGCAATATTCTTTTTTCTAATTCTTCCATAAAGATCCTTCATACAAAAAACCGGTAGGATTACCGGCTTTTATTTAACGACGCGAATTGCGACAACTAAGATAAAGAAGATAACACCCAGAATTAAAGTCATATTGGAAATGACTTTCTCAGATCCTCTTTCCTTTTGATTCGCAAATAAGTTCAGTCCACCGTTTCCTGTAAACGCTCCAGAAATACCATCAGACTTACCACCTTGTAACAACGTTAAGACGATGATCAAAGCAGACACAATCATTAAGATTGGATTCAGAATATTTGTTACCATTTATACCACCTTTTTATCACAAGAATTATAGCATCTACTTTCCATTTCAACAACTAGCCTACTTTACAAGCTGGGTTATCACTATTACAACCACCATCTTGGTTCTTTTCTTGGGCTTGTTTATTTTGCTTCACAAACTTCGTTAAGCGTTGTTTTAATGCATCCTTCTTTTCACTTGTCCAATAATCTTTGGTTTCCATTCCGGAAATATCACTGGTTTCATTATCAAAGCCAACAATCTTGCCATGTTCAACAAATAAAACTAAAGGCACATAAATCACTTGTTTGCCCTCATTATCGTATCGTACAATCTTTTTACCTGTCGTATTTACTTTTTCTAAAGTAGACGCAAGCTGATCATAGAAAGAACGGTCGGCTTTCTTTTGTTCATAAATATTAAAATACTTTGTTTTAAGAGAAGCATCTTTTAAAACATCATTGAAATAAGGGTAATAAGCTTGACACCATTTACATTCCGGAAAGCCTAGTGTTAAGACACCTGTTCCATGTTCTAAAAAGTTTAAAACATCCTTTTTTTCCATTTGTTCGAATTGGTTATCTTTTGGTAAATCCTTATAAAGAGTGGATAAATTCGCTTCCCTTTTTTCTGTTGGTTTCACTGTTTGTTTCGCACAAGCCACCAATAAAACCGCAAGCAAAGAGAAACATAACCATTTCTTTTTCATAGCTTTTCACTCCTTTCAATTCAGCCCAAATATACCATACTTTAGTCTTGAAGTCTAACCAAAATGATGTCTTAAAGTTTAATCTATAAATTGAAACATTAATTGCAAATGATATTTTTTAATAAAAGTAGGATTGTTTTTTAAGAATTTTTAAATTTTAAAAACCAAGCTTGAAAAATCAAATAAAAAAGAAGATTTCAAATGAGAAATCTTCTTCCTTGATAAAAACTTATTTTGAAGAAACAGCTTTAACGTTGTAGAAAGCCTTTCTACCACGGTATTGAGCCACTCCATCTAATTCTTCTTCAATTCTCATCAGTTGGTTGTACTTCGCAATACGATCTGTACGACTTAGAGAACCAGTCTTGATTTGACCGGCATTTGTTGCAACAACCAAGTCGGCGATAGTGCTATCTTCAGATTCACCGGAACGGTGAGAAACAACAGCTGTATACTTAGCTTCCTTAGCCATTTCAATCGCATCTAATGTCTCTGTTAATGTACCAATTTGGTTTACCTTAATCAATACCGAGTTAGCAGCACCAAGTTCAATACCCTTCTTGATGTAAGTTGTGTTTGTAACGAATAAATCATCACCAACTAATTGAACCTTTTCACCTAAACGCTTGGTTAATTCAACCCAACCGTCCCAGTCATTTTCTGCTAAGCCGTCTTCAATAGAAATCAATGGATACTTTTCAACCCATTTTTCTAACATTTCAATCATTTCTTCGGAAGACTTTTCACCTTCACCGGAACGAGCTAAGACATACTTACCCTTTTCCGAATCATAGAATTCAGAAGCGGCTAAATCCATTGCAAAGCAAATATCCTTGCCTAATTCATATCCAGCTTCTTTAACAGCTTCAACCATCAATTCTAATGGACCTTCATTTCCTAATGTTTCTAATGGACCATTATTACCGGCAATGGTAGATGGAGCGTAACCACCTTCATCACCAACTGATGTGTTGTAACCATACTTCTTCAATACCTTCTTCAAAGCATGGAAAGTTTCAGCACCCATACGAACCGCTTCGTGAACACTGGAAGCACCTACAGGCATAATCATATATTCTTGACAATCTGAAGCCGAGTCTGCATGCTTGCCACCATTTAAGACATTCATCATAGGAACAGGCAATACTTTTGCGTTTGTGCCACCAATGTATTCATATAATGGAAGACCGCAAGAATCAGCAGCGGCACGAGCGGCGGCCAGAGAAACAGCTAAAGTAGCATTAGCTCCTAAATTACTCTTAAATTCTGTACCATCTAATTCAATCATCACTTTATCAATTAAGACTTGATCAAATACATTCAAACCCTCAACAACCGGAGCAATCTTTTCATTGATATTTTCCACAGCCGTTAAAGTCCCCTTACCTAAGTAACGGTTCTTATCACCATCACGTAATTCTAAGGCTTCGCGTTCACCGGTGGATGCACCGGATGGAACGATAGCACGACCAAAGGCACCAGATGCTGTGTAGATTTCAGCTTCTACTGTTGGGTTTCCACGTGAATCTAACACTTCACGAGCAAATACTTCCGCAATTGGATCAATAAAATTAGGCATTCTTATATCCTCCTATCCTAATGTAATTACTTTGTTGCATCAATGAGTTCTTTAAAGGAGTCTTCTTTAAGCGAAGCACCACCAATTAAAGCCCCATCAATATTTTCACAAGCCATGTATTCCTTGATATTACCAGGCTTTACCGAACCACCATATTGAATACGAACAGCTTGAGCTGTTACTTCATCATATAAAGCACAAACGGTTTCACGAACTAGTTTACAACAAGATTCAGCCGTATTGGAATCCGCTGACTTACCAGTACCGATAGCCCAGATTGGTTCATAGGCAATCACCATTTTTGAAACTTCTTCAGCGCTTAAATTCGCTAAAGAACCAGTTAACTGTGTCTTAATCACTTCTTCTGTCTTACCAGCATCGTATTCCGCTTCTGTTTCACCAATGCATAAGATAGGTGTAATACCATCTTGGAATAAACGCTTAGCCTTAGCGGCACAAGCTTCATTCGTTTCGTTGAAGTAAGTTCTTCTTTCGGAGTGACCAATAATGCAATAAGTAACACCCACTGCTTTTAACATCGGAACAGATACTTCACCAGTATAAGCACCATTGTCCTTTTCATGACAATTTTCAGCCGCAATGATTAAATGCTTCGCATTGCGAACAGCCACATCCAAATCCACAAATGGTGCGCCAATACCATAATCGGCCTTTTCATCACCTGTTAAAGTAGCTTCAATGGCTCGCACAAAAGCTTCTGTTTCAACCGGTGTCTTATTCATTTTCCAGTTACCAACAATAATCGGTTTTCTAGTCATTTTATTTTTCAGGAATAATCGCAATTCCCGGTAACTCCTTTCCTTCCATATATTCAAGTGATGCTCCACCACCGGTTGAAATATGGCTGAACTTCTCTGCATATCCTAAGTTCTTAGCGGCCGAAGCGGAATCCCCACCACCAATAATCGTTGTAGCGTTTTCCAAACCGGCTAATTCTTCACAGATAGCGATGGTTCCCTTAGCGAAACGTTCATCTTCGAATACCCCCATAGGACCATTCCAGAATACTGTCTTAGCACCTTCTAATTCTTTCTTGAATAATTCAACCGTCTTAGGACCAATATCTAAGCCCATGAAATCACTAGGGATATAACCTGCTTCAACCGTTTTGATTTCCGTTGGATTTGAGAAATCGTTTGCAATAACGGTATCCACCGGTAAGAATAATTTACCATGACTCTTTGCCATGAATTCCTTTGCCAAATCCATCTTATCTTCTTCTAATAAAGAAGTTCCAATTTCACCGCCATTGGCTTTCGCAAATGTATAGGACATGCCGCCACCAATAAGAACCTTATCGGCAATCTTCAATAAGTTTTCAATAACACCAATCTTATCCGATACCTTGGCACCGCCCAAGATAGCGACGAATGGACGTTGAGGATCATTGACTGCCTTGCCTAATACGTTTACTTCTTTTTCAACCAAGAAGCCTAAAGCACTAGGTAAATGACTAGCAATACCCACGGTTGAAGCGTGTGCTCTATGAACAGAGCCGAACGCATCTTCCACAAACAAATCCCCTAAAGAAGCCCAATAAGCCCCAAGCTCTTCATCGTTTTTGGATTCACCCTTTTCATAACGTGTATTTTGCATCAAGACAATGGAACCATTTTCTTGTTTCTTCACTGCTTCTTCCACTTCAGCACCACGAGTCGCATTCACAAATTTGACTGGAGCACTTTGAAGCTTTGCAAGACAATCTGCCACGATAGACATATCATTCTTCGCTTTGTCTTCCTCTGTCTTCACCTTTCCAAGATGGCTAAGCAATAATACTTTTGCACCTTGTTCTGTTAAATAATTGATGGTAGGTAATGCTGCACGAACACGATTATCGTCCGTAATAACACCATCTTTATGAGGTACATTGAAGTCAACACGAACAATGACGTGTTTTCCTTTTACCTCTAAGTCTTTAACCGTAACCTTTGCCATGGTTATCCTCCTTTTACTTGTTTATTATATCACTAAGTTTTCAAGGCTTTCTATCCTTTTCATTGACTTTCTGGGTGTAAGCCTTTTCATGTAAAAAACGATTCCCTAAGAACCGCTTTTTACCATTGAATTGAATCATAACCCCATTGTTCTAATTGTTCATTCACCTTACGAAAAACATTTGAACCAAAGAAACCTCGATGCGCCGATAAAGGAGATGGATGAGCTGACTTTAATACCAGATGTTTCTGATGGTCAATCCACCTTTCTTTCGCTTGTGCTTGTCTACCCCAAAGTACAAACACCACATGTTCCTTTTCAGCACTAATCTTCTGTAACACTGTATCCGTAAATTCTTCCCATCCTTGTCCTTGATGGCTTAATGGTTGCCCTTCTCGGACAGTTAAAATGGCGTTTAAAAGAAAGACACCCTGTTTCGACCAATCTTGCAAATTCCCTTTTTGACGTTGATAACCATATTCACTTTGAATTTCTTGAAATATGTTTTTTAAACTGGCTGGTAGACTTCTACCTTCTTTCACTGAAAAAGCTAATCCATGTGCCATCCCTCTTGTTGGATAAGGATCTTGACCTAAAATGACAACTTTAATCCGGTCAAAAGGACATAAATCAAAAGCATGAAAGATTTCATCTAATGGTGGGAAAATAGCGTGATGACTATATTCTTCCGCAACAAATTCATGGAGATGCTGATAGTTTGGATGACTAAGCTCTTGTGCTACATAACCATTCCAAGCTTTTGTTTTAGCCATTTAAAATAAGCTCCTGAAAACCTTGAATCAAATCTCGAATAAAATTCTTGAAAGAAATTTCTTTTTGAACACCTTTTTTGATCAAGAAATCTTCTACATCTTTTTCCACCATCCAAAAAGGACGATCACCATTTTTTAAGAATACTTCGTGCAATTCTTTTAAAGAACCCACACCAAGTTTTTCAACCACTTTGTACTTCATTGTTAAAAATTGAGCTAAACCAACTCCATAAGGTACATAAGCCGCCGGATCACGCACCACAACATCATATAGATTCTTCGCTACATCTCCGCTTAATCCTTTGCTGTTTACATAGCTGACAACATCTTCTTGCTTCCAACCAAGACCATTAACACCAATATCAATCGCTGCTGAAAGCATATAGTTGATATTCGTTAAAGAACGATTATATTCCACTGCTTTTTTATTCATACCGGAAAATTGCCACATGGCATCTTCCACATACATAGCCCAGCCTTCACTATAACCAATATGACTAACCACTGAACGAATTGGATGCGGATTGGTATTTAAATACCAAGTCATTTGATATAAATGACCGGGATAGCCCTCGTGGGCTAAGGTTGAA
This sequence comes from Bulleidia sp. zg-1006, assembly GCF_016812035.1. NCBI lineage: Bacteria > Bacillati > Bacillota > Erysipelotrichia > Erysipelotrichales > Erysipelotrichaceae > Bulleidia > Bulleidia sp. zg-1006. The sequence continues at coordinate 171,790 of NZ_CP069178.1, read as the reverse complement.
TACATTTCATTAGTATTGCTGACGGCTTTTTTGTTGATACGAATTACATTATTTTGAATATCATCGATCATTGGATTTAAATAATAAGCCACAACTCCATCATTCGCTACCGATGGATCCAAATAACTAGCCTTGTACTGTACCTTAGCAGGAGTAGGAAATAGCTTTTCTAAGTTCTTCTTATGTCCTTCTAAAATAGCGGTTGGGTCTTTTGGAGGCAGTTTTTCTTCTACTTCACTTTCCTTTGAAGACATCGCTACCGATACTAACGATTGAACTTCTTTATCCAAAGCCTTATCAACAACACCAAAGATTTCTTTAGGACTTCCCTTGCTGTTCGATTTCTGACGTAATAAATGACTGTAATACGTCAATCCACCTTTCATATCATAAAGCGTTTTCCCTTTACGACTACCACGAAGTGCCCCTAATTCTTTACGAATCTTTTCATAACAAGGGATGTAACTTTGCAAAACAAGTTCACGATTCTTCTTTTCATATTCGGCTTTTTTTGCACTAGATAAACCCTTAATAGCTCTCACTTTTTCATGGAAAGTAAGAATTAAAGCACTATCTTTCTTTTTCCTAACAAACTTATTGATTTGTGAGATTGTTTCATCCAAGGCTTTATCGCTCATAAAGAAACCACGACCGGCTTGGTCCTTGGTCATCGTCAAAGCCCCATCCACATAAGATGGAACACTTTCTAAAACCTTAAGATAGTTTTTAATATCTTCTTCATTTTTAATTTTAAATTCAGTAAAATTTGTTGTTAAATTCGTCACCAAGCCGGATTGTGGCAAAAAATGAAATTGAAAATCATAGAAATTTTGGCTTCCACTTTCCTCTAAATAGTCTTTCAATACATCATAATCCACTTTTTCTTGTTCACTTAGTTTAGAACGATCAAACTGTTTTAATTCTTCTAAGGACTTCTTATTTTCTTCTAAGCCTTTTTCATATTCTTTTCGACTGGGTGCTTTACCAAGAGAAATATCTTTGACTTGGATACCATATTTCGCCGGATTTTTGACAGAGAAATGAAGATTCATATAATCTTCTTCCATACTATCCTTGAATTGTTTCATTTCCCAATCACGAAAGCTTTGCTCAGCCTTGACCGGTGTCAAAAGTGATATTGCCATCCATGCACAAGATAAAGAGATTATTAATTTATTTCGCGTAATCCTCATGATTGCTCCCCTAGATGAAGTTGTTGTTGCAGTTCTTCTAAGAATGGAACTGCCTTTTGTTTAGCAAGTGTTTCATTCTCACCAACAATTGTAAGATAAATCTTTAATTTTGGCTCTGTACCGGATGGGCGAATCATAACTTGAGTTCCTGTTTCAAAACGATACGAAAGGACATTGGCTTTTGGTAGACCTGTTTCAGCTTGATAATCCACAATATCCACCACTTTTTCCCCGTTCACCATAAGCAATGGATTTTCACGAAGATGGCTCATAATAGCTGCCATCCTTTCCATTGCCTTAAATCCAGTAAACTCATAACTATTTACCTTAGAATAATAATATCCATGTTTCTGATAAATTTCTTGTAAAGCTTGCATAATAGAAGAACCAATAGAGCGATAATAAGCCGCCATTTCACATATCAACATACTGGTCACAACTGCATCTTTGTCACGCACATAAGTTCCTGATAAATACCCATAGCTTTCTTCAAAACCAAATAAGAAACGTTCTTCTTCTCCTTTTTCTTCTAAATGATGAATTTGGTCGCCAATCCATTTAAAACCCGTTAAGGTATGGCGTAATTCAATACCATACTCTTTCGCCACTTCATCTGCCAAAGGTGTCGATACGATAGAACGAACGGCAACGGATTGGGGCACTAAGATACCTAATTCTTTTTTACTCTTGGCTAAATAATCCAAAAGAAGAACACCCATTTCATTGCCACTAATCAATCTGTATTCTCCATTCTCCAAACGTGCCGCAATTCCCACACGATCCGCATCTGGATCCGTTGCTAAAACAAGGTCAGCTTCTTTTTTCTTGGCTAAAGCAATCCCCAACTCCATCGTTTCTTTCTTTTCTGGATTTGGATACGTACAAGCTGAAAAATAACCATTTGGATACGCTTGCTCTTTGACTAAATAAATATCCTGAATACCAACTCGTTTTAAAATTTCACAAACCGGGACTAATCCTGTTCCATTCAAAGCACTGTACACCAACCGCAAACCAGATTGTTTCACTGCATCTTTACGCACTTGTTGAGAAAGAATGGCTTGATAAAAGGCTTCTATACATTCTTCAGAAACAAACTCAACCAAACCGGCTTGCACAGCCTTCGCAAATGACATCTTCTTAATATCCCTGAAAATATCGGTCTTCTGAATTTCCTTGTAAACAATTGCAGCCCCTTCATCTGTTAATTGACAACCATCGCCGCCATACACTTTATAGCCATTATAAGTCGCTGGATTGTGAGAGGCTGTCAACATAATTCCAACTCCACAATGATAATAACGCGTCGCAAAGGATAAAGCTGGCACCGGCATCGCCGCACTATATAAGTAAACATGAATACCATTCGCCGCTAATACCGAAGCCGCCTCTTTCGCAAAATCCCATCCTTTTAAGCGGGTATCGTAACTAATCGCTACTTTTAGATTTTGGATTTGCTGAACATAATTCGCTAATCCTTGGGTGGTTTGACGCACCACAAATCGATTCATCCGATTTGTACCAACTCCTAAAACGCCTCTTAACCCGGCTGTTCCAAAGCTTAAAGACTTACCAAAATGGTCTTCAATCACATCTTCTTGACCTTCCATTTCGTGTAACTCTTCAACCAAATCTAATTCCTCTAAATCTTGTTGGCACCAACGACCGTATTCCACATTCATACAATTCCCTCCTTATCTAAAAAAAGAGGAGCATAAAGCCCCTTCTCGAATTCTTAATTAAGCAATTACTTTTTGCGCACGCAATACGTCTTCGATTGTCTTAGCGGCTAATTCTTCATCATCACCTTCACAAGAAACAGTAATCTCCGACTGTGTAGGAATACCTAAAGACATAACACCCATAATGGACTTCATATTCACTGTACGTCCCTTATAAGAAACTTTAACTTCACTCTTAAACTTGCTTGCAGCGTTAACGGCTACGGTAGCAGGACGTGCATGTAACCCAACCGGATCAATGACCATAACTGTAATTTCCTTCATGTAAAACTCCTCCTAACGTTCTAACTATTACATTGTCATTTTATACCCTTTTATTTTTCGTTGCAATCGAAAGTTAAGCGATTTCATAATCAAAATAAGAGTATATGATTTGAACTTTCTTATCTCTAAGATACAATGAAGACACATATGTATCTAGGAGGAAACGAAATATGTTAAATAAGAAAGTAACCGATTTACTACAAGCTCAAGTCACAAAGGAACTTTATTCTGCTTATCTTTACCGAGATTTAGCCGCTTTTTATGAAGATAAGGGTTTAAAAGGATTTGCTCATTGGTTTGTTAAACAAGCCGCCGAAGAAGTAGAACACGCTGAAAAGTTTATTTCTTACCTACAAGAAAACGGCGTTCGTCCAATCTATGCGACTATTGATGGTATCCATAATGACTACAAAAATTTAGGTGAACCATTCAAATTAGCTTTAGAACATGAACAATTCATCACTAAGTCAATCAATGACATTTACACCGAATCTGTTGAAACAAAGGATTACGCAACCCAAGAATTCTTGAATTGGTTTGTTAAGGAACAAGTGGAAGAAGAAGACAATGCTTCTAACAATTTACAAACCTATGAATTTGTTAAGGATGATAAAGCTGCTCTTTACTCTTTCAACAATAGTTTATTACGCAGATAAATAAAAAGGAAATGTGCCTTCCCGTAGGGTATCCTATAAAATTAAAAGTCTCCTTCCTTAAAATGGTATTGAACGTACTATCCGGAAAGGGGACTTTTGCCTGTATATGATTCTTTCTCTTCCCTTATTAATGTTTATAAAACTACGAACCGAAGATACTCAGAGATATTGTTCGCTACTCCTCTTAATTTTTATACTATTTCTTCACATAAAAATTTTTCTGCTTAACAAGAGATTGGCTTCACTTCATCCCAAGAAGAAGTCTTTTATTTATGATAAGGTTCATGATTTAAAATACGAAAGCTACGATAGATTTGTTCTAAGAGAAGAATACGAACTAACTGATGCGGAAAAGTAGATAAAGATAAACACCAACGATCATTCGCTCTAGCAATCACTTCTGAGCTAAAGCCCAAACTACCGCCAATCACAAAACAAATTTGACTTTTTCCTTGTGTATAAAGCTGATCTAATTGACGAGATAACTCTTCACTACTTTTCATTTTTCCGGCTAAATCCAATAAAATCACGTATTCCTGATCTTTGATTTTCTTTAGAAGGCGTGCACCTTCTTTTTTCTTGGCTTCATCATTTTGCGCATTGGAGTTTGACTCTGGTGCTTTTTCATCATTGACCTCAACCACTTCTATTTTTTCATAGGCAGACAAACGTTTTAAATATTCTTGAATACCCGAACGCATCCAAGCCTCTTTGACTTTACCAACCACAATTATGCGTATCATTAAACATCACCAAATAGCACTTTCTTTACCCACACGACGAATTGACAAATGGATACTATTTCCTTTTTAAACAAAGAATCTTTTGGACTATCCACCACTAGAACACCCACATCATCAATTTTACTCTGTCTTGCCCTATTTAAAGTAGGAATGGTACGTGAATGATGGTCTAAAAAGACTTTCCAACTAAAAACGAGATTCCATACAAACAGTAGCGCAATAATTACCAAAATCCATTTCTTCATCCATTCCCCCTTTCTGTAAAGCTCGAAATTGTTCGGCGGCAGCGACTTGAATGGTATTCTCTAAGCCCATTCTGTTTAGCGTCTCCACTGTTGTCCTTAAAGCCAGTTCCGGTGTATTGGCCTCTTGGGATAAATGTGCCAACCAAATATACTTTGTATTCGCAGTTACAATTCTTTCCAATATTGTTGCGCAATCTTCGTTATTTAAGTGTCCCTCATCATCCAATATTCTTCGTTTCAAATAATGAGGACGATGGGTTTTCATCAACATTTCAACATCATGGTTGCTTTCAATAATGATATAATCCATCCCTTTTAAATAAGAAAAATACTTTTCATTTAAGTAACCGGTATCGGTCATATACAATAAACGCTCAATGCCATTATCAAAGACATAGCCAACTGTTTTGCCTGCATCATGTGATAAAGCAATAGGCATAATTCGAAGGGTTTCAATTGTAAAGGATTTATCCGCATCGACTAAGAAAACATCTATATCCTCCAATTCAACAGGCGAATAAATGGGATAGTCTTTAAAAGCTGATACTGCCGCAATGTGATCACTATGACTGTGCGTAATCAAAACCGCATCCAAATCCTTTTCATCAGCACCGAAATTATGAAGTCCAGTTAGAATTCTTTTCTTTGAAGAACCACAATCCACTAGGATATGAGTGCTATCATCTTCTAAATAAAAACTATTCCCTTTTGACCCTGAACAAATCAATGTATACTTCATCATTTCAAATACCCTGTACAATCCATCAAACCATCACATGCGTTAATGAACTTATCTGTTTTTCTTTGCCGAATGGAAAAGTGGACATGTGGATGGCTAGCTTTCCCACTCATCCCAATCCAACCAATTACATCCCCTTTTTTAACCGTTGAACCAAGCTGTCCCATCGCTTTTTCTTTTAAATGACCGTAGATGGTTTCATAGCCATTGTGATGATTAATCACCACATAATTCCCTAATTCATCCGTTTTCGCCATCTTTTCAATCGTACCATCATCACTCGCATAGACTTTTCCCCAACGCTGATAAGCATCAATAAAATCAACACCATTGTGTCCTGTATAACATGCCCAAGTACAGCTGATTCTAGCATTATCCACTGGTGCTCGATAACTACCCGTTCCTATCACTCTATTGTTCTTATTATTGATAGCAATCAACGCATTCTTAGCTTCTTCTACATTCTTATGACTAATTTCCTTCGCACTCACTAAAATACCATTCACCCATTTTTCTTCATATAGAACATTACGAAAACCATTATGCCCGGCTTGAATCTGTTTCCATTGTCCTTTCGCAAGAGAGTTATCATAAATATATTCATGTCGATAAGGAATTTCTTCTTTCTTTAAAACCTCTTTATACACAACCACTTCCAATGGGGATCGGAAATATTGCACATTCCATTTTTGTCCTTCGGAAACGGTATTTAAGCTTGGATTTAAGTTCTTTAACTGTTCCACACTTAAACCACCATTTAAAGTGCCGATACCATCCGGCTGATCACCTTGCTTTGCGATATAAGTAGTTTTATCCTCTAAATCACCATACTCTAAGAAATGAAGTACTTCTTCTTCACTACTTTTAATATCCTTTGGTAAAGCATAGCTTGTTTCTATTTTTGTGTTTTCTGATAAAGAAACAGACTTTACTTTTGTTCCATAATCCTTGAATTGACTTTCTGGTTTCTTTAAATCCTTTAAGCTTTCTTCACGAACGAAATAATGCAAGAAGCGTTGATAAGCCTTTTGGTATAAAGCCTCAGAAGACACATACATTCTAGCGTATTCATTTCCATTTTTCAGAAAACGAACGACTTTGGTCTCTAAGGTATAGGCTTCATTTTTTTCCAAATACGCAAAGATTTTTTTATCTTGATTTTCAATCTTTTCAAATCCTTTCTGCTTCAAAAGATAAAAACCATTCCCTAAAGCACAATGACTATGGGGATATTTTTGTGCATACTTAGTTTCATAAACCTTTTTCAAGTGCTTTTGATAGACTTCTTCAGAAGAAATAAAGCCAACAAAAGTATCTTGATGGTATAAAGCCAACTGCACTTTTGAAGATAAGAAAAGGGACTCCACTTTCTGATTAAAAACACCCATCTTTTGTGTTTGAAATAAAGGCACAGATGAAATATCTTGACTACAGATTGTGATGCTAATAGCTAAACCAAGAGCTACTAACAAATGAGCCCATTTTTTCATTGCCGGCTACCTCGAAAATCCACGGAGCTAATTGCATTGGTACTACCGGTGAACGCTAATAACACAGTTCCTGTTTCACCATTACGATGCTTTGCAATAATTACCTCTAAATCATCGGATTTATCCTCATCTTCCGGCTTCTTTTCCACTTCATCTCCAGCCTTATCATAATACGCTTGACGATACAACATCATAACAATATCCGCATCCTGTTCAATCGCACCCGATTCACGCAAGTCTGATAACATTGGTCGTTTATTTTCACGTTTTTCAACTTCACGGGACAATTGGGAAAGGGCAAGAACAGGCACCTCTAACTCTCTTGCCAGTCCTTTTAAAGCACGCGAAATCTCTGAAACTTCTTGTTGACGGTTTTCACCCGGTCTACGATCACCGGATAATAACTGAATGTAGTCGACAACCACAAGACTAAGACCATGTTGCTTTTTAATTTCCCGACACTTCTGATACATATCCCTAACTTTTCGATTAGGGGCATCATCAATAAAAATCTTATTCTTTGCCTTGAAGTCATTCATCACTTCATACAATAAATTCCATTCATCATTATTTAAATTCCTTGGTGATTTTAATTTATTGGATTTAATACCCGATGCGGCACTGAGGATACGTCTTCCTAAATCCACATTCCCCATTTCTAAAGAAAACATAATTACAGCCCCTTCATTATGATTCGCAACGTTCTTTAACACATTTAAAGCAAAGGCTGTTTTACCCATCGCCGGACGAGCCGCCACAACAATTAAATCTCCTTTTTGTAGACCATGGGTCATACGATCCAAATCCTTATATGCCGTTTTATAACCCGTTATATCTGTATTTAATTCCGCATTTCTCTTTAGTTCATCTTTTAATTCATCCATGGTTTGAACCATATCTTTAAAGTCACCCGCTTGCCTGGAGCGAGCAATGCGTAAAATATGGTCCTCTGCTTCCGACAGGTATTCCCCTACATCCACTACGCCTTGATAACCTTTTTCAGCAATGGCTTCACTGGCTTGAATCATTTCTCTTTGAATGCGTTTTTCTTTTAAAATTGGCACAAATTGTTCTGGCTTATTGTACGAAACAGCCGATTCTTGTAGCTCTAATAAATAGGGGAAACCACCCACTAAATCCAGTAGATTTTCATCTTCCAAGGCGACTTGAACTGAGGGAATTTCACTTGGTATTCCTTTTTCTCTTAGCTTTTTTAAAACACGGAATACATATTGATGTCTTTCTTCAAAGAAATCTTGTTCCTCCAAACTTTCTAAAACTTGATGATTACCTTCCGGGTACAGTAAAATAGTCCCTAAAAAGCTTCGTTCTATCTCTGGGACAGTTGGTAATTTCTTAGCCATTAGTTTGTTCCTAACACTTTCACTGAAATGGTACCAATAACACCCTTAAAAATTTCCAAGCGGACTTTAGTTGTACCTAAGCTTTGAATAGGATGAGTATCTAAGATGACATGTTTATCAAAATGATAACCAAGCTTTCTTAATTCAGTCATGATTTGTTTGGTGGATACAGAACCAAACATACGACCTCCTTCTCCCGATTTTACATGGAAAGTTAACACAAGATTGTCTAATTCTTTCGCTGTTTCTTGCGCTTTTGCTTTATTAGCTTCATATTCCTTTCTCGCCTCTTCTTTTTGTTCAGAAAGAATTTCACGAGAAGCTTTTGTTTCCATAACAGCTAAACCACGAGCGACTAAAAAGTTACGTCCATAACCATCAGAGACTTCAACGACTTCTCCTTTTTTACCTACTTTTTTAACGTCCTGTTTCAAGATCACTCTCATTCTCATTTCCTCCTTCTTGTTGAATCTGTTGAATCAATTGGGCTTTTAATTCTTTAATATCAATATCGTTTCTTTGTACAGCGGCGGCACTTAAATGACCACCACCACCTAATTGTTCCATTATTCTTTGTACATTCACATTCCCATTACTACGAGCGCTAACACAACTTAGACCTTGTTCATCATTCGCAATCACAAAGGCAGCTTCACTGCCTTGAACACTTAATATCTTATCAGCGATTTGCGACATCATTGAACGAGAAATTCGTTTTTGTGTAACTAGGGAAATTACAATTCCACCCTCATAGCGTTCGGAATTTGACATGATTTGGTTCTTAAGTTGGAACTCTTCATAGGTTTCCTTTAAATAACCATAAGCAACTTGAGGATCCCCACCATAACTACGAATGACACTCGCCGCATCGTAAGTACGAGAACCCGTGCGCACACGCCATTGTCTTGTATCAATAATCATCCCTGCTAACATGAAGGAGGCATCCAATGGACTAATATCTGCCTTAGGTGCCACATATGGTATCATCTCCGAAACCAATTCATTGGCACTTGAAGCTGCTGCTTCGATATACATTAGAATTGGCTTAACACCCATCTCGCTACTACGACGATGGTGATCAATGATAACCACTTTTTTAGCTTGTTCTTCTACTTTAGAACCATTGGATTGTTGTACATTATGGTGATCAACCATAATGACCAATGTTTCAGAGCGAAGCTCATTCAAAGCTTCATTTTCAGAAACAAAATGAATACCTTCTTCTTCAAATTCAGTAAGGTGTTCTTCTAAAGCCGCTCCAACTTTTTCTTCTAAACCACCTGTTTTGGTAATAATCGAAGTATCCTTGCCTAAAGACATGGTCATTTTAGCAAGTGCTAAAGCCGAGCCAACACAATCAAAATCCGCATCTTTATGCCCTGCAATAATCACATTTGAACTATTTAGAATTAAATCACGAAGGGCATGAGAAATCACACGTACACGTACCCGAGAACGTTTTTCCGTTGCTTCTGAAGAACCACCAAAGAACTGGACTTCTTCACCTTTAGTTTGAATAGCTACTTGATCGCCCCCTCGAGTCTGGGCTAAATCTAATAACTTGGTGACCATTTCATCTAATTCCAAGAAATCCGTTGTTCCTTTCGCAAAAGCCATGGATAGGGTGATGGATACATCTACTGCATTAGCGGCTTTACGAATGGTTCTTAAAATAGAAAATTTATCTTCCACCAATTCTTCATAGATTTGTTCATTTAAAACCATTAGGTAACGATTATTACTTAAACGGCGTAAAAACATCTTATGTTCTTGGGCATAAACATTCAATGGGGTACGAATACCGGCATTAACGAAAGCAATATCCCCTTCATCCGCATACAAGGTACTTTCTTCGTAGTTGTCAAAGTTGGCTAAGGCAACCACTATCTTTTCTTGTTTTAATTGATTTTTTAATTCATGCAAATCCGTCACATCTTTAAAGAAAATAATTGGTTCATCTTCTTGACGAGTTAATTCATAGATTCTTCCATCCAGACTAACATAACTAATATCCGCATCGCCACTTAATAAATCATTCGCTTCTGGTAACCAACTTAATAATTTATAGCCAATACGGTCAATTCCTAAATCTTTAAATAAATCAGACATTTGAATAATGACATAGTTCTCATCATAGACAATCATACCTAACTTCGCTAGGCGATAACCATTCATAGCTGATTTACCCAAGACATGTTCAATGGTGGTGGTTTCCTCTAAAGAACTTTTTTCAAGGTAATCGAAACACCAAACCAAAAGAACCACTTCGGCAATCAAAACTAACATCATTGGCCAAACACTGATTTTAACGAATACACCTAGGGCAATCGCCATAAGTAGTTCAATCCCCATGATGATGGCGGCTATTCGTTGTATTTGCGATAACTTTTCTTTCATAATTCTTATCCCCTAATTTTTGGATAGAAGACGGAAACCATCCCTATCAATACGATGACATAGCTTAATAAAAAAGCCACTATTAACACCAATAAAACCGATACCATTCTTGGAAAATGAAAACGCATCAACCAAATGCTTACTGTTAAACAACCCCAGAAAAGTAGGTATAAAAAGCCAAGCAAACCAATGGTTAATCCTAACATTTGCAGTAATTCTTGTTGCAATGGTTGACGCATTAGATAGACAAAAAGGATGGTCGCAAATGAAGCTAAATAACCATATAAAGGTTTTGTCCTTTGTTTGTTAAAACGTTCAAAAGCAGGGCTTGCAATTTTTAAGCGATTCAAAAGAATTTGTGATAATAAACAGGTACTCAAGGCTTGTAAGATGCCTAGCAAAATAGAACTTAAATACACAAGATTCTTCAAAACTGATGGTTGATACATCCTTGTTAAAGATGGGAATAATTCCGCCATTTCTTGGCTTTGTTGATCAAGGCTAATTCCGAAGACTTTTAATGAAATGGTGAAATCGATTAATTGTACCACAACACCAACTACCATTAGTTTCCAAAGAATTTGTTTAAAGCTATTTCCTTTATTGGCTAAATAGCCATAGAAAAAACCAATCACTTCTTCTGCCGATACCAAGAATAAGGACAAAGGACTGACTAATAAGACATTCAAGAAAAAGGCTGCTATTAAGACAATGATTCCTGCTTTCTCACCATGTTTTCGAGTGTAAACCGCCATTGGTAATGGCATCACAAAAGCAAAGATGGACGATAAACCTCCAGCTAATTGCCGATCAATCAGGAGAAATACTCCCATCATCGCTAAAATCATAGCTCCTTCTGTCGTTTGTAAAGTTGCTTTTTTCATTCAATTCATTGTAACACAATGTAGAATACAAAGAAAAAAGAGAGCATTAAAGAAATTTATATTTCTACCAAAAGTATCTGTTATTACATATAAAGTCATTAAAAAACGGAAATATAAATAATATACATTTATGGAAAATACCATGAAATTTTATGCTATTTTTATCCTCTTAAATTTTATGAAATGGTCTGCGATAACTACTTTTTTAATATCCATGCCATAAATTTTTTCATAAATGCTGTTCCATCAATATTTTTTGAAAATAAAACCCCTCATCCTAGTTTCATCTAGCATAAGGAGTGTTTCCAAGAGTTATTTACTTTTTATCTTTTTTCTTCAATATCATAAATACAACACCTAAGCTAACCAAAGCGGCTCCAAGTAATCCTACCAACATCCAAATGTTCGTTGAATCACCGGTATCAGGCATCTTAGGATTATTAGGATTAACTGATTTCCCTGATATTGGATTAGCTGGTTTCCCTAATATTGGTTTAGCTGGTTTTTCACTGTACTTCAACGTGAAAGTAATATCTTTACTTGTCGGATTGATGAAGTCAGCTCCTTCAGCAGATTGTTCAGCCATCCAATTCAGCTTGAAATGAACGACACTACCACTTACGGTATCCAAAGCATCAGCCTTTAAGTTACCTTGCATCATACCCTTCACTGTATAATTGGTGTTTGGCTTAGCTTTTGCATTAAATTTAGCACCACTAACAACCACATTCAACCTATCTTCCATACCTAACACAGCATCACGAAGATCAGCGAATGTTCGAACTTCCTTCGTAACAGTCATGGTAACAGTCACTGTCTTACCATCAAACTTCGTATTAACAATCTTATATTTACCATTATCATTCAAAAGTGTAACCGTTGGATGAGTTACGAAATCCATTTCTTTTGGAAGCGTTAACTTAGCAGTAAATGTTGAACTGTAATTATCCAAAGCGATACCATTTGGATTAACACTCGTTTTGTTGTATAACGTTTCAATATCTCGTAATTGTTTCTTAACAGTTGAAACATCTAAAGAACCTACAAAATTGACTGTTTCATCTTTCGCTATTTCATAAACCTTATCATGCTCTGTTTCATTACCGACTAAGATATCACCGGATAATTTTTCTGTCTTTTCATAAGTTCCTTCAGAACCCTTTGTATATTTAACCGTTAACTTAATATCGTTTGTTGTAGAATCAGTGAAATCTTCACCACCATCCAATTGTTCACCTAACCATTTATAGTTAAAATTAATCACCTTCCCAGTTACTGTATTGGTTGCTTTCGCACTGAATAAACCGGAAACATTACCTCTAATTGTATAATTAGTACCCTTAGTAGCGCTTGGCGCAAAAGTGACACCATTCACATCTACCCTAAGTTGATTATCCACCGCAGTAACAGCATCCTTTAGTTCTTGGAAATTATTCACTGGATTTGTTAATACAAGCTTAACTGTTAATTTCTTTCCCACTAATTTCACTTCCGAAATCTTAAACTTGCCATTAGCTCCAACCAAAGAAACTTTATCTTCAATGTTATTCACAAATTGGAGCCCTTCCGGAAGTTCCATTGTCGCCGTGAATTCATTCTTCATGTTTTCAACAGAAATATTGTTAGCATTACCAGCCATATTGTAATGAGCTTCAAGATTATGAATTTTCTTCTTAATTGGTGAAACATCTAATAAACCGGTTACTTTAAAGACATCACTCTTCTTAAATTCAAGTACCTTATCATGTTGCGTATCATCATTGGCTAATAAATCACCCTGTAACTTACCGGTTTCCGTAATATTACCAGTCGTTGGGTTTTGCCATTTAACAGATAGAGCAATCGCATTAGGATTACTTTCACTCTTACCTTCATCGGTTTGCTTACCATTCCACTTCAAGTCAAAGTTGATAACTTTATTTGAAACAGTGTGCGTTGCCTTAGCTTTGAGACTACCTGCAATACTGCCTGTCACTTCATAGTCGGTATCGGCTTGGGCATTCCCATTAAACTTAGCTGTCTTAAAAGTTACTTTTAATTCATCTTCTACTTTATTAACAGCTTCTTTTAATTGCGCAAAATTCGTAATCTGATTAGCATTCTTTAATTTAAACTTAACCACTGCTGTCTTAGCATTATTTTCTAAAGTTGTACTTTCAATTTCAAAAGAACCATTCGCACCACTTAAAACTGGATTTTGTGCGGTGAAACTTAGTTGTTCTGGTAGGTTCAATTTTGCTGTGAAAGAAGTGCTTAAATTTTCTAATTTAATATTTTGCGCTTCTGCTTGGTATTGACTTTCAATATTAGCCATTTGCTCTTTGATGGTCTTAGCATTAATAACACCTTCAAAATCCATGTTGTCATCACGTTTCTTTGTGATAACTTGGTTGCCTGTGTTACCACCCAACTTCAAATCAGCAGGCAAATCAACTGTATATGTCACATTTCCTTCTTGTACCTTGAAAACATCTGACTTCGCAAAATCTTTCGTTAAAGGAAGCGAGGAAGTATCTGAATTGAAGGTTTGAAGCCCCACGCCCCATTTGCCCCATGATTTACTTGGATAGAACGAAAAGTTTCCTTGCCCCATAATCTTTTTTGAATCAAAACTTTCCGCTTCACTCTTACTGTTGGCTTTTACAGTATATGGAATTGCAACATCGATTGTTCTATTTTCTGTTCCGGCAGCCTTATCTTTCTTATAAGCCTCTAAAATATCTGCCCAGTTTGAATCTATGAGCTTAAATTTAAATGAAACTTTTTGTCCCGATACTGTGCTTGTTACAGTTGAATTAGGGAACATTTCTGATTTACTATTTGCAACGGGTGTCCCAATTGTCACATTCTCCGGGAATGTAACATTATAGTAAACAGAAGCACTTGTGCTGACCGTTTCCTTATCCCATGGGAAATAACCGTGGTCTGCTTGAAACTTCATATCTTCTTCAAAAGCGGCCATAACATCAGCCATAGGAACTTTTGCGGTCCATGTACCTGTGTAAGTACCTTGGTTTGAACCAGTTACACCACTAACTGTCCCACTAACACTTGTGTGCTTTGCAATTTCTAATTCCTTCGCAGCATGAACAATACTTGCTGAAGGAACCAGCATACCTAACGCTATCATAAGAACTACAAACACGGAAGTAATCTTATGACCTAACTTAGTTTTCATAATTTTCTTTTCCTTTCTCCTGTCGTAATTAAAGACACTTCATTACTCAATATATTTCTGTTATGACAATAATCACCACAAGAATATACATTGCCAAGCTAAGTATACCACAATATACTTCTAGGGACTATTCGCCTTTACCCAATCTTTACTAAACATATAATTTTAGTATCTTTATTTGTTTTCTTGAAAATGTTGAATGGCTTATTTTTAAATGTTTAGCGCCTTCTCTACGGTTGATTTTATCGTTTTGTCATAATGTTACGATTTCGTAAAAATCTTTCGGAAGTTTTTGTTTTGGTTTACCAAACTTGGCACTTTTCTTTGGCTTCTTTTATACCTTCCGTTTGTCTTTGATGGGTACTTTTTTCGCTCTACTTGTGCGACATAGGATAAGGCTTGCAAAACGTTGTCTACTAAGAATTTGTTTGTCTATGGTTTATCCCCTAGTTGACTTAGAACCAATTATGAAAATAATCATCATCTACAATTAGGTATAATGTATTTTGCATTTACAAAAAAAGATAGAAATTGTAAACTTAGAGACATTACTCTCATCTACTCTTTCTACCCTTTGTTATTTTATATTATGTTTCATTGTATTGATAATTAGGATTAAGCTATGATTCATCTATTCCTAATTATATTTTTGAGTATAACGCCTACTATTAAGCAAAATTATACTCTGTTACAATCGGCTTTCTGCCTTCCGCTTTATCTTTGTAATACTCATAGAAGCTAATACCGAGATAGGATCCGGAAATATTATAGAGATTCGTATATCCGAGCTTCTGTAGAGCACAAATCACATTGTAGCTACGTTGTGAGGAGCGACAATGCAAGTAGACCGGAACATCCTTCGGGATTTCAGAAAGTCTCTCTCTAAACTGGGACATGGGAATATTCACCGCATTAATGAGGTGCCCTTTTGCAAACTCACTTTCCTCTCTCACGTCAATAATGCATGCATTGCTCTCCACCAACTCTCTAACCTTGTAAACCGGAACCTGTCTGAATTTCTCATGTAAAAGATTCAACGCTACAAGGGCGGTATGGTTAACAACATCTTTAGCCGTAGAATAGTAAGGAGAATAGCAAAGCTCTAGTTCCTTTAAATCCTCTAATGTTGCATTCATGCTAATCATAGCCGCAATCACATCAATTCTCTTATCTACACTTCCCTTTCCAACAGCTTGGGCTCCCAAAATTCTTCCTGTAGGCTTTTCATAAATCAGCTTAAAGAAGAGTGGATTGCATTCCGGCATAAGACTGACCTTATCTGCTGGAATGGTGTAGGCAAAATCATAGTTATAGCCATACTTCTGACAATCTTTCTCATTTAAGCCGGTATTTGCCACATTAAGATTAAAGAGGTGAATACAGCTGGATCCAATCACTCCTCTATTACTATGTGTTTCTCCAAACATGTGATCAGCAGCAGCTCTTGCCTGTCTTTGTGCAGGACCTGCAAGTGGGAGTCTAGTCTTATCATTCGTCAGTCTATTTGTCACTTCAATAGCATCTCCCACAGCATAAATATCGGGATAATTAGTCTGATAATTATAATTTACTAAAATAGCTCCTGTCTTTCCGAGTTTGATTCCACAATCCTTTGCGAGCTTCGTTTCCGGTGTAACACCAATAGCCATAATGACTAATTCTGCCGGAAGGCGCTCTCCGCCGGAAAGAACAACCTCTCCCTCTTTCACTTCGGTCAGGGTCTTTCCCAAATAAAGTTGAATGCCGTTATCAATGATTTCCTTATGGAGAATTTGCGCCATGTCCTCATCAAGAGGCTTCATGACCTGTGGTAAACCTTCCACGAGATTCACTTCTTTTCCCGCTTCTTGGAAATTTTCCGCTACTTCGAGACCAATAAACCCTCCACCAACAACAGTTATCTTATTTACCTTCTTTTTAGCAACAAAAGCTTCGATTCTCTTGATATCAGTAACATTTTTCACAACAAAAACATTCTCTCTATCAATTCCTTTGATGGAAGATGGTAAAATAGCATTCGCTCCCGGTGCAAGAGCAAGCTTATCATAGCTCTCCATAAAGCATTCTCCTGTAAGTAGATTTTTTACCTTCACTTCTTTTTTACTCGGAATAATCTCTGTAACCTCGTGCTTTACTAGCGCCTTAATTCTGTATTTATTCCAAAACTCGTCCGGATTCATGAGCACTAGCTTATCACTGTTATCCACTACCCCACTTAAAGCGAAAGGCAAACAGCAGTTAGAAAAGGATACATTTTCTCCTCTTTCAAACATAATGACTTCCGCTGTCTCATCGATTCTTCTTGCTCTTGCAGCAACACCGGCTCCACCCGCTACACCACCTACAATTACAATTTTCATACTTTCCTCCTTTTCTATACTATACTATGAATTCTTTCTTTTTCTAGTTTGAAATTGATATACCAAAACACCACAAAACACCCACAAAATCAGACTGATAAAGGCTCCCTTTGAAAGTCTTGCGGGAGATCTTGGAAACACCAAGAGTACAATAAAACCTATGGAAATCAGCACAGATAGTACACTTAAAACTTTTTCTACTTTCCCTTTCGCAAAGGAAATGCTGATAAAGCTAACATACATATAGGCTACCGCAGCCAGAACACTCGCCATATCCACAATGTAAATAATCACTCTTCTGCCTATAAACGCGCCAATAAGGCTAATGGCACAAACAAAGATAATGGCATAAGGTTGTACCCCTTTTTTATTCTTTATACCATATCTTTCCCCAAGATGCTTTCTTCGGGAAAGACTGGCAATGAGTTTGCTTGCCGCAATCATAAAGCCATTGATTCCACCTACTACTGCAGCCGCCAAGGCAATCAACATGACATAAAATCCTGTTTTCCCTAAAATATGAATCACGGCATCCGCTACAGCCCAATGTGTTTTCACTGCTACATCTGGTGAAAAGCCTAGTCCAGCTATAGTATTTAAAGCACCATAGAGAAATATACCAACCAGCACCGAAATCCCTACAAGTAAGGTAGACTTTTCGGGTTTAAAACCCAACTCCTCTGAAACCTGTGGCACTACATCAAATCCCACAAACAAAAAGGGAGCAATCGCAATAATTTTAGAAATCTCCTTTAGAGAGAAGTGGTAATTTCCCACATAGTTTTGATGAAAAGCCTGTAGATCGCTTTTCATAAACATAAGGCAGAGAAGCACCGATACAATCATGGCTAAAAGAATACTCATAACATTCTGCACCTTAGTGCTAATTTTTAATCCTTGGATATTGATGAAGCCAAACAACAGAATCACGGCTGACATCACAAGCACATCCGTAAGGTATATTGGGTAACCTGAAATGGAATACAGATATAAAAAGTCCATCTTCGACCCAAATATCTCACGGAGAAGAAGCACAAAGGCGCCCGCATTTAACGGAACCATACTTAAATAACAAAGACTTAAGGACCATCCTACTACAAAGCCGTGTACCTTGCCTAAATGATTTAAGGTATAAGTGAATTCTCCACCATCTTCTCTATGACTTTCCAGCATGATGTGATAAGCATTTTGTATCACCATGATAAAAATACCTCCAATCAAAAGTCCTATAAAGGTATTGATTACACCCGCTTCTTTTAAAAACTTTGTGCCCGGCAGAGTAAAGGAGCCCCAGCCTATAATGGCTCCTATTACCAAACCAAGAACATCAATGTATCTTAATTTTTTATTCATCAATTTTATAGGTGAACTTTTTTTGCCACCATATTCCCGATAATTCCTCCAGCTACTAGGACGACAAGGAAAATCCATCCAGATAAGGAGAAGTTTGCAATTGGAGTATATAAAGCTCCTACGTTACATCCGTTAGCAAGTCTGGTTCCAAATCCCATTGCAAATCCACCAAGGGCATAGAAGAAGGCTTGCTTTGCATTAATCTTCAGACTTGCCTTGCATGTAGATAAGAAGCTGTTAGAAGTAAGCATATAGAACAATGTGCCTAAGACAATACCAATATTCTGTACATTTATTGGATGCTTAAAGAAAGGCATTTCATAAGGTCCTGCCACTCCCTTTGTAAACTCTACGATAGCATCTGCCTTAACTCCAAAGACCATAAGAATTTTCCCGAACCAAAAGCCGTATGGTGTACTTGCTCCCCAACCAGCCTTAGTAACACCCATCAGAAGTATAAAAACAGCAGAAATGACAAGAGTCGCTGTCTTTAAGCTCCATGGACGTACAAAGATTTTCTCATAACCGTTCTCGCAGAAAGGACAAACCTCTCCACTTTCTTCCAGAGACTTCTTTTCACCAGAAAGCTGTGCGGTTTCACTTATGACCCCAAAATATGTACCTGCTTTCTTTCTTCTGTTTTCGTAGATATAACTCAACTTCACTACGATAAGGCAAAGAATCCCAGTCAAAATGAGTGCACCTAGGTAACCCTGTAAACCGTCAAATCCGAATAAATCCGGAAAATACACACCGTTTTTTCCTTCAATTTTAATCAGAGAATCCTGTACCCAGCTTGCTGTATTTTGAATTGGAAAGCCTACAAAAACACCCATACAGAAAAATATTAAGGTAACAAAAGCTCTTGGGAATGCAGCTACAAGGTCTGTCAATACTCCCGATGCACAGCAAGACGAAAACGCCATACCAAAACCGAAGAGAAGTCCTCCTAAAAGCAAGCCAATATTAATCGGATTTATCCAGAGATCAAACTTTGAAACATCCGCATTGTATAAAACCGCAGTACTAACTGCAGCCGTAACAAAAAACATAAACATCAAAGCCCTCATCAATTTAGTAGAACCACCATTATAGGCACGATTGACACTTCCCGCAAAGCCCATATAGCCTCTAGATAGCGCATAGCCTAAAAGCACACCCATCAATAACCTGAAATATAGCATAGAGGAACTCAGTCCAAACATGCCGAACAATACTACAATTGCAAGCAAAATAAAGCCGGCAATTCTCTCCATTTGTTTCATCCTTTTCAAATTCTCCTTCTTCATTCTTGATAAAGCCAACTATCCATTAGTATGAAAGCCCTATCTCATTTACGTTTATAGACATAGAAAAGTGCAGGACTTATGTAGGCTGTTTCCCCTGCAACTATGTTTTTTATAATATATCATACTTTTTTCTAATAGACCATCAGGTAACCATAGGTAAACATCAAAGGAAAGACTCCAATATTTTTAAAAGTTCCCTTTTATCATACTTGTACAAAGGATATGTGCTAGAAAAGTAGATATTAAAGCCTCTTTTACTGCCTAATAATAAAAACACCAGAAGTCCATTGAAGGGCATTAATCAAAACAATCATCATAGAAATACAAAAAGAAAAGCCCCTATAGATGGGACTTTCCGAATATTTGCAATAATACGTTGAATTAACGCTTACTGAATTGAGGAGCACGACGAGCACCCTTTAATCCGTACTTCTTACGTTCCTTACCACGAGAATCACGCGTTAAGAAACCGGCCTTCTTAAGAGCCGGACGGTAATCCTCACTTGCTTCAAGCAAAGCACGAGCAATACCATGACGCATTGCACCGGCTTGACCAGTGTATCCACCACCATAAACATTAACCTTGATGTCAAATTGATCTTTTGTTTCCGTTAATACTAATGGTGAATTAACAACCATTCTTAACGTTGCTAATGGAAGATATTCCTCTAACGCTTTACCATTCACTGTCATTACACCAGTACCCGGAGTCATAAAGACACGAGCTACGGATGTCTTACGACGACCTGTACCAACGTAGGTAACACCTGTTTTCTTCTTAGTTGCCATCTGTCTTTTCCTCCTTATTTAACTTCTAACACAACTGGTTTTTGAGCAGCATGTGGATGTTCATTTCCAACATAAACAAATAAATGAGTACGCATAACATCACCAAGCTTTGTGTGTGGTAACATACCCTTGATGGCTTTTTCAACCCATTCAATTGTATAGTTTTCACGCATTTCCTTAGTGCTTCTTGTACGTAATCCACCCGGGAATTGAGAATGACTGTAATAGAACTTCTTGAAGTCTTGATCGCCTGTGATTTGAACCTTGTCTGCATTCACAACGATTACATAATCTCCACAATCCACATTTGGTGTATAAGTAGGCTTGTGCTTACCTCTTAAAATAGTTGCGACCTGAGTTGCTAAACGACCTAAAGTTTTGCCATTACCATCAACGACATACCAAGTGCGCTTAACTTCTGCCGGTTTTAACATAGTTGTTTGACGCATAATAATTTCTCCTTTTTTGACTGAGTTTCCGGGGCTCACGCCATAAAGTGACATGAAACATGATACTTCAAAACCTTGTTTAAGTCAATTTGATTTTAGCTTCTTTATCCTTAAATCCATTCCCGAAAAGAAAGTCATTCATAATATCTTTTTTTATTTACCTCTCTATCCCTTTAAATTCCATCTCCTATAAAGCCATTTCTTGAAAAATGAAACACTTTCGGTAGTTGATTGCCCCCCAATAGAGATGATACATGTAAATCTATCTACTCTTTGTGAAAAACATAGCCAAGCCCATCCAATCAAGACAAACTCTATTACTTGTCCATATATGGTGACATTTCGTAAATTAATTAAATTGATGACTCTATTTATCATAGGCTTAGGGAGGGCTATATGTTTAACGATAAAGAAACAAACATTTTAAAAATGTTTTTAAACGGTGAATATATTCATATTCAAAAAATCGCTGATGATTTATCCATATCCAACCGTACGGTAAGCAGAGCCATTTCCGATATCAAAGATAAATTGAAGGATTATCACATGACTCTCCAGTTACATAAACATTTAGGTTATAAATTATCCTTCGACAATCACAACCATCTATTAAACTTACAAAAAGAGCTGGATATTTCTTCAAAAAATACCATTGAACTTCAAATCATTGCGGAAATTCTACAGAACTCACCGACCAGCATTACAGATTTAGCTGAAAAATTGTATTATAGCGAATCGGTTATCAGTTCTAAATTAAAAAACGTGGAGTCTTTATTAAACAAATATCACCTCACGTACTTTTCAAAACCAAATTATGGAATTGAAATCAAAGGAAGTGAAGCTCATATTCGAAATTTAATCATCCAAGAATACATGATTTTCAACAACAATCGCATCGTCGATACCATTCTTCCCATCTTCAACAAAGAAAATTTCAAATTACTAGAAAAAATCATTAAAAATAAATTATACGACTATCATTTCATTCTGTCGGATATGGATTACTCCAATCTATTAGTAGTGATTATTGCGGCTTCTTTTAGAAATTCCCACACCAAAGCCGCTTCTACTTTCCAAGGAAATGAAGACGATTCTTTCATTCAGGAAATTGTCAACGAAATTAACGAATCCTTTCAACTCAACATGGACGACAAGGAAATTCATTATATCAGTACCAATACAATTCTTAATAAGGAAACAGCTTCCGATGTCACCAGTAATAAAATTAAAGACTTTATTCACATGGCAATGGCGGTAATTCATCAAGAAAACCCTGATTATTATCAATTCAATGATAACTTTTATAACCTATTATTCATTCACATGGATTTATTAATCAAACGCACCAATACTCCAAACGTATTCATCAACCCTTTATTAAGCAATATCAAAAAAGAGTATCTGGTTGAATTCAATGACGCTATTAAACTGGGAAACTTAATTAAAGAATACTTTGATTTGGAAATATCCGATGATGAAATCGGCTACTTAGCCATTCATTTAGCTTCTTCGGCTAGGAGAATAAACAAAAAGAAAACTGCCATCATCCTTTGCAATTATGGTGTAGGAACCTCTTTGATTGTCAAACAAAAAATCGAAAAAACATATGATGACATCGAAATTATCGGTGTTTATCCTTCAACTTTTTTGAACATTGCTATCAACAGTTCCCCGGATTTCATCATTACCACAACCAAGTTGGATTATTATCCATCCAATATCCCTTTAATCGATGCTGGTGATGTTTTATTAAAGGACAACTACGAGCTGGATTTTACCACCGACAACAATCTAAACTTTTTCTTCAGTCCAAACTTATTCTTCAATATTCAAGGTCGCAATAAAGATGAAATCTTGACCATCATTGAAAAGAAATTAATCGATACCCTTGCTATTGAACAAGACCTCATGGAGGCCATCATGGAACGAGAACAACTATCCACCACTGAAATCGGTCATCTTTTCGCTATGCCGCACGCTATTAAAAGTGGCGATTTCAAATCCTTTATCGCCGTCTTTAGAAATGATAAAAAAATCATTTGGTCAACAGAGGAAGTACAACTAATTTTTATCCTATTACTCAATCGTAAAGACCTGAATAAAATTGAAATACTCAAAAAACTGTATAAAAAAATTGGCGAATATAAAATTGTTGATCAATTATTATCTTCTTACAGCTACCTCGAATTTATCCATATCTTAAACGAAGGAGATGAATCATGAATGCCATTCTTAATAAAGAAGCCGTGATTTTAAATATGAATATTGAAACCAAAGATGACTGTTTTAAGTTTATTAGTGAAAAAGCTGAATCATTGCGCCTAATTAGTGATTCGGAAAGTCTTTATCAAAGCCTTTGGCGGCGAGAAAACGAAATCAGCACCGGTTTTACCGATGGAATTGCCATTCCACACGCCAAAGATGCTTGTGTTTTAAAACCCGCTATTCTATTCATTAAAAACAATCGTGGAATTGATTGGAAAAGTTTAGATGGTCAGCTCATTCGTATTGTTATTTCGATTATTGTACCCGCTAATTCCGAATGCAATTTGCATCTGATATTACTAAGCAAGCTTGCAAAAAAGCTGATGGATGAAGATTTTAGAGCTCAACTTACATCCGAAAACAATCAAGATGCTATTTATCAAGAACTATGCGCAAGTCTTGAATAAATCATTCGATTAGAAAGTGGAAAATATAGAAAGGAGGAAATGAAATGTATGTAATTGGTATTTCCGCATGTCCAACAGGAATCGCACACACGTATATGGCGGCGGATGCTATTGAAAAGGCGGCTCAAAATCTCGGAGCTGAATTCAAGGTTGAAACCCAAGGTTCTATCGGTATCGAAAACAAATTAACCATCGATGATATTAACAGGGCTGATATTGTCATTATCACAGCGGCTGTTGCTGTTAGAGAATTTGAACGATTTCAAAACTACCAACATAAGATTTTCGTAGTTTCGCTTCAAAATGTCATCGCAAAAGGAAATGAACTTATTAAAAATGAAATGATGAAAAGAGGTATTCTTAAATGAATAAACAAAAATTAGAAAATATTCAGAAACAACTCATGACTGGTATTTCTTACATGATGCCAATCATCGTCATTGCGGGGGTCACATTAGGATTGACAACTCTACTTGGTCAAACCATCTTCAATGTCAATATTGGATCTAAAGATATTATCAAAGAAGCTACCGGCTTGAAATATATTTTATGCTGGTTGAACCAAATTGCCGGTAAAGGAATGTTTAGCTTGATGTATCCTGTTTTAGCCGGCTATATTGCCTTCGCTATTGCCGACCGTCCGGGTCTTTCTCCCGGTATGCTGGGTGGCTACTTAGCCGTTCATTTAAATTCAGGATTTATTGGGGCTGTCTTAATTGGCTTTTGCGCTGGTTATCTAGTGAAAAGTCTTAATACACTCATCAAACTGGATAGAAAATATGTTGGTGTTAAATCGTTATTTATTTTACCTGTCTTGGGAGGTATATTCACCGCTATTATCGCCTACTTTGTGATTGCTCCTATTGGCTCCGGTTTTTCTTTACTCAGTAAAACCATTGTTAACTCCATCGGTAAAGGAGGAGGCTCTTTGTTATCGGCAGCTTTAGGGGCTGCTCGTGCCTTTGACTTTGGTGGACCGGTGAATAAAATGGCTGGTACCATTGGTAAACAATTGTATTTTGATACCGGCTATTCCTACATTGCTTTAATGTTAGGAGCTTTGATACCACCTATTGGTATTGGTTTATCTACTTTGATTTCCAAGCACTTATTAAAAGAAGATGTGTTTGATCCTCAGCTTCAAGCTGGTGGCTTATCTTGCTTAATTTTAGGGGTATTGGGTATCTCTGAAGGTGTCTTACCATTTATTATCATGGATCCAATGATTATTCCTATTTGTATGATTGGTTCTGGTATTGGTGGAGCAATTGGTTTCAGCATGGGAGCTAATGTTTTCCCAGGGTCTTCCTATGGTTTCTTCATGTGGCCAATCGTTGAAAACATCACCGGATTCTTACTAGCCTTAATTGTTGGTGTCTTCGTTGTTGCCTCTTTGATGATTATTCATGAAAAACGTGTATACGCTAAAAAGAATCGTAATAATGAGGTAGCCTAATGTCCTATGTTAATTTAAAGGAAGTTTTGAGGAATACAAAAAATCAAAAATTCGCTGTCGGGGCTTTTAACTTTAATGGTTACGAAGATGTCCAAGGCATTGTCAATGCTGCCAGTCATTTAAATGCACCAATCATTGTGGCCGCCTCTATGAGTGTGGTTCGTTATTTTGGTTTAAAACAAATTGTAGGCCTGGTCAGAGGTATTGCTGAAGCCGTGGATATTCCTGTTTGTTTACATCTGGATCATTCCACTTCAGTTGATTTGTGTAAAGAAGCGATTGTGGCTGGTTTTGGTTCTGTCATGATTGATGCTTCTGCGAAAAGTTATGAAGACAATATCCATGATACCGTGGAAGTGGTTCAATTTGCTCGTAAGTATGGAGCTAGTGTAGAAGCTGAAATCGGTCATGTTGGTGGAGTGGAAGATAACATCGTTGTTTCCAAGGAGGATGCTTTATTAACAAATCCTAGTGATGCTCAAAAGTTCTATGAAGCAACGAAAGTGGATGCCTTGGCGGTAGCTATTGGTACTGCCCATGGTTTCTATAAAAAAGAACCTAAAATTGATTTTGAACGTCTTCAAACCATACGGAATCTCGTTCCGTGCCATCTAGTCTTACATGGTGGTACAGGTGTTCCTGATAAAGATTTTAAGCGTTGTGTGGATTGTGGTATGAGTAAAATCAACGTGGGCACTGAATTGAAAAAGGTGTATACAGATACTATCCGAAATCAATGTGCGGTTGTTAGTCGTCAAGAAATTGATCCTAAAAAGCTAACAAAGCAAGTTAAAACCAATATTGAAGACGCAGTCATGAAGAAGATTATCACTTTTGGTAGTGATGATAAAATCTAAAAATAGTTTGGTAATCGTCATCAAAATTTGATTTAAAATAAGCCGATATTCTCAATATGAAACCTAATGTTTCAGTGGGGATGTCGGTTTTTATGGAAATATAGAAAATATTTATGATATAACCAACAAACCTTATTTGTGTTAATTCACGATAGTTATCAAGGCTAGAAGAGTTTTGATAATTAGGCAAACACAAGGACATGAGCAACACTATCCACACAAAAGAAAAAGCCCTTGAAGAGCTGGACGAACTACTTCAAGAGGCTAAAGACTACGGTAAGAGAGCTGAATAAGCGTTCTTACCGATACCGTTATACCACAATCAATTCATGATTCACTTTGCCTTGTCAATGATACAAAGCCCTTTTCTCTTAGCTTTTTCAACAATTTCCAGGAAATTAGCATCCGTTGGTAAACTACCCTCTAACAAACAACCAGACGAATCCAACGCATAACAACAACCATTCTCTTTTCGCTCGATTAACACATAAGCAACCTTTTCATCCAATCGATCATATGAGCTGACATCCCGCAAAAGATATGCCTCATTCCGAGCCAAAGCATGATGATAGGTCACATTCTTTAAACACAAGCCCTGTGCAGCAACTTTCTTCGTCGAATACTTTCGAGAAGGTTCCTTCAACATAGTACAAACCTCGTCCAAAGAAAGTTTATTTCTTCCCACTTCAAGACAAGTTCCCACCAACATGCGAACCATATGTCTCAAATATCCACTACCACTAATTTCAAATTCAACATCACCATTCACTTCTCTCATTTCTATGTGGAAAATAGTTCGCACTTGATTCGGATGCTCTAATAAAGAAGAGGTATTAAAAGACAAAAAAGAATGTGTCCCCTTGAACAAATGCCAACAAGCCCTCATGACATTTAAATCCAAACTTTCATCCAGTTGCAAAGCACAATCTTTTTGAAAAACATCATACTCCCCCAAATGAAGCCGATACACATAGGTCTTTTGTTCCACAAGAAAGCGAGCATGAAAATCCTCATCCACTTCTTCTATTTCTTTTACATAAATATCCTTTGGTAAAAAAGAATGAAAAATACCCAACCAATGATACGCATCAATATCCTTCTCACTTTGAAATTGGAAACATTGTCCCAAAGCATTCACTTTCGCATCCGTTCTTCCCGAAGCAATAATACTCGTCTTTTTTTGATTGATTTGTTCTAGTATATCCTCAATCTTTTCTTGAATAGAATTTCCTTTTTTCTGGGATTGCCAACCACAATAGTTCGCTCCCACATAGGACACAATGGCTTTA
Source organism: Bulleidia sp. zg-1006 (assembly GCF_016812035.1). Taxonomy (NCBI): domain Bacteria; kingdom Bacillati; phylum Bacillota; class Erysipelotrichia; order Erysipelotrichales; family Erysipelotrichaceae; genus Bulleidia; species Bulleidia sp. zg-1006. Next base: position 144,381 of record NZ_CP069178.1, on the reverse strand, counting down.
AAGTATCTCATAACCAAATTGCTATTCCCATTAAAACGAGTAAAAGTATATGCACAAAGACTAAAAGAACATAATCCACCTTTGTAAAATGAAGTTGCTTATATCTAGTACGCATACGCCCCGGCACAAAACCTCTCGCTTCCATTGCTTCAGCCAAATCTTCCGCTCTTTGAAAAGCTGACACAAACAAAGGCACAATCAAGGCTAAAATAGCCATTACCTTTTCCTTGAGTTTTCCTTCCTTCAAATCCACACCACGTGATTCTTGCGCTTTCATAATTCGTTGTGTTTCTTCAATTAAATCCGGAATAAAACGCAAAGCAATTGATATTAACATCGCAATCATATGACTAGGCACATGAATTTTTTCAAAAGGCTTTAATAAATCTTCTATTCCTAACGTCATATCCAATGGCTTGGTGGTAGCTGTTAAACAAGTAGTAATCATAATCATCAACAACAATCTCACCGCAATATATAATGTTTGAAAAACCGCTTGTGAATGAAGCTCAAAAGAACCAATTTTTAACCAAACAGAGCCCGATTGAATAGAAAAAATGTTAATGGCGAATAAGAATACCAACATAAATAACATTGGCTTCATACTCTTCCAAATAAACTTGAATGACAACTTAGCAATCAAAATAGCTGAACAAGCAACCACAAACATCAAAGCATAGCCGACCCATCCTGCCGGAATAAAAATACACACCAGCAACACCAACATCGCCATGATTTTTGCTCTAGGATCCATGCAATGAATCGGTGAATCCATCGGGACGTAACGACCAAGTGTAAAATTAGACATGCGCCACCTGGCTTTCTATCCACGAAAAGAATTCTTCTTTTGTTTGGAATAACTCCTCTAAAGGAAAACCCTTCTGAATCATTGCTTGTTGAAAACGAATGAAGGAAGGAGCTAAAACATGGAGCTGTTCCAACAAAGCAGGCTCATGGAAAAAGTCCCAAGCATTACCCTGAAAAGCTAGTTTTCCTTCTTGTAAAACAACCACATCTTCACAATATTGCAAGACTTGATCCATATCATGAGAAACTAAAATAACCGTTAAATCTCTTTCTTTTTGTAACTGTGAAAATAAAGTCATCATTTGTTTCGCACCTTGTGGATCTAAACCGGCTGTTGGCTCATCTAAAACTAAAATCTTTGGTTCCATGGCTAAAATGCCCGCAATCGCCACTCTTCTTTTTTGACCACCAGATAACTCCAAAGGACTTCTTTCATACAAATTCTCGGAAATACCAACCGCCTTCAAAGCAAGCTTCGCTTTTTCAATAGCCTCTTCCACTGACATACCAAAATTCTTTGGACCAAAAGAAACATCTTTTAAAACCGTTTCTTCAAATAATTGGTATTCAGGAAACTGAAACACCAAACCAACTTCTTTGCGTAAGGATTTTAGACCTTTATTCTTATCTCCTGCCACAATGGTTCGATTCACAATTTCAATTTGCCCTTCATCCGGCAATAATAATGCATTTAAGTGTTGCACCAAAGTACTCTTACCAGAACCGGTATGACCAATAATAGCTGTCATTTTATGTTCTGCAATAGACAAGCTAATTTTCTTTAAAGCTTCTGTTTCAAACTTAGAACCCTTGGAATAAAAGTGACTTACTTCTTGGAAATGAATTGCCATAACTCATCCACCATCCCTTCTATTCCTTTCGTTGCATCTACCGAAATGCCCTTTTTCTTCAATCTTGCTTCTACTTCAACCACGAAAGGGACTTCAACTTGAAGCTTCTTTAATAAATCCGGTTGGTGAAATAATGGCATCGGATCACCTGTATAAATTGGTCTGCCATCCGCCAATGCAATCACATTTGTGCTTTGAAGCACCTCGTCCATATCATGAGTAATCGAAAGAATCGTTAGACCTTCTTTTTTGTATAGTTGCTTAATCAATTGGTTGATACTATATTTTCCCATTGGATCTAACATTGACGTAGCTTCATCCAGAATTAGCACATCCGGAGACATGGCTAAAACACCCGCAATCGCCACTCTTTGTTTCTGACCACCGGAAAGATGACTTGGTTCTTTATCTAAGAACGAAAACATTCCCACTCTTTGTGCATTATCTTCAATAATTGCATCCATTTTAGCAGGCTCCACTTGGTGATTTTCTAAACCAAAAGCAATGTCATCTCGTACGGTTGAACCAATAAATTGATTATCTGGATTTTGGAAAACAATTCCGATTTGCGAACGAATTTCATCCAAACTTTCTGCACTCATTTCTTTTCCTTGAATTTGAATGGAACCAGATTCTTTTTCCAATAATCCTGCCAGCAGTTTCGCTAATGTGCTTTTTCCACTACCATTGTGACCAATAATCGTAGTATAAGAACCGGCAGAAATAGAAAAAGAGGCGCCTTGAATGACTGGGTTCCCTAGCTCATACGAGAAATATAAGTCTTTTACTTCGATTGTGTTTGCCATTCATTATCCCCTAATTCTTTAAATATCTGTGGCAAAGTTTCTAAAAGAGCTCTTGTTCGTTTGTGCTTGCTATTAAGGTATTTTCGATTACGATCTAAAAGAATGGAGTTCAAACCAACTTCTTTTTCCGCAACTTCCAATTCCTCTAAAATGGAGCTGATATTCAACACTTCCTCTTTCTTCACTTGTGCCACTTCTAACGCCTTTTCAAATGCTTCTTTATTCATCAATGTCTTTTCAACAAAATCAGCGCTAATCACTTCTGCTACATGCAAATTGTTTCTTTTCAAATTCACCCGAACATAATCCGCTGATTCATTACAGATAATATACACCGGTATCGGACATTGTCGTAAAAAATTTTTGAAGTCATCACTAATTGGCGCGTACATCCAAAAGGTTTGGAGAGCACGTATGACTTTTTGTGAACTCCCTTTAAATTTTATATCATCAGATTTATATTTGAGAATATTTAAAACCGTATTTTCTAATTTCGTATAAGGTTTATCTTGCACATAACTATCCATCTTCTTCAAAAGCCAATCACGTGCCTCCTCTGTGGAATTTAATTTACTATGATGCACAACTTCATCACTAACCGCTTGAAAATCTTCACCCTTAGGTAAGATAACGGATAGAATATAGTTTATAAATACAGCTTTTATCATTTCCAATCCTCCTATATGAAAAAATTAAGCGATAAAAAAGTTGGTACATACCAACTTTTTATTAGTATGAATCATTAGACTTTTTCAACAAAGGTCTCGTGATAATTACCACCTAAGGAAATCACTTGGTTTGCGACATTGAAGATATCACTCGCAACAGCACCCTCTTCATAAGCAAACGAACGCTTAACGCTATAAGCTAATACTTCATCCTCCGAAACGCTGTAACCGGCACTTTCTAAAATACCTTTAAAATCTTCAGCACTTTCTTGTGAGTCATAAGATACATGATGCACAATCTGAACTTCTTCACCCGGTATAAATCTCTCCACATAGTTGTTTTCATTTTCCACAGTTTCTTTTAAAAAGTTCGTTGGTAAAAAAGGATACACTGTCTTTAATTCCAAAATTTCATCACTTTCTCCGGAATTATCAACTTCGACAAGTTCAACTTCTTCCATTTCAGACTCATCTTTTTTGTCCAATACTTTCTTCGCTACTACGATAGCTCCAACCGTCGCCGCCGCAACAATTCCCCAAAATTTAATACTCATATTTATAACCTCTCTTTATTTATTTTACCATATTATTTATTTTTTACATCTAAGAGCCAATTTTCTATCTCTTTCACTTGATAATAAACGGTATCCACATACGCAAAAAAGTGATAATAATTTTTCGCACAATCTTTTTTCAAACATATTCCAACCTTATCTTGATTGGCTAGGGAATGCGAAGAACCTCTTTCTTTTAAGACAATATCACTTTCTAACCATGGTTGTTGCACTTCAGAATTAAACTCAAATTCAACACTATCTACCCTTAAAATGGGTACTTGTACAACACTCACCTTTTCTTCCCATAAACATTCCCAGTCAATACAACCAATGGAATGCGGTACCAAGTTATTCAAAATAGGATCTGAGAAAGAAGAAATGATTTCTTCACCTGTGGTTAATGCACTTAGTTCTTGCTGATATTGGCGAAAGCCTTGTAACCCATAATGCGCTAAAGAGGGATAGATGTGTAAGCTCACATTCTTAGCATCCGGGAAACGCTTCTTCATTTCTTCAACAAAGTGAACCAAACTCATCCCTGCTTTTTGTTTGAATTGTGGTATTGAACAAGACACTTTTTCCTCTTTTAAACAAATAAGGGCCTCTAATTCATGGACGGGATAATGATGGATATCATATACTCTCCATTCAATACCTTGGATACGTTTCTTATCTTTCTTTTGGTCTAATAAAACCCAATTTATTTCTTTCTTTTCTAACAACTGTCTACTAATTAGACTTTCAATTCCGTAAATACCGACTTTCATAAATGTTTCTTTCTATTAAAAAACTTCCCGAAGGAAGTTTTCCCTTTATTTCTTAACAGAACCTTGATTAGCAACCGCAGCCATCTTAGCTTCAATAGCTGATTGATCACCTAAATATTCCTTTGAAATGAAATGACCTTCATCATCGAAAGTATACACAAGAGGAACACCGGTTGGAATATTAACACCGATAATTTCCTCATCACTTAAACCTTCAAAATACTTCACCAAAGCACGTAAGCTGTTTCCATGAGCTGTAATTAACACTCTCTTACCTTCTTTCATCTTAGGTAAAATTTCTTGTTCATAATAAGGAACAGCACGCTCAATCGTTGTCTTTAGACTTTCAGATAATGGCAATTCATCCTTGTTTTCATTACGATAAGCTTCTTGATTAGCCGGGTTACGATTATCACTAACCTCCAAGGCAGGTGGTTGAATATCAAAAGAACGACGCCAAATCTTAACTTGTTCTTCACCATACTTTTCCGCTGTTTCTGACTTATTCAAACCTTGTAAAGCACCATAATGACGTTCATTTAATTTCCAAGTCTTTGTGACCGGTAACCATTCACGATCCATTTCAGCCAAAATGTGATTCAATGTATGAATGGCTCTCTTTAAATACGATGTATAGCATAAATCAAAATCATATCCTGCTTCTTTTAAAGCACGACCACCGGCCTTCGCTTCTTCAATACCTTTTTCTGATAACTCAACATCTGTCCAACCGGTGAATAAGTTTAACTTATTCCACTCGCTTTCACCATGACGAACTAATACTAATTTCATAGAATCCTCCATCTATTAACATATCTACTTTAGCATTTTTTAGCCAAAGAAAAAAGATGCCTAAGCATCTCTTCACTCATTTTATACTAAGAAATATTTTAAAACAAAGACAACACTTAAAATATACATCAATGGTGATAACTCATCTTTCTTACCTGTGAATAAATGTAAAATGGTATACGTGATGAAACCAAACGCAATGCCATCAGAAATACTATACGCAAACCCCATCATCGTGATTGTAACGAAAGTCGGAATAGCTTTGGTTAAATCTTGCCAATTGATATTTGCGACTTGTTGCATCATTAAGAAACCAACAAATATCAAAGCAGGCGCTGTCGCAAAAGATGGAATTGTTAAGAATAATGGACTAAAGAATAAAGCCAATAAGAATAACACACCCGTTGTAACACTTGTTAAACCAGTGCGACCACCTTCGGAAATACCGGAAGAAGATTCAACGAATGTTGTGACGGTAGAAGTACCTAAGCAAGCACCGACCGTTGTCCCAATCGCATCGGATAATAAGATACCCTTAATTTCAGGTAATTTACCTTCCTTATCCAACATGCTGGACTTTTCAGCACAGCCAATAACTGTTCCAATCGTATCGAATATATCCACAAATAAGAACGCAAATAACACCACAATAAAATCACCCAAATGTGATGTTATGAAACCAAAGTCAAATTTAAACATAGTTGGAGCCATACTAGAAGGCATTGAGAACAAATCACTTGGAATAAGAGAATAATAACCAGCCGCCGCATTTGGTACATAGAAACCAAGCAATTGTAAGATAATTCCTAATCCCCAAGTGATTAAAATTCCCCATAACATATATCCCTTAATACCCTTGATAAACATAAATGCAATCAGTAGTGTACCAAGTAAAGCCAATAGAACCGCAACCCCTTGGGTATGAATTGTTCCCGAAGAAATCGCCGCTTTCAAACTAAATAAACTAACTAATGTATTACCATCAACGATAATACCGGCATTTTGTAAACCAATAAATGTGATAAAGAAACCAATGCCGACACCAACAGCCGTCTTTAAAGAAGCTGGAATTGCGTTGAAGATTGCTTCACGAACATTCGTTACCGATAAAATAAGGAATATAATTCCTTCTACCAATACAGCTGTTAAAGCCACTTGCCAACTAAATCCCATTTGTCCACAAACTGTATACGCAAAGTAAGCATTCAAGCCCAAGCCGGCCGATAAGGCAAACGGTTTATTCGACAATAAAGCCATTGCGAAACAAGCAATAGCTGAAGCAACAGCCGTTGCCGTTAAAATGCTTCCCTTATCCATACCGGAAGCACTCAAAATCGATGGGTTTAACGCCAAAATGTAGACCATGGTTATGAATGTGGTTACACCGGCCATGAGTTCAGTACGAACATTCGTACCATTCTTTTTAAGCTTAAAGAAATTTTCCAACATATTTTCTCCTTTTTCTTATCACACATCGAAAAAAGAAAAACTCTGTAGATTCCTACAGAGTGCCTAAAAATATCCTAGACACCGTAGTCCCATAGTTAAGGCCATGGGGTAGAAACTCTCTCGCCAATCCGAGAGGATATACGATATGTGACCCTTGTATTATACATTAAAAATTTAAAAAGTGTTAGGTGAAAATACAAAAAATAGAAAGCCATCTGATAGAATGAGTTTAACTAACAAATCGTAGTATCAGAGAAAGGCTTTCTATGAGAATAGTTGTAACACATGTTTTATCACATGACACAACTTCCAATTTTCCTAATGGGCTTTCATAAGTTTCCTACCTTTTAATCTAAAAACAATATCCGCTTGTCTTGAAAGCTGTTTACTATGGGTCACTACAATTACGCATTTGTTTTGGTCATGTGCTGTAGACTTTAATAAACTAATAATTTCATCCGATGTATTTTCATCTAAATTTCCAGTAGGCTCATCAGCCAAAACTAATGGTGCACCAGACACTAAGGCTCTAGCAATCGCTACACGTTGCTGTTGACCTCCCGAAAGATGTAAAACATTTCTATTAATTTGTTCCTCTTCTAAACCCATACTCAATAGTATGTCACTTTTTGCATCCGGTTTTACTAGTTTTATATTTTCTAATGGAGTCAAATAATCTAATAGGTTATAATTTTGGAACACCATTGAGATATCGTTCTTTCTGTAAAATGTATATCCTATGTCTTTTATGCTTTTATCTTCAAATAGTACATTTCCACCTGTGGGTTCGTCAAGACCGGCTAGTATTGACAGTAGGGTAGTTTTACCTGAACCTGATTCTCCAACGATTGCGTAAAACTTTCCCCTTTCAAATTCACAACTCACATCACTTAAAATTTTATTTTTTTTGCTATCTTTATATACATAACTTACATTTTTTAGTCGAATAATACTCATAATTTATATCCTCTCTTAGCTCATTTTAGATAGTATTTCTTTTGGCTTTAATTTAATGATATTCATTGAAGAGATTGCAACTGATACTACTATAATTGCAATTCCCATAATCCACACCCACATAAACTCATTGGCTCCAATTGAAACATTTAAGTTGTCAAGTGTTTTAGCAATTAAACTTGATTCGGCATCCGCTCCTAAATTAAGTCCACCAAGGTTTTGACCAAGAGCTAATCTACCGGCATTGTTTGCCTGCTTAACTAAACTGTCCCCCAATTTTTGTGCAATTAAAAATCCTGACCCAATGGAGGCTCCAAAACTGAAAATAGCTATCATCAATAATTCAATTACATATTGAACGACAATATTTATTTTTGAAATTCCTAGTGACAGTAAAACTCCCGTTTCATGAATACGACCATTAATCCAGAAGGCTAATACAAGTGATAAGATGATTGAACTGACCACGATAGAACCAACAATTAGTTGACTGATTAGATTATCCATTGCATCTAGTGAAGTTGTTAATGCTAGGAAGTTTTTATCTGAACTTGTTACTGTATATTGTGACCAGTCTATATCTAATTTTTTAACTTTTTCAATAATTTCATTTAATCTTGCCGGATCAGAAACATAAAATTTTACATCTTGATAGTATAGATTCTCTTTAGAATTTCCACTTAATTGTGTAGCAGTATGTACATCTGACATCAAGATATTTTCTATTAACTCGATTTCATGAGTAGCTCTATCTTGGTTACTACCAGTAAAGAGCCCTACTATCTCAAGCGTTACTTTAGCATTTAATTCTTTATCTAAATTTACAGATCTATGCTTGCTTGGTGTAACAGTAATCTTATCACCAATTTTTAGATTATTTAATTTAGCAAACTCTTCATGCACTAAAACTTTATTGACATCCCCTCTTTTAATATGTCTACCTTGTGTTAGTTTTAAAGCTCCACCTACAAATTTATTATCAAATTTTGATTCTTCATTACCTTGTAAATCCGCCATTTTCTTAATGATGGCTTCTTTTTCAGGATTGTACTGTCTTCTTGGGGTATTTAACGGCACCTTTTTCAAGCCGGAAATATCAACTTCAGATATAGTTCTCAAATCATTTGAAGTAACTCCATCAATTGACTTGACTTTTTCAACAATAGATCCCGGTACATTACCAAGCCCCCTTGTACCTACTCCAAAACTATTTTGTAAATTTACACCAATTTCAAAACTCGCTCTAATTGAACTATTTATATTTTTTCTAGTTTGTTTTGTGGCGGACTTAATAGCAAAACCCGCAATCATAGAAGTTGCGATTCCAAATAAAATGAAAAACATTATGATGGATTTAGCTTTCTTTCTTGTTACATATAGTAACGCCCTTTTTAATACTGACATTTTTATGACCTCCTCATCTGTATCTATATTAATGTTCTATATGAAACCCATATGAAATTTTTAAAAATAATTCCATTAGTTTTTCCCTTAAACTCATCAGGATGCTTTTTCTAGTTCATCTTATCTCTTTCTTTATAAAAAATATGCTCTTTTTTCAGCACACAAAACCCCAAAAGTAAATTTTTCTAATTTTTGCTCTTGGGGCTTAGTTCTAAATTATTCTGCTGATATTTTTTCTAATTTCACTATTAATTATACAATTCGATTTTTCAAAATTAGGATATTAACTTTAATGGCTTCTAAAATCAATAGTAAATTTCATACCTAAATGGCTAGGTTTAAACTGAAACTCAAGATTAGCATCGGTTAAAATATTTTTAACGATATATAGACCTAGACCAGTCCCACCATCTTTTTTATCCCTACTAAAATCCGGTCTATAAAAAGCTTTAAATACATGCTTTAACACATCTTCAGAAAGTGATTTACACTCGTTTTCTACTATTAATATTCCATTTGATATCTGTATATTGATTCGATTGCCTTGGTCTGTGTAGTTAATAGCGTTTGAGATAATATTAGAAATTACTTTTTTCATAGATTCCTTGTTCATAAAACAATCACATGGCTCTTCTATTTTCAAATTTATTTTTAAATCCTTCGCCCTTGCTAAAACCTTATATGATTCTATTATCTCAACTAAAATCATTCGTATATCCAAGTCCTCTTCACAACCTTTATTAACTACCTGCAATTTGCTTATATCTAATATGCTTTGAACCATATCTGTCGATTCTATGACTATTTCCTGTGCCTTGTCTAAATAAAAATCTCGATCTTTATATTTACCAATCTTATAGCGCATATTTTCCAATAAAACACGTAGTGATGTTAAAGGCGTTTTAAGTTCATGGGAAGCCGCTCGTAAAAATTCTACCTTTTCTTTTTCTACTTGACTAATATCATCAATCTTTTGTTTTAGTGATTCAATTGTATTCCATATCGTGTCATATAAAGAATTAATATTATTAGCTATCATTCCAATTTCATCTTCACTTTCTACGTTGCAATAACTATCTTTTTTTAACCTTTCCATATCTTTTGTGGATTTTAATATGTTTTTTATAGGTTTAGTAATTTTTTTACTATAAATATATGCTGCAATAAGAGAAATAATAAAACTAATGCCTATGGAATAAGGAAGAACTTTAATAGTAACTTGTTTTGTTTCGTCTATAGATCCGGTACTTAAAATTAAGTAAAGATCACAGACTTGATTATCTTTATTTTTAAAGGTCTTTTTATCAATGATAACCGGATGGTCACCAAGTGATTCTAACTGTGTAATAGAAGTATCTCTCCTTAATATATCTTTTGCTCTAACAGGGTCAAGTTGGATATTAGCAGGTGTAAAACCGTGATACTGATATGTATTGTTTCCAATATAAAGAGTTATATTTACGTTGTATATAATAGCGTAATTCTTTGTTACTTCTAACGCCTTTGATTCACTAGTTTCCTCCAAAATTTTAACCAGTTCCATAGACCTATTCTTGACCTCCTCTTGCTTTTTATTGAAATAAAAGCTAGGTAGGAGAAAATATATAAGACCATGAATCATTATGGTGATAACACTCATAATCACCATAGTGTATATGAAAGTCTTCGGGAATAACTTTAATCTTTTCATACATCACTCTCATACTTGTAGCCCACACTTTTTACCGTTTTTATGCAGTCTAGGTGAAGCTTTTTTCTCAAATTTTTAATGTACACATCTATCACCCTATCAAAAGGCACTTCATCAATCCATAACCTATCCAGTATTTGGTCACGTGAAAAAACTTGTCCCGGATGGTTAATTAGAAGATTTAATATTTTTATCTCCTTGGGCTTGATATTTACATACTGACCTTTGTAGGTGGCACTAAATCCGGATAAATTCACCCTAGCATCCCCATATACCCATTCTTCTTTTTTATGTTGAAAATGACTTCTTCTAATCAAGGCTTCGACACGTTTTTCTAAAATTGCAAGCGAAAATGGTTTACTTATATAGTCATCTGCCTGTTCATCAAAACTCATAATCTGTGTACTATCATCAGCCATAGCTGTTAACATTAAGACGAATGTTTGATTGTGTAATCTTATTTTCTTCAAAACTTCAAAGCCATCTGCCTTTGGAAGCATAATATCTAAAATAACTAAATCAAAATCTTGATTTAGAAACGTACGAATAGCTTTTTCTCCATCTGCAACAGATACTACTTCGTAATTCTTTACAGTAAGAAATTCAGCAATACCTTCACGTGTAACTTCATCATCTTCAACTAATAATATTTTTCCCTTCATTAACATACTCCTTTTTCCTTTTAGATATCACATGTTAGGTGATAATACACTATGCTATTATCTCGATTATATTGTCAAATAACAAGTAAGCTCTTTAAGGTATTTATTAGATGGTCATGTCACATATGTTTGACAATCCTAGATTAGAAGCTATTTTATAACAAATGAAACCGTTTACTTTTTTGAAATGTACTTGATAACTTGATTGAGAAAGGTAATCATATATTTTATGTATATTTCCAGGTATAAGACCAACGCTTCTAAAATACATATTGTCACTTCATTAGATGTGGTTAAAGTAAAATAATCCTTTGGGAGGGAAAATGAAAAAACTAAAAATTATACGAAAAATGACATGATTGTTTATTCTGGCACTCCTCGTTTCCGACTGCGGTAAAAAAGAAATCTAATACAGAAATGACGTAGGCTTTTCAAAAGAAAATCTTCCCTATAAAGAAGTGAAATTCACTGTTTATCACTCTAATACCGGTCAGCATAAGTGGAAATCCATACATGACTTCAACATTCCTATCAAGGATATAGAGAAAAATGAATACCTCAAGGTTGAACTCGACTCTAAAAACAGCGAAATATTCATTCATATTGTCAAGAAATCAATCATCAAAAAAAATAAATCCGCAATCATTGATTCTCAAACCATAGCTTCAACAAAATTGACCATACCGAAATTTACTTCCGGTTTAAATAGCTATATAGCCGTCAAGCTATTATCCAAAGTGAACAAGAGCAGATTTTCTTGCTATATCCCATCAGCAATAATTCTTCCGCCACATACTTTCCTAAGCTTTCATTAAATGATTCTTATATCATAACCTGGATAATATCTTGATAACAGTGAAACTTACTACGTAGTCTAGCAAAATTGAAAATGCGACACTATATTTATCTAAAGGGCAGATGATAAACTGCCCTTTTTAGCTCTTCTCCCTTTATCCCAAAAATAATTCTAAATACCTGGCTTCTGTGGGATTTCTATAATCATCACTATCAGATTCACTAAAAAAGAGCACTATGGCTCTTACTTATCTAAAACTTTAACGTAAATATGGCGCATGGCTTTTATGGAAATTGAAATCTTCTTTCCCTTACAAAGCACCAATAAAGAATCATCAAAAGAATCTCTCTCTAATATTTCCAGCTCATCATGAAGTTCTAAACCAATGCGATCCAAGTAAGCTAAAAATTGTTTCTCATCATCATCTACTTTAATAATCATCGCCTTTTGACCAACTTCCAAATCCGCTAAGAATAAGCTTTCTTCCACCGGTCCATCCATGTTTTCATAGATGATTGAACCATGTGGACAATTCTTTGGATAATTCAAATACACATTAAGATGCTTCTTTAATTCATCATTGGTAACATGTTCCAATAAATCCGCTTGTTCATGCACATCTTGCCAGTTGTAATGTAACTTTTCTAAAAGGAAAGTTTCCCATAAACGGTGGCAACTTAACACTCGCTTACTTTCTTTTACTCCCTCTTCAGTTAAACAAATTTCTGTACCATTGAAGATAATAAAGCCCTCTGATAACAACTTCTTCAACATTTCTGAAACAGAAGCCGGTGCAATGTTTAAATGCATCGAAATCTTTTTATTCGTTGCTTTTTCGCCTGATTCATGAAGACGAAATATAGTTTTTAAATAATCTTCTCGATTGTTGGTCATATAAATTCTCCATTAAAAGTGTAACACGCTTTAAGCCTTTTGGTCTAAGTTCATAGACATTAAGTGTTTCATTTTCTACAATCCAGTCGAATTTCAAAAGATCTTGAATGATTTTTTTTGTTTGTTTCGATGACCAATTCAGATGATTTTGTATCGTGTTTAATCCAATTTCTTCTTGATTTCCCGGATGATGATAGACATGCATTAAGAATAAATCACGATACACTTCCTTTCTTTGTTTGGATCTTTTTATCTTTTCACTCAACCAACCATTCTTATGAAAAAGAATCACTAGAATACACTGTAAAAGACCAATAAAACTACACATACCGGCAATTGACACATTCCATAAATTACCAAGAGCAAAACCTAAAATAGAACTGCTCATCGCAAAGAATAAGCTTACAATAAGTGTGTATTTCAAATCCTTTGTGACAAGACAAGCACAAGCTGCTGGTGCTACCAAGAAAGAAATCACCAAAATCGCTCCGACACTATCAAAAGCTGTTACGGTTGTTAAAGAAGTCAAAGTCATTAAGCCGTAGAACAAATACCCCGTCTTAATGCCTTTTAAGCGAGCGTATTTTGGATCAAAGCTAGTTATCTTTAAAGGTTGGTAGAACAATAGCACAAAAGCTAAGTTTAAGATAAATAGTATCAACATCACCACAAAGGATCTCGGTAAATCAAACAAACGAATAAATGGTGCAAATAACGGATTCCCCATTAACACAATGTCCACATCCAAGTGCGCATTGCGGAAAAAACGACTGATTAAAATCACCGCCAATGAAAAAAACATCGGAAAAATAATTCCTAGGGCATCATCCTTTTTCACTTGATATTTATCGGCTACCGTCTCAACCACATAAACAGTCAATAGTCCAAACAAAGCGGCCCCAATAAACAACCAAGGTGAATTCAAATCTTGCACATACATAAAGGCCACTACAATTCCCAATAAAACAGAATGAGAAAGTGCATCAGCCGTCATCGATAATTTCTGTAAAACAAGGAAAGGTCCTAGAATGGCACAAGCTAAAGAGGTCATTAAAATGACCAATAGAACTTCCATCATACAAGTGACCTCCTTTTTTGCAAGGCACTATTCTTACCAAAAATCATTGAAAGAAAAGTTAATGTGCCCATCACTAAAATAATGGTGGGACCGGTCGATAGACCACGATATAACGAACTCAAGAACGTTCCTAAGAAAGCACTAAAGCCTGCCGTGCCAGACGCAATCATCAACACATTCTTTAAACGATGACTATGCTGATGAGCGCAGATACATGGAATAATTAAAAAAGAAGAAATCAGAATAGCTCCCACACTTTTAATACCAACCGCAATCAACGCAATCGTCATAATCAAAAGAATTCGATCCACCAATTTAGAAGAAATGCCAATACTTTCGCCATACGATGCATCAAAAACACTTAAAACCAATTCTTTATAAAATAAAAATAAAATCAATGAACAAACGCCCGCCACAATAAAAATCAACACAACATCCTTTTTCATCATGAATGCCGCTAAACCAAAAATATAATTTTTCAACCCTGCTTGCGAAGCATTCACATAACTTGGATGACCCTGAATATAGCTTTTTAAAACCAAGCCCAAGCCAAAGAAGCCACTTAATACAATTGCTAAAGCCGCATCAAATTGAATTTTACTATGACGCACGAAAGCCTGTATCACTTCATAAGCAAGCCCGGCCGATAGCGCAGCTCCAATCGTTAATAAAAGTGGATTTCTAGTTTGGAAAAGCATAAATGTCAATACAATCCCCGGAAAAGTCGCATGCCCTATCGCATCACCAACTAGACTTTGTCCTTTGTAGACACTAAAACAACCCACCACAGCACTAACCATGGCTAACACTGTTGTCCCGAAGGCAACCACTAGAAAGTCATACGATGTTAATACCGCTAACATACCGGTCCCTCTTGGAAAGTAATATCTAAATTTTCTTGGGTTAATATGTCTTTTATTGGTCCATAAGCAATAATGTTTCGATTGATAAGAACTACATGGTCAAAATAATCTCTTAAAGTCTGTAAATCATGATGCACACAAACTATCGTTCTTCCTTCTTTTTGAAGAGCCTTCATTTTATCCATAATGATTTTTTCGCTTGTTTTATCCACTCCAGCCAATGGCTCATCCATTAAAATTAGCTGGGCATTTTGACACAAAGCACGAGCAATAAACACACGTTGTTTCTGACCACCTGACAATTCCGAAATCTGACGATCTTTCAAATCACTAATTTTCATTTCTTCTAAAGCATCCATGGCCAGCTTTTTTTCTTCTTTGTTTGGTCGATGAAACCAACCCAAAGAAGAATAACGTCCCATCAATACAACATCAAAAACCGTAATTGGAAAATCCCAATTCACAGAAGCTTGTTGGGGGACATAGGCCAAACGATTTAACACATCTTTCAAAGGTAAGTCATAGAGTGTTACCACGCCTGACAAAGATTTCACAAAACCTAAAATAGCTTTCAATAAAGTCGACTTGCCAGCTCCATTCGGTCCTACAATAGCGGTCAAACTAGCTTCTTCAATATCCACATCAATATCCCATAATACCGGTTGATAGCCATAAGAAACGGTCAAATCCTCCACATGAATAACACTCATACGCACTTCCTTTTCTATTTCAAATTCGATACCATTAAATCCACATTCATCTTAACCATGTCGATATAGGTATCACCCTTTTGTCCCTTAGGTGCTAAAGAGTCACTGAATAATTCTTGCCCTTCACCTTTTACGACTTTAACCTTAAAGCCCTTTGCGGCACAAGATTCTTTTAATTTTTCCATACGTGCCGGATCGGTTGTGGATTCCGCAAAGATGGCCTTAATTTGATGGTCAACAATAAATTGAGCTGTCTTAGCCATATCTTTCGTACTTAATTCCGCATCCGTGCTAACACCTTGTGGCGCTTCCACTGCAATACCATACTGTCTGGAAAAATAACTAAACGCATCATGAGGAGTAATTAAAATACGTGATTTCTTAGGAATCATGTTAATTTGTGATTGGCAATATACCTTTAAATCATCTAACTTCTTAAGATAAGCTTGCAGGTTTTCTTCAATCTTGTCCTTATATTTTGGCAATTTTTCTTTCAAGCTATTCGCCGCTTCGGTAGTTGCTTTCTTGTATAAGTCAACATCAAACCAAAAGTGTGGGTCAGTAATCTTAACACCATCTTCTTCCATGGTTAATAGTGATTTCTTATCAAAGTTTTTCGTAACCGCATGTCCTTTGGCGTTTTCTAACAATTCAACCATCTTTCCTTCAAAGTGAAGACCATGATATAAAACTAAATCCGCATCCTTAATCTTGCTATAATCTTCCGGTTTTGCTTCGTAGGTATGAGGATCTTCACCCGCTGGAATAACCAACTTAACATCGGTGTAATCCTTCGCTAACTGAGTGACCATATCCTGTAAGAAAGAAGTCGTAACCGTTACCTTCAATTTCTTTTCATTAGTAGGTTGTGTGGTACTTGTACTTGGCTGACCACAAGCCGCCAGCATCAATATACTTAGCATTGACGCAATAATTTTCTTCATAGTAAATTCTCCTTATTAGGTATACCTTACCTAGTAATCTACACCCCCTAATGAACATAGTCAACCAATATTATCACTTTTTTACATGAAAACTGATCCGGAACTCCCGTTGAGCCATTCTTTATTCTTTTTCACAAGCTAAATCATAAAGGATGTTTGCATAAACCGCACAAGCTCTTAACATCGTTTCAATCTCGAAGCCTTCATCCGCTTCATGCTCCCCCGCTACCCAAGATGGATAAGGACGATTTGGGAAAACTGGTCCACAAGCAACGAAATTATCAAATGTACGAGCATAAGTACCACCACCAATGCTTAATGCAGGTGTGTAAGTGTCTCCACTCATTTCACGATAATGCTTCATAACTGTCTTTACCAATTCACTATTCGGATCACTCAATAACCATTTAGAATCATCAAAGATTTTTGCTTCTAAACCTAGGCTTTCTTTTAAGATCTTAGCACTTTGAGCAAATAATTCTGATCCCGTACATTCATTTGGATAACGATAATCACAGAACATATCAATTTCACCATCGTGAATGTTTACTTTACCTAAATTAAAAGTTAATGGTCCCATATATGCACCATTAAAATCAACACCAAAGCCCTCTCCATAATGATCCGCTAAGATATGGCTTGCTTTTAAAGAGAATTCATCATTATAGCAACTGCCAATAAATTGGAACATCTTCACCGCCGCATTGATACCATGGAATGGTTTTGAAGCATGGAATGGCTTTCCATCAATATGATAATGAGCTCCCTTTTCATCTTCATAGCAACTTCCGGCGATATTTTGTGCTAATAAATATTTTTCAAAGTAGTCTTTTTCTAATGGTTTATGAACAAGGGCATTCGCTTTACCAATGACCACATTATAGGCATTGCCGGCTTCCATTTCTTGAATACATGTGTTTACTTTCCCATAAACATTGAAATCTAAAATTCCTTTTTCCGCATAAATGCAAGGGAAATCCGCATCTGGTACAATTCCCATTATTGGATTTTTTTCATGTGCCTTATAATAAAGAACACCTGCTGAAGTTGTCTCCTCATCTGTACCAAAGATACATTGAATATTATGTTTCAACTTAAAACCATGGTCTTTCAAAATGCGAACCGCATAATAAGCCGCAATAGCCGGTCCTTTATCATCAGCACTACCACGACCCATAATAAATCCATCTTTAATTTCACCTTTCAAAGGATCAAAATGCCAATCGTTTAAATCACCCAATGGAACTACATCCAAATGACCTAGAACACCGACCGATTCTTCCTGATTACCATATTGAACCACACCAGCGTAGCCGTCTACATTCTTAACTTTAAAACCATCTCGTTTGCCAATTTCAAGCATTGTTTCTAAAGCTTTACGGATATTCGGTCCAAAAGGTTGACCGGGACCGGCATTTTCATCATCACGCACTGATTCAATTGCCATTAAAGAGCGAATGTCTTCAACCATATCCTTTTCATAGTGTCTTGCATCTTCTAAAAATTTCATGAAACCTCCTTATTTTCTCTAACTTCATTCTAGTTAGAATAAACTGACTGTGTAGGATGAATTCAAATATATTTTTTTGTATATTCTTATATCTTTTATCCTTTCACAAAAAAAGGACAAATTTCTTTGTCCTTTCCATTAGTCAGCTACGTATGGTAGTAAAGCCATTTGACGAGCGCGCTTAATTGCGATAGCCAACGGTCTTTGGTATTTAGCACGAGTACCGGTTACACGACGCGGTGTAATCTTAGCATTAGGGCTAATAAACTTCTTTAATAATTCAACATCTTTGTAGTCAATAAACTTGATGTTGTTTTTTGTGAAGTAACAAACCTTACGACGACCCATTCTTTGTTTTCTAAAAGCCATGTTGGTCTCCTTTTCTAAAATGGTAAATCATCTGTGGATAAATCAAATCCACCATTACCGAAATCATCATCACCAAACCCTTGATTACTTGGTTCAGGATTAGCAGAATTATTAGATGGTTGATTATAATTCATAGTATCCGAATTATAAGAACCGGTTTCTGCACGTTGTTCACGAATCAAACGAACCGAATCCACAACTACATCCGTTGTATAAATTCTTTGTCCATCACGTTCATAACTACCCGTTTGGATATGACCATCTACTGCTACTACATTCCCTTTATGAGCGTATTGCCCCAAGAAATCAGCAGACTGACGCCAAGCTACACAACCGATGAAATCAGCTGTTGGTTGGTTAGGATTCGCATCTCTACTAACTCGACGATCACAAGCAACCGTAAATCGAGCCGAAGAAATACCGCTTTGTGTCTTACGGACTTCAACATCTTTGGTCAAACGACCGACAAGCACAACACGATTAATCATTACTTAGCCTCCGCTTCAGCCGCTTCATCACGAGTAATCATGAAACGAACTACATTCACATTGATACTCATTAAACGGTCAAATTCTTTGACTGCTGTATTGTCAGCTTCAAACTTTAATACAACGTAATAACCCTTCTTCATATCATCAATTTCATAGGCAAAGTCTCTCATTCCCCATTCATCTGTCTTTGTGATAACAGCACCATTGCCGGTTAAGAATCCAGCGATTTGGCTCACTAATTCACCACGTTTTTCTGTTTCAACAGATTCCTTGATGATGTACATTACTTCATACTTTCTCATTTGTACACCTCCTTCTGGTCTAATGGCCTTTTCAGGCAAGGAGTGGTTAATCCACTCACGTAATATGCTAGCATAGATTTAGCTAAAAAGGAATACCCTCTTTTTCTTGATAACAACCTCAATTCCAGCCGACTGAATTATTAACTTTTAACATCATAACTTATACTTCTACTTTTTCAAGTTCATAAATACCATCTAAGCCATTTCCGACTTCAACTCCAAAACCATATCCCTCAATTCAGCCGCTCTTTCAAAATTCAAGGCTGTCGCGGCTTCCTTCATTTCAGCTTCTAAATTAACAATCAAGGTATTGGTATCCTGTTTCGACATCTTCGCTTTCTTACGAACATAACGACTTGCCATTTCTTGCGTTTCTTTGCCACGAATCACATCACCCACTGACTTCATAACTGTTTTTGGTATAATACCATGTTCCTTATTATAAACCTCTTGAATAGAGCGACGACGATTCGTTTCATCCATCGCTTCACGCATAGAATCGGTGATTGTATCTCCATACATATACACATGCCCATTCGCATTACGCGCCGCACGACCAATAATCTGAATTAAAGAACGTTTAGAACGCAAGAAACCCTCTTTATCCGCATCTAAGATACAAATCAAACTAACTTCCGGTATGTCCAAGCCTTCTCTTAATAAGTTAATTCCAACAATCGCATCGTATTTCCCAATACGTAAATCATGAATGATTTGCGAACGTTCAATCGTATTCGTTTCATGATGAATATACGCTACTTGATAGCCACGCTCTTTCAAATAAGAGGTTAAATCCTCCGACATGCGAACCGTTAAGGTTGTAATCAAGACCTTTTCTTTCTTTTGAATACGCTCATCCAGAGCCATACAGATATCATCCACCTGCCCTTTGGTTGAACGCAGCTCCACCACCGGATCCAATAACCCCGTAGGTCGAATAATCTGTTCAACCACCTGATTATGTACCCTTTCCAATTCATAATCTCCCGGCGTTGCTGAACAATAAATAGCTTGCGGTATCATAGCTTCAAATTCATCCCATTTCATTGGTCGATTTTCCAAAGCACTCGGAAGACGGAAACCATAATCCACCAGGGTTTGTTTACGAGAATGATCCCCATTGTACATACCTCGAATTTGCGGTAAAGAAACATGCGATTCATCAATCATAATCAAGAAATCTTCTGGGAAATAATCAAATAAATTCCATGGTCGTTGCCCTTGTTTGCGATGGTCAATATGAAAAGAATAGTTTTCTATACCTGACACATAACCATTTTCACGTAAACTTTCAATATCAAATCGCGTTCTTTGTTCCAAACGCTCATATTCCAATAACTTGTCATGCTCTTTAAAATACCTTAAACGCTCTTCAAGTTCTTCTTCAATCGCATCACAGGCACGCTGAATAGATTCTTTATTTCGAGCATAACCGGAAGCCGGGAAAATATTATAAAATTGATATGCATTTAAGGTTGCCCCTGTGGTCGGATTCACTTCTGTGATTCGTTCAATTTCATCACCGAACAATTCAATACGAATATTAAATTGATCCGTATAAGATGGCGTTAAATCAATTACATCCCCACGAACCCGCATAGAACCACGCACTTGGTCAATATCATTGCGCACATATTGCATTTCAACCAATCTTCTTAATAGTGCATTACGGTTATAACTTTCACCGACACGAATCGTAAAGAACATGTCTTTATACTGTTTCGGATCGCTCGCCGCATAAATACAAGCTACCGAAGCAACCACAATCGTATCTCTTCTTTCTAACAAAGAATTGATGGTAGATTCTCGAAACATATCCAATTCGTCATTAATCGCCGCTGTTTTTTCAATATACATATCCCTTTGTGCTACATAAGCTTCTGGTTGGTAGTAATCAAAGTTTGAAATAAAATACTCGACTCGATTTTTAGGAAAGAGTTCTTTAAACTCAGAATATAATTGTCCGGCCAGGGTTTTGTTGTGAGAAAAGATTAAGGTTGGCTTATTCACTTTGGCGATAATATTCGCCATTGTAAAAGTTTTACCGGTTCCCGTTGCCCCTTGTAAGACCTGTTCTTTTTTACCAGATAAGATACCTTGCACCAATTCATCAATTGCTTTTGGCTGATCACCCGTTGGTTTAAAAGGAGATACTAGTTCAAATGGTCGATTATCCATGTAAAACCTCTAAGGCTTTTTGATAGGCTTTATCTTTGGATTTATCGGTGTTATACACATAAACCATGCGAGACACAATAGCGTTATAGGTCTTACGGTTAATAGCACCCGTTGTTTCTAAGCCTTCCTTCTCTTGAAACTTCAGAATCGCTTTGCGCATTTGTTCAGAGAAATAGCCATCCCTTCTTCCTGGTTGATATCCCAAATAAGCCAAAGCTTCTTGTGCATACTTCGTAACCGGTGAAACACTATCTACCTTTAGAACATCCCCTTCCTTCAGATTTGGTTGTGCCGTTCTTAAAACTTCCGGTACATCGGTCTTAATATCCGGTTCAATTCCTTTTTTATTAATCCATTCTCCTTTTGGTGAAACCCATTTACTTGTGGTGTATTTGATAGCTGATCCATCTCTGAAAGCTCGACTCACCTGAACGGTTCCTTTACCATAGGTTTTTGTGCCAATCACCGTCACATCTTTTCTTTGTTCCTTAAGAGCTAAAGTAAGCACTTCTGAAGCTGAAGCTGTATTTTCATTCACCAACAGAACAATTTGTTTGAAATTTTTATAAGGCTTTCCCGAGGTACGAATCACTTCTCTACTACCATCAGAATACACTTGTTCCATGACGGTTGTTTTTGGCGATAAGAAATAAGAAGCAATATCCTTTAAGGTTGTTAAGTAACCCCCACCATTATCTCTTAAATCAACAATCAATTTGGTGACACCCTTTTTTTCGAATTCATCTAAATACGGTTTTAATTCTACGTGTGTGCTTTCACCAAATTGGAATAATTCAAGATAAGCAGTCGTATCATTGATGATTTTTCCATAAGTAGAAGCTAATACCGGACCACGGGTAACTTGAAGGGATATTATTTTTGAGCCACGTTGAACTTCAAGGACAATCTTTGTGCCTTCTTTTCCTCTTACTAAATCTCTTGTTTCATTCACCGTTTTGCCTTCTAAAGAAGTACCATTAACCTTACTGATTAAATCACCCACCTGAACCCCTGCTTTTTCAGCCGGAGAATTACGGAAAACTTTTTGAACTAGAATTTTTTCATTGCTTTTTAGGTATTGAATACCAATACCTACATACTGTCTTTTCAGTTGATTATTAAAGGCAACCACTTCTTCTTTCGTCATGTATTCCGTATGGTCATCTTCTTTATTACTCGTGATACCTTTTAAAGCTTGGTCTTCCAAACGAGAAGAAAGATTAGAAATATCCTTCCCAAAAAACCAATTTTTTTTCATGATATCTAAAACAGCATTAATCTTATTATCCGAAATAACTTGTCCTTCTTGAAGTCTATTCCTTAATTGATTTAAGCCTTGTGAAGGTAAAATAGAACCTGCCACATAACCTAAAATTAAAGAGATAATAATTGATACAAATAGGATATTTTTTAACTTCTTTTCTTTTCGCAAGGATTTTTGTAAAGCCTCTTCTTGAAAAACATGTTTCTGAAGAGGGATTAATTTCGTATTTGATTTTTCTAAGTCTTTCATAAAAACCTACTTTCTATTAGGGCAAAAGCCTCAGAGCACTCTGAGGCTTCAACGATGTTGTCGTAAATAACGGTTCACAGAAATAAAAGAACCAACCAAACCAACGCCCATTCCCACGGCCGCTAAAGCCAAGGACACATAAACCACAAATGGATTTGGTTTGTATAATCGGAATAAACTCGATAATAAAATACCGTTGGTTCGATTATAAATGTAAATATAGGACCAAGCCGTCAGAGCAATTGGGATAATCGACCCCATAATTCCTATCAACATTCCTTCTATCAAGAATGGGCTACGAATGAAATGATTAGTTGCCCCGACGTTTTTCATAATCGTAATTTCATCTTGACGTGAGAAGATGGTCAAACGAATCGTATTTTGAATTAAGAAGATAGCTAAGATACCAAGACCGGCTCCTAAAATCAAACCGGAACGACGAATCCCGTTCATTGCCGTTACTAAGGTAATGGTACTTTGACCACCATAGTTAACCGAATAAATACCTTTAATCTTACGAATTTCTTTCGCAATAGATTCAATCTTATTACCCGACTTTGCTTCAACATAGAAGGAATCGTGCATTGGATTTTCTTCCTTAAATGGTTCAAAAATCTTCCTTGTTTTCTCATCATCGAAAGAATTCAAATAATATTCCAATTCTTGTGCTTTGGAAGAAAAGTTCACTTTTGCAACACCATCAATCGCTAGAATTTGATTTTTAATGTTTGCTTCATTGCCTTCTGCTTCATAAGCCACTTGAACCGAGATTTGAACTGTATTTTCAATAGATTTAGTAAAAGATTGTAAATTTATCGATAAAATAGAAATCAAACTAATGATAATCAATGTAATCGTTACTGCTAAAGCAGAAGAAATAGACATAGCCCAATGGCGTCCTACACCACTAATGCCTTCTTTAAAAGGTCTACTGATCATGACGAACATAGCCTCCTTCCTTCAAGTCAGCCACCACATGACCATGTTCTAAAACTATCGTACGATTACGATACTTATTCACAATCGTTAAATCATGAGTAACCATCAATACAGTGGAGCCATATAGCTTATTAATGCGTTTCAATAATTCCATGATTTCATCCGACTTAGTAGGGTCTAAATTACCTGTTGGTTCATCTGCCACCAATACTTTAGGACGATTAGCAATCGCTCTGGCAATAGCGACACGCTGTTGTTGACCACCGGACAATTGCTTCGGAAAAGAATCACCCTTATCCTCTAAACCAACAACAGATAAGACTTCTTTAACACGCACTTGAATTTGATGTTTACGCATACCAATTACTTCTAAAGCATAAGCCACATTTTCACTAACGGTCTTAGCTGGTAATAATTTATAATCTTGGAAAACAACCCCAATATTTCTTCGAAACAAAGGAATTTGGCGTCTTCTTAATTTACCAACATTGATACCAATCATTTTAATATCCCCTTTTGTCGGTACTTCTTCAGCATTAAACATCTTAATCAACGTTGATTTTCCCGAACCGGTTGGACCAATAATATAAACAAATTCCCCCTGATCAATGTTTAAATTGACATCATAAAGAGCATTTGTGCCACTTTTATAGCGTTTATAGACACTCTTACATTCAATCATAAGCCACTCCTTAAATTCCCACAGAAGGATATGTAAATCCTTCGCCATGCATATCTGAAGCATCTGTAGTAATCACAAAGGCTTTATCATCAATTTCATTGATGATTGCCATCAATGTACTATATTGTTTATCAGATACTGCACACAAAACCATCGGTTTCACTTCTTTTGTAAATCCGCCAGTACTTTGAATCACCGTTGCCGAACGCTTTAAACGTTGTGAAACCTCCAAAACAATTTCTTCCCAATGTTCTGAAATAATCTGCACTGACTTCGCTCTGGAACCTTGTCCATAGCTCAAGACTCTATCAATCGCCGCGGCAGCAGAAAAAACGGAAACCAAACCGATTAAGGCGGCCGATAAACCATACGCCGCAACTCCTAATAAAACAGTTAGTCCATCGGTAATAATCACCAAAGTCGAAACCTTAACACCAAAATATTTATGCACAATTAATGGTGGTACATCCATTCCACCTGTACTGGCTCCGGTTCGCATTACAAGACCAATTCCGGCTCCACCAATTAAACCGGCGTAAAAAGAAGCTAAAATTGTTGGTATTTCAACAGACAATGCAATATGCGATAACAAGCCATTGAACACAGGATACAATAAAGAACTAACCATTGTATTAATCGCAAATTCTTTCCCTAAAGTCCAAGCCCCTATCACAAATAAAACCAACACTAACACATTCGCAAAAAGGGTTTCATCAATGTGGAAAAAAGGGTTAAACGCTACTGCTAAACCGGCTACTCCACCAGAAAGAATGTGATAAGGCAAGATAAAAAATTGGACGGAAACTGTCAATAAAAATGTCCCAATCACAACAAATATTAAGTTTTTAATCACTTTTCTATCCACGTTGCTTATTATAACATAGCCACTTTATTTCTCACTAGCCCCTAATTTTCATTTTCACTGCCTGCTAAAATCAAGTATAATGACTTGGCAATAAGCAAGGAGATTTTATGATTTATAAACAAATGGAAGATGTTCAACAGTTCGATGCATTTGTCCAAAGCCATCCTTATTCCCACTTTCAAAAAACAGCTATGTGGGGTGAATTTATTCAAAAAACAGAACACAGCCCCTATCATATGCTAGGGTTTTATAACAATCAAAATGAATTAGTTGCGACCGCTTTAATCTTGGTTAAAAAAACATTGTTCGGTCATTACCTTTATGTTCCAAAAGGACCATGTGTTGATTACAAAGATCAAAAATTAACCAATCAGGTTCTTACTTTATTGAAAGAATATACCAAAAAAAATCGTGCTCTTTTTATGACCATTGACCCCAATGTACTACGCATGGAAAGAGATATCAAGGGCAATAAAATTGAACATGGTGAAAATAATGAATTTGTTACAGAGTATATCAATCAAATCGGTTTTAAGCATCGTGGTTATACGTATGCTTATGATGGTTCCTTCTCCAATCGTTTTACCTTAATCACCAAATTAGATGAACCAATTGAAACTATTTTTAAAGGCTTTAGCACGCTACGGAAAAGAAGTATTAAGAAAAACCATAAGTTTCATTTATACACAGTAGAAGCCGATCGAAGTGAAATCCAAGAATTTGTTCGTTTAGAGGATGATTTAGGAAAAACCAAAGAAGTCATTCGTCATCCACTTTCTTTCTACGAAGCAATTTATGATGCTTTTGCGGGACATGTTCACTTTTACAAAACTATTTTACCGATGGAAAGCTATCTTTCCGTCCTGCTTGATAAAACAAAGTCTGATAATCCAAAGGAAGCCTCCAGTGCCTTGAAGCATTACCAAGAAGCTTTAAAATTGCAAAAAGAAAAAGGGAACAATCCCATCTTAGCGGTAGGTATGATTTTTGATGATGGTCATGTCAGTTATGGAAAATATTATTATCGTGATCATGCCATCGAAAGCTTAAGTCCTTTGGATTCTTTGCTATTCCACGCCATCCAACAAGCCAGAAATAATGGGCATAAGGCTTTTGACTTTCTAGGCTTTGGTGGACTAACAACTCCACATGATTGGGATATTGGTTACTCTCTTTATCAATACAAGCATCAATGGAACGCAACTTTCATTGAAGATATTGGGCAATTTGACTATGTTTTAAATCCAACCGGAAAAAGAGCTCTCGAATTATCCAATAAGATCAAACGAAAGCTACAAACCTTATTTATTAAGCTACATAAATAAAGCCTTCTAACGAAGGCTTTTACATTATTCTCCACCAAAGAAACTCTCTGGTCGTAAGCGACAAGGGGCACGACCACCACGGCTACTGCAAGTATTTGCTAACGCCGCATGACCCCAACCGGCCCCAAAGGCTAAATCACCATTCCAGCTTTGCGCATAGCTTGCGAAATTACTTGAATTTCCTAAATAAAAGACTTCAATGTGACAATGTGGACCGGAAGAATTACCCGATGAACCAAGAAGACCAATCTGTTGACCGGCCATCACAATTGTACCTGTAGCAATTGGCGAACCCTGTTGCAGATGCAAATACTTGATGGCATATAAATTTCCATTGATTTTAGTTAATAGGTAAACTTGATTACCACCACCATAAGAACCACCATTACTTGGACCACAACCACTACCAATTCCACCAATCGTCGGACAACCATCTGCCGATTTTAGAATAACACCATTACCAACAGCTAAAACAGGAGTACCTACCGCCGCCGCAAAGTCATAACCCAAATGAACACCGCCACCGGAATAATACCAAGTACCAGCTGAACGATACGCTCCATTCACCGGTCTAACCCAACCACTGGCGGTATTGATATTACTTGGGTTTGTGTTATGTGGATTCGTTTCTGGAACTTGCTCCAAACGAGTGGTAATACTAGCCATCTTCTTCTTGATGCTTGCAATATCACCAGCAATCGTATTTCCTTGCGCTTCTAATTGAGCTGATTGGCTTTCATAAGCATCTTGAACCACTTCCGCTCTCGCTTTTAAAGCCATAATCTTTTCCGCTTGAACGTTCAAAGCTTTCTTTTGCACATCCAAATTGGTTTTCGCTGTTTCTAAATCTCCTTTTTGTTTGCCTAAATCTGCTTTTTCTTTGTTTAATTCTTCAACAGCCGTTAAGAACTCACTATGTGCTTTTTGATCACTTTTAGCAATCGCATCCAAACCACTTAAGATACGTAAAATTTCATCAAACGATTTTGCTCCCAAAAGTAATTCCACAAGGCTATTCATACGCATGGTTGGTTGTTTTTCAACCATACGCTTCTTTAATTTCCCTTTGATTTCATCAATTATCTTTTGCTTATCCGCAATTTTAATCATAAGGTCATCAATATTTTTTTGAATATCGTTGATTTGTTGCTCAAAACCTCTAATCTTTTGTGATAATTCACCAATCTTAGCCTGCACTTCCTTTGATTGATTCGCATAATCATCGATTAATTTTTGGTATTCTGAAATATTCTTTAAGATTTCTGAGCGTTTTGAGGCAATATCTTTTAATTGTTTATTCAAATCATCTGATTTTGAAGCCAAATGAGCACGGAATGCTTTGCAAGCTTTCACATCACTCGCTCTTGGAACCGCTTTGCTGCACTTCTCTGTCCAATACGCTGTATCATCGTAACTCGGCTCTGCCTGTACACGAATAGTACCCAAGCAAACCATCATTGAAAAGATTATAATTGTTACCCAATTTTTCTTCATATTCCGTATTATAACACCATTATCCGATTTCAACATCTGCAACTTTTACGCCAATGTATTCCAACAAAGCCTTTCGATTCACCTCGACAAGCAATCCGACTCTTCCACCAGAGCAAAGAATTTTATCATGCTTTAAACAACTTTCGCCAATGAAAGTAGGAAATTTTTTCTTCATACCAACGGGTGAACATCCACCATGAACATAACCTGTTAAAGCCAATAAATCTTTTTGTGCCAACATTTCAATTTTTTTCACGCCTGCTACTTTAGCCGCTTTTTTCAAATCCAATGTTTGGTCTACTTGTACCATAAACACAAAGTATTCTTTTGTATTTGCCTGTGTTACCAATGTTTTATATACATTTTCATGATTATTTGAAGTTTGATAATCTAAAACCTTTTCATCCACATCAAATTCATGATTGACATACCCAATCTCATTTTGGTCTAACATGCGTTGTGCATTGGTCTTTTTTTCTTTCTTAACCATATTCATCACTCATCCTTTCTTTTCTTACTCGGAAAAGTCTAACACATTTTTTTCTTTCATTATAGAATGGAGATATGAACGAAGAATTATTTCAAAGAACCGCCTTCCTTGTTGGTCAAGAGCGAATGCATATCTTGCATCAGAAACATATTTGTGTTTTCGGCGTAGGCGGTGTTGGGGGGCATACGATTGATGCTTTAGTGCGTAGTGGTATTGGTGAAATTTCTATTGTTGACCACGATTGTGTAACATTAAGCAATATCAATCGTCAGTACGTTGCTACAATCAATACAAAAGATTGTCTTAAAGTAGACATCATGAAACAACATTTATTGGCTATCAATCCAGATATAAAAGTACATACTTACCCCTTGTTTTATTTACCTGAAAACGCAGACGAATTTCCTTTACATGATTTTGATTACATCATTGATGCAATTGATACGGTGTCTGCCAAAGTAGAATTGATTTCACGGGCTAAAGAAAATAGCATTCCTATTGTC
Organism: Bulleidia sp. zg-1006; assembly: GCF_016812035.1. Taxonomy (NCBI): domain Bacteria; kingdom Bacillati; phylum Bacillota; class Erysipelotrichia; order Erysipelotrichales; family Erysipelotrichaceae; genus Bulleidia; species Bulleidia sp. zg-1006. Next base: position 115,025 of record NZ_CP069178.1, on the reverse strand, counting down.
TCTGCCATGGGCTGTGGTAATCGCTTAGATCCAACAAAAGTTCAAATTGACGATTTATTTCAAGTCACTCACGATTCTTTAGCGAAAGTGATGCGCCATGAATTGCGTAAAAAGGGTATTTTTTCTCTGGATGTTGTTCATAGTATAGAGGCACCCATCAAACCGAATTATTTTGGTGAAACATTGAATTTAAAAAAGAAGCCACCTGGTTCTTCTGCCTTTGTGCCTTCGGTAGCCGGTATTACTTTGGCGTATTTTGTTATCACAAAATTATAAAAGCCCCATTTTGAACTGTCCATTTTCAATGGGGCAGTTCATCTAAAGCTTTATTAATCAGTTTTAGTACATGGAAAGGATCGACACATACCTTGGAATTATGAAAACACATATAAGCCAATGAGTTCTTCTCCCTGTTAGGAAGAATATCGATGATATAACCTTTGTCTAAACTAAGTATCATAAGGGCATATTTCTTCCTAGCTTTCCTAGAGAAATAGAACACATCTAAAGCGATACTAGTAGAAAGAATATTCCTTTCCGGTTGAACGTGTTCATCAAAGATAGACATTACAGTAGTAACCGATACAGGAACTTTTTTATCAGAGAAAGCTTTATACTGTTTTTGGAAGGGATTATCTTCATAAAAGGTGGAATGGCAGCCGGTCCATATAAATCTTCTAGCAGAGTATTTAATAGTACAAGTATCTTGGAGAAAGATAGAGTGTTTGATGGTTCTTTCTCTGTATGCTTTAACTTTTTCGGAGAAGGTGCCACACTTAGGGCATCTACCTCCGTGGTTTACTAAGCGTACATGGAAGGTGTGTACATCTTTATTATTCTTTTTAGATATTACCTCTTTACAGTATTCTACTTCATCATTTTTAAGAGCGATGATAGAACTAATTGAATCGTTAATCATAAATAAAAAAAATCAGTATTTAACTGACTTTTTACCTGCTAGCGGACACTAGCGATATATTATTCAGTGCCCTCGGCCGGACTCGAACCGGCACGGTATCACTACCGGGGGATTTTGAGTCCCCTACGTCTACCAATTTCATCACGAGGGCGCTCAATTATTTTATCTAAAAATTCACTACTTGTCTATCTTTCTTTCTAGTTTTCTTCTGTCTTGGATACAATGACACTGTAGCTATACTCTGAAGCTATAGCTTTTAGGCATGAAGGAACAAGTGTAATCAGTTAATAAGCTGATTACACTTGCTTATCATTTTATTAATTAAATTTATCTCTATATACTCTATCAAATAGCCGTTATAGTAACCATCTCCAATCAATACTACTGTCAATACAATTATTGTCATAATCCCTAGTAAATTTTTCTTCTTCATCTTCTGCCTCCTTTATCTCCATAATCTCTTAAAAAATTAACCGATAGGATTCAGTATTTTATTTTTTGCAAACTGGATAATTGGTTTAACTACGTTTCGATGGATATATTTGGCAACAGGTTTTATCACCTTCTTAACGATCAACACATAATGTTACACTTTGAGAACTACTCTTCTACTATCTGATTTGGACTTTTAAAGTCCCAAACCGTTTTTATGATTTTGTTATATATCGCTTTAGCTGGATTGCTTAAGATGCTTTCTTAACAAATTCCTTTCATCTAAGCCTTTGAGCCAAAAAGCTTCTTTAATGCAATTGGTGTCACAAAGGAACTAACTAAGATTAAGAAAATCACCGGCGTAAAAAATTCAGATGTTAATAAACCAATCGCTAATCCTTTTTGTGCCGTAATCAAAGCCACTTCTCCTCGAGCCATCATACCCGAACCAATTTGTAGGGATTCTTTTTGATTAAAGCCTAACAAACGAGCGGTCCCACCACAACCAATCACTTTTCCAAGCATGGATGCAAGCACAAAAGCAATGGAGAATAAAAATAAAGTTAAATTCATTGAATGAAAGCTTGTCTTTAAACCAATGCTCGCAAAGAAAACTGGCGCAAAAATCATGTAAGAGCTAATTTCAATCCTTCTTTCAATATAAGCGGAATCATCTAAGTTACAAAGCACCACACCTGCCACATAAGCACCGGTAATATCCGCAATACCAAAATACGTTTCCGCCATATACGCCATGATTAAGCAATACACAAGTGAAGCGATGGAAATTCTTCTTTGTTTGGAATAACGAGCTGACAGCCACGCAAATGTTCGGTAGATAATAATACCTAACCCAATTGCTAACGCAAAGAATAAGGTGGCTTTCAAAATAACAATCCCGACATTTGTACTTGTGTCTTTCATGCTCATAACAAGTGTTAAAACCACAATCCCAATCACATCATCAATAATAGCGGCACCCGTAATCGTCGTCCCAACCTTTCCAGTTAAAACTCCCAACTCTTTTAAGACCGCTACCGTAATGGAAACTGAAGTGGCTGCCATAATCGTTCCTACAAACAATCCCTTCAACATAGCTTCTGAACCAAAAGGACCAAAACCATAAAAACACATGAATAAGACGGTTCCCAAAAGTACTGGCACAAAAACACCGGCACAGGCAATCAAAGTGGACTTCAATCCCGTTTCCTTTAATTGTTTTAAATCCGTTTCCAAACCGGCCTCAAACATCAATAAAATGACACCAATTTCCGCTACTTTATCAATGAAATCCGTTTCCTTCACAAGTGAAAAACCGGATGGTCCCAATAATAAACCCGCAAAAATCATGCCCACCACTTCCGGGAGGTTTAATTTCTTAGCACCAACACTCAATAACTTTGCTACGAATAAAATCATCGCTAGATTAAATAAGTATTCCATCCAAATCCTCCTCTTTTCCAAATAAAAAAGACTTCAACGGGCCCTTGCCCTTGAGTCCTCAATTATTATAAGACTCCATTCTTAATTTTTCAAATGAAGACTTGTATACTAATTGTATGCATTATTCTTTCTTCCTTAAATGGATTATGTCTTTCTTATATCTTTGTTTATGGATAGCTCATCCACAAGAAAATTTAAGCGGATTGGTTAATCAATCTCTTTTCTATCAACTTATCGCTTTCGGAATGGCACTGCAGGTTTCCTATACCCTTTATCGCATTCAATATCATAAAATTTCTTTTTGTTTATTGATTTCTTTATTGTTGACTTTGTTTATTACTTATCCAATACATCCACAGCTTCATTTACTTTTCGCAAATATTTCATTGGCTCTTTATACCTATCCTTTTTTAAAGGAATTTTATTGTTACCCATCCACTTGGAAAATATTAAGTTTGTTTTTCTTATTAGCGGCTTTATCCATCATTAGTCAAGGTAAGATTACTGGTTTAAGTGAGTACAGCTATTGGATTGCTATGAATTATTTCTATAGTTATATTTTAAGTACAAAAAAAGGGCTTTAACCCTTTAAACCATTTTGTTGGCGCTCCATATTTTCGACAACCACATCATAGATGTCACCAATGGATTGACCATATGCCAAAATTTCCCAAGGACGATTGGTGTGGAAATGAATCTTAATTAAAGTATCATCACCTACCACTAATAAACTATCTCCTTCAAAATTTTCGGTAATATATTCATCAATTTCATCTTCATCAAGATTTTCGCCATCGATTAATAATTGTGTATCAAATTTAAATTCTAATGGTTCCATAATTATTCTCCCTCTACATATTATATACTACTTAATCATAAAAACGGATACTAGGTATTTCCAAGGAATCTTCTTCCTTTTTTTCATCCAACCGGAAGTCATGAGCTTGTGTCACAATATCCGGTAATTCGTCGTCCACTAAATCAAAGTCAGTTGATACCTGTAAAGAATCGGTTAAAGAAAATGATTCCGTTTCACCTTCATCCAATGTAGACAAGGAAAAAGAATCTTTCAATTCATCAATTAAATCTCTTTCAACCGGTCCATCCGGTAATTCAAAATCAAAATCATTTGCGAAAGATGGAAGTTCTTCTTGTTCTGTTTGGTAATCCTCCACTACCACTTCTTCTTGAATTGGTTCTTCTTCCATTTCATCTTCTACACCATAGGCTTCTTTCAGTAAAGAAATCCCTTTATTTTTTTGTATAAATAGTGCCATGTAAGGTTCTTCCGGCAAAACAACCTCATCTTGTCCATGATAAGAAGCTTCACTAAAAGCCAAGTTCCAAGTATCCATTACTTCTACCTGATAGCTTTCTTCCTTATCGAAATCCAATTTCACTTTAGCTGGTGTATGGTACCCAAAGTAGCGTAAGGACATCGTTGGCTTTAATGTTGTCTCCTCTTCTTTTAGAACTAAGGTATCCTTTAATACTTTTGAAGCAACGACCGGCTTCATTTGTTCAAAGAAAATTGCTAATAGAGGCATGCGCTTCAAAGTTAATCCATCGGCAAAAATAGAAGCTCCTCTTAAAATAATATCCCACATACGGCGACTAACTTCTTGCGCCATAATTGCTTCCATATCACCACCCTCATGACCATAAGAACGAACGATGAGTGGTTTATGGTAAGACTTCATCATTTCTATTTCTTTAGCATAATTATCGCTTGCATCCCATTCGATGTGTGTAAAGGAAGAGTTTTCAACATCCATTATTTCATTTGAAATAACACTGAAAAGACGATGGTCTTGATCCTTTGAAACAATTTCTTTTGCTAGAAGATTGAAATCATTATTTGTCCATACAATCGCTTCATTTGGATTGCCTAAGTTCCACCAAACATTTGTAAACACCGACAAACGATTTAAAGCAATCTTTAACCAATCCAAACGAGAAATGCTTGGGCTATCTTCCGTCAATAAAACAAGCTCAGCTTGAATTTGTTTATCTTCAAGATAAGCTATTACATCTGATAAATAGCTCCAATACGCATCATCCAAGGTTTCTTGTTTGTCAGCTAGGATAGAAAAAGAAACTAAGTTCACAGCATTTTCAACCAATTCATGCACACATGCTCTAAATTCTTCTTCCTCATACTGTAATAAATCCATTACAACACTACCAAAAGGATAGAAATAACTACCATCTTGATAAACAAATTGACCATCTTTCACCATAACTTGACCATGGAAATGTCCTTTTTCCACATCAATTGTGCCATGTTCCTTTAAACCAAAATTGCTTTGGAAAACATAGTTGTAACGACCTTCATATCGAGGCAGAAAACGAGCCACATAGTTTCCGTTTTCATAATAAGTATCTAAAATTTTACTTTCAAATTTATTGGTAACTAATACCTTAGCCCATTGATTTTCCAATTGTTCAGCTTTTACTGACAACTTTACCGGATGATAGAGGACTTGTTTGTTTTCTTCATTCATTTTTTTCTCCTTTATTTAAGCTTCGGTAGCTCCCATTTCCGATACACCGCTACTAAGCGTATAATCGTTATCAATATTGTACCAAATAACATCCAAACACTCATGGAAACTTGCATACGAATTAACAAAGTACACACCAAGGCTCCGACAATCGAAGCACTCGCATAAATGTCTTTCCGAAAGATTTGTGGCAAATCATTCACAATCACATCACGAATCAATCCTCCACCAACACCAGTCAAAACACCGGCTAGTACAAACAAAGAATTGCTTCTTTGGGGGTACAAGCGATAAGCTTGGGCAATCCCAACAACTGTAAAAACACCCAAACCAATGGAATCCATCCACAATAAGACAATCCGCGCATTTTTACGTCCCGATATTTTCTCTTCCATACGAAAGTAAACCACACAAAAAGTAATAATCCCAACTGCAATTGATAACAATATATAACTTGGATTTTGTAAAGAAACCGGTGGAAAAATACCCAGTATGACATCACGAATCAATCCCCCGCAAGTAGCGGTAATCACTGCCAACATCGATACACCGAATAAATCCAATTTTGACCGTATACCGATGATGGAACCGGATATCGCAAACGTAATTGTTCCGAGCATTTCTAAAATCCATTGAAAAGTTGAAAAGGCATCCATGGTTACTATTATGGCATAAAAAATGCGGATGACACCGCACTTTTTCTAACTTTTTGGTTGATAGATATCTTCTGCTACAATTTGCAGATTATAACGTTTCGTTCCATCTTGACCTATGTAGTATTGCTTACGCAGATGACCCTTTACCCCAATTCGTTCACCTTCATGATATGATTCACGAACTAGATTAGCTTGTTCACCCCAAGCAACCACATTTAAAAAGTCTTTAGCTTTGGAAGGCTCTTGTCTTTGCACTTTAATGCAAAAAGTAGACATTCCTTGATTGTTCTTCGTGGTTCGATAAACAGGTTCTTCCGCAATGGTGCCACTGATTTCTACCGCATTGGTATCACACATAGTATTCCTCCTCGGCTTTTCTTGCCTCATCTATTTCTTTCCCGCCAAAATGAAAAATCCCCTTTAAAAAAGGAAATCTTTTCGATTTCCTTTATTGCTGTGCTTCTTTTCTAGTTGCGATAACTTTTTCTGATACGTCACGAGGAGCAGGTTCATAACGGTCAAACTCTAAGACATAGGTACCAACGCCTTGACTCATCGACCTTAACTCTGTCGCGTATGTTAACATTTCTGCCATCGGAACTTCGGCTTGAATAATCTGTTCACCCGTTTCATTAGCACTCACATCGGTAATCACACCACGTCTCTTCGTAACATCACCCATAATCGTACCCGTGTATTCCTCCGGTGCCATAACTGTCACTTTACCGATTGGTTCTAATAAGACCGGCTTTGCTTTTGGTAAACCGGCTTGAACAGCTAAACGTGCCGCCTCTTTGAAGGCATTTTCTTTTGAATCCACCGGGTGGTAAGAACCATCGTATAGGGTAGCTTTAATACCGACCACTTTATAGCCGGCCAAAGGACCCTTCTTCATCGCTTCACGCAAGCCTGTTTCTGTCGGCGCAAAGAATTGTTTTGGAACAGCTCCACCAAAGACCTCTTCTGCAAAGACCATTTCCTCACTATCGCATGGTTCAAAGCGTACCCAAACATCACCAAATTGACCAGCACCACCATTTTGTTTCTTATAACGACCTTGTGCCTGTGCCGTTTGTGTAATGGTTTCACGATATTGAATGATTGGAACTGACGTTGTTACCTGAACTTTATATTTAGATTTTAGCTTACTTAGAATTAAATCAATATGTTGATCTCCCAACCCGTATAACACTTGTTCATGCGTTTCTTCATTATTCATAAAATGAATGGTCTTATCTTCCAACATTAAATTATGAATGCCAACTGACATCTTATCTTCATCGGCTTTGGAAACAGGATGAATCGCATAGCCCAACATTGGTTTTGGATAATCAATTTCCGGATAAACCACTTCTTTAGCACGAGTTCCCAGGGTATCCCCTGTTTCACTTTTTTGTAGCTTAACAACCGCTCCAATATCACCGGTAAATAATTTACCTACACCAATCTGGTATTTGCCATTTAAAACATAAACCTGCGATACCTTTTCAGTTGTATCTTTCTTTGGATTGTAAACTTGCGAATCACTATTTAAGACACCACTCATCACTTTCAAGTAAGAAATCTTACCAACATATGGATCCACGATTGTCTTAAAAATAAAGGCACTAAGAGCTTCTTGTTCATTGGTTTCCAATAAAACCGGATTACCTTTTAAATCTTCTGCTTCTATACTTCCTTTCTCTGCATAGCTTGGGAAGTATTCATGAATTAAATCCAACAAACGCTCAATACCGGTTTGTTGATCAGCACTACCACAATAAACCGGATGAATTTCACCCGAGCGAACACCCAAACGCAAGCCTTTTGCTAATTCATGCTCATCAAAGGCCTCACCCGAGAAGAACTTTTCCATCAATTCATCATCACCCATTGCAATGACTTCACTAATTTCATTGTAATAAGCATCAATTTCTTCTTTTAGATTAGCCGGCACTTCTTCCGGCTTATCAGGATGATCATAATACCAAGCTTTTTTACGAAGAATATTAACCGATCCTAACACCTTACGATTTTCAATAATTGGTCTTTCAAATAAGATGACAGACTTACCAAATTTCTCTCTTAATTCTTCATAGCGTGTTTGAAAATCCGCTTGTTCATCATCTAATTTATTGATGAAGAAAATGGTTGGAAGCTGTTGTCTGAGAACCGCTTCTTTCCAAGCACGAATCGTACCTGATTTCAAAGATTCTTTCGCATCCACAACAATCAAAGCATTATCACCCACTCTTAAACCCGTGACTTCTTCACCTTGATAATCTAAATAACCCGGTGTATCCAATAGATTGATTTTCATATCTTTCCAAAGAATCGGTGCCACATGACAATACACCGATACACCTCTTTTGCCTTCCTCGGCATCGTAATTTAAGGCACTGGTACCGTCTTGGTTTTTACCATATTTCTCAATTCCTTTGGTGTAATACAAAGCCGCTTCCATTAAAGAAGACTTACCAGCTCCAGAATGACCAAGTACGACAACATTACGAACCTCATTTGCTTTATAATCTCTTAATTGCATAGAAACCACCTCACGCCAAAACGCCTTTCAAATCTTCAAAGCATTCTTTACGAACATAATGAATGGCTAATTTACCATGGTGATCCATAACATTACGATCAGCCCCTAAGTGCAATAAAGTTTGTACTAAACTTGGAATGCCTGTATAAGCCGCTCTCATTAAAGCGGTGCAACCTTCAAAGTCAGCTTGATTCACATTCGCTCCATGTTTCACCAAGACTTCTACAACATCCATACTGTAGGAATTGACAGCTTCCATTAAAGCAGTTCTTCCCTTTTCATCTTGTGAATTCACATCAGCTCCCTTTGAAATTAAATATTCTACGGCTTCTAATTCTCCCAATAAAGCAGCTCTTGCCAGTGCACTACGACCTTTATTATCACGCGCATTCACATCTGCTCCGGCATGCTCCAGCATACGAACAATTTCTAAATGTCCCTTCTTAGCCGCTCCCATGATGGCTGTCTTATTATTCTTATCACGCGCATCCACCTTTGCACCATGGTCGATTAAGAAACGAACGATGTCTTCGTAGCCACGTTTTGCACTTCTCATTAAAGCTGTTCTACCTTCGCCATTGACCACATTCACATCAGCCCCTTTAGCAACTGTACTACATACTTTTGCGAAATCACCATTTGCGGCAGCTTCGAAGAATTCCAGGTTTGTCTGATCCATTTTCTTTACCTCCTTGTCTCAAACAAGTATAGAAAAAGTGGACCAATCAAAATCAGTCCACTTTAAAACCTACACCATTATCCACGCCAAAGACCAAGACAACCCTATCGGATGGTTCAATGAAAACGAATTGTATTTGAACGACCCTTTTCATAATGATCACCTCGCTTTGACTTTCTTCTAGTCTCATTGTAACAATCTTTTAGCACAACTCAATAGCTTTTACTTTGTTCTTATGTTAAATTTATTAAAAATTATGAAAGCACTTTCAAAGAATGTCATTTCCTTCGAAATCGTATGGTTCTTCTTTTAATAGTTTGGTGTATTCTTTATAGTCAGGTAACCATTTTAATAACACTTGATAAAAAGAAAGACTATGATTAGGAACTAAAATATGGGCATATTCATGAGCCAAGACAGCTTCTAATGCCCTCTTAGGATAAAAGATGAGTTGTTGATTTAAATGAATACGATTGGTTCTAACTGAGAAAGAGCCCCAGCGCGATTTCATTTTGCTGACATAGATATGTGGAAGTTTATCCATACCAGTCGCTTTAATTTTTTCATCGTATTTATTTCGCATAGCCATTGCTTCATTAAGCATATAAAAACGATAAAATGCTTGTACCACTTTCTCGAATTCTTTTTGTGTAAATTCCGGAAGTGTAATAATATAATCATCCTTAATTGGAACAATATTGTGTCTATCTCCTCTTTTTAAAGTGATGGCTTTCTTTTGACCAAAGACAATTAAGTATCCATCTTGAATGCTCACTCCTTTTATTTTAGAGAGTGGTTTTGAATGTTGACGTATCCACAGTTCCTTTGATTGAATAAAACGAAGTATTTTTTCTTTTTCAACAAAACGATTGCAACTAATCTGAATGACGTGATTGCCAATGACTCTTAAGTACAAATGACGAATGTTTTTAAAACGAACCTTTACAGTATAAAGCTCATTCGCAATGGAATATAAAAATTTTATATCTTGCATATTGAACTCATCCTTTCTATATGCTAGAATGTTCAGGCACATGGCGGTTGTGGTGAAGTTGGTTAACACACTGGATTGTGGCTCCAGCACTCGCGAGTTCGAGTCTCGTCAATCGCCTATATGGTTTAAAAGTCCTTGTTTTAAGGGCTTTTCTTATTTGGTGGTATACAATAGGTATCCATTTCAATCGCCCTTGCTCGCTCTTCTTTTAAAGAGCGTTTTTATTTTACAACGAAAAACGACTGAGAAATATGTTTTCTCAATCGCTTTTCTAGTGCAATAACAACTAATCCAAATCATCACCATTCGAAGCAATTACTTTTTTATACCAATAGAAAGAGTCCTTTGGTGTACGATTAAATGTTCCCTTGCCTTCATCATCTTTATCTACGTAGATAAAACCATAGCGTTTACGCATTTCACCTGTACCCGCTGAAACAATATCAATACAGCCCCAAGTTGTATAAGCAATCAAATCAACCCCATTAGCAATAGCTTCCGCCATAGCTTTGATATGATTACGATGATAATCAATACGATAATCATCATGAATACTACCATCTGCTTCTACCTTATCCAAAGCACCTAAACCATTTTCAACCACCATCAAAGGTACACGATAACGATCGTAAATCTTCTCAAGATAGTAAGTTAAACCCTTTGGATCCTGTGCCCAACCCCAATCAGAATATTCCAAATACTCATTACGAGCACCTGTTGAAAAATTTCCCTTTACCTTATCCTCTTCACTTACCGCATGGGTTGTTACATTGTTGGACATATAGTAAGAGAATGTGTACATATCCACACAACCCTTCTTTAATTCTTGCAAATCTTGCTCAGTTATATCCAACTTCACATCATGTAAATTCCATAGACATTTTGCATAGCTTGGATATTCACCTTTTACTTGAACATCACCACAATAATAAATGCCTTGTTGCCACTTATGTTCATTCGCCAAAATGTCGTTAGGATCACAAGTTGCCGGATAGAAGGTAATTCCGCAAATCATACAACCAATCTTATTTTCGGGATCAATTTCATGACCAACTTGTACAGCACGAGCACTTGCTACGAATTGATAATGCAGTTGTTGATACCCTTGTTGATACATTTCTTTCGTTGCTTTACCACCAAACATATCTAGCATCATTACGGTATTATTGATTTCATTAAAAGTTAGCCAATACTTAACAAGACCTTTGTATTCAGTGAAAATAACTCTTGCAAAGCGTTCATAGAATTCAATTAGCTTACGGTTATTCCAACCACCATAGTTCACTTCTAAGGCAAGCGGTGTATCAAAATGCCAAATAGAAACCAATGGTTCAATGCCATATTTGTGGCATTCTTCAAACACTTGGCGATAGAAGTTTAAGCCTTCTTGGTTTGGTTCTAATTCATCACCATTTGGGAAAATACGGCTCCAAGAAATAGATAGTCTGAAAATAGAATAGCCCATTTCTGCAAATAACTTAATGTCTTCTTTATAACGATAGTAAAAATTAACGCCATCGTGATTTGGATAATAATAGCCGTCTAAAATAGCGTATTTGGCACCTTCCGGAATCATAGCATGATGACCATGACCAGAGGCCTCGCCCGGTTTACCATCTTTATCAATATAAGTCGTAATACGTGGGTGCTCCTTTGATCCACCGGTCGTAACATCTAACTTGATTAAACCTCTACCCCCAACATCATACGCCCCTTCGGCTTGGGTTGCCGCAATGGCACCACCCCATAAAAACCCTTTTGGAAAATTGTTTTTCATGATTTTACCTCCCTTTTTATTTGCTATAAGGAAAGAATTCCTTACTTGATTGTTTTAAATAGGAAATCATTGATTTGAATATTTCCTGCATCTGTTACTTCCACATCACTGAATTCAGCTGAATTTGTGACGATGATTGGTGAAATTACTGGTCGTTTTGCTTCACGAATGATGTCTAAGTTAAACTCAAGAAGCTTATCTCCTGCTTTTACTTTATCACCAACAGACACAAATGGTTTAAAGCCTTTACCTGCCAAAGATACTGTATCCATACCTATATGAATCAAGACTTCAGCACCTCCTTTTGTGCGCATGCCAATCGCATGACCGGTTGGGAATACAACAGTAATTTCTGCATCAATTGGAGCAACGACTGTACCATCACTTGGATTAATCGCAACGCCTTTTCCCATAGAGCCTGACGCAAACACTTCATCCGGAACATCCTTTAAACGAACCATAGTTCCCATCATAGGACTTGTGAATACTTCTCCTTTTACTGTTTCCATATCTTTTTGTTCAGTTTCATTCTTTTCAACATTATTTTGTTTCTTATCTTCTCCATATAAAATAGGAATTGGAATCACCATTTGAACCGCAAAAGAAACAAGTACAGCTACAATCTGCATGGCAATCAAAATAAACATCGGTGTTAAACCTTCGGTTGGACTGATATAACCCGGGATTGCGAAGACACCCAAAGCTCCCATGGCATAGTTTTTTAAATTAAAGATTTGCAACACACCACCTAAGATAGCGGATACAATACATGAGATAATAAATGGTGTTTTCATTGGTAAGGTAATACCATAAATCGATGGTTCTGTGATACCAAACACAGAGGAAATAAGCGCTGGCCAACCAAGTGATTTCACCTTAGATTCTTTTGTCTTCATAAGGATAGCTAAAAGCACGCCTGTTTGTGTAAAGGCAACAATAGCGTTAGGAACTAAAATTGTCGCCCATCCATTTTGCGAGAACTGCAAAATTCCTAAAGGAACAATTGCCCAGTGTAAGCCAAACATAACCAAGATTTGCCACATGCCGGCCATTACGAAGCCATATAAAATTGGACTGAAAGATAAAATACTCGTGAATCCTTGCGAAAGAAGATCGGAAAGGATATTAGCAACCGGTCCAATAATCATAAATGATAGTGGAACTGTTAAAATGATTGTTACGAATGGTGCTAGAAACATCTTGATGAAGTCCGGTGAATGTTTCTTTACAATTCTTTCAATATGTGACGCAAACCAAATAGCTAAGATAATTGGCACAACGGTAGATAAGTAATTACCGGCTGTCGGTAAGCTAAATGGAATACCAAATATCGTTGTTATTCCTACCTTTTTCAAAGCGGCAACACCGGCTGGTAAAGCGGGATATACTAATGCCGCTCCAATAGCTGTAGCGGTAAATTCAGACATTTTGAATTTTCTTGCGGCTGTAATAGCCAAAATAATCGGTAAAAATTGATACAATCCATCCCCGGCGGCGTTTAACAATAAAGCCAAGATTGAATTTTGTGGAGTAATAGCCCACACTGCTTTCAACAGTGCAACAACACCCTTGATAATACCGGCGGCGGCCATAGCCCCTAATACTGGTTGGAAAATACCCGAAATCACATCAATTAATCGGTTGAAAATATTTCCTTTTGTGACAACGAATTCTTCTTCCTCTACTTCTCTACCAACCGTAATGCCTTCTTTTACGACAGCAGCATAAACATCCGGAACATGATTACCAATCACCACTTGGTATTGACCACTCGCTTGTACAACCGTAACAATACCCTCACGTTTTTTAAGATACTCTGTATCTGCTTTCGATTCATCTTTTAGTTTGAAGCGAAGGCGAGTAACACAATGTCTTAAATCAATAACATTCTCTTTTCCACCAACATGCTTAACAATGTCAGCAGCCAATGCAGAATAATCTTTCCCCATAGTATGTTCCTCCTTTATCCCTTAACAATTTTATTCTACCTCATAAATATCCTCATCTAAATTCCAGAAAGAAAGGTATTTCTTATCAAAAAGTAAGATATAATATTTTTATGGATCAAGAAATTAAAAACTTAGAAAAAAAACTATTTACACATACTGAAAATGAATTGTATTACCTTAGTCATGCTGGTAGTTATTCCAAAAAGTATGAACTGGGCTATTCAAAAAGAAAGTTTATTAAAGGAAAAGAAGTGATTGAGGTTACAACAAGGCAATTAGAAAATTCACCTTTATTCATTCGTAAGGATTCTCGTTATAATTTTATGCCTTTTCATATCTTTACCAATTTGAATGTGAATTATATTTATTCAGGTAAATGTGCGTATTTTATTGAAGATAAAGAAATTATTCTTGAAGAAGGAGATATTTGTTTCTTTGATACACAGGTTGTAAGAGCTAAGATGAAACCGAAATTCAAAGATATTATCATCAATATTGTTATGTCCAATGATTATTTCAAATCACTTTTAACGGTCAATACGAACAATACTTTATCTACTTTTATGAACAAGGCTCTTTACTCCAATGAAAGTCATGATAACTACATTATTTTTAAGACTGCTAAAAATCCAAAAATTAGACACTTATTTCAATATTTATTAATTGAATACTATGAAGATAATCCTTATAAGTTGTATTCTATTCAAAACTATTTTTCTATCATCTTACTTGAATTGTTCAATCCTAAAAACGATTATTTGACTTCAACGGTTCATTTTTCCGATCAAAAATCTAATCATGTTTTTAATATCGTTAATTATTTGAACAATAACTACAAAACAGCTACTTTAACACAAGTGGCTAAGCTATTTGGCTATCATGAAAAATATTTGTCTAACTTATTAAAGAAGAACTATGGCAAAACATTTAAAGAAATTCAAATTGATAATAAAATTTTAGAGGTTGAAAAATATCTTCTGAACAGTTCCTTAACGATTGAAAAAATTGCTGAGAATACTGGTTTTTCTAATCTTAATATCCTGTACAAGTATTTTAAAGACAAGAATGGTGTTTCACCGAATCAATTCCGTAGAAATCATGATAAGTGATTTTCAACTGGTTAAACTATAGATTATTTTCAGAGATAAATTGCTTTTTGGGGGTTTTAAAAATCAATCTATCTGTTTTCTTATCTTCGATGCACTGGAATTATTCCTTTTACTTTTTTTATTCAATGAACAAATGCTTTTTTCTTGAATTTTAAGAATACAACTTATCATCCGTTCCATTATAAAAAAGCTAGCCTTATAACACGAGGTAATGGCAACCTTCTTAAAGTGAATTATTTATAAAATCATTGTGTAAACAAATGTTCCAATTACTGCTGTCCCAAAAATAATTTGTACTGGACCAACTTTCTTTTTACGCAACAAGATAAGTGACACCACAAATAAGACTAGTTCTACCCACTGTATATCTGCATTAGTTATCTGCCAAAGTGAATGAATTTTAAAACAGGATAACAATAAAATAGTTATACCCACTCCAGCAATCATTGCAATTACTGCCAATCGTACTTCTTCTAAGATATTCCGAACAATTGATAATCCACGATATTTTTTGTATGCCCATGCCAGCAATAGGACAATAAGCAAAGATGGTGTAATACAACCCAGTGTACAGACAATCGCTCCGGGCATGCCGGCTATCTTCTGCCCAACAAATGTTGCGCTATTAACAGCTATAGGTCCCGGTGTCATTTCTGCGATTGTTACTAAATCCGAATATTCCGAAAAAGTTAACCACTTCTTGCCTTCGACCACAAGAGACTGAATAAGTGGCATTGCAGCATAACCACCACCAAATGAAAACAAGCCAATTTGAAAATAGGTTAGAAACATTTCAATAAATATCATGATATCTCCCCTTTTAAGAAATTCATTGCAATACCCAAAATAATAAATAATAAAATAATTGTAATGGTACCAATACTAAAGAAATAGACTGCTATAAATGCAACCGACATCAAAAAAATATGAATTCTATTCCTTGCATGAATCACTAAACTTCCAAGATCAATAACAACATCTATAATTATTGCTGTTATACCTGCACGCATAACACGTAAAGCTGTTTGTGCTACCGCATTAGTAGAAAATGCCTCATATATCATACAAACAATTGTAATGATAACTATTGGCGGAATAATTATCGCAAGAGTAGATAACAAAACACCCGTAATTCCGGCAACATGATACCCAAAAATAATCGCACTATTAACAGCAAGAGCTCCTGGCGCAGATTGAGCAATTGCGGTCATGTCCAGCACCTCATCTTCCCCAACCCAGTGCAATTCTTCACAAAATTTCTTTTTCATCATGCTGATGATGACAAATCCACCCCCAAAAGTAAATGCACTGATTAGCATCATTTCAAAAAATAACTTCATATAACTGAAATTCTCTTTTTTACTCATCATCGCTCTTATAATAATACACTTATAATTAGATAAATAGTTTCATTTCTCTTAATTCTTTGTTGCACAAAGGATTTTCTATTTCGTTGTGTCCTTTCCTCATTTAGAATATCTTCTAAAAATTTCCAATGGTAGAAATAGGATTAGTTCATATCAATAATCGATATTTCATGCTTTTTCATATGCCCTATTTTTCCCTAATGATAACTTTCTTTTGTTACTTTCATTCTAACTTATCTCTCTCAACACAACTAATTCTGTATAAGAATACTATCATGCAATGGTATTTTCATACAAAACCATTATAATGATGGTATTGGAGAATAGTTTATATGAAAAAAATTATTACAATGCAGGATGTTTCCTGTGTAGGAAAGTGTTCATTAACGGTTGCTTTACCAATTCTTTCGGCAATAGGTATTGAAACAGCTGTTATCCCTACTGCTGTATTATCTACTCATACCATGTTTTCAGAATTCACCTTTCATGATTTAACAAGAGAAGTTGAACCGATTCTTGCCCATTGGCAAAAAGAAGGCTTTTCATTTAATGGAGTATACACTGGATACTTAGGGTCCTTTGATCAGATTGAGTTAGCACAAAATTTATTTAATCAATTCGGCAAAAATGCTTTAAAGGTTGTCGATCCATGCATGGCAGATAATGGTGAATTATACCCCGGATTTGATGTTCCATTTGCTCATAAAATGGGTGAATTATGCGCTGTTGCAGATATAATTGTCCCCAATCTTACGGAAGCATCCTTCTTATTAGACATTCCTTATCAAGAAAAATATGATGAAGCTTATATTCAAGATGTTTTGCGTAAACTAACCGACCTTGGTTGTCCTACTGCTATTCTTACAGGTATTCAATTTGAACATGGCTCTATTGGTGCTTATGCATATGAAAAAGATAGTGATACCTTCACGAGTTACTTCAATCAAGAAGAACCGAGACATTTCCATGGTACTGGTGATATTTGGGCAAGTACTTTCAGTGGTGGACTTATACAAGGTTTATCATTGTTAAAAGCTATGACCCTTGCTTGTGATTATGTGAAAGAGTCTATTCATAAGACATTGGAAGAAGAAAATTATAATACCTATGGGGTTAACTTTGAACAAGCCATGCCATTCTTAATTAAATCACTTGATAATTACAATAAAGGCTAAAAAAGGAACGATTGTTCCTTTTTTAATGATTATTTAGTTCAAATATGATAATGACCAATAATATCATCTCCCTTTTCTGAAATATCTTGTTTATAAAAAAATTGCCATGGACTAGCATGATGAATAACATAGGTGATACCACGTTGATTTATCATATCTATGATCAAACTTTATTCGGTATTATCAAAGTAGACTTTTCAATTTCTTACCAAACGGAAATCTATATTATTATCTGACTTATTGATGGTATAACTCTGTGAGTTTTTTATAATATCCTGTTATCTCAGCTTCATTAAATCATAGCCGGAATCCAATATGCTTGTGGTAGCATCCGCACAAACACCATATTCATCCTCAAAATATCCCGTCGCATTTCAAACCTCTATCTTATTTCTATCATTTAATGTAAGATGCTTACAATGACTCATAGTCCCTCCTTGGGTAATGGGATGTCTTCTCAAACACCACTATACCAAGGCTATGAGTCATTATTTAATTGTTGCATTTAGAGTGTAAATTCATGATTCCACTAACCATATTGAAATATTTTTAATTGGGTATCTTACAATTTCATAAACGAAAAATAACAATCCCATAAATTTTCTGAAACATAAGATTAATGAATACCATAATCTATATTTTAAGTTTTCCATCATGATTTGACACCTTTCTTCGAACTATATTTTTTATTCTTTCTACGCACTGTTCCGTCTTCTAAAACTTCCATATTGTTGCGAGATACCATTTCAAGTCGAACTGCTTCAAATTGCTCTTTTACTCCACCGCTTTTTCCCTTTAGGTATCTTGATTTTCTTTTCTTCAAGCCTATTTATAATCCCACCAATGCTCAGTCCTTCTAAATACCAATCAAAAATATTTCTTGCGACTTTTGCTTCTACTTCATCAATGACAAGCATGCCATTTTTACCTTTTTTATAGCCATAGCAAACTCTACTATATAATCCTGATATTCCATTCTCTGCCCTGTGTTTCAATCCTCAACGCATATTTTCACTTCTCCAATTATTTATAGTTCATCATTTACCGTTTCGGTATCAATTTTATCTTTCACAAAAATAATTCTTTTTCCCACGGTTTGAATTTTCTTATAGCTTCTAATTCATCTTTAGTATCATAATCAAAACAACTTATACCTTTAGTTAATACTATATCTATATTTCCTTTTTGCATTCTCTTATCATTCCGGAAAACTCTTTCCTAGGCAAACCGATTTTTTCTTAGTTTCCACTATTATTAACCTATTTCCCTTCACTTACTTTATCTCGTGAACCTTCACTCGGTTCCCCGGAACAATACCGCTATGAATATATAAATTTCCATTTGCGATATGCATAGACTCTGAAAATTTTCCGCCACTCTTGCTGACCATCACAAGCTTGCGTATCAACGATACAAGAAGGACAGTTCCAACTGTAAATAGCACAATTTTAAAGAGATTATTGTCCCATGTCTGCTTTATTCCTATCAAAAAATATGGATATATCTTCATTAAAATTCCTCCGAATTCGTCTTTCGCTTTAATATGCCAGATTCACCTATCAACCGTACAAATTAACTCGCATCGACATAGATGTGGTATTTACCGCAGTGTAGACAGCGAAATAAGTATCCACACATATCGCCATCTTTGTATAGGTACTCTCTGATATCGGTGTATTCTGACCTCATCTCGTACTCTTCTATAACCTCATCTGCAATACCCATCTCCTCAAGCTCCTTTGTGCCAACTGTTCCTAGATATGCGCAGTAGTCGTTACAGCATGATAGCCAGTGCTCTCCCTGCCAGCTCATATAGCCTGGAGTTCTTTCAAATAACTCCTTCGACTTCTCCTTCCCATTCGGCATCCTGCACGAATTCCGCATCGAATTCTTTAGCTGCCTCACCACTAGCTATACACTCCGGGCATAAGTACTCAATCTCTCCAACACAATAAGGAAACGAACTATAGTATATCCTTCCTATTACCGTTTTGTTCTCGCAAATGCACAATCCCATTAAATATATCACGTTTACATGTGATTTATCGAGTGTCTGAGTCATTTTATCGCTATTTACATGCTATTTTTCGCTCTATATGTAAACTTTTATGGTCTTCATCCGATTTCATTTAATATCTACGCTATCTTCTCGACGCCACACTTATAAGGCGCAACCGCATCAGCAAGTCTACTTAGCACTTCACCTGAAGTAAATGCTTCTGGATATCCAATCTTGAGGCTGATGCTCATGCAACTTCCACCTCTATCTATATCCAAGGTTTCAACGCTAGTTCTCTCGTCCCCGGCGATAAGGTTAATCTCCGAGTTGATTCCGTAAGGCTCTTTGTCGAAGAGCTTTAGGAACATGTCGTCGAACCTATTTGCTGTAACTGTGTATCCCCCTAATCTCTCGGGGAGTACCGGCATATTAACTCTAACTTTCATTTCTCTATTTCCCATTGTGTCCTCCCATTTCCTTCGATTTATTTTGATTTACCATGGTTAAATCCATTAATCTGTGCCCAGTATAATACCCCTTTTCATCTTCCAGATTCAAGGGGTTTAACTAGGTATTGATTTTAATTCGTCGTATTAACAGTAATCGGGGATTTTGTCTCCGCACATTATCTTTACATATGTGTTATATACTTCCGGAATCGGTCTACCGAGGTAAATCTCAAGCTCCGGATTTACATTTTTCCCCAGAAGGCTACACAAGTATAGCCGCTCATTCAAGCCCGGGTACATCTCGACTGACATTGTTTCTATATTTTCCACCATCGGCCAATCTGCTTCTTTTAAATCAGACTTAACCATCGTATGATAGAGTCCGCACGGTGCATTGTTCTTGCTATTATCTATCATATCTCTTTCAACCAATGCTAGTCGTGTACCGAGAATTACCACACTTCGCTTTACTCCATCAACGATAATTTCTCGACTTCTGTGACCGAGCCCTTCTGTATGAATCCATCTGGTTGGAAGCTCGTAGTCAGAAAGCGGCTCTACACCTTTAATGCGCTCGATGGGACTGTGCGCTTTCCACTGACGCGTAACCGCATGACAGAACAGCACCTTATCAGTTGACAAAGTCACACCTCCCCACGAGTTATCCTCGCTAAAAAGGTTAAAGAAAACCATGTATGGCGATTTTACCATCTGCGCCAATATGTATCTCCCATCTCGAAGGTACACCGATATGACTTTCCCTTCTTTCCAAGGAACCGATTTTTTCTTAGTTTCCACTATCATTAACCTATTTTCCTTCACTTACTTTATCTCGTGAACCTTCACTCTGTTCTTCTTCAGCTGCTTCTTAATCTGAGACAGTCTCTCTTCAGTACCCTTATCCTTTCCAATAATGATACCCTTGTTTCTCCCTTTTTTCTCACAAACTCTATAAAATATCTGTGACCATTTAGATGCCTTCTGCGCACAAAGTGTATATCAACCGCTTCAAGCTCCTTCAAAGGAATCACTCGGTTCCCCGGAACAATACCGCTATAAATATATAAATTTCCATTTGCGATATGCATAGGCTCTGAAAATTTTCCGCCACTCTTGCTGACCATCACAAGCTTGCGTATCAACGATACAAGAAGGACAGTTCCAACTGTAAATAGCACAATTTTAAAGAGATTATTGTCCCATGTCTGCTTTATTCCTATCAAAAATATGGATATATCTTCATTAAAATTCCTCCAAATTCGTCTTTCGCTTTAATATGCCAGATTCACCTATCAACCGTACAAATTAACTCGCATCGACATAGATGTGGTATTTACCGCAGTGTAGACAGCGAAATAAGTATCCACACATATCGCCATCTTTGTATAGGTACTCTCTGATATCGGTGTATTCTGACCTCATCTCGTACTCTTCTATAATATAAAGATGGCGTTTTTATGACTTTTTTCTCCAGTAAGTATAACACGATTAGTAATCTTCCAATGCGTCCATTTCCATCTAAAAATGGATGTATAGATTCAAACTGATAATGAATAAGTGCGATTCTGATTAAATCATCTAACTTATCCTCTGCATTCATATATTTTTCTAAATCGGACAAAGACTCTTTCATGGATAAAACATTCGGCGGTATATACCTTGCTGTTTTTATCGTAGAACCTGCCCCACCTATCCGGTTTTGGCTTTGTCGAAACTCTACGGGATTTTTTTCTTTTCCCCTTACTCCGGATAGCAATACTTTATGAGTCTCTAAAAGCAATCAATTACACAAAGGTAATGTTTCCAATCTTTTTATTGCATATTTGCTAGCTTTAATATAGTTAACAACATCATCCACATCTGCATTGATATTTTCATCAATATTAGGATTAAAAATATCTTCTAATGTTGCCTGTGTACCTTCAATTTGCGATGAAAGAAGTGCCTCTTTTTGAACATACATGGAAACAAACAAATCAATATTTGGAATGTTTGTTGCTCTATCATCAAGTATTGCTAACACTTTATGAGCCTTTATTAATTTCTCTGTAATATCACTATCAACTTCTATTGGTGGATTTGGAGGTAATTTTGAAGGATAAAACGAAAAATATGATATGTCACCTGACAGTTGTTTTTTTTAAAGTTCCTGCTCTTTCTTTTTTTCACTTGTCAACTCTCCTTTTTTGAAATACTATCAAGATTAGATCACCCTTATTTCAGAAAACTTGATTTTCTGAAATAAGGGTGATCTTTCCCTATCTATATTTCAAAAACTTATATCTTACATAAACAAAATAGCTCTGCCATCATAAACACTTTCTGTATTTACATTTCCACACCTAATTGCTCTATTTAGCACCATAATTGTTACGATTTCACCATCATGCTAGTTGCATAAGTTCTTTCGTTGGCGGACTCATTGAACAGCAACTGTAAAATTGGTCACTGTTTTTAAGTCTTCACCAACAGCTTTCACTTCATTCCAAGCAGTTCTTTTTAGTTATTTATCTTTTTCTAAAGCTAATGTTCTTGTTGTTAAATCACAAACTTCAGCTGGTCCGTAGTATTGAATAGCACCGGGATATGTATAAGCCGTTTCCACTGCCCAAACATCACGATGTGCTTCAAAGTACTTAAATGGCTTACCATCTAATTCAACCAAGGCTTTCTTAATAACCGGCTTATCTTCCCCATGTCTTCTTTCCATGTTCATCATCTTAGTGATTGGCATACCACCAGCCACCCATTGATCCGCCGGCATCGATAAATTCGATACCTTAGATAAGTAACCATTATAACCATACTGTATCAACATGAACGCGTTGTATCCCAATGAGTAACAATAATCCGCATCAAAATTAGATGGGAAAGCACAACGACCTTCATAACCAAAGAAATGATGTAAAGCATTGAACTTACCATGATAAGTACCAGCTACTTTTCTTTGTTCTAGGACATCTTTCACTAAAGCCGAGAATAACTTTTCCGATTCAATCAAGGACACTTGCACATTACCATGCGGATCTCTTTCTAAGAATAATTGTTGCTGGATAGCTTGCGGTAAGATTGCGAATACTTTGAAAGAATCATCCGATAAACCTTTCTTAATAAAGGCATACTTTTCATCCCAAGAAGCCAACATATTGAATTCACCCGCCTTAGAACCTGCTAACAGTTCATTGATTTCAGCAATTAAAGCCGAGAATTCAGGCACAAATTCAACCACACCTTCAGGAATAATCGCAACCCCGAAGTTCATTCCCTTAGTCGCACGCTTTTCAACTGCGTCCGCAATATAGTTTGCAATTTGCGATAAAGACATTTTCTTTTCCGCAACCTCTTCTGAGATTAAACAAATATTTGGTTGTGTTTCTAAGGCACATTCCAAAGCCACATGCGAAGCAGAACGACCCATAACCTTCACAAAATGCCAGTATTTCTTAGCTGAGTTGGCATCACGTTCAATATTACCAATCACTTCTGAATAAGTCTTAGTGGCTGTATCAAAACCAAATGAAATTTCAATATCTTCGTTCTTTAAGTCACCATCAATCGTCTTTGGACAACCAATCACTTGAACAGCTGTGTTATGAGACGCAAAATATTCTGCTAAAACAGCCGCATTCGTATTGGAATCATCACCACCAATAATAACGATAGCGGTCATACCATGTTTTGCACAAACTTCAGAAACAACTTTGAATTGTTCCTCGGTTTCTAACTTTGTACGACCGGAACCGATAATATCAAATCCACCCGTATTACGATATTGATCAATAAGGGCATCATCGAATTCAACATAATCATCTTCGATTAATCCACTAGGACCATTCTTAAATCCGTACAAAATATTCTCTTTACTCGTTGCCTTTAGAGCATCGTATAATCCACAAACCACATTATGACCACCAGGCGCTTGACCACCTGATAAAATCACACCAACCACTTGTTTCTTAGCAACTGAAGTATTCACACCCTTTTCAAAAGTAATTTCCTTTTTGCCATAAGTATTTGGAAATAAAGCTTTAATCTTTTCTTGATCCGCTACACTTTGTGTTTCTTCACCCTCTTTAACACAAATTTCCCCAATGCCGTTTCTCAACATTTTAGGAAGTTTTGGCTTGTATTCATAGCGAGCTTTTTGAAGCGGTGATAATTCTGTCATTAACTTGTCCTCCTTTATAGAATTCACATACTCAGAATAGCACAAAATAGACCTTTTCTAAACCGACAAAATCCAGTTCTATACCGGACTTAAACTTCACTTTCTGCAAATAATTCTTCCCATTCTTTTTCCAAATAAGCAATTTCATTGTGAATATCATCAATATCCATATCCAATAAATTCATCTTATGATAATCCTGATAATATTCCGGTTCAAATCGAAGCTCACGCATTGCCTCTAACTCTTCTTCCTTTTTCGAGATTTGTTCCTCAAGATGCTTTAATTTTCTCCGTATTCCATTCGGAGATAAACCGGAGGTTTTTTTCACCTCTTTTGACTTTTCAAGTTTAACTTCTTCTTGAATGGATTCTTGTTTATGCAAATGGTATTCCTCATACGTTTGTGGATAGAACACGGCTTCATTATCTCGCAATTCAAGAATACTTGTCGCAATTTGTTGAATGAAGTAACGATCGTGTGACACAAAAATAATCGTGCCATCAAAACAACTTAACGCTTCCTCTAAAGCCTCTTTCCCTGGAATATCCAAATGATTGGTCGGTTCGTCCAACAATAAAGTGTTCGCTTCTTCTAAGAGAAGTTTTACAAATGACAAGCGAACCTTTTCACCACCGGATAAAACTTGAACCTCTTTAAAAACATCATCCGCCGAGAATAAGAATTGCCCTAACGCCGAACGCACTTGAGTTCGATCCAATTCTGGATATTCATCCCAAACTTCTTCAATCACCGTTTTATCACTTGAAAACTGAGCTAACTGCTGATCAAAATATCCCTTTTCAATTTGATGACCAAATAAGAAAGAACCTCCTAAAGCAGGAATTTTTCCCATTAAGGTTTTCATCAAAGTAGATTTCCCGGTTCCATTTGGTCCCATAATCGCAATTCGATCACCTCGTCGGACCTTAAAGGAGAATTCATTTAAGACATGATTATACCCTATCTTTAGATGATCAACTGTTAAGACCTGTTCTCCACCTTTTAAACGGGATTTAAAATGAGCATGAAAATTCCTTTGACCTTTTTTAACAGGATCAATTCTTTCCATTCGCTCCAAATATTTAATTTTACTTTGAGCAAAGGCGGCTTTGTTCTTTTTATAACGGAACTTTTCAATTAAAGTTTGTAGACGCTGAATGTCTTTTTGCTGGCGGTTGTAGGCGGCTTGTTGGCGTTCTAAATCATTTTCTTTTTCTTGAACAAAATGCGAATAATTTCCCGGGTAACGCTTCATTGTCCCAAATTCCATATGGTAAACCACATCAACGGTGTGGTCTAAAAACATACGGTCATGGGAAACAATTAAAACAGCTTTTGGATAGTTTTTGATATAACCTTCCAACCATTCAATGGCTTCTACATCCAAATGGTTGGTTGGCTCATCTAATAAGAGTAAGTCTGGTTTTGATAACAATAATCGAACAAAAGCCAGTCGTGTTTTCTGACCACCCGAAAAAGTACCAATGCTTTTCTTTAAATCTTCCTTTTCAAAACCAAAACGAGTAAAGACTGACAGCAATTCACTTTCCCAAGTATATCCTCCCTTTTGTTCAAATTGTTCTTGAAGTCGTGCGTATTTATTCAATATTTCTTCACTATGATCCTCTGCCATTTTCATAGCTAATTGGTTCATTTCTTTTTCAATTTGAAATAAAGGCAAAAAAATTTGGTAAAGTTCTTCCTTCACCGTCGCTTCATCTCTCGCAAAAACCTTCTGAGAAAGGTAGCCAATGTTTGTGCCATTTTGTTGACTGACGGTTCCTTCATCAAATTGCTCTTCTTTTGTTACACAACGTAGAAAAGTAGTCTTGCCACAACCATTGCGACCGACCAAAGCTATTTTTTCTGTTCCCTTGACCATGAAATTGACGTTTTCAAACACATCATTTCCAGCAAAAGATTTTTTTGCTTTACTAACTTGATATAACATCTCTCACTCCTGAAAAAAGGATGGTTAAGCCATCCTAGAAATCTAAATTCTTTGGTGTGCGGGCAAAAGGAATCACATCACGAATGTTCTTCATTCCCGTCACATACATCACAAATCTCTCAAAGCCTAAACCAAATCCGGCATGTTCACAACCACCATAACGGCGTAAATCTAAATACCATTGGTAGCCATCCAAGTTCATGCCCAATTCTTTCATCTTCTTTTCTAAGATTTCCAAGCGTTCTTCACGTTGCGACCCACCAACCAATTCACCGACGGATGGCACCAATAAATCAGCTGCCGCAACCGTCTTTCCATCTTCGTTTTCACGCATATAGAAAGCCTTAATTTCTTTTGGATAATCCGTTAAAAAGACAGGACCCTTCACTACTTGATCGGTTAAGTACCGTTCATGTTCGGTATTTAAATCCATACCCCACTCAATCTTATTGTTCTCAAATTTTACATCAGCTTTCTTTAAGATTTCAATTGCTTCTGTATATGACATTCTCCTAAAATCAGAATTACGAACATGATTTAGACGTTCTAATAGGCTTGTATCAATGCGTTCATTAAAGAAATTCATTTCTTCCGGGCACATTTCCAGCACATAATCGATACAGAATTTAATCATATCTTCAATAACATCCATATCATATGCCAAATCCGCAAAAGCCATTTCCGGCTCAATCATCCAAAATTCAGCCGCATGAATGGTGGTATTACTTTCTTCTGCTCTAAAGGTTGGTCCAAACGTGTACACATCTCTAAAAGCCAATGCAAAAGCTTCGGCTTGTAGTTGACCAGATACAGTTAAACTAGCATGCTTACCAAAGAAATCTTCTTCGTAATGGTCATCGGTTTGGGTTGTAACTGTAAATGTTTCACCAGCTCCCTCTGCATCAGCGCCGGTAATAATTGGTGTGTTTACATACACAAAGCCCTGTTCTTGAAAAAAGGTATGAATAGCCATCGCTAAAACTGAGCGTACTCTAAAAACAGCTGAAAGAGTGTTCGTTCTTGGTCTTAAATGAGATGTTTCTCTTAAGTATTCTAAGCTATGACGCTTCTTTTGTAGAGGATACGTGTTATCCGCTACACCTTCTAAACTAATTTCTTTTGCTTGTACCTCAAAAGGTTGTTTCGCTTCTGGTGTTAAAACCAGCTTTCCAATCACAGAGATAGCTGTACCTGTTAAATATTTAGAAACCTCTTCATAGTTACTCAAAGTATCCGCATCATACACAATCTGCGCATTATTAAAATAAGTTCCATCATTTAAAGAAATGAACGATACATTCTTTCCTGCACGGTTTGTACGAATCCAACCTTGTAGTTGAACATATTCAACTTGATCTTTTTCCAATTCAACTTCTGATTTTGTTAGGCGATAAATATCGCGAATACTCATTTCACTTGACATTATTTTCTAAACTCCTTTATTTTGTTGCTTTTCATTTGTTTCAAAAACTAATTCTTGAATCTTTGAAACGACATCAATGTGTCGTACAGACACATGACTTGGAACCGAAAAATGATCCATAGCAAAGGACACAAAACCTTCAATCCCTGCTTTTATTAATAAATTCACCGTTGCTTGCACATCTTGCGAAATTGTCAAAATCGCAATTCTTGTTCCTTTTGGCATATAACGGTTTAACTCACTCAATGGATATACGGGAATACCTCCGATTTCATCCGCACTTGGCGCTAAATCAAAAGCACAGACAATGGTTCCGACCACATGATTCCAATGATTGTAGTTCAATAAAGCTCTTCCTAAGTTACCGGCTCCGATTAAAATAATCTTCTCATCAAAATTAACCCCTAACTCTTCTGAGAAAATTTCAATTAAACGTTCAACATCATAACCATATCCTTGTTTTCCAAGGTTACCAATAAAGCTGAAATCACGACGAATTGTTGTTGGCTCAATTGAAACCAATTCCGCTAATTCACGGGACATAATACGTGTGGTTCCATCTTCTTGAAGTTTACGCAAAGCTTTTAGATATAAAGGATAACGTTGTAAAGTTGCGCGTGGAACATTCTTTTCATTCTTATCATTCATAATTATCACCGTCTTTATTCTATTCCAAAATATTTCATTTGTGAAATCCTAAACAGACAATTCCATGCTTGAATCCGCTGAATCTTCCCATGTGCCAAATTCTTGTCGCTGCCAAGCAACCCAAGCCGCTGCGCCAATCATTGCCGCATTGTCCATACATACCGATAACGGTGGTAGTATCAAGTCTGTTTCTGGGAAAGCTTGCATCTTTTCCGCCATCACTTCTCTTAAACGCGAATTAGCGGAAACACCACCTGCCAAAACGAGCATCGCCGGCTTTTTATCTCGTATAGCGGCGACTGTCTTATCCACTAAGGAATGAATCGCTACTTCTTGAAACGCAAACGCAACATCTTCTTTTACCAAAGGATTACCGAGCTTTTCCTCCCTTTGAATCAACTGAAGAACAGAAGACTTCAAACCCGAGAAGCTAAAATCATAAGTGCCATCCGTTTTTGGGGTTTTTAAGAAATAATGTTCCTTACCCTGTTTCGCTAGCTTATCAATAACCGGTCCACCCGGATAACCCGTTCCTAATACACGAGAAACCTTATCATAAGCTTCACCAACTGCATCATCTAAGGTATCACCAATAATTTCAAAGGAATACTCTTCCTTCATCCAAACCAATTGACTATGACCACCTGAAATTACCAAAGCTAATAATGGAAATTTCAGCTCTTTCACAAAGGCATTCGCATAGATGTGTCCTGCCATGTGATTCGTCGGTAACATCGGTTTTTTATACATCAAAGCCAGTGTTTTAGCCGCTTGAACCCCGACATGCAAAGAACCGATTAAACCAGGTCCTTTGGTATAGGCAATCGCATCCACATCTTGAACAGACATACCGGCTTTTTCTAAAGCCTCTTTAATAACAATGGATATTTTTTCAACATGAAGACGGGAAGCGACTTCAGGTACTACCCCACCAAATTGCTTATGAGTATCAATTTGAGTTGAAACCACATTACTCAATACCACATGACCATCTTCAATAATGGCACAAGCTGTTTCATCACAGCTACTTTCAATGGCTAATATTTTTGCCATAAACATCCTCCTAAAGCACTTTGTTCATAACTAAAGCATCTTCTTGATTTTCATAATAATGACTACGAATATTGATTTTTTCAAAACCAAATTTTTCATACAGAGAAATCGCAGCTTGATTGCTGGAGCGAACTTCCAATTGACAATATTCACAATTTTCTTTTTTCATTTGCATTAAAGCAAACTCTAATAATTCCTTAGCAATACCTTTTCTTTGATAATTTGGATCAACCGCAATGCGTGTTATATCCCCTATTTCAAAGCTAATCCAGAAATCAATAAAGCCAAGAATTTCTCCTTTTTTATACACATAAAGATTTGCGTATGGATTATTTTCGAATTCATTTTCATAGTTTTCTTTTGACCAAAATCCATTTTTGAAGGCGCCTTGATCAATCGCGGTAATGCGTGATAAGTCTTTATTAGTAACCGAATGAATCATCATTTAACCAAATAAGCCCCATTCGCCTTTAGATAGTTTGGCTTTACGTAATCTACATCTTCCTGTAACACCCACTTATCTTTCAAATCAAAGAAGTGTTGCACCAAATCCAAGTTAGACCTTTCCTGACCTATGAGCTGTAAATCACCAATGAAGTTTGCCTTTAAATTCAAATCTTCTATAAATTGAATAGTTTCCTCTGTCATAGGATTACCATGGTCATATACAGCTGTATAAACACGCTTCCCTCGCGCATCTAATATCACTTGACCACTTTCCTTTCCTGCTAACAATTGCAAGGAACTGATGGTATAGAAAGGAAGCTTTTTCAAGCTCGCAAACACTTTTGCGATTGTTAAAGCAATACGAACACCCGTGTACGATCCTGGACCATTTGTGACAACAAGAGCCTCAATGTCATCCACATCTAATTGAGCCATTTCCAACAAACGATTAAGCTCAACAAAGATTTCTTCTGATTGTCTTTTGGGAATTTCTTTTTGAATTTTCGCCAGAATTTGTTGATCATTCATTAGACCTAGTACTAGATATTGCATACTTGTATCTAAACATAGTGTAATCATTTTAGCACCTCCAAAAAATCCTCATATGGTTTTCCATTTGCTTCAAAATGATACACACGTGAATCATCCGCTTGAATGGTTATGGTACAATTCAAATATTTCTCGGGTAATAAATAGGACATAAAATGACTCCACTCAATCACCGTAACTGCTTCTTCATTAAAGTATTCGTCAAAACCGAGATCTTGAACAATACCTTCTAAACGATAAGCATCTATGTGATTTAAGGTAATTCTTCCTTTGTAAATTTTTTGGATATTAAAAGTAGGAGAAGTGATTGTTTTCGTTACTTCCAGTCCTTTTCCAATTCCCTTTGTTAGAGAAGTTTTACCAGCACCTAAATCGCCATCTAATAAAAGAAGGAAACCTTCAAAAGCGTGTTTTCCAATCTTTTCTCCTAGAGAAAATGTTTCTTTCATGGAATGGCTTGTATATGTATATGTTTTCATACTATTCACCTTGAAAATTATACCTCATAAAAACAAATTATAAAGTAAAAAAAGGATAAAAAAAATAGACCCGGCAACGAGCTCGATTCACCCAAAGGGCTATTTTTGCCGCTGAAGTGCTTAACTTCTGTGTTCGGGATGGGAACAGGTGTGGCCACTTCGCTATCGTCACCGGATCTTTTCAGAGTCAATTCTCTGAAAACTAAATAACAGCTTAGAAGACATTTTCTGTCTTTTCGTAAAATTGGCGTTCTCTTCGTGAATAAACCTTCGACCTATTAGTATCAGTCAACTCAACATATCACTATGCTTACATCCCTGACCTATCAACCTCATCGTCTTTAAGGGGTCTTATTCATTTGAAATGATGGGAAATCTTATCTTGGAGTCGGTTTCACGCTTAGATGCCTTCAGCGTTTATCCGGTCCATTCTCGGCTATCCAGCTATGCCACTGGCGTGACAACTGGTGCACCGTAGGAATGTCCACCCCGGTCCTCTCGTACTAGGGGCAGCTCTCCTCAAATTTCCAACGCCCACAACAGATAGGGACCGAACTGTCTCACGACGTTCTGAACCCAGCTCGCGTACCGCTTTAATGGGCGGACAGCCCAACCCTTGGAAGCGAATTCACCTCCAGGATGCGATGAGCCGACATCGAGGTGCCAAACCTCGCCGTCGATGTGAACTCTTGGGCGAGATCAGCCTGTTATCCCCAGGGTAGCTTTTATCCGTTAAGCGACGGCCATTCCATTCTGCACCGCCGGATCACTAACACCGACTTTCGTCCCTGCTCGACCTGTTTGTCTCGCAGTCAAGCACTCTTCTGCGTTTGCGCTCGTTGAATGATTTCCAACCATTCTGAGAGTACCTTTGTACGCCTCCGTTACTCTTTGGGAGGCGACCGCCCCAGTCAAACTACCCACCTGCCACGGTCCTCCGCCCGGATCACGGTCCGGAGTTAGAATTTCAATTAAGTAAGAGTGGTATCCCAACGGTGACTCCTCTGACCCCGAAAGGCCGGTCTCTTCGTCTCCCACCTATACTGTGCATACTTAACCGAAACTCAATAGCAGGCTATAGTAAAGCTCCATGGGGTCTTTCCGTCTAGTTGCGGGTAACCTGCATCTTCACAGGTACTAAGATTTCACCGAGTCTGCTGCCGAGACAGTGCCCAAATCATTACACCTTTCGTGCGGGTCAGAACTTACCTGACAAGGAATTTCGCTACCTTAGGACCGTTATAGTTACGGCCGCCGTTCACTGGGGCTTCGGTTCAAAGCTTCGGATTACTCCTAACTAATCCCCTTGACCTTCCAGCACCGGGCAGGTGTCACCCCCTATACTTCGTCTTGCGACTTTGCAGAGAGCTATGTTTTAGTTAAACAGTTGCTAGGGCCTATTTACTGCGGCTCTTTCGAGCACCCCTTATTGCGAACGTACGGGGCCAATTTGCCGAGTTCCTTGGCAACAGTTCTCTCGCTCACCTTAGGCTATTCGCCTTGACCACCTGTGTCGGTTTTGGTACGGGCCACTAATCAATTGACGCTAGAAGCTTTTCTTGAGAACCGGCGGTCTCACCATCTTCGCTACTTGCTCGCGCGTTCACTCCCTGCAAGGCTTCAATTACGCTGACGGATTTGCCTATCAGCCTCTTCTCCTTACAATCCCCAATCCATTAAGGGGTCTGGTTAACCTTTTCTGTCACTCCTTCACTTGATTCGCGGGTGCAGGAATATCAACCTGCTGTCCATCGACTACGCCTTTCGGCCTGGCCTTAGGTCCCGACTTACCCAGGGCGGACGAACCTTCCCCTGGAAACCTTGGTCTATCGGTGTGTAGGATTCTCACCTACATCTCGCTACTCACACCGGCATTCTCACTTCCATACGCTCCAGCACTCCTTACGGTATACCTTCAATGCTGTATGGAACGCTCCCCTACCACTTGAATTAAATTCAAATCCATAGATTCGGTATTACGCTTAGCCCCGGTAAATTTTCGGCGCGGAGATACTCGACTAGTGAGCTGTTACGCACTCTTTCAAGGATGGCTGCTTCTGAGCCAACCTCCTAGCTGTTTGCGCGTCTCCACATCCTTTTCCACTTAGCGTAAATTTTGGGACCTTATCTGATGATCTGGGCTGTTTCCCTTTTGACCATGGACCTTATCACCCACAGTCTGACTGCTGAATATTCTTGCCCGGCATTCGGAGTTTGATATCTATTGGTACGGCTAGGTGCCGCCCGCAAGATTTCAGTGCTCTACCTCCGGGTAGATCCGTTCAACGCTAGCCCTAAAGCTATTTCGGGGAGAACCAGCTATCGCCGTGTTCGATTGGAATTTCTCCGCTAATCACAAGTCATCCGCCAACGTTTCAACGGGGGTCGGTTCGGTCCTCCATCTGGATTCACCCAGACTTCAACCTGCTCATGACTAGATCACTACGGCTTCGGGTCTATCCCTACGTACTCTTCACCCTATTAAGATTCGCTTTCGCTTCGGCTCCGCATTGTCTGCTTAACCTCGCACGTAAGGATAACTCGCCGGTTCATTCTACAAAAGGCACGCCATCACACATGAATGTGCTCTGACTTTTTGTAAGCATACGGTTTCAGAATCTATTTCACTCCGCTCCCGCGGTTCTTTTCATCTTTCCCTCATGGTACTGGTTCACTATCGGTCATATAGGAGTATTTAGCCTTACCGGATGGTCCCGGTCGCTTCCGTCAGGGTTCCACGTGCCCCGACGTACTCAGGATCCCACTAGGCCATTTGAAAATTTCGTCTACAGGGCTTGCACCTTCTGCGGCTGAAGCTTTCAATCTCATTCGACTATCTTCATCTGTACCATCTCGTGGTCCTACTACCCCAGCTCTTAGCTGGTTTGGGCTCTTCCAATTTCGCTCGCCACTACTCTCGGAATCATTGTTATTTTCTTTTCCTCCAGTTACTAAGATGTTTCAATTCACTGGGTTTTCTCCTCATAAGTTATGTATTGGCTTATGGGTGATACATCATTTCCTATGTATCGGGTTCCCCCATTCGGATACCCCCGGATCGTTGCCTGTGTACGACTCCCCGAGGCGTTTCGCCGTTTGCTGCGTCCTTCTTCTGCTCTATATGCCAAGACATCCACCGTACGCTCTTGTTCGTTTAATCACTCTTTTTTGCGTTTGTACGAGAACTGTTAACTTTTTGTCTTTCAACTTTTTCTGTTAATCTTGTTATCACAACTTTACGAAAAAGACCTATCTATTGTCTTCTTCTGTTATTCAGTTTTCAAAGAACTGCTCTTGAGAGTCTTTTTCCGAAATCTCTCAAAACTAAATAGGAATTTATTACTCCAACTTCTTTCTTGTGTACATCTTTCTCCTTAGAAAGGAGGTGATCCATCCCCACGTTCTCGTAGGGATACCTTGTTACGACTTGACCCCAATCATTAGCCCTACCTTCGACGGCTCCTTCCTTGCGGTTAGGCCACCGGCTTCGGGTATTGCCAACTCTCATGGTATGACGGGCGGTGTGTACAAGGCCCGAGAACGTATTCACCGCGACATGCTGATCCGCGATTACTAGCGATTCCAACTTCATGGAGTCGAGTTGCAGACTCCAATCCGAACTGAGACTATCTTTCAGTGATTCGCTCCTGTTCACACAGTCGCTGCACGTTGTAATAGCCATTGTAGTACGTGTGTAGCCCAGGCCATAAGGGGCATGATGATTTGACGTCATCCCCACCTTCCTCCGGTTTATCACCGGCAGTCTCTCCAGAGTCCCCAACTGAATGCTGGTAACTGAAGACAAGGGTTGCGCTCGTTGCGGGACTTAACCCAACATCTCACGACACGAGCTGACGACAACCATGCACCACCTGTCTCCTTGATAACCTCTTCCCTATCTCTAGGGCTTTGCAAGGGATGTCAAGGCCTGGTAAGGTTCTTCGCGTTGCGTCGAATTAAACCACATACTCCACCGCTTGTGCGGGCCCCCGTCAATTCCTTTATGTTTCACACTTGCGTGCATACTCCACAGGCGGAATACTTAATGCGTTAGCTGCAGCACTGAGTCTCCCCAATACTTAGTATTCATCGTTTACAGCGTGGACTACTAGGGTATCTAATCCTATTTGCTCCCCACGCTTTCGTGCCTCAGCGTCAGTCTTTGGCCAGCAAGTCGCCTTCGCCACCGGTGTTCCTCCATATATCTACGCATTTTACCGCTACACATGGAATTCCACTTGCCTCTCCAATACTCTAGTCTGCCAGTATCCATGGCGTGATGGGGTTGAGCCCCACAATTTGACCATGAACTTAACAGACCGCCTACGCACCCTTTACGCCCAATAATTCCGGATAACGCTCGCCACCTACGTATTACCGCGGCTGCTGGCACGTAGTTAGCCGTGGCTTTCTGGTAAGATAATGTCTGACTGAAATTCTCTTCCGGTTTATCTTTTCTTACAACAGAGCTTTACAACCCGAAGGCCGTCTTCACTCACGCGGCGTTGCTCGGTCAGGGTTGCCCCCATTGCCGAAAATTCCCTACTGCTGCCTCCCGTAGGAGTCTGGGCCGTGTCTCAGTCCCAATGTGGCCGTTCACCCTCTCAGGCCGGCTACGCATCATCGTCTTGGTGAGCCTTTACCTCACCAACTAACTAATGCGCCATAAGCTCATCCACTAGTGTTTTTAACCTTTAATAAAGAAAAGATGCCTTCTCCTTACCTATCCGGTATTAGTCCCCGTTTCCAGAGGTTATCCCGGTCTTTGTGGGCAGATTGCTTATGTATTACTCACCCGTTCGCCACTCTTTCCACCTAGCAAGCTAGGTTTCCAGCGTTCGACTTGCATGTATTAGGCACGCCGCCAGCGTTTATCCTGAGCCAGGATCAAACTCTTCATTTGATTGACTCTTTATTCCGTAGCTCTTTGGCTACTTCTTTCTTATTTCGTTGACGTTGTTCTGTAATGTTTTTAATTCCTATTCAGTTTTCAAAGATCTCTCACGCTCTCTTCAAGCGTGCTTGACTATAATACCAATACCTTCTGACTTTGTCAATTACTTTTTTTCGACTTTTCTCGCTTTCTTTTCCCCTTTGTTTTGAGTACTTTATACCTTCTTCCCTCTTCCAAAAAGCTCTGCCATTGTCTTTTGTACTGCTCTCTAGTGCCCAGTTATAATATCATCTCATCCCTCCTATGGCAAGCCTATTATTCATACTTTTTTTGAAAAATTTGGAGTTTGCCATATCTAAATTTAAAAGTCTAACTTTGGGGTCACATCATCATCAGAATTCCTTTTTTAGGTTGTTTGGGATATCCCAAAAATAATATTTGCGGATTGATATTGGTGAAGGCGTCTAGGTCTATTGTTTATAGCTGAAACATACTGGTCTACTTCTTCTTTTGTTAGAGGGTTGAGAGATAGACCCTTTGGAAGAAATTCTCTCAAAAGTCCATTGAAGTTCTCGTTTGTCCCTCGTTTTAAGGCTGATAGCTATGAACAGGAAGCTTTTTTGGTAGAATAAATAGTAGACATGTTCATCTGCCTTTCTATACTGATTTGGAAAATTCTAGTATATCAGACGAACATGTCTTTTCTGTTGAATTTCATTTTACAACTTACAAAAAATTATTTTCTATTTTCCTTATATCTCTCGCCTCCCTTTAAATCTATTTTTCACTCTTATTTCTCGTTAAACTATCGCTAGTCTTTTGACTATTTCTTACCCATACCTCATTTTATAGTTCGTTTCATTTAGATTACATTTCATTTCATGATTCTAATGCAAAAAAGACACCTAATGGGTGTCTTTTCAAGGATGAGTTAATCTTGGAAATAATCCTTCGCCCTAAAATCAAGTCCTGACAAAATATCATCCGGTAAACGTTGCTCGGATTCTTCCGCCAACTTGCGAGCCTTCTCTTCGCGAATGGCTTTCAATTCAGCCGCTCTTTCTTCGATACGACGTGTTGTTTCACGATCAAAGTTTCTACCTGTACCGGCAGGAATTAGCTTACCAATAATCACGTTTTCCTTCAAACCTTGTAATTTATCAACCTTGCCACGAACAGCGGCTTCCGTTAATACTTTCGTTGTTTCTTGGAAAGAAGCGGAGGATAAGAACGAATCTGTTTCAACAGCTGACTTCGAAATACCTAATAAAACAGGACCATACTTTGCCGGTGTCTTACCTTCGTCCAATAATACTTCATTTAGTTCATCCACACGGTGTAGAGATAATGTTTGACCGGCACTTAAGCCAGAATCATTACCTTCAAGGATAATGACCTTCTTAAGCATTTGCTTAATCATAACTTCTAAGTGCTTATCAGAAATATCAATACTTTGTGTCGAATAAACACGCTTCACTTCTTTCAAAATATATTCTTGAACGGCACGCACACCGGCTACTGCTAACAATTCCTTAGGTGCAATTTGTCCTTCGGTTAATTTTTCACCGGCATGTACTTTCGTTCCCGGTTTCATCCATTGGCGAACAACTTGTGTCAAGTCACACTTATGCTCAATCGATTCAGTTTCATTTGTGACGGTAACGATTTGTCCTGTATGCGTATCATTTTCACGGATTTCTGTAATTTCGCCGTCAATCTTCGAAATAACAGCAACACCCTTTGGTGTACGAGCTTCAAACAATTCTTCAACACGAGGAAGACCTTGTGTAATATCGCCGGATTGCGTTGCAACTCCACCAGTATGGAAGTTACGCATGGTCAACTGTGTACCAGGTTCACCAATTGCTTGGGCAGCCATAATACCAACCGCTTCACCTTCTTCAACAAGGCGACCCGTTGCCATATTTTGACCATAACATTTACGACAAATGCCATTGCCCGACTTACAAGTAAACACATTACGAATATAAGCTTCCTTAACACCGGCCGCAAGCACCTTTTGTGCTAATTCTTCTGTGATGAAAGTATCTTCATCCACTAAGACTTCACCTGTCTCAGGGTGAACAATCGTTTGTTGGGTATAGCGACCAACAATACGATCATAGAAATTTTCAATAATTGAATTATTACGCTGATCAATAATATCGGAAACCAAGTAACCACTATCGGTTCCACAATCATCTTCATTGATAATCACTTCTTGCGCCACATCGACTAAACGACGTGTTAAGTAACCGGATTCCGCAGTCTTTAAGGCTGTATCGGTTAGACCTTTACGCACCCCATGGGTGGAAATAAAGAATTCAGATACCGACATCCCTTCGCGGAATGAAGAATAGATTGGAACTTCAATGATGGATGGTTGGTATTCTTTACGTGATTTCGATTGGGTTGGACGTGCCATCAATCCACGCATACCAGCTAACTGGGTAAAGTGGTTCTTATTACCACGAGCACCAGAGACAGCCATCATGTTGATAGGATTCATACGAGGTAAGGAAGCCATCAAGGAATCTCCAACACTTTCCTTCACGTTTGCCCACAATTCAGAGAAAGCACGTTCCCATTCTTGTGCTGTTAATAAGCCACGGTCTCTTAAAGCGTTTAAGACGTCTGCTTTTTCACGACCCTCAGCTACCAATTCATCTTTCCTAGGAGCTACTTTAATGTCACTTAAAGCAACGGTCATGCCGGCTAGAGTGGAGTATAAATAACCCATATCCTTCAAACCATCTAAGATATCAGAAGTACCATTAGTGTTATAACGATCGAATACTGCCGCAATTAAACTTCCTAATTCCTTCTTCTTAAATTCCGGTGTGACTTTACGTTCCGCAATTTCTTTCTTAATATTGGAACCCTTCGCTAAGAAGAATTCATCCGAAGTTGCCTTCAAGTTTTCTCCATTAACAACATTTAAGTACGGGAATTCGGCCGGGAATACTTGGTTGAAGATAATCTTACCAACCGTTGTCATCAAGTAAGAATCCATTTGTTGCGCACTAAAGCAGGTCTTACCAGCTTTAGCGGCGGGAATCGCGATACGACTATGCAAATGAACGACACCGGTTTGATAAGCCATTAAGACTTCATCAACATCTTTGAAAACATGACCTTCGTTATCCCCATATCTTCGCCAACGATCCGCTTCTACTTTTTCACCAATTGCTTCTAAAGCATCTGCCTTCTTGTAGAATTCATCCGCTGTTTCTTCCATATTCAAATAGAAGTTACCCAACACTAAGTCCTGCCCGGGTGTAACGATAGGTTTACCATCCTTTGGACCTAAGATGTTGTTTGAACCAAGCATTAAGACTTCTGTTTCGGCACGAGCCATATCACTTAATGGTAAGTGAACCGCCATCTGGTCACCATCAAAGTCAGCGTTAAATGCAGGACACACCAATGGATGCACACGAATAGCACGACCTTCCACTAAACGAGGGAAGAAAGCTTGTATACCCAAGCGGTGTAAAGTAGGCGCACGGTTTAGGAAAACCGGATGCTGGGTAATCACTTGCTCCACAATATCCCAAACACGATGGTCTTGACGAACAATTAATTTTTCAGCCGTCTTAGGATTGGTCGCGATTTGTTGGTTCACCAATTCATTAATAACAAAAGGCTTATATAAATTGATTGCCATTTCTCTAGGTAGACCACATTGCCACATCTTTAAGTAAGGACCAATCGCAATAACTGAACGACCAGAGAAGTCAACACGTTTTCCTAACAAGTTTTGACGAAAACGTCCTTGTTTACCCTTTAGAGAGTTGGATAATGACTTCAGAGCACGGTTAGAAGCACCATTAACCGGTTTCCCACGGCGCCCATTATCAATCAAGGCATCTACCGCTTCTTGTAACATACGCTTTTCATTTTGAACAATGATAGCCGGTGTGCCTAATTCCAATAGTTTCTTCAAACGATTGTTACGTGTGATAACACGACGGTACAAATCATTTAAATCAGAGGAAGCGAAACGACCACCATCTAATTGAAGCATTGGTCTTAAATCAGGTGGGATGACTGGTAATACAGATAACACCATCCATTCCGGCTTATTATCAGAGTTACGGAAAGCTTCAACCGTTTCCAAACGTTTGATTAATTGCTTACGCTTTTCACCCTTAGCACCTTCTAATTCCGCCTTAATAGCTGTGTAATCCGCTTCCAAGTCCACTTGTTCTAAAAGAGCCTTTACCGCTTCAGCTCCAGTTTGGGCAACGAAACTACCCACACCATGTCGAGCCACTAAAGTACGGTATTCTCTTTCCGAGATAACTTGTTTGTACTTAACACCATTTTGTTTATCACTTAAATCACCCGGATCGGTAACCACCCAAGAAACGAAATAAATGATTTCTTCCAATTGTTTTGGCGGTAAATTTAAGATGAGAGCTAAACGAGACGGAGTTCCTCTTAAGTACCAAATATGTGTTACAGGAGCCGCTAATTCAATATGACCCATGCGTTCACGACGCACTGAACTCTTGGTTACTTCAACTCCACAGCGATCACAAACAACACCTTGGTAACGTACTTTCTTGTACTTACCACAAGCACATTCCCAGTCTTTTGTAGGACCAAAAATTTGTTCCGCAAATAGCCCTTCTTTTTCTGGTTTTTGCGAACGGTAGTTAATGGTTTCAGGCTTTTTAACTTCGCCATAAGACCATTTAAGAATCTTTTCTGGTGAGGCTAGACCGATTTTAATCGCAGAAAAATTGTTAATATTCATCGTTCCCCTCCTATTCTTCGCCTTCGTCGAATCCTACTTCGGCGGCTTCCACTACTTCTTCATCATCCTCAACGGTCATGAAACCTTCTGTTTCATTGGCATCATTAACCATGATGACATCTGAGTTAATTTCTGTTTCTTCACGTAGGTCTTGTTGTTCCATTTCCTTTAAGTCCATCTCATGACCTTCGCCATCCATCATACGAACATCAATAGCTAACGACTGTAATTCATGCACTAAGACACGGAAGGATTCAGGAATACCGGGTGTAGGCATGTCTTTACCTTTAACAATAGCTTCATAAGTCCTTGTACGACCAGTAATATCATCGGATTTAACTGTTAAGATTTCTTGTAAGGTATGGGAAGCACCATAGGCTTCAAGAGCCCAAACTTCCATTTCCCCAAATCTCTGCCCGCCATTTTGTGCTTTACCGCCTAGTGGCTGTTGCGTTACTAAAGAGTATGGACCAGTCGCACGAGCATGTAACTTATCATCGACCATGTGGGCTAACTTAATCATATACATGACACCAACCGAAATACGCTCGTCATAAGCTTCACCCGTCATGCCATCGTATAAGACGTACTTACCATCCGGTGAAGAACCGGCTTCTTTCATAATATTCGCTAAGTCTTCATTAGAGACACCATCAAAGACCGGTGTCGCAAACTTAACGCCTAAACGCTTCGCGGCTAAACCTAAATGAACTTCTAATACCTGTCCAATATTCATACGAGAAGGCACACCGAATGGATTCAACATCACATCAATTGGTGTTCCATCTGCCATGTATGGCATATCTTCCACCGGATTAATACGGGAAATGACACCCTTATTACCATGACGACCTGCCATCTTATCCCCTTCGGAAATCTTTCTCTTTTGAACGATGAACACTTTTACCATGCTCTTAACACCGTTTTTTAATTCAACGCCTTTATCATTGCGGTGGAATACGCGAACATCTAAGACTGTACCGGCACCACCATGTGGAACTTTCAAGGAATTATCACGAACTTCACGCGACTTCTCACCAAAGATAGCTAATAATAGCTTCTCTTCCGGGGAAACATCCGTTTGCCCCTTAGGAGTTACCTTACCAACTAAGATATCGCCTTCCTTAACATCAGCACCAACCATAATAATTCCACGAGGATCTAAGTTTCTCTTCGCCGCTTCGGCAACGTTTGGAATATCATAAGTGATTTCTTCGTCCCCTAATTTTGTCGTGCGACATTCAAGAGAATATTCTTCAATATGAACGGAAGTATAATAGTCTTCCGCCTGCATTTTTTCCGACATAATAATCGCATCTTCATAGTTGTAACCCTTCCAAGTCATAAAAGCAATCGTTACATTCTGACCTAGAGCTAATTCGCCATTTTGCATGGAAGGACCATCGGCTAAAATATCGCCACGTTCAATACGTTCGCCCTTTAGTACAATCGGTTTTTGATTTATACAAGTAGACGCATTGGAACGAGAATACTTCGTTAATTTATATTCCTTCATTTGCCCATCATCTTGAGCCACAACAACACGACTTGCGTCGACATAAGTAACCATACCCGAAGCTGTCGCCACACAAGCTTCTCCCGAATAACGAGCAATCATATGTTCCATACCCGTTCCGACAAATGGACTATGTGGATTTAATAACGGGACTGCCTGACGTTGCATATTAGCACCCATTAAGGCACGTGTGCAGTCATCATTTTCCAAGAAAGGTACACAAGCTGTCGCCACTGATACAATTTGGCGAGGAGATACATCCGCAAAATCAATCGTTTCTGCATCCGCCATCACAGTTTCACCGGCAACACGAGCAACTACTTTATCAGCAATTAATTTCCCATCCTTGATGGCATTCGATTGAGCAATCGCATGTTCGTTTTCTTCCTCAGCATCCATGTAAACAACTTCATCCGTTACAACACCTTTCTTCACTTTGCGATAAGGCGTTTCAATAAAGCCATATTCATTTACCTTCGCATAAGTTGTTAAATAAGAAATCAAACCAATGTTTGGACCTTCCGGTGTTTCAATTGGACAAATACGTCCATAGTGAGAGTTATGAATATCACGCACTTCAAATCCGGCACGTTCACGCGTTAATCCACCAGGACCCAAAGCGGAAATACGCCTCTTGTTTGACAATTCAGCTAACGGATTTTCTTGATCCATAAACTGCGATAATTGAGAAGCAGAGAAGAATTCCTTGACCGGCGTTGTTAATGGACGAATGTTTACCAATGTCTTAGGTGTTAATGAGGAAGTGTCTGAAATCGACATTCTGTCTTTAATTGTTCTTTCAGCACGACTTAAGCCCAAACGATATTGATTTTGAAGCAATTCACCCATTGTACGAATACGACGATTTGACAACATATCAATATCATCTTGACTACCAATGCCGTCCAACATGGTTAATTGATAATTGTATAAAGCATAAATATCCGAGATAGTAATGGTTTCTTTTTGGTTCAATGGATCAATACCAATAATCTTCACCGGATTTCCATCCACGTTGATTTCTACGGTTTGAACAGCCGCACCAACTAACCAAACTATTACTGCTTCACCAGCCATAACCCTCTTCACAATCGCTTCTTGATTGCGAGCTGTCATCGCATTACGACGAACATTTGGTGTATAGCCTCCCACATAAGCTTCACCATTTGAATTGACTACGTCTTTTCCACCAACGGTGATACGACCAATTTGGAATAAACGTTCTCCTAAATTCAAAACCGCATTCACATTATCATTAGTGACTTTTACTGCATTCGCATAAATTCCGGTATAAACAAGAATAGCCTCATATTGTTTTGAA
This sequence comes from Bulleidia sp. zg-1006, assembly GCF_016812035.1. Classification (NCBI taxonomy): domain Bacteria; kingdom Bacillati; phylum Bacillota; class Erysipelotrichia; order Erysipelotrichales; family Erysipelotrichaceae; genus Bulleidia; species Bulleidia sp. zg-1006. The sequence continues at coordinate 71,837 of NZ_CP069178.1, read as the reverse complement.
ATCGCTTTAACATCTTCCTCTGTTAAAACAGTTCCTTTTTCCAATTCATAATCGCCCGTAATATCTTGAGCTAAAATACGACCGATCAAGGACTTCTTCCAAGCAGTCTTAACTGAAGCCACTTCAGGATGCGAGAAAGCATGTATGAAAGGAACGGCACTCATGGCGATACCCTTGTTGATTTCTTCTCTTAGTTCATTCTTTAAGGAGCGCTCAATTTCAATGCCTTTCTTAATTAGAACTTTACCATCAGCACCAACCAGGTTTTCTGTTAAGCTATGACCAATCATACGATCTAAGATATTTAACTTACGACGCACTTTATAACGACCTGCTTTAGTTAAATCATAAGCTTTATGATCAAAGAAGCGAGAATCCATCAGGTTCATAGCACCATCTACCGTCGCAATTTCATCTTGACGCTGGTTTTGGTAAATCGCATACAAAGCATCGTTAGTTGTTGGTAATTTATCCGCGGCTAATGAATTTCTTAATTCTTCATAATTACCGAAAATGGATGTATATAATAAGGAATACTCATTTAATAATTCGGTTGTTTCTTCAGGAACAACAACATCTTTATGAACTGGTAATTTCAAGGCTTTTAAGAATTTTTGCATATCAGAAACAGAGACCGTTTCACCATTCTTTTCACGATTTAAAGATAAACCAATGGCTTTTAAGAAAATAGTACTTAAAATCTTACGACGACGGTCAACTGAAGTCATAACAACGCGGCCTAAGTTAGCTTTTTTTTCGTCGGTCAAAAATTCCAGCCATGTTCCACGCGCCGGAATTAATTCACTTGTATAGGTATCACGGCCCGTTCTATCTTCGGAAACAATGCCAAAGTAAGCCCCCGGGGAACGAACAATTTGCGAAACGATAACACGTTCTGCACCATTAATAATAAATGTGCCGCCCGGTGTCATTAAAGGTAATTCCCCTAAGTAAACATCTTCTCTCTTGGTTAGAACTTCACCCGTTGCCTGATCCACCATTTCAAGTTCCATGTCACCATACATCTTGGCACAATAATTAATTTGTTTGTGCTTACATTCAGCAACACCTAAAAGAGGTTCATCTAAACGATACCCTAAAAACTTTAAGCGGATGCTTTCGCTATGATTGGTAATTGGGAAAATGCCATCAAATACTTCTTGTACCCCTTCTCTTAAAAACCATTCGAAAGATTCTGTTTGAATCTCTACTAAATCAGGAAGATCTAAACCACTACTAACTTTTGAATAGTCACGACGCAATGCTTTATTCCCATATTTAACAACATGGTATGCCTGAGTTTCTTTCATATAGCCGCCTTTCTTGCCATAAAGTAAGTCAAAAATGGGTATAGTATCCCTTACCCAAATTCGATTCTTTTGCAATTTATTATAATAAACGATTAATTTGGTTTCGTCAACCAAGCTTTATGGGCTAATTGTCCCATCAACCCTTTAGTTTTACAATTCTATTTTCACTAATTTCAAAGATAACATCCGCAAAATCCTCAGACCCTCTTTCGTGGCTAGTATATACCAGCAATGAGTCTTCATGCGTCTGTAAATACTCCTTCAAGATTTGTTTCGTTTTTTCCTTAGAGCTTTGGTCCAACGCATCAAATGGTTCATCTAAAATGAGGTATTTTGGCTGGTCCATTAATGCCTGCATAATACGAAGCTTTTGTTTCATACCAAGGGAATAGCTTTTATATTTTTTATTCATATTCTCTGCCATATCAAAGTCCTCAGCCATAGCTAAAATTCCTTCTCGATCAATCCTGCGACGTATTTTGGCAAGCTCCATCAAATTTTCCAATCCCGTCCAATTATGATTAAATTCAGGGTTGTTAATACTAACACCGGCATTATGAATAATGTCAAACTCCTTCCCCAGTTCTTTTCCATCAATCAAAACCTTGCCCTCTGTCGCTAAGGATAAGCCACAAATAATTTTCAAAAGGACACTTTTACCCACACCATTTATCCCTTGGATGTAATTGATTTTGCCATCCTCGATTTTTAGATTCACATCCTCGAAAACCAAGTGGTTCCGATAAGCTTTTTTCACGCCTACTAATTCAATCATACCAAATCCCTCTTTTCTATAATTCGTTTCATCAACGTACCAACCGCTATCACTGTAAGAAGTAAGTTAATACCAAGCCATTTCAAAATTTCTAAAACAGTTTCTGTTGCAACAATAAATTTCGTATTAAAAGCAATATCTAAAGCACAAAATACGACGCATAAGTAGAAAAAAATATCCTTTGTTTTCTGATGATCTCTGAAAAGTAAATTTAATTCATACACCAAACTCAAGCACGCCATGGTGAAGGTATATTTCCACCATGAAAGCACCGTTGATATTGGGAAAGCCCATTGCAAGCAACACAAACCATTAACAATCCATAATAACAAGGTTGTCATCCCAGCATATATCAGCCACTCTCTTATCTTATTTTTTAATAAATAAGATAGCACACCGCTCCTTCCATTTCTAATCAATAAGAATTGACTATAGCCCTCTCTTTCCGATTGATTTTGTACAAAAGCCATCATTACCAATAAAGATTGCGTTAAAAACACCAACAAAACGCTAAGATTCAAGCGATTGTAATTCAGTTGTTCAAACCATTCAATTCGATACAAAAGATGAGTACTCCAATAAGCTCTATCCCTTAAAATCATGATGGCGGATAACACACTGATGGCTGTGTATAAAATAGAGATGCCAAAAAAATTCCTCTTCACTCTTCAATCCCCCTATACCAATTAGCATATATGCTCAATAAAATGATTATCCCTAGGTAAAATAACAGTCCTTGTAAAGAAGTGAAAATAGAATAAAGATGAATCCATTCCTCTCCTAATTCCAGATTTTTTGAATACAAAAAATCAATCAAGAAAACACCATATACTATTTCTACCCATAGATAACTTCTTGTTTTCTTAAAAACACAAAAGAAGCTCAATGATAGAAAGATACTTAAAATGGTTAAGCGAATATACACTCCCCAAGGAATAAACCATCCTAGGTGATGTTGATAATTATAGTATCCGTTAGCCATCAAAAGGAGTAAAAGAAAAATTCCAAGTTGCCTTAAATATTTCCCAAGCAAAAACCGCCAATAGTGATGATAATCTTGAAAGCGGGTTAACACGAAAACAATCGATACTCGATAATCCGTTAACAACAAGGTTAAAGCAGGTATGGAAAAAGTGATGTAAAAAGCTGTTAACAATTCTTCATAGCCACGCTTAAAAAAAGGCAAAATCCAAATGAGCATCCCGAAAAATAATAAATAAGTTGTATTTCTAAGAAGCATCTTTTTCATTAGTAATCCACCTTTTTATTCCGATACAAAAATGTTATATACATCAAAGTAAGAATAACAATATGTATAATAAATAACCACGTTGTATGAATATTAGGATAATCCCCGCTGACTAAAATACTTTTGGGATTCAAATAAATATAAAAATTGGGTAGTTTTGTTTTTAAAGCCAGCGAAATAAATTCCAAACCGGTAAAAACAATCGGAATTGTTAATAGGCTTTGGTATTTCTGTATGGATATTAGCGATAAGAAACCGGCTATCATTCCCCAAATATAGGGAATAACGAAAAATTTAACTGTTCCCTCCAAGAAAAAATAGAAATAAGGATGATTTAAAATCAAAGATTTACCAAACCAATCCAACAATATTTCTCGTGTTACCTCGTTTGCAACTCTACCTTTGGTTAACCATAACACTAAAAAATAATACAGAATAAAAGCCACATATAAAAACAATGAAAAATAGAAACTCTCTTGAGAAATTTTATGAATCAAATAGCGTTTTTTTGTTTTGAAACGAACCATTTCCATCTTTCCGATTTCACGAAACCATTTATAGAAATGATAAGTTAAAACTCCCAGTGCTAATGGCAAGATGATTTGATACATCATGACACCCATAACAACATTATGATTAAACAACAAAAAACTTCTCTCTGCCTCTAACATTGAAAATAAAGAATTAACATGACAGGGTTGTATATCCGAAAAACGACAATAATTTTCTCGATAAGAAGCACTCGTCAGCCATTCGAAAGTCGATTGAAGAAAACCAGTTTCATGAAGTGTTTCTATCACAAAAATCAGTAAAGAAAGTATTGAAATTAAAACATACAATTGTCTTTTTTTAAAAAACTCTTTCATAATTTCATATCTGAGTAAAAAGAATCTTAACATAAGTTTTCTTCATCTTACTCTCCTTTCTTATAATTCTAAGATTATCTAATTTATATATATCAAACTTTCATTCATTTTGTCAATGTTCTTTCTATTTTTTATAGTGTGACCATACAAGCTATATAAATATCGATTACTTAGCCTTCGTAGATACTCTTCAAAATCCAATACCCTGCCTTTTTTTCTATTATTGAGCAGTTGCCAAATATTTCTTCTAGCTTTTTAACGGAACTAGCTGCACCTTGTTGCTTGCGTATAACAATATACAAACAACCATCACTTTTTAAATGAGCCTTGCTATCGGTGTAAAATTGAAATAGAAAGCCCTTCCCTTGGCGGATTGGTGGATTACTAATAATGAAATCATACTTTTTATTTATGTATTCAAAACCATTAGATAGAAACACATTGGCTTTTAAATTGTTCCTTTCTACATTTGATTGGCACAAACGAATAGCACGATTATTGATGTCCACCATATCCATTTCGACATCATTGTGTCCCACTAACATTGAAAGACCAATTGGACCAATGCCACAGCCCATATCTAATCCTTTTCCAGATAGCTTTTCTTTCAATAAAGTTTGAATAAAAACATGACTGCCAAAATCCAATTCATCTTTAGAAAAAACACCTAAATCGCTTTGAAAAGTTAATGTCTTTCCTTGCACTGTATATTGATATTCTATTGGCTTTGAAGCCATATCATCGTTGTTACTAAAGTAATGTTTATTCTCCATATTCAATTAACTTAATAGTAAAGAATTCCCTTTCTTTTTTCAATAAAGGCAAAATAAAAAGGGCTATTAACCCTTTTTAGTTCATCCAAATTGAATTACTTAATGTCAACAGTAGCGCCAGCTTCCATTAACTTCTTCTTGATTTCTTCCGCCTCATCAGCAGGAATATCCTTCTTCAATTCAGCCGGAGCACTATCAACTAACTTCTTAGCATCAACTAAGCCTAAGCCGGTGATTTCACGTACAACCTTGATAACAGCAACCTTTGTTTCACCAACGCCTGTTAACGTAACAGTTACGCTAGCTGGAGCTGCATCAGCAACAGCTTCACCGGCACCGGCAGCTACAGCAACAGGAGCGGCGGCACTAACGCCATACTTTTCTTCAATTGCCTTTACTAATTCATTTAATTCTAAGATAGTTGCTTCATCTAAATAAGATAAAATTTCTTCTTGTGTTAACTTTGCCATTTTATTTTCCTCCTATTAGGCAGCCGCCTCTACTGCAGCTTCTTCTTTTACTTCTTCAACAACCGGAGCACCAGATGCTTTTGCTTCAGATACCGCATTAACCACACGAGCAAACGCAGATACCGGAGCATTTAATACAGATAACAACATCGATAACATGCCTTCTCTATTTGGTAATAATGATAATTCCTTGATTGTTTCCGGAGTCACAACAGCCCCTTCAACAATACCGGCCTTAAGAACTAAAGCCTTGTGATTTTTCGCAAACTTAGCTAAGACTCTAGCAGCTGATGTTTCATCTTCCGCAAAAGCAATCGCATTAGGACCTGTTAAGTATTCATTCAATTCAGCATATCCGGCCGCTTCAGCAGCACGAGAGGCTAGTGTATTCTTATACACCTTGAATTCAACACCTTCTGCACGTAACTTACGACGTAAATCCGTTACTTCTTCAACAGAAAGTCCGCGGTATTCCGCAATTACAGAGGATGAAGACTTTGTCAACTTTTCTTGAATCTCAGAAACAATATTTTGCTTCGATTCTAATACTGTTTGATTCATTTCTTCCGCCTTCCTATCCAGTTACCAATCCTGCTATAGATATTAAAACCTCGCTTCCAGACAAAGCGAGGCGAAAGAATACATTTACACTTTCATCTACCTCGGTAACCTTTTTAAGCATTTTAGCCGTTACTGTCTATGGCATTGATAACGTAGATATAATAATAAAATCAATTCTTTTTGTCAAATAAGTTAGTTTACTTTACAGCCTATGCCTTGTACCTTAGCTTGCTTAACAAAATCTTCATTTGTTAAATTTCTTAACATCTTAACATTACTGTCATTTAAGTAATTACTTAATTGACCACTTAAGCCGGAACTTAATTTGCCTTTCTTTAATTTTTGAACATCAATCTTAGAATATTGAACAAGGAACTTCATCTTCATCTTAAGATTATTTCCATTCTTCTTTGCACTGAGGTCAACTTCGCTAAAACCGGGAATCTTTCCCAATTCTTTTTTACCTTCAGATAAAGCACTTTGCACACCAATCATTTGTACATCAGTGATATTTTTTCCTGCAGGAAGTGGTGTTTCCATATCCATATCAAATCGTACCTTATCCATCTTATCTTTAGCTTTACCTAAAATATCTATTTTCATTTGCACATTAACACCTCTTTGTGACTGAGACGTTGTGCAAGTTGCGTATACGCTCCCATTCGAACCTCTAAAGAATACAGCCCAAACAATCAAAGCCACAAGAACCACACCCGCTACAACAATCAATGGAACCCATTTCTTATTTGCTTTCACGCCAATGTACTTAGCATCTAAAGGTTGGTTAGGAACGACTTCCGGCTTCACTTCCTTAACCTCTTCCTCTTTCACTTCTTCAACCTTTTCAGCTACTTCTTCTCTCACTTTTTCTGTTGTTTCAACTTTTGTTTCTTCTGTTACTTCCTCATTTTTAGTAACTTCTGTATCTGCTTCAGTTGGAGTTCCGCATTCTGTACAGAACTTAGCATCATCAGCTAATTCAGCTCCACATTTTTTGCAGTTCATATAATTCCCCTCCTACATATACGTCTATGATACATTATTTTTTTTAAAATAAAAAGAAGGCGCTTGCCTCCTTATCTATTTAGTCGATGTTAACCTTGATGCCAGGTCCCATTGTTGTCGACACTGTCACACTCTTCAAGTAAGTACCCTTAACCGTATTAGGACGAGCTTTAACAATCACATCCAATAAAGCCTTATAGTTTTCAGCTAATTGTTCTTCTGTGAAAGAAGTCTTACCAACTAAAACATTGATGTTACCATCACGGTCAACACGGTATTCCACTTTACCCTTCTTGATTTCATCAATGGCCTTCGCAACATCCATAGTGACTGTACCGGTCTTTGGATTCGGCATCAATCCCTTAGGACCCAAAACCTTACCCAACTTACCCAATTGACCCATCATATCGGGAGTGGCTACGATAATATCGAAACCAAACCATCCACGACTAATTTCATCAATCATATCCTTGCCACCAACGAAATCAGCACCAGCCGCCTTCGCTTCTTCTTCCTTAGCACCTTGTGTAATCACAAGAACTTTTTGTGTCTTACCCGTACCATTCGGAAGAACCATAGCCCCACGAATATTTTGCTCAGCTTGACGAGGATCAACGTTTAACACGAAGCTGGCTTCAACCGAAGAATCAAACTTTGTTGTGCTTAAAGATTTCGCTAAAGCCAAAGCTTCTTTGTAGTCATATAACTTGGAGTGATCTACCTTTTCAAAAGAACTCTTATATTTTTTACCAGCCATTAGTAAGATCCTCCTTCAATTTCAATACCCATGTTACGAGCTGTACCTGCAACAATCTTCATTGCGGATTCAACATCGTTTGCGTTTAAGTCAGGTAACTTGTATTCCGCAATTTCACGAAGTTGAGCTTCGGTAATCTTACCCGCTTTAACAGTCTTAGGTGTTCCCGATGCCTTTTGAATGCCGGCGGCTTTCTTTAATAAGTTAGCTGCAGGTGTTGTCTTAATAACAAAACTAAAAGATTTGTCTTCATACGCAGTAATAATAACCGGAACAATGTCACCATGACGATCCTTTGTTGCATCGTTAAATTGCGTACAGAATTGTGGCATGTTAATACCGGCAGATGCCAACGCCGGTCCCGGTTTTGCCCCACCAGCCGGGAATTGTAGCTTAGCTACTTTTGCAATTTTTTTCTTTGCCATGTGGTTTCCTCCTATATCTTTCCACATGCTGTGGTAAACGAAGTATTGCTCTTCTCCCACGCACGTTGCACATAATTGTGCCTACTTACTCTACACGGAAAAAGTCTTTTCGTCAATAAAGAATTATCATAGAACAAGTAGTACCCAAGTAATGGTATGACTCAAAAGCTTGTCATATATATCGAACCGTGATATAGTACAAATATACCGAGCTACGATATATCGAACTTAGATGGAGGATTTATATGGATTTGAAATTAAAAAGAATTTATATTCCAATGTCCGAAACCGCTTTTTACATTTTGTATTGCTTACAAAGCTACCAACATGGGTATGGAATTGGTCAACAAGTCAAAAAAATGACAAATAACGAAGTAAGTATTAGCCCCGGAACTATGTATGGAACATTATCCAAAATGGAAAAGGATGGACTCATTCAATTTATTCGTGAAGAAAACAAGAGAAAATTGTATCTAATTACCGATTTAGGAAAAGAAATACTAAACATTGAACTAAAGCGCATTAAACGACTATATCAAAACAGTCTTGGAGGAGAATATCATGGCTAAACAAAAAACAAAAATGAGATTTTTTACCATTGCGGATTACTTGGAAGAAGAAAAGTGGCTCGAACAAGAACATAAAAATGGATGGAAGTTAGTTAAAATGACCATTCCTTGTTTCTTTGTGTTTGAAGAATGCCCGCCGGAAAACGCCGTTTATAAACTCGAATATAAAGATGAAAATGCCGCTGAGGATTACCTTCAAATGTATCAAGATTATGGTTGGGATTACTTAGGTTCTTGTTGGGGATGGAATTATTTCAGAAAAATAGTTGTGGAAGGAGAAGATGAAAATGATAAAGAAATATTTTCTGATACCGAGTCCAAAATAACTATGATTAACCATATTTTAAAAACCCGAATGTGGATTCTATTAGTGATATTTTGTGTCATTATTATTCTTAATATACGACATTCTATGTTTCGTAAATTTGGTTTTGTTTCTATTGTAGGGCTCATTTATTTAATTCTATTTATTCTTTATCTATACCTTTTAATCCACAGTGGATTAAAACTAAGAAAAATAAAAAAAGACTTACTAAAAAAGGAATGATTTCTCATCCCTTAATTCGCACCTTGATAATCAGCGTCTGATCGACCTAATACAATGTTAACGATAGGAGCCGCAAATATAATACCAATGGCTAGCCCATTTCCTTTATTGAAAGCTTTTGTTTCATGAAAAGAACGAATAGCAGCTAATACCAATGCAACAATGAACGCAAATAAACCAAACCAAGCCATCACTTGAATTTTTGTTGCGCTACCAAGCCACCAAAGAGGTAAGCCAAGAATACAAACTGCCCAAATCAAAGCTACTTTTTTGTTAGCCCAAGTTAATTGGAACATTCTAAATTCTCTGTAAAAAGGAATAAAAGCAGCTACTGTATTTACTTTTGCTTTCTTAAACAATAATAAATGCCCATAACTCTGTAAAATATACCAGATAATACCCCAAATAGCGTAAGTGGTAATGATAGAAGATAATTCTTTTGACATATCTTTTCTCCTATTCTTCTTCTAATTTTTGTAAATCACCATAACTAATCTCATTTGGTGTTTCACGACCAAATAATAAAGTCATCACTGTTGCAATCTGCGTTTGATCATTCATTGCTGAAATATGACCAACCATATTCGCAAATGGGCCGGTCAAAATCTTCACATTGTCCCCAACTTGGAAGTCAACCACAACCTTTTGATCACCATTGCCCATACGACGTAGAATTGATTCCATTTCGTCTTCTGAAACGGGGAAAGGCTTAGCCCCACCACCGGAAGAACCAATAAATCCGGTAACACCGGGTGTATTACGAACCACATACCATGCTTGATCCGTCATTTTCATTTGCACAAAAATATAACCCGGGAACATATTTACCTTTTTCACTTCTGATTTGTTGTTCTTTTTAATGACAATTTCTTCTTCTTCCGCAACGAAAATACGGAATAAAGAATCCTGAATACCCATGGTTTCCAAACGCTTTTCAAGATTATCTTTTACTCGATTCTCATGACCGGCGTATGTGTTTACCACATACCAACGCACTTCATGTTCATCATCGGTAGCTTTCGCCACTTTTTCTATTTCATTCATTTCACTCATTTGCTTAGCCTCCAATTCCAACAGTCTTTAACAAGAAAGCAATTGAGAAATCACACAAAATAAAGAACAACGAGAAGAAAAGCGTAAACACTAATACTTCTGTTGCGTTTTGAAATGTACCGGGTTCACTACTGATTGTTTTCCACTTAGGCCAACGAACACGGCTCGCTTCCTTGCGAATACCACTAAATGTAAACCAATGGTCTTTAGCTGGAACGTTATTCTTTACTTGTCTCTTATCTGTCATTTGTTTTTTATCAGTCATACAGGACCTCCTACTTCGTTTCCTTATGGAGTGTGGTTTTCGCACACTTTGGACAATACTTTTTCAATTCCAGTCGCTTGTTTAAATTCTTAGTACGATTGGTTGTATAGTTCCGAGAATTGCATTCACTGCAAATCAATGTAAGTTTATCCTTTTTTACCACGACGAAAAGTACTCCTAATCCAATTTACTTTAGCATAACCCCGGCATTATCGTCAACGCCACTTATTCATACAAAGCTCTTTTAATTTTCTTCTTCACCCTTTGCAAACGACCATCGTATTGTTTCTTAGATAAGCCCAACTTATCCGAAGCATCTTGATAACTATCACTAGCCAGCCAACAAGATAAAATATTCCTTTCTTCCGCATCCAAAAGACCAATTTCTTCTTGCAAACGATTGGCGGCCGTCTGATATTGCACATAGTATTCCGGTTCTGCTAAACGATTACTCTGCTCCAAAATCTCATAATAATTCGTATCTTGGTCATCTAAAGAAATAGCATCAAAGCCCTTATGCTGATGATCTACTAAAATATCGCGCACCACATTCCAAATTCTTCGTTTCACAACCAAACAAACAAATGTCTTAAAAGTCGTATTCTTACTTTCTTGATATTGGTTAATCGCTTGAAATAAAGATATCCTGGCTTCTTGCAATAAATCATCTCGATAACAACGTACCGAGGGGTAGGCCATCAAGGTTTGATTCACCAACGCATTCAACAAACCCTCATATTGAAGAAAAAGAGCCGTTTGGGCATACTCATCACCCATGCGACTCATATAAATCAGTTCATAAGAATTTTCATAAATAGACATGTTCTCCTCCTAGAATAGAGGGAAACGTTTATTGTGAATTTCATACAATAAAATGCCAGCCGAAACCGAAGCGTTCAACGAAGAAATCTTGCCAACCATAGGTAGATGAATCTGATAATCACAATGCTTCATCACCAAAGGGGAAATCCCTTTGCCTTCGTTGCCAATGACTAAGACCGTTGGAAAATCATACTGAAGCGAACGATAATCTGAACCATTCATCGCTGTACCAACAATCCAATAGCCTTTTTTCTTTAATACTTCAATCGTTTGACTTAAGTTTGTTACCGAAGCACATTTAACCGTTTGAATGGCACCAACACTCACTTTTGCGACCGTTGCGTTTAAGCCGACCGCTCGATCTTTTTTAAAGATGACACCATCAGCACCAACCGCATCACAAGTTCGCAAAATAGCCCCTAAATTATGTGGATCCACAATTCCATCCAACATGACTAATAAACCCTTTCTTTCCTTAGGAATAGAAGCTACTATTTCATCCACGCTATAGCTTGGATAATCTTGAATTTGGGCAATCACCCCTTGATGATGATTATTTTTCACCAAGGAAGCCATGCGATTTCGATCTAAGATTTCAACTGGGATACGCTTTTTTTGAGCAAGATTGAACAGTAAATCGTCCTTTCTTTGTAAGATTAGTTTCAACACCCTTCCCTCTTCTATACTCTGTTTCACAACGTTTTTCCCGTAAATCCATTCTGCCATATTCTATCTCCTAAAAAGTCCTAACTTTGTCCCAAATTTGTCTTATTCGATTCTCATTTCCCAGTAAATAAAGTGCCCCCAAAATTGCTTCAAAGCCGGTAGACATCCGATATGTTTGAACATCCGTATTCTTAGGCACTGAACCGCCATGATTATTACGACCTAAACGATACCAATCTTCCTCTTCTGCACTAAAGAAACCTTCTTCATGAAGTTGTTCATAAAAACGAGCTTGTGCTTTTGCACTCACATACAAAATACTTTTCTTTTGTAAAATCTTTCCTTGTCCCTGACCTGCCCGCAATAAGCTGTTGCGGACTGCCAAACTCCAAACCGCATCGCCTAAAAAGGCTAATGTGCGCCCTGAATATTGTGATAGATTCACTAGATTAACCCCTTTTCTTGTAGGATTGTTCTATATTGATCAGCCTTGTCAAAATCCTTTTCTTCCTTTGCTTTCATCCAAGATTGATACGTCCATTTATCTTCATCACTAACTTCTACCATTTCTAATTCAATACCTAAAACATCCAGCATCTTTTCCACGCTATTCACGAAAGACATAATCTTGTTATAATCCAATTCTCTTTGGCGAATAGACGCGTTTAATTTTTTTACCGTTTCAAAGATAACCGTATAGGCATTCGGTGTGTTTAAATCATCTTCCATTTGTTCGATAAACTCACTAAATGAACCTTCATCTACAGAAGAATTCCACACCACATCCGCAAACTTCACTTTTAAAGTCGCATGACGAAGCGTATTTAAAATCTTATCCAATTCAGTCTTAGCCGCTTGAATGGTATCATCGGAAAAGTTTAATTCCTTACGATAATGTACTGAGCTAATTAACCAACGAGTTAAGTTTGTTCCTAACTCCTTCGTTACATCCATAGCCCATAAAGTATTTCCCAAAGACTTTGACATCTTTTCACCATCAATATTCACCATCGCATTGTGCATCCAATGGTCTGCTAATTCACGTCCAAACATCGCTCTTTGTTGAGCGGCTTCATTTTCATGATGTGGAAACTTCAAATCCAAACCACCACCATGAATATCAATCGTTTGACCTAAATTCTCATTAATCATGACCACACATTCCGTATGCCAACCAGGACGCCCTTTGCCCCATGGGGAATCCCATTGAATTCCTTTTTCGGTCTTTTTCCATAGGACAAAATCCATCGGGTTTTTCTTTTGCTCATTTTCTGCAATACGATTACCGGCATCTAAATCTTCTAAATTTTGATGTGATAAAGCACCATAATCTGCCACTGAATCCACTGAGAAATACACATCCCCATTCACTTCATAGGCATGACCTTGATCTTGTAATCCCTTAATAAATGCAATAATACTATCCATTGTATGCGTCACTCTCGGACAAATATTCGGTTGTTCAATATTCAATTTTTTACGCAAATCCTCATAAGCCTGAATATAGCGGTTCGCAATTTCAGTTTCGCTAACCCCTTCTTCCATTGCCTTATTGATGATTTTATCATCCACATCTGTGTAATTGGACACATACTTTACCTTCAGACCTCTTGCCTCAAACACTCTTTTCAAAACATCAAACACCACCATTGGTCTTGCATTACCAATATGAGCGTAATTATAAACCGTTGGTCCACAAACATAAAGTGTTACTTCTCCCTCTTTCCTTGGTTTAAATTCTTCTAATTTTAATGTTTTTGTATTATACAATTGCATAACATTTCCTCATTTTTCCTGTCTTATTATACCAAAAGCCATTTAAAAAGGCCGGAAATCCAGCCTTATTCTCCAATATATACGGAGTAAATGGAATCTTCTACCTTTAACCAGTTCTCAAAATCTTTCATCCAAATGTAATCATCCACATCCACAATACCTTGATTTAAAAGCTTAATTAATTCCTCATCCGTATAAGGACCGAGCTTTTCTTTCGCTGAGTGATTTAAATAATACCAAATCTTATCCATTATTTAACCTCCACATTTAGTTCACCGGATTTTGAAATACTTACTTCAGAAGACGGATTGCTTAAGTGATAACCACCCGGAATATCCGCATATTGAATAATTGAACCAAGTAAATAAGAACCTTGAGCTAGACGATACGATTTTCTCCCTACTTCAGCGCCATTTCTTACAAACACAAATGTAATATCAAATTTCTTAACTGTATAAGTGGCTTCTATTATCACCGGTGGACTATCACGATAAACCTCCGGTTGGTTAGAATGTGCTGTAATTTCAATTTTATGCTTTGAATTTTCTGGGATACCTTCGTTATCAATGTGATAGATGGGATCTTTTTGCTTATCCACCAAGATACGACCATCATAAACAATCTTATAGTAATCCGCATGTTCAACCTTATCCCACTTAAATACCCAACCCTCATTCGTTACTTCATTGGTTACATTTTTAGGTGCTTCTAAATTAATCACCTTTTGATTGTAGGTATAGTTAATCGTTGTCACATCACTTTCGGAATACTTATCCGTCTTATCCGATAAAGCAGTGACCGTTACTCTATAAGTTTTACCGGATTCCAGTTTTGTGGCTGGAATACTGGTGCTATTGCTCGCGATATCTTGTTTATCAAACATCGGTTCAGTATCGATTGTAACACGATAACGATCCGCATTTTCCACCGGATCCCAAGTGATATTTACATTAGCCGTCGTTTCTTTGAATTTAATATTTTTCACTTGTCCCAGCTTATTAACCTGTGGTTCAGCTAAAACGGAAGTATTTTCATATTGATTGGAATCATTATTTCCAATACCTGCCATCTTACCATTCTGATCTATACCAACTAAAGTATCCCCATTACCGGCAATAAAACGCATGTTTTGCCAACGAGATAAAGTTGCTTTATCAAAAGAAGCTTTTTCTTCATCCAAGACTGACCATTGAATTTTATTATTTTGACCAATCGCAAAGACACCCTCTTTATGAAGAGCCACATACTTTACATCTGATAAATGACTTGTATTTGGGATTTCTTTCTTTGTTTTAGCGATAACTTGAACAGCGCCATCCTTACGAACAAGTGCAATCATTTGGTCATTAGCACAAATGCTTTGAACACCCCTTATGCCCTTTACCTCTGCACCATCACCAGCCACTAGAACTTGACCATCACTGCGAAGACCAAAGCTAACATTCTTACCGGCATAAATACGCTTAACATTCTTCCATTCCGAAACAGAACACGCATTTTCATTGCCCGAACAAACAACGCTTCCATCTTTTTTTAAAGCTAAGATATGGTCATAGCCGGCAGCCACCATTTGAATAGACCGCATCCTTGAAACATCATCATGACTTTCACTGCTTACTACAGTTCCATCTTTCTTTAAACCAACCACATGATCATCATAATTACTAACTTGAACAATATTTTCAAAAACTGACCTATTATTCAAATTTCCCCGAATTTGAACTGAACCATTATCCGCAATATAAATGGAAAAATGCTTACCTAAGGCCAAACGATTGACATCACTAATTGTTAAATTACTCTTACGATTGAACAAAAAGACAAACACAAGAACTAAAACAACTAAAATCACTGCTGATACAGCACTACCAATCCAAATGACCTTACGACTAATCTTTTTGCGCTTTTCAACTTCTTTCTTGATAGCTTCTTTGCGAGGGCTATCTTGAATGGCTGACATCACTTTTGTTTCACCTAGGTTTTCTCCCGTTTCTAACGGCATTGTATCCGTTAGGATTACTTCAGGTGTCGCCTTTACAAAGCTTGGAATCGTAACACTCTTACTTAAGGTATTTAGTAAATCCTCGCTAATCTCCTTTTTATTATCCATCAACAATTCCACCGGTATATTGAAAAGAATTGCCATTTTTTGAATTTGTGCGAAAGCAGGAAGGCTATTTCCATTTTCCCAATTCATATAGTCTTTCACTGATACATCTAAGCGGCTTGCCATCTCTCCTTGAGCATAGCCTAAAGACTTTCGTAAATCTCTTAATTTATTTGGAAATTTATTAATCATGAAATCCTCCGTACTTATTATTCTATAGGTGATTAGTTTTCAATTCAAGACAAGAAAAAGCCCACCGAAGTGGGCTCTTCATTCAATTACTTAACGTTTGCGAAGTATTTGATTGTTCTTACCATTTGAGATGTGTAAGAGTTTTCGTTATCATACCAAGCTACTGTTTGTACTTCGTATGTTTCATCATCAATCTTCGTTACCATTGTTTGTGTAGCATCGAAAATCGAACCATGTGTTTCATCAATAATATCAGAAGAAACAAGTTCTTCTTCATTGTAACCAAACGAATCAGAAGAAGCAGCCTTCATAGCGGCGTTGATAGCTTCCTTTGTTACATCCTTGCCCTTAACAACGGAGAATAATAATGTTGAAGATCCTGTAGGAACAGGAACACGTTGAGCGGCACCGATTAACTTGCCATTCAATTCAGGAATAACTAAACCGATAGCCTTAGCGGCACCTGTTGAGTTAGGAACGATGTTGCAAGCGGCGGCGCGAGAACGACGCTTATCCCCCTTACGTTGAGGACCATCTAATGTCATTTGGTCACCGGTGTAAGCATGGACAGTACACATAATACCTGTTTGAATTGGATATAAATCATTCAATGTCTTAGCCATAGGAGCTAAGCAGTTTGTTGTACAAGAAGCGGCGGAAATAATCTTATCTTCAGCTGTTAATGTATGCTCATTTACAGAATAAACGATAGTAGGTAAGTCATTTCCGGCAGGAGCTGAAATAACCACCTTCTTAGCACCTGCCTTGATATGAGCAGAAGCCTTTTCCTTGCTTGTGTAGAAACCGGTACATTCTAAGACAACATCAATATCCAATTGACCCCAAGGTAAGTTTGAAGCATCCGCTTCTTTGTAAATGGTGATTTCTTTTCCATCAACAGTAACTGTTCCCTTTTCATCATCCGATGTAATGTCATGGTTCCAATTACCATGAGTGGTATCATGCTTCAACAAATAGGCAAGCATAGAAGGAGTTGTTAAGTCGTTGATAGCAACAACTTCATAACCTTCCGCTACGAACATTTGTCTAAAAGCAAGACGACCGATACGGCCAAAACCGTTAATAGCAACTTTTACGTCTGTCATATGTCTCTTAAAGACCTCCTTTTAGCACTTTAATTGTAGTATCCTGACCATAAACAGTCAATTGCGAAGAACAATGATAGCCCTTTCATTTTAAGCTTTCAGGCAAACTCATTTAAATTTAATGGTCGATTGTCCAAGGCAAAGGCTTCCTTCACTGTTTCTACTTTGTGACCGTATAGCTTTGAAAACAAAACGGGATGATTTAAACGCACCATCGTTGAATCATAAATGACTCTTTCAGCCTTTGGGAAAGCCCCACTCAAATCTTCAGCTTCACTAACTTCTAATACCAAATTCGGATTCTCACGCGCCGCCGCATTCAATAATTTCACCAAACAAGTCGCATCCAAATAAACAACTTCTTCTACCCGTAATTGTTTCTTACCGTCCGGCAATAAAGACGCATAGCCTTGGATTTGGTCTTTACCATCATAATAAGCCACGATTTTACCACCTTGGGCAATAATCTCTTTGCGATACTTCACAAAATAAGCTAAATCACGTGCATAAAAACCATTAAAACGACGAATAAATACCGAATACACCTTCAATAAATCCAGAGCCTTTGGATTATAATTCAAACCGAAAACATTGGTTCGTGGTAAATCCCTTGCTTGCATTTTAAAAGCCGATCGACGATAAATCGTTTCAAAACCATAAGGTTCATATAATCTTGGATCATAAGCTTGAATTAACGTAACCAATTCCGAATGTTCACAAGCATCTAGTGTAATATCCATCAATTGTTTCATATAGCCACGATGCCGATAACTTGGATGTGTACACACACCTAAAATCATCGAGGTTCTTAAAACCTGACCATGTAACACAAGATTATGTGGCGCCCGTATCAAAGAACTAACCACCTTGCCATCCTCAACCACGACGTAACAATGTTCCGCTTGAAACAAATACTTAAAATAATACTCGGTGTATCGAGAATCCTCCTGCTTAAAACAAAGATTCCATAATTGCTTAATTTCTTCCGTTTGTGAAGAAAGAGCTCTTTGAATCATCTTCATCACTCCTTTTTATACGATATTTCTTTATTAAGTATAACGGATGAAGTGACATCTTGGCATAGCGTAAATTGTCTCTTCCTGTATCATCTTCACGATTAAGCAGTTCCACACCTGGATATTCATGCCCCAACCACTCTTTTAATATCATTGGATACAAGCCACGAATCGAGCTATCCGCTTTCTCAATATTCTCCTGTGCCATGCGTTTTGTTAAGAGAGAACCAATCGCAAAAGCCTTCACTTTTCCATCAATTCGAATTAAACCACCCTTATATGGCAAAACATCTACCAAGTGTAAGATTTTCTCTACGCCCATTCTTTCACTTTGCAAAAAATCATCGGGGTCATCCGAACGCCAATTCTCTAAAAATTCCAAACATTCCCCAACATTTTCAGAGTTTATCTTTTCATAAGTCCAACGACCTTCGTACTCCTTCAAAAAGCCATTAATATGATTGCGCTTCTTTTGTAGCTTCTTACCTGAAAAAGTTCTTAATTTATCGGCTTCATACACATAATCCGCCGCCGACCTTTCTTCCACTGCAGATAAATCCGAGAATACCTCTAACACAAAATCCATCACTTCTTTGGTGTAACAACTCAAACAAAAAGGAACACCATAAAAATCAAAGATTTGCCGAGCATCCAATAAAGCCTCTCGCAAATAACCCTCTTCCGCTAAAGGCATATAAACAAATAGTTGCCCTTCATGAATTCCCAATAACAATAGGTAGTGTTCTTCTTCTTTCACAAAGAGAGGATATTCCTTTAACCACAACATCATATTCACAATATTATGATTGGATTCCTCATAGTCACTTTTTTCTAAATAGGTTTGTACCCATTGCCAATCTTTTAAAGAGATTGGCATAAAATCATTTTTAATATTTTCCACTAACATGTTACGTATTTTACCACAATGTTTTAAAAACCGTTTCTCACAAGCTCATGAATTTTCACAAAGCGGTGCTTCATACCCGATTTTGAAATGGGCATACCTGTTTCCCGTTCATACAACAAACATAATTCGACTAAAGAGCTTTCTGGATATTCCTTACGTAAACGAATGACTTCCGCTAGCTTCTTATCGACTGCAACTCCTCTTTGTTCTAAAAGATGAATATCTTCCAGCTGTTTCATCGCCGCATTTTGACTCTTAACCTCATTAGCAACATCCATATTATTCAAACGAGTAATTGAATTACTAAAATCCCTTGATAAACGAATGTTCTCGTAATTCATCACTGCTTCATCCGCTTCTATTAAACGCAAAAAATCAGCTATTTTTTCTGCCGACTTCACATAAACTACCCATTTATTTCTTCTTTGGATGATTTTTGCCTGAATGTAAAACTTATTCATTTGGGCTTGTATAAATTTTGCATGACCTTGACTATTAGCACTAATTTCCAAGTGATAGCTGGATTTCTCCGGATTATTAATAGAACCACAAGCCAAAAAGCAACCAGCTAAATAGGCTCGACTTTGGGAAGAAGAAACGACCATTTTCGCTAAAGGCTTTGCCAATAAACCACGACTGCTCCAAAGCCCTAAATCCTCTAATAAAGGTTTTGCTTGGGCATAGATGCGAAGACCATAAATAATATTCTTCTTCAAATTCATCTTTTTCTTAATGAACAATTCCAGCTCTGATTGATACAATTCTTTAATTAAACGAACAATCAAACGAGCCACCGCCGCATTTTCAGTGGAAACTATCAGTTGAAACCCCCCATTGGATAAAATCAAAGAAGAACACAACTGCAAAAGGGACGATAAACAAGCTCGTCCATCCTTCTCATTCATCTTCTTCGCCGCTACTTCCGCTTTCACTTCTGTCGCAAAGGACATCTATCCCTCTCTTTCTATCACTTCGGCTATCTTTTTCGGATTATGACGAATTAAACCATTATCAAACATAAGTAAAGATTCCATAATCAAACGATACGAATGATTCGACTCTGATACATGTACCGGATAACTACCATTTTTTTCATAAGTATCCAATATCTTTTGTGGGATAGTATCACTTGTTCCAATGACCACATCCACTTTAGCTCCATGATCGAATAGGGCTTGCACATGGTCTTCTAAACAATAACCGTCGGTTTCTCCCGGTTGACTCATCGCATTACAGATATATATTTTTTTTGCTTTGGTATTCTTCAAAGCTTCTCTTACCTTCGGAATAATCACATTTGGTAAAATGCTGGTATACACAGAACCAATTCCATAAATCACCACATCTGCTTTCATAATCGCATCAATGGCTTGTGGCGTTGCCTGCACATTTCTCTCATAAAACACTTCAACAATATGGTTATCCAAGGTAGGAATATTCGCTTCCCCTTTCACAACCACACCATCTTCCATTCTTGCGAACAAAGAAATCACTTCAGTTGTGGCAGGAATAATTTTACCTTGCACATTCAAGACTTCCGTGACTTGTTGAATGGCATCTAAAAAGTTACCGCTTTGTTGCGTTAGGGCAGTCAAAATTAAATTTCCAAGGTTATGACCGGCAATATCCACTTCTGTTCCATCCGGATCTTCAAACCGATATTCCATTAAAACCCGCATCAAAGATTCACTCTTTGACATCGCAATCATGACGTTACGAATATCACCCATGGCCGGAATATGAAACTTCTTGCGCAAACGACCGGTGCTGCCGCCATCATCCGCTACGGTCACAATCGCTGTTAATTCCACCTTGTCTAATTCCTTTAACCCACGACAAATCGTTGCTTGACCATGTCCACCACCAATAACCACTATTTTCTTCTTATTCATGGAACCATTCCTTTTCATCACGGTGTTCTTTGTAACAATGGTATTTCTCTTTGTAGACATCAAATAAGTAATTAGTGATAGTGACAGAACGATGCTGACCGCCCGTACAACCAATACCTACGGTCAAATGATTCTTTCCTTCCTCACGGTATTTTCCAAATACATAATCACAATAGGTCATTAAATATTGTAAAAATTCTTTCGTTTCTTCCTTCTCCATTACATACGTATAAACATTTTCATCATTACCGCTAAACCCACGTAAAGAGACCTCCCAGAAAGGATTTGGTAGGAAACGCACATCAAAGACCAAATCTGCATCCATTGGTAAACCATACTTATAACCAAAGGAAATAAAAGAGATTGAAAAGCCTTGTTTCTTAGAAGTTAAAAAATATTTTTCTAATTTTGCCCTTAATTCCTTTTCAGTTGTAAAGGAAGTATCCATTGTAATGACATCTGGGCTTCGATATTGTTGAAAGGTTTGGCGTTCCATAGAAATTGCTTCTTCCAACGTGTTCGCACTATTCGATAACAACAATGGATGAATACGTCTTGTGCTTTTATAGCGCTTTAATAGGATGGAATCTTGAGCATCTAAAAAGAGAATTTGTAAACGAATGTCCGCTCCACGAAAAAGACGTAAAAAGGTTGGGAAATCTTGGGCTGTCGTGCTTAAAGCCACTTTTTCATAACGGGGATCAATACTGGATTCAATCATATCCACCAAAAAACTCATGAGCTGTACAGGGTAGTTATCAATAATATGGTAGCCCATATCTTCTAAAATGCGTGTCACTGAACTTTTACCCGCTCCACTCATTCCACTGACTAAAATCACTGATTTATTTTTCATGTCCCATCCTTTCCAAAAAAAGCCTAAAAAGGCTTTTTACATTTTGTCATAAGTCCAAGCGTGATTAGCCTTTAAAACGTCTTTCAATTCATCCAATTGATGAATAATCACATTTGGTTTTTCTTTCTTTAACTGTGCTAACTTTCTTTGCTCGGTATTAAAACCAACCGCAAAAACACCGGCTTTCTTAGCGGCTTGAATATCAGTCACATTATCACCAATATAAATCGCATTGGAACTACTAACCTTCAATCTCTGACAAGCAAAGAAAATACCTTCCGGCGACGGCTTTGGATGTTTTACTTGATCGCGACCAACCACCACTGAAAAACAATGGTCTAAATGAAGTTGCTTCAACCAAGATTCACAACTCTCTGTCAAGCGTGAAGAAACCAAGCCGATGGTATATCCCTGTTGCCAAAGGTATTCCAATGTTTCCTGTGTTTCCGGGAATAAAGAAACTTCCTTTGACCAAGAAAATGATCGCTGATATTGACGATATTCTTGCACCAAGACATTCGCATCTTGATTTGGGAAAAACTTTTCGATTTCTTCCTTCAAAGAAGCCCCAAAGACCTCTTCTTGTCTCTCCATAGTGAAGTTTTTCAAGCTACTATATTTCTTAAACAAGTAAGCATAACAGTACAACACCATTCGCCGACTATCCATAATCGTTCCATCTAAGTCAAACAATAAAATTGGTTTATCCACTTTGCGTTGATACACCCAATACAACAAACAAAGACCAAGTGCTTCTGTTATTACTTCTAAAATAAATTGTGACTTCAAATTTGGATCCCATTTAAATACCGTTGTTATAAGGGTACTTAAACCAAGCCAAATAAATGTTAACGCAAAGGCTTGTCCACGTTTAAAGCCATGGCGATAAGGGCGGAATAAATACCAAATCATAAAGGCGCCCACCGTATCTAAGAAAATCGCAAACCAAACACTATTTCTTTCCAAAGCACGAGCCATACGAATTATCGCACTAGCTCCTAAGTACAATGGTGCCACAAAATCTAATATCTGTAACGCTGATAAGTGTCTTTCTTTAGCATGAAGACTAATGAATATCGTTGCCCCAAATAGCCCCCCAACAATAGAGAAACCACCATCATTTAAAGCAAAAATATACGGCAAATACTTTAAATAATTATTTAAATTTTCAAGCACCCAAAAAACACGGGAAATTAAGATGGCACCTAAAATTGTAACAGCAATAATTTCCACATTGAGCTCACGCCGAATTCCTTTTTTCTTCGCCTCCTGATAGGAAAGCCAAGCCACAAAGGAAGTACCAATCAAAAAACTAAGCGCATAAAAAGGTAGTGAAAAACTTCCTAGGCTCAATAGAGTTGTCGAATCAGGGAACAGTTCCATTACACTTCCTCCTTGCCTGCTAATCGCATAAATCTTTCTTCAATAATTTTGGCACCAGCATTACCGGTGCGCACCAGCATAAAATGTTTCACAGCTGTTTCCACAAGCACTGCCAAACTGCGACCGGCACTGATTGGTAATGTTAGCTTTGGAACGGAAACACCTAAAATTTCCATGTGTTCCAAATCTTCACCGCCAATGCGGTCGTATTCCTTTTGATTATCAAAAGGCACTAAATCAATGACCAAATCAATTTTAGATCGATGACGAATGGCAGAAACACCAAACATCTTCTCAACATCGATAATACCAATACCACGAATTTCTAATAAGCCCATCAATAATTCCGGTGTTCTTCCATACAAATCATTATGAACATACGAAATGTCCACACGATCATCCGCCACTAAAATATGACCATGGTGAATAAGTTCTAAAGCCGTTTCCGACTTACCCATACCACTGGCTCCGGTGATTAAAACACCAACTCCATCCACCGAAACCAAAACGCCATGTCTTGTGTCTTCTTCCGCCAATTTCTCATCTAAAAAAGAAACTAATTCAGCGGTAACTTGTTTGGTTTCTAAAGGCGTGCTTAGAACAGGAAAGTTCAACTCTTTCGCTATCGCTATCATAACTTCCGGAATAGGATTATTCTGGGTTACGATAATAGCAGTGCTATAATAGTCCAACAACTGGCGAAAACGTGTTTCTTGCAGCTGGATGGACATACTGTTAATATACCGAATTTCTTTATTGCCAATTAAGACCAAGCGTGAAGGAACCGAATCACCAAACTCACCCATCAACTCAAAACCGGGACGGTTGATATCGTTATCCTTAGTGAAATTCTGTAAAGAATGTTCATCCCCTGTTACTTGGACAAAATGGAAGAAATTGACTATTTCTTGTATTGTGACGATTTTTTTATTGGGCATACAAACTCCTAAGCAGTATTATAACATTGTCTTACCAGAATAAAAACCAAGTTGCCATCTAGTGACAAAAGAGCCTTTTTCTTCAAAGACTCTTTGTTTATTCATGATTTTTTGTCCATTCCATGACCTTCTTTAAGTATTTCCCCGTCCAGCTTTCTTTCACTTCACAAATCTTTTCAGGACTACCTTGTGCCACGATGGTTCCCCCTTGGTCGCCACCCTCCGGACCAAGGTCAATAATCCAATCCGCATTCTTAATCACATCTAAATTATGTTCAATAACGATAACCGTATCCCCATTATCCACAATTCTTTGTAAAACAGAGATTAGACGATTAACATCGTCTGTATGTAAGCCTGTTGTTGGTTCATCTAAGATATAAACCGTTTTGCCGGTTGGACGCTTTTGTAGCTCAGAGGCTAGTTTAACACGCTGGGCTTCACCACCGGATAGAGTAGTTGAAGATTGTCCTAATTTCAAATAGCCTAAACCAACATCCTGTAAAGTTTGTAGCTTATTCTTAATTCTTGGATGATTTTCAAAGAATTGTAGTGCTTCTTCTACCGACATTTCTAAAACATCATAGATGTTTTTTCCTTTGTATGTACACTGTAAAGTTTCTTCATTGTATCGTTTTCCCCCACATACCTCACAAGGAACTGTTACATCCGGTAAGAAATTCATGGAAATAATCTTAACTCCATCCCCTTGGCAATGTTCACAACGCCCCCCTTTTACATTAAAAGAGAAACGACCCCGATCATAGCCACGCATTCTCGCTTCTGGTGTTTTTGAAAAAACATCACGAATTTCATCGAAGACAGCGGTGTAGGTGGCAGGATTGGATCTTGGTGTACGACCAATTGGATTTTGATCAATTTGTACCAATTTATCCACATTTTCTAAACCTTTGATGGATGTAAAAGCACCTGGGTGAACTTTTGTACGACCTAAATTTTTTAAGACCGCTTTTACTAAAACTTCATTGACTAAAGTACTCTTACCACTACCGGAAACACCTGTTACTAGAACCAATTCACCTAATGGGAATTTCACGTTGATTTTCTTCAAATTGTGCTCACTGGCAGCTTTGATTTCAATAAAGGTTTTATTACCTTTACGTCGTTTCTTTGGCATTGGCACAATCTTTTTCCCACTTAAATACTGACCCGTGATGGAGTTTGGATTGTTCTTTACATCTTCCGGCTTACCATTCGCCATCACTTGTCCCCCATGAACACCAGCCCCCGGACCAATATCCACAAGCCAATCTGCCTCATTCATCGTTTCCTCATCGTGTTCAACGATAATAAGCGAATTACCTAAATCCCGCATTTTCTTTAAAGTCGCAATCAAACGTTGATTATCTCTTTGGTGCAAGCCAATCGATGGTTCATCCAACACATACAATACACCACTCAATTGTGAACCAATCTGCGTTGCTAGACGAATACGCTGTGCTTCACCACCTGATAAAGTACCGGCCAAACGATCTAAGGTTAAATAATCCAAACCAACATTTTTTAAGAAAGATAAACGAGCCGATATCTCTTTTAACACCAGTTCGGCAATGGTTTTCGCTTCTTTATCTAGTTTTAAGCTTTCTAACCACGTTAACGCCTTAACAACTGATTGAGCTGTGAATTCATAAATGTTTTTATCACCAACTAATACCGATAAAGCTTCTTGATTCAATCGTTTTCCATGACACTTAGGACAAGGACTCTCTACCATAAAACTATGATACCATTCTTTACTCATGGAAGAAGTCGTTTCCACATAACGACGCTCAATCATCGTTTTCACTCCTTCAATATATTCGTTTCTGGTATAACTTCTACCGGAAGAAGAAGTTATTTTATAGGGGATTGGTTTATCTGAACCATATAAAATCGCATTCATCT
Organism: Bulleidia sp. zg-1006; assembly: GCF_016812035.1. NCBI lineage: Bacteria > Bacillati > Bacillota > Erysipelotrichia > Erysipelotrichales > Erysipelotrichaceae > Bulleidia > Bulleidia sp. zg-1006. The sequence continues at coordinate 45,646 of NZ_CP069178.1, read as the reverse complement.
GTTTCTCAGTGAATTGTTCAATTGGTGTATCTATATCTATCTTATAAGCCTTTAATAACGTCGCAAAAGTCTGCCATTCAATGTTATCCGTACCAACAATATTCTTATAATAACGAATACCACCTTCACGAATGGTTTTATGACAATCTGGAATTAAGTTATCCACATCCACTTCCTCTGTAATTCCCAAACCATGACACATATCACAAGCCCCTAAAGGCGCATTAAAAGAAAATAGGCGTGGTTCTAAATTTGGAACTGTAAAATCACATAAAGGACAAGCAAAATGAGAAGAAAAGGACAACTCTTCACTACCATTCAAAACCAAAGCATGCCCATCGGCTAAACCCAAAGCCGTTTCTAAGGAATCATGAATACGTGAACGAACCTCTTCTTTTTTAACCACTCTATCCACTACCACATCAATATCATGGCGTTTATTCTTTTCCAATTCTTTTATTTCTTCTAACAAAAAGATGGAACCATCCACACGAGCACGAATATACCCGGCTTTCAACCAATTTTGAAATTCCTCTTTAAACGTTCCTTTTTTATTACGAGCCACCGGTGCTAATACACTCAACCGACTACCATCTTCTAATTTCATCACCTGATGAACCATCTCTGTAATGGTTTGACCGGTAATCGCAATATGGTGTTTTGGACAATAAGGAACTCCCACACGAGCGTATAAAAGACGCAAATAATCGTATATTTCCGTTACAGTACCTACCGTTGAACGAGGGTTATTGGAAGTTGTTTTTTGATCGATGGAAATGGCCGGGCTTAAGCCTTCAATTAATTCCACATTTGGTTTTTCTACCCCACCTAAGAATTGTCTGGCATAAGCAGAAAGTGACTCAACATAACGACGCTGTCCTTCGGCGTAAATCGTATCGAAAGCCAAACTGGTTTTCCCCGATCCCGATAAGCCCGTCATGACAACCATTTTATTTCTAGGAATTTCCAAGCTAATATTCTTTAAATTATTTTCCTTTGCGCCTTTAATTACAATTCTATCGTTATTCATGTTTCTTTACCTCTTCTTGTAAATCAGCTAAGAATTGCCAAGCTTGTTTCGGACTTAAATCATCCATATCCACGTTGTTTAGACAATCCTTCAGCTTAGAAATGGTTGAATCTTCCTTCTTCATTTCCACAAACTGAAAACTAGCTTGTTGAAGATGGTCGGTATTTTCTAAGTCTTTTTGAATATCTTTCGCTCTTTCTAAAACCGATTCCGGTAACCCGGCCAAGCGTGCCACATTAATTCCATAAGAATGCCCGGCCGCTCCTTTTTCCACTTTATATAAGAATGTTACATCTTTATCTTTTTGTTTCACAGACACGTGTTCGTTGATGACACAATCCAAATAATTTTCCATTTCGGTTAATTCGTGATAATGAGTGCTGAACATCGTTTTTGCTTTAACCACATGAGCAATGTATTCCATCATGGCTTGAGCTAAAGCCATACCATCATACGTGGAAGTACCACGCCCTATTTCATCAAATAAAATCAAAGAATGAGAAGTAGCTTCTTGCAAAGCCTGATTCGCTTCTTTCATTTCCACCATAAAGGTTGAATGACCGCTTAAAATATCATCACTTGCTCCAATGCGGGTAAAGATTTTATCAAAAATAGGCATCCGACATTTCTTTGCCGGGACATAACAACCAATCTGCGCCAATAAAACAATCAAAGCCACTTGACGCATATAGGTACTTTTACCACCCATATTTGGCCCTGTGATTAAATCTAAGTACTTTTCAGCATCTAGGTGAATAGCATTGGCAACATACCTTGGATGCTTCATTTGAGCATCTAAAATTGGATGCTTTCCATCAACAATATCCAAGACAAGCTCATCAAATATCGGACGTACATACTGATGCTTCTGACTCATCTCAGCCAAATTCGCATAGACATCAATTTGCGCTAAGGCACGGGCTAATACTTGTAATGACCACAGCTTATTCTTAATAGCGTTCATTAACTCTTGAAAGAGTTTCTTTTCTAATTCTACTGCTCTTTCTGCCGCATGTAAGATACGATCCTCTTCCACCTTTAATTCCCGGGAAATAAAGCGCTCATTATTGGTTAAGGTCTGTTTGCGTGTGTAGCCCCATTCTTCTTTTACTGATTGCGCCGCCGCTTTTGAAATTTCAATATAATAACCAAAGACCTTATTATACGCAATCTTTAGTGTCTTAATTCCCGTTCTTTCTCTTTCCTTGGCTTCTAAATTCATAATGAAATCCTGACCGTTTTTTTGAATAGAACGAGCTTCATCCAATTCCGCATTATACCCGTCTTTAAATAATCCACCATTAGACAACAGCAATGGCGGATTTTCCACTAAAGCCATATCAATTTCTTTATATAAATCCGGCAGGGCATCTAGTCTTTGAATTTCCGGGAATAATGCTTCCGGTAAACGGTCTAGAACAGCCGGTACTTCAGCCAAAGTTTTCCCTAAGCGTTGTACATCTACTGCATTAGCTGAACCAATGGCACAACGGGTGATAATTCTTTCTAAATCATAGATACGACTTAAACTATCGCGAATAAAAGAACGATCCATAAAATTTTCTATCATCCAGCCAACTTTATCTAAACGATTTTCAATCTTCTCTTTCTGAATAAGAGGTCTCTCAATCCACTTCTTCAATTCTCTTGAACCCATAGCACTGGTACAATGGTCTAAAAAAGACCAAAGAGTTACTGCCTTGGCACTTTGACGAAGTGGTTGCACCAATTCCAAATTTAAGCGTGTTGAAAAATCCATGTATAAGGCATCTTCTTCTTTTTCTAAACTCGGTTGACGTAAATGAGTAAGAGTTTGTTTCTGGGTATTTTGAAGATAATTTAACATTCTTCCATAGGCTTTTAATAGTGCTTCTTTTTTAATATCAATGGTTAAGGAATTATAACTGGAATCAATCTTGGTTTCTTCACTAATGGAAATTAAAATCCCCTGTTCTTGAATTTGTTTCTGAAGCTTTTTATCAAAGTTAGAAGAAACCACACACTCACGAACATCTGCTTTTAAAAGACTTTGTATCAAATGAAGATTTTGATGATTGATTTCTTGTAAATAGTTTTCTCCCGTACTCATTTCCACAATGGCTATACTATAGCCATAAACCATATCTTCAATCGCCGCTAAATACACACTTTGTCGATCATCTTGTATTTCATCCACCATCGTTCCTGGAGTGATAATACGAACAACATCTCTTTCCACCAATCCTTGACTTTCCTTTGGATCAGTGAGTTGTTCGCAAATCGCTACTTTATAGCCTTTGTTCACAAGCCTTGGAATATAAGCGTTGACAGCATGAAAAGGAACACCACACATGGGAACTCTTTCCTCCACGCCGGCCGATTTTCCGGTTAATACTAAATCTAATTCTTTAGAGGCTGTTAAAGCATCTTCAAAAAACATTTCGTAAAAGTCACCCACGCGATAAAACAATAATGTATCGGGATAATTCTTCTTAACACTAAGGTACTGTTCCATCATGGGTGTATATTTTTCTGCCATACCGCCTCCTAAACTTCGTTTATTATAGCATTAAAAATAAGGGATATTTCTCCCCTTACTTTTTCACTTAACCTCTGTTCATTACATTTCAATTTCTTAAAGGCACAAACGTTCTCTTGGCTAGCCTTCCTTGTTTATCTTTAATTAAGAGAAGCTTTCAAAGATGACGATACACCTCTCAATAAGCCCGAAGCTATCTCAATTTTCATACTAATTAAAATCAGCTTTTCATTTTCCTAAGCCTCTGGTTGACTCCTTATTTCCTTTAATATATCCATTCTTAAGATCGTTGAACATGCCCCAAATGAAAGCTCTTCTCCATAAGAACTATGACACACTTTCATACACCCGGTATTTCTTAACAAAGACATATCCAACAAACCAGAATCATACAAGCGAACCGTTAAACTATGAATATTTGAATCTAACTGCCGGATATTCGAAACCCCACCCAAAGCCATAAGAACATCATGAACCATTCTCTTTCGCTTTCCCGAAAAGAAAATATCCAAAGCCATATGTTTGAAATAAAAGCGAGTTGCTAAAATATACAAAATCGAAAAACCAACACCAATGACTAAAATCCAAATCAAACTTTGATAAAGAAATGGTTTGCTAAAGTAATATAAATATTCGGTTAATGTGCCCGGCATTGAAATAATGGTATTAGCCTCATTCGTAAGATAGCCTAAACGAATTTGCGTTATCTGCAATACCCCATATAATAAACCATTCATACCAACATAGAAGATAAATAATAGTGGACTTAAGAACAATAATACCAACTGAATTGGCAATGAAATACCGGCCAGCCAAGAAGTCATGGTTAATACAAGATAAACTTTAATCATCTTCTTACGCTTCACTCGATTGGTTTCTAAAGAAAAGAGTGTCCAAATCAAACTAGGAATGATGATTAGGTTCAGCACATAAAAAGGAGTAAAGAAATGACCGGCTAAGGCAGTGGTTTGATCCACACTCATTTGTGCTGTCCAAATATACGCATCACCTTTAATCACTCCACCGGCTAAATTCACCCAACTACCACCATTCAAGCCGTACCAAAAAGGCTGACGAATCAAAGCCCCAAGATGAACTGTCTGTAAAACCCTATCCAAAAATCCATACAAACTCATTCGGAAAGGATTATTCGTATCCACTGCTATATACGTATTCACATGTTCCATTTCCTTAACCAAAAAAGGCCAAATAAAACCAACACCAACACCAATCACTGAAAATAATATTGCCATCTTTAATAATGACTTCATATCTACACCAATTATATTTGTTCTTTCGGTTCTTTGTATAAAAGAATAAACAGCCATTACCAACAAAACCCCAATTAAACCCGTTTGTAGAGGATAGCGCAAACTGGAACTCGTTATCGTTAAGCGGTGAATATCAAACAAATTCGCATAAGCATAATTCGGCAATGAAAAAGAAGGGGCTACCAAAGTTCCAACAATATAACTAATATAAGAAACGGTTACCTCGATTCCATCTCCCTTTTTATACGCAAATGCCAATAATACAATAAAAGGGAAATTCACCAGCACAAAACGTGCTATCTGCATCAATAACGTTCCTAAGGCAAAAATATATTCACTTTGAAATAAAACATTGATGCCATAATAAGAATTCATCAAAACATTTGATAAACCAGATAAAAGAAGAGACAAAAGTAATGCTTCTAATGGTACTTTTAGAACATCATAAATAGAATACCAAGCTTTCATTTTCCCTCCTAACTAAAATAATGATTGTAAATTATCCAAAGGATTTAACCAGTTCGTTCTTAAAACACGAACTTTCTTTTCTTTGGAATAACGTACTTCAATATCATGAATTCCTTTTAAAGAAACCACTTTCGAGTCTGCTCCCAAAACGGCATCTTCAAAATCTTTCGATTGAAAACGAAGCACTGTATTCCACGGGAAAACGATGGGGACGTTTAAGGACTGGTATTTCTGATTATGAATACCGGCAATTTCCACCATCTGCATCGCTTCTACACCATTCGCAATAACCGCTCCACCTAAAGAACGATTATAGGCAGTTGAACCAACTTGTGTACTAATACACACACCTGAACTTCTTAAATTCTCAAAGAAATGACCGTTTACCAACACATCTGTAATTTGCGTATGCATGACATTTTCAATACGTATTTCATTAACACCATAAATCACTTCATCGTTGATTTTTGTTTCTAACAAAGGAAGAATTTGCTCGTAATAATCACCCTCTAAAGCCTCTAAATATGCATAAAAGTCTTCTCGGTTATATTGCGCAAAAAAACCCAAGGTTCCCGTTTGAATGGGATAATACAAAGGTTGCACATCCACATACTCATGAGCCGCATGGATAAAAGCACCATCACCGCCAATCACAAAAACCAATTCCGGTTGGATTAAATCCTCTTGCCAACCTTTTTTAAGCATATGGTTTTGAATATCTTCTTTTAACTGCATCGATACTCCATCCGGACGAACAATGCAGACAAATTTGTTCATTTTCTTCATAAGGATAGTATACCAAGTTTCTCACTGGAATACTAAAAAACCAAGCTTTTAAAACTTGGTTTAAGAAATTATTGTACCCGGTTCCAAACCATTGACTTCCACTAAGCCAATGCGTCCTTCTTCCTTCCCCGCCAATAACATTCCTCTTGATTCCACACCACGAATCGTTACCGGCTTTAAGTTTGCGATTACAACGACTCGCTTACCAATGACTTGACCGGGCATATAGCTTTCTGCCAAACCACTCACAATTTGACGCACATCCCCGTTACCTAAATCCGCTGTTAATACAAACAATCTATCCGCATCCGGATGTCTTTGACAAGTCAAAACCTTCGCAACTCGTAAGTCCAATTTATTGAAATCATCCATTTCTACCATTGGTTTCTTAGGAATTGCTTTTTTCTTTTCTTCTTGAACATACTTGGCGTTGATTTCATCAATCTGTTTCGCAACCTCTTTTTCATTCAAACGTTGGAATAAAATTTCTGGTTGTTCAACCACTTGAATATCCGTTTCCAATTGACCGAACACATTGCAAGATTCAAAGGTTATTTGTTGCGTATTCAAACTAGCTAAAATTTTCTCCGAGGTTTCCGGTAAGAAAGGTCTTAATAAGATACCACCAATGCGAATCGATTCTAATAAGTTATAAAGAACCGTTGCTAAACGACCAATCTTTTCACCATCTTTAGCCAATACCCATGGCATTGTTTCATCAATGTATTTATTACAACGAGAGAATAATTCCAAGATAACATCCAATGCGTCCTGTACCTTTAATTCTTCCATCTTTTCTTTCACTTCCGCTACTTTGCTTAAAATAGTTTCTTTAAATTCCACATCTAATTCTTCGTCGTTGCGTGGATTAGCAACCATACCATTGAAGTACTTATTCTGCATGGAAATTGTACGATTGACTAAATTACCCATATTGTTCGCTAAATCCGAATTGATTCTTTCCAGTATCAAATCATAGGTAATATGACCATCTTGGGCAAATGGCATTTCATGCAAAAAAATATAACGCATGGCATCAACACCAAAAACATTAACCATATCATCCGCATAGATGACATTACCCAAAGACTTCGACATCTTCGATTCACCTACCATCAACCATGGATGACCAAATACCTGTTTTGGAAGCGGTAAATCCAGCGCCATCAACATAATTGGCCAATAAATTGTATGAAAACGAACAATATCTTTACCAATTAAGTGCAAATCTGCCGGCCAGTATTTTTTAAATAATGAACCATGATTTCCATCCACATCATAACCCAAACCGGTAATATAATTGCTTAAAGCATCTATCCAAACATATATAACATGCTTCGGATCAAACTCAACCGGAATTCCCCACTTAAACGAAGTACGAGAAACACTTAAATCCTGTAAACCGGGTTTTAAGAAGTTATTCACAATTTCATTCTTGCGACTTTCTGGTTGAATGAAATTAGGATGGTCTTCAATATACTTCATCAAACGATTGGCATATTTACTCATACGGAAGAAATAAGTTTCTTCTTTCATTGGTTTGACTTTACCGTGACAAACCGGGCAACAACCATCTTCGGTTAATTGGCTGGCTGTGAAGAAAGCTTCATCCTCTTCACAATACATACCCTCGTACTCACCTTTATAAATATCACCTTGATCATAGAATTTCTTAAAAATCTTTTGGACTTGTTTCTCATGGTCAGGATCAGTTGTACGAATGAAACGATCATATTGTACATTCATAACATCAAACTGTTTCTTAACAACAGTCGCTATTTCATCCACAAATTCTTTTGGTGTCTTACCTTGTTCTTGGGCTCTTTGTTCCACCTTTTGACCATGTTCATCCGTTCCGGTTTGGAAATGAACATCATAGCCTTCCATTTTCTTATAACGTGCAATTGCATCGGCTAAAACAATTTCATAAACATTACCAATATGTGGTTTGCCGGATGTATACGCAATCGCTGTTGTAATATAATATGGTTTTTTTTCGCTCATCAATGGAGTCCTCCTTGCACAAATGAGTGCTTTTTATCCATTATAACAAACTCTTAGCGCTTATTTACCTAAATAATGCTATTTCACTTGCATATTTCTTTACAATTAAAGTACAATTAGCGTGTATTTGAAACCTTAAAAATTTTCGTAATACATAGTAAGGAGATTCATTGAATGTTAACTGGAAAAGTTAAATGGTTCGACGACCAAAAAGGTTACGGCTTTATCACATCTGATGAAGAAGGAAAAGACATTTTCGTTCACTTCTCAGCCATCAAAGAAGGCGATGAAAATGGACACAAAACTTTAAAAGAAGGTCAAGCTGTACAATTTGAAGTCGAAGAAGGCGATAAGGGACCACACGCTTCAAACGTCGAAAAGTTATAATTGACATTATGATTTAAAAAAGGGTGCCAGCACTCTTTTTTAAATGACCGGCACATTTCAAAAACTTTTTAATTCTATTTAAACATATCAAAATTATAATCTTCGTATACCCTAGAAACAGGAGCGTGACCACGAATCGCTATAATCGTCTTAGCCAACATACTTGAAATAGAGATAACCTTTACCTTTGTGCTTCTAACTCTCTTTTCTTGCTCAAATGGAATTGTATCGGAGATGACCATTTCCTTAATTGGTGAATTTTCAATCTTTTCAATCGCATCACGAGAGAAAACACCATGGGTAATACCTGTGTAAATTTCTTTTGCTCCATAATCCTTTAAGATTTGACAACCAGCTACCAAAGAACCGGCCGTATCACAAATATCATCAATGACGATACAAGTCTTATCCTTGACATCACCAATCACATTTTGTGCTTCTACGGCGTTTGGTTGTGGTCTTCTCTTATCAATAATGGCAATTGGGGCACCCAAAATATCCGCCATTCGTCTAGCACGCGTCACCCCACCATGATCGGGTGAAACAACCACTAAATCTTCATTTGGAATTTGCAATGTCTTAAAATATTCTCCCAACATTGGAACAGCTGTTAAATCATCAATTGGAATATCAAAATACCCTTGAATTTGAGCAGCATGTAAATCAAAAGTAACCACACGATTAGCACCAGCCACTTGCAATAAATTAGCCACTAATTTTGAAGTGATTGGCTGACGAGGTTTTGCTTTACGATCCTGTCTGGCATAGCCGAAATAAGGCATGATAACATTGATTTCACCTGCCGAAGCTCGTTTACAAGCATCAATACAAACCAAAACTTCCATCAAATGTTCAGTTACCGGCGTGCAGGTGGATTGGACAATAAATACCGAACGACCCCGAACGGATTCTTGAGGTTCAACTAAAATTTCACCATCTGCGAAATGCTCAACCTTAATTTTTCCTAGCGGAAGATCCAATTCCTTACAAATGGATGACGCAAGACCTGTGCTAGAAGTTAGTGCGAATACAACTGTTTCTTTTAACATTGGAACTATTTTTCTCCTTAACTGTTTAGATTATAGCCCAATTTAAGCGTTTTCTAAATGGATAAAGTGCTATTTTCCATAATTTCTTTGTCTTTTATAAAAACTCCCGGGTAAAGTATCGAACCTGTATGAACAACACTGTGTCCATAAATTGAGACATTTGGATATAAAAATACATCCGCTTCTAATTTCACATAAGGACCAATATAGGTATTCTCCGGATCCACCATTTGTACACCAAACTTCATCCACTTCGTATTGATTCTTCTTTGTAAGTACTTCGTTGAAGAAGCGACTTCTACCAAACTATTCAAACCTTCCACTTCGTGAGCATCTTCCACTATTTTCGCTTGCACTTGATAGCCTTTTTTACGAAATATTTCCACCACATCGGTTAAATAATATTCCTTTTGAGCATTATCGTTCTTCAATAATTCCAAAGCTTCAAATAATTTCTTTGTGCGAAACGCGTAAATCCCTGAATTGATTTCTCTTACTTTCAATTCCTCTTCACTAGCGTCTTTAGCTTCCACAATCTTTTCAACGGTTCCGTCTTTTAGACGAATAACCCTTCCATATAAACCGGGATTTTCTAAGACCGCTGTTAAAACAATCATGTCACAATCTTCGGGCATGTCATATAAAGAAGCATATGTTTCTGCTCGTATATTGGGACAATCCCCACTAGCCACTATGGTGATACCATCTTCTTCCTTTAGTTGTGTAGCCTGTTTCACAGCGTGACCTGTTCCCAGCTGTTCTGCTTGTAGTGCAAATTCGCATTGTCCAGCCAATTGTTTCTCAACTTCTTCATGCTGAAAACCAACGACGGTCACAATCCTTTCACTACCGGCCTCTTTTAAACCATCCACAACCCACTGCACCATTGGTACATCCAACAATGGATGTAAAACCTTCGCCAGCTTTGATTTCATGCGAGTTCCCTTACCACCCGCCATAATAATTGCTGAATTCATAGTTATCCCTTTAATACATGTGTTCTTCGCACAAAGTACCCTTTCCTCCTTAATTTTTTAAACGCACTATTAGTTAAATCTGCTGATTTGGTGATACCAAAAACCGTTGAACCGGAGCCGCTCATTAAACTTGCATCAAAACCTAATTCCAATAATTCTTGTTTAACTTCTTGTATTTCGGGTACAAGACGTATCGCCACCGATTCTAAATGGTTTCCTAAGCCGGATAAGAAAGTATCATAGTCACTTTCTTTTAAAGCCCTTGCTAATGGAAGAATATCCAAAGGTATTTTATCTTCATCTCCAATTAATTGAAAGGCTTTTTTCGTTGAAACACCATTTTTTGGTTTGACTAATAAGAGTTCAAAATTTAAATTAACTTCAATTGGTGTTAAGATTTCCCCTTTGCCTTCAACAATACAAGCTTGATTAAATAAGCAGAAAGGAACATCTGATCCCACATCCAAAGCTATTTCAATCATTTCTTTCCGACTCATATTTAATTTCAACATACGATTTAATAAACGAATGACCGCCGCCGCATCGGCTGAACCGCCGGCTAAGCCGGCTCTTACAGGAAGTTGTTTCTGAAGTGAAATAGAAAACTTATCTTCAATGTTGTAGCGATTTCTGATAATCGTTAAAGCTTGGTACATCGTATTCTTTGGATTTAAAGGAATGTATCCTTTATTACAAATCAACTCATCCACATCGGATGGCACGATTTCCACTTGATCATAGAAATCAATCGGAACCATCACCATTCTCAAATCATGATAACCATCCAATCTAGTTGACCCAACTTCTAAAGCTAAGTTGATTTTAGCGTAGGCTCTATCCCGCATATAGTACCTCAAATAAAGCTTGGTATTGACAAGCACTCAAATTCTGTGGTCTTTGACCGGCTTCAATTCCACATTTTGTTAAAGCCCAATCAATTTCTTCATTGCTGAAATTCTTTTGCAGGTTATTACGAATGGTCTTTCTTCTCTGTCCGAAACAATCCCGAACAAAACCAAAATAAGCCTCTCTGTTAAAGGATGGCATTATTGCTTTCCGCTGGAATTGAATAATCACCGAATCCACTTTAGGACTTGGATTAAAAGAACGACTTGGAACGGTAAATAGCTTCTTAATATCATAGTAACTTTGTCCCTCAACGCTTAAAGCCGAGTATTCACTATCGTTCACCTTCGCATTGAAACGATCACCCACCTCTTTTTGAACCATCACTGTAATTGTTTCAATAGCCTCTTCTGCAAACACTTTAAATAAGACAGCTGAAGTAATGTAATATGGTAAATTAGCACAAACAACAACTTTTCCATACTGTTTCTTCCATTCTTTTATTTTTTCACGCAAATCCACTTTTAAAAAATCTTGGAATTGGATTTCAACATTCTTGAATTCCGAAAAATTGTCTGCTAATACTTCTTTTAAACCCAAATCAATTTCATAGGCAATCACCTTTTTAGCAACATAGGCTAATTGTTCAGTTAGGCTACCAATACCCGGTCCAACTTCTAAAACCACCCCATCCACATTGGCTTCATTCGCCACCCGTTTTGTGATAATGGGATCCACTAAAAAATTCTGACCAAAATTCTTCTTGGCTTTAAATTGGTATTGTTCAAGAATTTCTTTGGTTCGGGATGGGGTTGAGATTGCTTTTGCCATGATTTTGTAAGCTCCTGTACTTCTTTTCTTTGTATTCCATAGTGTTGTAGACGTTTTAAAAAAGTTTTTGCGTTGGCTGTACCTATGTGCAATTGATTACCAATATATTCTCTTCTTTCACTTGCCAAAGGATTGGCACTTAAGCCTAATTCCACTAAGTCTTTCATCTCTATATCTGAGTTTTTAGTTGAAAAGGTTGTCATCACATGATGTAAAGATTGAATTAAATCCTCTGCCTTAGCATGCTCCACACCAACCTTCTTTCGTGTTTTCGCTTTATCTTTAGGAATAAAGGCTTCTTTAACGCTTGGAAATCTTTCTTTTATTTTAAAACGGATTTGATTGCCCGGGGTATCCGGATCAGTAAAAACAATCACCCCTGTTTTATGTAATGCCTTTTCAATTTGTTGAAAAACTGTTTCGGATAAAGAAGTTCCACCCGTTTCTATCGTTTCACAATCAAAGATTTCTTTTAAAGCCATCGTGTCGTGTTTTCCCTCAATGATAATGACTTCTTGTATTTTTTCTTTTTTCATTAGCTATAGTATAACCGTTTCCCAATTTCTAATTTCATAGAAACAAAATGCTTACTATCAATCAATTCCAGTTTTTTATTTAATCCCTAAATCAGTCCTTGTGCCATCATCGCTTCCGCCACTTTTTCAAAGCCGGCAATATTCGCTCCTGAAACCAAATCCCGTTTAAGACCATAACGTTCACTTGCTTGATAAGATACATCCACGATATTGTACATGATTTCCCTTAACTTTTGGTCAACTTCTTCACAGCTCCAACTTAAACGCTCACTATTTTGACTCATTTCTAAAGCCGATACCGCAACACCACCTGCATTCGCCGCTTTAGCCGGACCAACTAAAACACCATTCCCTTGCAAATAAGCAATCGCCTCATTCGTAGCCGGCATATTCGCTCCTTCGAAATAATACTGAGTGCCATTTTGAACCATGATTTCCGCAACAGATAAATCAACTTCATTTTGTGTCGCACATGGAATACAAATATCCACCTTCACTTCCCAAGGTTTCTTTCCCTCCATGAAGGCACAACCAAATTTATCGGCATACATCTTCACATTGGCGTTTTGTGAAGCCCTCATTTCTAATAAGAAATTAATCTTTTCTTTGGTATCAATTCCCTCCGGATCGTAAACATAACCATTGTGACCGGAAATTGTAACGACTTTAGCGCCCAATTCAGTTGCTTTCTTACAAACACCCCAAGCCACATTTCCATAGCCTGATACCGCAATGGTTTTCCCTTTTAACACAAGCCCTTCGTGTTCAAAAACACGTTGAATGTAATACAATACCCCAAAGCCCGTTGCTTCCGGACGAATTAAAGAACCACCAAATGTCAAGCCTTTACCCGTTAACACGCCATTATCAAAACTGTCACGAATTCTTCTGTATTGACCAAATAAATAACCAATCTCACGACCGCCTACACCAATATCACCCGCTGGTACATCCGTATTTGGTCCAATATGGCGATATAATTCGGTCATAAAAGCTTGGCAAAAACGCATGATTTCCGCATCACTCTTACCATGAGGGTCAAAATCACTTCCCCCTTTTCCGCCACCAATCGCTAAAGTGGTTAAGCTATTCTTAAAGGTTTGTTCAAACCCTAAGAATTTTAAGACGGAAAGATTCACAGATGGATGAAATCTTAAACCACCCTTGTATGGACCAAGCACGCCATTGAATTGAATTCGATACCCTGTGTTCACATGGACCTCACCCTTATCATCGTTCCAAACAACGCGGAAAAGAATTTGTCTTTCCGGTTCAACTAAGCGTTCTAATAAAGCCGCTTTTTCATATTCCGGGTGCGCTTTTACAACCGGTTCAATCGTCTTTAAAACCTCGGTGACCGATTGTAAAAACTCTGGTTGATCTTTGTGTTTTTCACTCGTGTTATGGATAACACGTTGTACATATTCGTTCATGATAGCCCCCTTATTTTTAAGAATGTTTTCATTGTACACCTATCCAATCTGAATATAAATCCTTTCAAATCTTTAAAAATAGAATGAGTATTCTGATTGCTCTGTTTTTCTTCTATGAAAATTCTTTTACTTTTTAGTAAAAAAATTTAACCAATTTTGCTGAATTTGAGCCGTCATTTCTTCCTTAGAAATACCACGAAGCTCTGCCATTTTTTCAACAATGTAAGGAATATAACTAGGTTCGTTACGTTGACCACGATGGGGAACCGGAGTCATATAAGGCGCATCCGTTTCACTTAATAAATAACGAATATCCATCCCCCTAACCACCTCCGGAGCATGTTTTGCGTTTTTAAAGGTTAAAACACCCCCAATGGCTAGGTAAAAACCAAACTTATTAAACTCCTTCGCCATTTCCAGTGAGCCTGGGAAACAATGCACCAAACCACGACCACCATGAGCTTTCATAATGTCAAAAGTATCTTGTATCGCATCACGACTATGCACCAAATAAGGCTTATTCAACGCTTTCGATAACTCAATCTGTTTTGCGAACAAAAGTTTCTGTTTTTCACGAAGCTCGGGGTCACTTACCCAATGGTATTCCAAACCAATTTCACCAATCGCACTTATTTCTGGTTTTGCACATAAATCACAAAACTCTTGCCAATAGATTTCATTATTCTTTTCTAAATCCTCGGGAAAAATACCGGCCGCAATCAAGAATGGATTGCCATGGGCTTGATTGAATTCAATCGCCTTTTTCGTTTCTTCATTATCCAAGGTAATCACCATTAAATCTTTAACCCCTTGATTTAAGGCTCTTTGTAATACAACTTCACGATCTTTATCAAACTCTTCTGCCATCAAATGAAAATGACTATCTAAAAATCTCATCCTATTTACCCAAACAGAAACGAGAAAATATTTCATCCAACAAATTCTCTCGGCTTCTGCCCCCACTCATATCTTTCAAACAATTCCAGCTTTCTTGTAAATCAACCGTAACCAAATCCAATTCCATACCAGCTTCTAAAGCTTCAATCGCTTGATCCATTGCTCTTAATGAAGCCTTTGCTAAACCAATTTGACGATCATTTGCTAAAGTATCCCCATTTGCCGCAAGGACTTCTTGTTGGAATAATTCTCCAATCTTTTCAATCAATTCCTCCACATCTCCATTCGCCGCACTGATTTGAACACCATCGTACTTAGTTCCTAAGTCCTTCTTGTTATAAATAATAATTCTTGTCTTATCCTTAGTTTGTTCCAAAAGCTCTTGGTCTTCTAATGTTAATTCTTGAGAACCATCTAAAACCAATAAAATCAGCTGTGCCTGTTTCATCATTTGTTTGGATTTTTCAATACCTATTTGTTCGATTTGGTTATGGCTTTCACGAATGCCGGCAGTATCAATCAAATGCAAAGAGAAGGAACCAATGCGAATGTTTCCTTCCACAATATCTCTTGTTGTACCGGCAATATCTGTCACGATTGCTTTATCTTCTTCCAATAGTGCATTCAACAAAGAACTCTTACCAACATTTGGACGACCAACAATCGCTGTTTGGATACCATTTTTCACTACCTGTGCTTTTTCCGACCGGGTAACTAATTTCTTTAATTGATTTCGCCACACACGTGCTTTCGGTAAAATATCCGATTGCACTAATACTTCCACATCATCGTATTCCGGATAATCGATGTTCACTTCAATATGAGCAATCATTTGAATTAAGTCCTCTTCCAGCGGTTTAAGAACTCTTAGGATAGAGCCTTTTAATGTATGAATTGCCGATTTCGTATTGATTTCATCCTCCGCCACAATCAAGTCTTGAATCGCTTCCGCTTGCGATAAATCCATTTTTCCATTTAAGAAAGCTCTTTGCGTAAATTCTCCTCTTTTTGCAAGACGCGCTCCTAAGCCTAGGATTAATTGTAGAATCTTATGTGTTAAATACACACCCCCATGGCAATTCAATTCCACTACATCTTCACCGGTATACGAACGAGGATGATGAAAAACAGCAACTAAAATATCATCCACCACTTCTTCCTGCTCAAATACCTCAGCCCGCACCAAACGATAGCCTGCCACCTTAGAAACATCTTTATGACAAAGCTTTTCAACCATAGAGAAAGTATCTGGTCCGGAAATACGAATGATGGAAACGGCCGCCATCGCATCAGCTGTAGATATTGCAACGATTGTATCATTACTCATGTTTTTTTCCTCCTAGACTTTGAATACGACCATTCCCTTCCGGTTCTAAGCCTTGATAGTGAATAGAAGGATTCGCCTTTAGAAGAAGAGCTAATAATCTTCTACCTTCCGATAAATCTTGACAAGACATTTTTACATGATCATTAAAAATGAACGTGTATTTGCCATGTTTACCTTCTTCCACTTTCATGGATTGAATATCAGAAACATTTATTTCTTGAATAACACCTTGATGATACGATAATATACGATTTTCTAAAATCCAAGACTTATCCACCATACCACCTTCTTTATAGGCATCAAGGTTTTCAATCGTCTTTAATTGTTTAGAAATACGTACTTTTCCCAGGTAATAAAAGACCATAATGACTGCTAATAAAGCAACTAGAATAATTAAAACCGTGGTTAAAGATGAATTATGTTTCTTATCTCTGATATAGGCAATCACAAAAATCAAGAAGGTTAATCCCGGTAAAATAAGAGAATATTTTAGACTATGTAACGATTGGTAATATTTTTTAATCATATAAACCTCCAAGAAAAAGCAGGCCTCTGCCTGCTCTATTTTACTATAGTTTACCAACTCGAATACGATTTAGCGCTTTTTTTAATGCGATTTCCGCTCGTCTTAAGTCAATATCCTCGCTCTTATGTTGAATTCGCTTCTCTGCTCGATTTTTCGCTTGTTCGGCACGAGCTAAATCAATCTCTTCTTTAGACTCAATCGCATCGGTTAAAATCTCGGCCTTGTTTTCACGGAAATAGAATAATCCGCCTGTAACAGCGTATTCCTCTCTTTTTCCATCCAATACCGAACTCAATTTACCAATCGCCAAATTGGTCACTAAGGGCATGTGGTTTGGTAAGATACCTTGTTGACCTTCTGTTGTTTCAATGGTTAGAATATCCGAATCAAATTCGCGATATAGTTTTTCAGGTGTGATTATACGACAATGAATTTTAGTCATTATAATTGTTCAGCCTTTTCTACCACATCTTCAATAGTGCCGACACTCAAGAAAGCCACCTCCGGTAAATCATCGTATTTACCATCTAGGATTTCACGGAAACTACGAACGGTATCTTTCACTTTGACATACTTACCTGATAAACCGGAGAACTGTTCCGCTACCGAGAATGGTTGAGATAAAAAGTTACGTACACGACGAGCACGAGCAACCACTCTCTTATCATCTTCCGATAATTCTTCCATTCCTAAAATAGCAATAATATCTTGTAGCTCTTTATAACGCTGTAAAATTTCTTGCACTTCCCGTGCCACTTGGTAGTGTTCCTCACCAATCACGAGCGGATCTAACATACGTGAAGAAGAACCTAATGGATCTACCGCCGGATAAATACCCAAAGCCGCAATCGAACGATCTAAGACCAAACGAGCATCCAAGTGCGAGAACGTCGTCGCCGGCGCCGGATCCGTTAAGTCATCGGCCGGCACATAAATTGCTTGCACCGAGGTAATTGAACCTTTATCCGTTGATGTAATTCTTTCTTGCAGCTGACCCATTTCCGTTGCTAAGGTTGGTTGATAGCCAACCGCTGAAGGCATACGACCTAATAAAGCCGATACTTCTGAACCCGCTTGCGTAAAACGGAAGATATTATCGATGAATAATAACACTTCCTGTCTTTCTTCATCACGAAAATATTCAGCCATCGTTAAAGCTGTTAAAGCAACACGCATACGAGCACCGGGAGACTCATTCATTTGTCCATAAGTTAAAACCGTATTCTTTAAGACACCTGAATCTTTCATTTCATGGTACATATCGTTACCTTCACGAGTTCTTTCCCCAACCCCGGCAACAACAGAACGACCCCCATGCTCAATCGCAATATTGTGGATAAGCTCCTGCATTAAAACGGTTTTACCAACCCCGGCACCACCAAACAAACCAATCTTACCACCCTTTGCGTATGGGCAAAGTAAATCAATAACCTTAATTCCTGTTTCAAGAATATCCGATGTTGTTCGCTGTTCAGAAAAGCTTGGTGCTTCTCTATGAATTGGTAATCTCTTGTCCGTTTGTACAGGACCTAGACCATCAATTGTTTCCCCCAGCACATTGAACATTCTACCCAGTACTTCATCACCAACCGGCACTTGGATTGGAGATCCTGTATCAAGACATTCTACGCCACGAACCAAACCATCGGTTGAAGACATCGCAATACAACGCACCACATCATCACCAACATGTTGAGCAACTTCCGCCGTCATAAAACCATCTTGGTAAGGAATGTGAATTGCATTACGAATGGCCGGTAAATGTTCCGTCGCAAATTGTATATCAATGACAGGTCCAATCACCTGTACAATCTTTCCTTTTTCTTGCATTCTTGACACCTTAACTTTCTACACTTGCGCCACCAACAATTTCAGTAATTTCCTGCGTAATCGCCGCTTGGCGTATCTTATTGTATTCGAGCTGTAATTGTTGCGATAATTCATCCGCATTATCCGTTGCTGTCTTCATTGCTATTCTTCGACTACCCTGTTCCGAAGTGGTGCTTTCTAACCAATGAGAATACAACACCGATGTTAGCATCATTGGGATCAGGGCATTTAATAGCACTTCCGGATTTGGTTCAAACAAAGTTTCAACCCTTTCTGTTTTTTGTGCAACACCATCAAAATGGAATGGTAAAATTGTCTCTACGATTGGTTCAAAACGCATCGTATTTACAAACTTTGTATGTAAAATTTGAATTTTACCAATCTTTCCTAGTTGGAAATCATACACCGCTGAATCCAATAGCTTCTTTAATTCACTAAAGATTACATGGTCTGATTCAATCTTAGCCCGAATTGGATAACCGGCTTCACGAATTAAACGACGTAAAGAAGACCCAATCAGTACAATCTCACTATCTAAAGGAACCTGTGCCTTTAATTCTTTCATCACATTCGCATTATAGCCGCCCGCTAATCCCATGTCCGAACAAAACACAAACACAAGCGCCTTGTCTTGTTTGTTATGAACCATAAATGGACTTTCAATTTGTGGACTTTTCACCATGATTTCATTCACAATCGATTGTAAACGAGTGGAAAATTCACGATTGCTTTCCATTCTCGAGCGTTGACGGAATAATTTCGCATTGGAAATCATTTCCATTGCCGAGGTGATTTTACGAGTACTACGAATAGAACGAATACGACCTCTAAGTGCTTGCCTTGATTCCGGCATAACTACTTAGCTCCTTTAACTAATAAGAAATCTTCTAAAACTTGTGCCATTCCTTCTTTTAAAACAGCACGTTGTTCATCGTTTAAATTCCC
This sequence comes from Bulleidia sp. zg-1006, assembly GCF_016812035.1. Classification (NCBI taxonomy): domain Bacteria; kingdom Bacillati; phylum Bacillota; class Erysipelotrichia; order Erysipelotrichales; family Erysipelotrichaceae; genus Bulleidia; species Bulleidia sp. zg-1006. Next base: position 25,985 of record NZ_CP069178.1, on the reverse strand, counting down.
GGAGCTTTCAATCTCATTTAATAAGTCTGCTTTTTCCGTGTGGAAATAACGAAGAATACGATTTTCTAATTCTGAAATATCCTCTAAGTCTACTTGATCAAACACATTGTTCTTGGCTGCGAAGAGGCTTAGCACCTGATCAATCATGGAATAAGGCTTGTATTGACCTTGTTTCAATAGTTCCGTCAAATGCGCACCATGGTTGATAATCCTCTTAGTGCTATCATCCAAATCAGAACCGAATTGTGAAAATGACAGCATTTCATTGTATTGTGCCAACTCCAATTTCAAAGAGGAAGAAACTGACTTCATGACTTTGGTTTGGGCGGCTGAACCAACACGGGATACGGATAAACCGGAGTCCACCGCCGGACGAACACCTGACGCGAATAAATCCGCTTGTAAGAAAATCTGACCATCCGTAATGGAAATGACATTCGTTGGAATATAAGCCGAAATATCACCCGCTTGGGTTTCAATAATTGGTAAAGCCGTTAAAGAACCACCACCCAATTCATCGGATAACTTCGCGGCTCTTTCTAACAAACGAGAGTGTAAATAGAAGACATCACCAGGGTAAGCTTCACGTCCGGGCGGGCGACGTAATAATAAAGACATCGTACGATACGCTACTGCATGTTTGGATAAATCATCATAAATAATTAAGACATCCTTGCCTTGTTCCATCCATTCCTCACCCATCGCACAACCTGCGTATGGAGCTAGGTATTGTAAAGGAGCGGAAGCGCTGGCCCCTTCATTAACAATCGTTGTGTACTCTAAAGCACTATTTTCACGAAGCTTTTGTACGAAACGGGCAACCGTACTTTCTTTTTGCCCAATCGCTACATAAATGCAATACACATTCTTTCCTTTTTGGTTCAAAATGGTATCCAAAGCAATCGCTGTTTTGCCTGTTTCACGATCACCGATGATTAACTCACGTTGTCCTTTACCAATTGGAATCATGGAGTCAATCACTTTTAATCCTGTCATTAAAGGTTGAGAAACGGATTTACGTGTCATTACCCCCGGAGCAATACGTTCCACCGGTCTTGTTTTATCGCTTTGAATTGGTTTTCCACCATCAATGGCTTGCCCCAACGCATCCACAACACGTCCTAATAAAGCATCACCAACCGGTACTTCAACAATCTTACCAGTACGACGTACCTCGTCGCCTTCTTTGATACTACGGTCATTACCTAATAACACAGCACCAATATGGTCTTCTTCTAGGTTTTGCACCATACCCATAACACCATGACCAAAGTCTAATAATTCCGAAGACATTGCTTGGCTCATACCTTGAACCATCGCAATACCATCCCCAACGCTGATGACATAGCCGACATCACTGGATTCTACTTTATTCCCATATTGTTCAATCTCTTGTTTAATGAGAGAACTAATTTCTTCTAGTCGGATATTACTCATCCTCGTACTCCTTTCAATAATTTCTGTTTTAATTGTTCGATTTGGTATTGTGTAGAAATATCCATAACTTGATTTCCTATCTTTACCTTAATTCCGGCAATTAAACTTTCATCTACTTCGTTATGAAGTAAGATTTGATAACCTGAATCCTGTTCGAGCTTTCCTTTTACTTTTTCCATCTGATTAGCGCTTAACGGTCGCGCTGAATAGACCGTTGCGACTTTCATCTTTAACTCTTCATAAGCTAATGTTTCATAAGCCTCTAGGCTATCCACTAAGTATGGAACCCGCTTACGATCTACCATCAAATGTACAAAATTTAACACATCCATTTGCAGAGCATTCTTAAAAAGACGATTCAAAAAATCGTGTTTTTCTTGTTTACTAATTCGTGTCGCTTTTAAAACACTTAATAATTTAGGTTCTCTTTGAAACACTGATTTAAGCTCTTGTACTTCCATTAAGAAAGCATTCACGCAATTCTTTTCTTTCGCTACTTCAAACAAACCTTGTCCATAGCGTATCGCCAGCTCATTATTCATGGCTATTTCCTTCCACAAATTGAGTAATCGCTTCTTCGTCTATATCCGTTGCATGTTTTTCACCAACCACCTTGGCAGTTGCACTTAAAGCCACATTCACGATTTCCGCTTTAATCGTATTTTCTAAATCACGACGTTCTTTCGCAATCTGTTCACTCGCTCTATCCTCACGAATTTTCGCTTCTTGTTGTGCTTGATCTAAGATGAGTTGACGTTCTTGTTTCGCTTGGACGGTTGCTTTTTCAACCATTTCTTGCGACTTTAAAGAAGCCCGTTCCAACTGTTTCTTTGCCAACTCACGATCGCTTTCAGCCTGTGCTTTCGCGGATTCACCGGCCAATAAATCAGACTGCAATTTATCGGATCTTTTTTGTAAATAAGCTTGAATGGATTTCCAAAGAAATTTACGCATCAATAGAAATAAGACGAAAGTACTCAGCAATTGCGCAATCAATGTAAATACGTTTGGAATTAATTGATTGACAATATTGATTGACATTCAAAATCTCCTTAGTAAGCGAAGATAAGTAACACCGCAATAAACAAGCCGTAAATCGCACAAGTCTCTGATAAAGTAATACCTAAAATCATTGTTGAACGAATTTTGGATTCAGCTTCTGGATTTTTACCAATGGCATCACATGCGTGAGCCGCAACAGTCGCTTCTCCTAAACCTGTTAAAAATCCTGTAAATACAGCAATCGCTGCCCCGATAGCAATTAAACCTTTTTCCATAATATCCTCCTTAATTTTTTTCTGTATCTGGAATTTCGTTACCAATCAAAATGATTGTTAATGTAACAAATACGAGTGTCTGGATAAAACCGGCAAATAAATCGAAATAGATATGCAAGAGTGGCGCCATAATAGGAGCCATAAAGTTAAAGTTTGAACTCGCTCCAAACAAACCAACAATCGCTTTCGAAAGATTTTGGGTTCCCATATAAACCAGTTGCATCATAATCGAGCCACAAGTAATATTACCAAAAAGACGCATGGCCATGGATAACATCGTTGAGAATTTACCCATAATATTCATTGGTAGCATCACCGGGATTGGCTCAAAAAAGCTTTTAAAGTATGCTTTTACACCACTGTATCTAAAGATAGTGATTTGAATCAGAACCCAAGTAATAAACGATAACAGAATGGTTACCGAAAAGTTTGATGTTGGACTTTCAATGCCAAACAATCCGGAAATATTACTTAAGAAGATATACATCCAAAGCACTAAGATATATGGTGTCAGCATCTTAGCTTTCTCTTCCCCCAAGGAAGCCTTCGCAGTATTTAATATCATCGTTACCAAACTCACAATGACCGTCACAAACATGGACGGCTTTGCCATCGGATCTGCATAATCAACTTTTTTTGAAGTAAAGATAATCAAAAAAGCAACTACGACAGTAATAATCGCAATATTAAACACTGTTGTTTGTAGTTCCATACACCCTCCTTTCTAAATCACTTCCGATAGATAAATACTTATTTTTACACTTAATAAACCGGCGAAACAAGTAAAGATATTACTTACCATCGGAAAGACAACCGAAAAAAGCATGGCGACTGCCATCAATAGATAATTTACTCCAAAATGAGCGTTTGCGCCACTTGAAATGCCATTCTCTAAACTTCTTTTCGCAAAATTTTTCGTTGTTTCCAAGCAAATTCTCGAAACAAAACAACCCAGAAGCCAACCGAGTAAATATTTTGGACCTAAAAAGATAGTCAAACAACCCACCAAACTAATCCACATCCATGTCTTTTCGATTTTCATAAGTATTATTCTACTCTTTTCTAAACAAAAACATAGGGGAAATATTCATTTTTTAATAATCATTTCCCCTAGTTTCTATTATTCTTGATCCAAACAATGCAATAAAGCTAAAATGCGATTTAAATCCTCATTACCTTCATACGAAATTGAAATCTTTTTATGACTTAATTCCACCTTGGTTCCTAACTTACGACTCATTTGGTTTTGAATATCCATTAACTGTGGATCCTTCTTCACTTTCACAAGAAGCGGCTTCTTATCATCAGCCCCCTTAGCACATAATTTCTCTGCCTCACGAACCGATAGACTTTCATTGACCATTTTATGTGCTAAACGAATCATTTCATTTTCATCTTGTAGCGTTAATAAAGGGCGTACATGACCAACCGTTAATTCTTGGTTCTTCAATAAAGATTGCACTTCTGGTGGCAACTTTAATAAACGAAGTATATTGGCACAATAAGCTCTGGACTTACCCACTCTTTCCGCTAATTTTTCTTGGGTATAATCCAATTTATTCATTAAGGTTTGAAAGCCAAAAGCTTCTTCAAGTGGACTTAAATCTTCTCTTTGAATATTTTCTAATAAGGAAATTTCCATCATCTGTTCATCATTAAAATCCACAATGATAACCGGTACTTTTTCCAAGTGAGCCATCTTAGCGGCTCTTAATCTTCTTTCACCGGCAACGAGTTGATAGTCGCTTCTTCGCTTAATCACCAATAACGGTGTGAAGATACCATGCTCTTGAATGGACTTGGCTAAATCCTCCAATGCCTTTTGGTCAAACTCTTTTCTTGGCTGATAAGGGTTTGGTTGAATTTTATCAACCGGAATCTCATCCTGTTTGGTTGACACAAAATCCTGTGATCCATTTTCAATTTGACTCATCAATTGGGAAACATCCGTTCCAAACAAAGAATCCAACCCACGTCCCAATCCATTTTTCTTTTTATCCGGCATTCTTTCGTCCCCTTTCATTTTGTGCAACAACTTCTTGAGCTAAAGATAAATAAGCCTTCGCTCCGGCACAATTAAAGCTATAACTAAAGATATCTTGCCCTCGGGCCGGGGCTTCAGCCAAACGAACATTTCGTGGAATATAGCTTTGGTAAACCTTTTCTTTAAAACATTTGCGCACTTCTTGTTGCACTTCAACCGAAAGCTTTGTGGTCGCATCGTACATTGTTAATAAGATACCATCAATGGTTAACTTTGGATTCCAAAGTCTTTGTACCAAACGAATTGTCGCTAACAATTGGGTTAAGCCCTCTAAAGCAAAGTATTCGCACTGAACAGGAATAATCACTGAATCCGCGGCTGTTAAAGCATTGGTATTCAATAAACCCAAGGCTGGTGGGCAATCAATAATAATGTAATCGTATTGGTTACGAGTCACTTCCAGTTTGTTTTTAAGAAGCTGTTCACGACCAACATCGTAATTCACCATATCAATATCGGCACCACTTAAGTCAACGGTTGATGGTAACACATCCATTGGTGGCATATCCAAACTCACCTTGACATCGTCCACAGCCTCTTCACGCATCAATACATCATAGACTGTTTTTTGAAATCCACTTTTACTAGCACCAATTCCATGCGTCGCATTCCCTTGGGGATCAAAGTCAACTAGTAAGACTTTTTTCTTTGCGTAGGCTAAACCGGCCGCCAAACTCATAGCCGTTGTGGTTTTTCCTACACCACCTTTTTGATTGGTTATCGCAATAATCTTTCCCATAGAATCCCTTCTTTTACTTCTTCATGGAGATGATGATTTTCACATCGTCCCCTTCTTCTATCACATGAGACTTTAAATCTAAGCCCATATTCTTCAACTGTTCGACTTGATAGTTAATTGTGTTAATCGCTAATTTAATATTCTTCGCATAGCCTCGTTTCAAATGAATTTTCTTTATCTTTTTTGTTTTATTCATATCCGATAAATACACTTCACTTTGACGAACATTCAAGCCATTATCGACAATATAGTGATAAGCTTCTTTTTGTTTATCTTCCGGAATTGTCAATAAAGCACGCGCATGACGCTCGGTAATCTTATTGTTAATAACACCTTGTTGAATTTCTTCCGGTAAGTTTAATAAGCGAATTTTATTGGCAACGGAAGATTGGCTTTTCCCTATCTTGCGTGCCATTTGTTCCTGAGTTAAGGAAGCTTGACGCATTAATTCCACATAACTCTTCGCTTCTTCAACGGCACTAAGATTTTCACGCTGAACATTTTCAACCAAAGCCATCTGGGCGGCTTGTTCTTCCGTTGGTGTCATGACAAAACTGGGAATGGTCGCATAACCTAAATATTCACAAGCACGAAAGCGCCTTTCGCCAGCAATAATTTCATATTGATTGCCCATATGACGAACGGTAATTGGTTGAATTAACCCCGTTTCTTGAATGGATTGAGCCAACTCTTTTAAAGCCCCTTCATCAAAATGTAAACGCGGTTGATAGCGAGATGGAAGCACCTTATCCATGGGAAGCTGGACAATTCGTGATTCATCTTTCTTTTCAAATAAGTCAAAAATAGTTGCCATACTTCCTCCTACAATGGTTTCTTTTTCATTTGGCCATAATTTCTTGGATATTTTTTGTTAGTTATTTGTTTTTTTTGGAATAAAAGATTCACTCTTTTTTCATTCTGACCGATTGTTTCTTCTTGTTTTTCAATCAATTGAACATCCAATACATCTAAAGCATGTTTAGCTACTTCTAATTCTTGCCTGCCTTGTTTCCCTTTTAAAGCCAAAAAGTAACCATGGACTTGAATCAAAGGAACACAAAGCTCGGATAATAACGATAAATTTGATACCGCTCTAGCGGTCACACCGGCAAATTCTTCCCGATGATTTTTAACATAATCTTCCGCTCTTTCGTTCACCACTTTAATTTTTTCTAAATGAAGTTCATCAATCACATATTGCAAAAATTGACATCTTTTACCCGTTGGTTCAATTAACGTCATTTCTAACTCCGGTTTCATAATCTTCCAAACCAAACCCGGAAAGCCGGCCCCTGAGCCCACATCCGCCCAACGACCTTGAATAAGCTTATTTTTTAAAGGAAGAATACAATCCCAAAAATGTTTCTCAATAATCTGTTCTTCCTCAACGATAGCGGTTAAGTTCATCCTTTCATTCCACTCTCTTAGAAAGGAAGAATATTGTTGAAATGCGACAATAGGACAATCCAAACCAATCGTTTGACAATTTTGACTTAGTTCTTGATAATTCATACCTACTCCATTTTAACACTATCTATACAAATGAGCGAACGAAAATTGTGGGAAAATCAGTTATCCACAATTTGCTTACTTTTCCCCGGTAATAAATTGTGCATAAGGTAGTGTTTCTACCCACTTACAGAAAACTCTCCACTCCGGTAAACGGTGGTCTTTTCTTTGTTTGTATATTGTTTTTAATTGACGATAGTTTGTTGTCATTCGAGCTGTTAAACGGAAGCCACATGGATTTGAATACAAGATTTCTAGGTATTTCTGCTTCAAATCATTTCTTTCTTCTTCACGAACATCCACTTTATTCTTTTGAAATTCTTGTAAGTCATTATAAGCTTTGACCTTTTCCTTCATGATTTCAATCATGCGTGGATCCACATAAGACATATAACTCTTTTCCAAATCAAACTTAGTAATCCGATGCATGGTCGATTGAGAGCTGATAAAATCCAGAAAATGATAACGCTCTGCTTCTACCCATGCTTTATTACTAAAAGTCAAATCAAATTGAACAATAATTCCATTTAAGAAATTATCATGTCCCGAACCGGCGATTGCTTTCGCCAAGGCAAAGGTACGGGGTACCACTTCCTCAGTTACCTTTGAAAGATCCGTTGCCATTGGGTATTTAGAACCACGCACAGCACTTTTAAAGCCATACACCTCCACACGATTAATCACATCCTGAATTTCCATTGTTATTCTCCTTCTACTTATTTTTCAAATACATCGACAATACTGCAATATCAGCCGGATTCACTCCTGAAATACGAGAAGCTTTCCCCAAGGTTTCCGGCTTAAAGTCTTTTAGCTTTTGCCTGCCTTCAATAGAAAGGTTTAACACATCATCATAGTTAATATCCTCCGGTAAAGGACGATTATCCATTGCTTTTAACTTTTCCGCTTCTCTTCTAGCCTTTGCAATATAGCCTTCATACTTAATATCAATATCCATCTTTTCGGCAATTTCCTTATCAATTTCTTTATTTTGAAGATGAAATAAATCTTGTGTTTGAATCCTTGGTCTTTTAACTAAATCTTCACCATTCATCGAAAAACTCAAATCTTCATAACCTTGAGTGGATAAATATTCCTTCACTCGTGCATCATTCATAGAAAATAAAGCTTTCTTCAATTCTTCTTTCTTTAGGTCTAAAAGAGATTGTTTCTTAAGGAAAGATTCATAACGTTCATTTGGGATTAAACCAATTTGATGACCAATCCCCATCAATCTTTCTTCTGCATTATCGTGTCTTAACAAAAGACGGTATTCCGCTCTGGACGTCAATAAACGATACGGTTCTTTCGTCCCTTTTGTCGTTAAATCATCCACTAAAACACCAATGTATGCTTGATCACGACTAAAGACAATTGGTTCCTTTTCATCTAATTTACGCACAGCATTGATACCGGCTAACAAGCCTTGTCCCGCCGCTTCTTCATAACCGCTGGTGCCATTGATTTGACCGGCCGTGAATAGGTTTTTTATGACTTTGGATTCAAACGAGGATTTCATTTGAATTGGATCTAAAGCATCGTATTCAATCGCATAAGCGTATTTCACAATTTTACAGTTTTCAAGTCCCGGTAAAGTATGCACCATTTGAAATTGAATATCTCTTGGCAAGGAACTGGAAAAACCTTGAATATAGGTGGTTGGTAAAGAAAGAGATTCCGGCTCTAAAAACAGTAAATGTCGCTCTTTGTCTTTAAAACGAACTAATTTATCTTCAATGGAAGGACAATATCTCGGTCCTACTCCTTCTACCACACCAGAATACATACTGGACTTATTTAGGTTATTCAGAATAATCTCATGAGTTTCTGGTACAGTATGCGTCATATAACAAGATATTTGTTCTTGAAAAGGACGAACATCTCTTTCTTTGGTTAAGGTAGAGAAATGGTAGAAACCTTCGGTTCCTGTTTCCAGCTTTGTTTTCGTAAAGTCAATGGTGCCGGTCAATACTCTCGGTGGTGTTCCCGTCTTTAAGCGAAAGGTACGAATCCCCGCTTGGCGAAGTGATTCCGATAGGTTATTAGTGGTTGGTTCTAAATCAGGACCACCCACTTTTACCTCATCCGAAATAATATTTTTACCAGCCATATAAGTACCGGTGGTCATAATGACAATCTGACTGGAAAGAATAGAACCATCTTTTAGTTCCACGCCCTTCACTTCTTGGTTTTTAACCATTAAACGCTCAACGAAACCTTCAACGACAGTTAGGTTTTTCTGTTTTAAACAAAGCTCTTTCATCATAGTGGAATACGCTAATTTATCCGATTGCACACGTAAAGCACGAACACCCGGTCCCTTCGCTGAATTCAGCATTTTAAACTGTAAGGCTGTTCGATCTGCTGTGTAGCCCATTTGTCCGCCTAAGGCATCGATTTCTCTCGTTACAATTCCTTTAGCTGGACCACCGATTGACGGATTACAAGGCATTTTTCCAATGTTGTCTTTGTTAATGGTGATGAGTGCTGTCTTTTTTCCTAAACGGGTCACAGCTAAACTTGCTTCAATTCCGGCATGACCTGCCCCAATTACGATAATGTCATAATCGACCATTTAATAAACCTTCTTTACTAATTCTTTTACTTCTTCATCTTTACCAAAAATCTCAAATTGAATTTCTAATTCTGGATATTCTTGACGAAGCTCGGTTAAAATACATACCCAACGACCAATGAAAATTTGGATATTCTTTTGGCGTGATTTACTTATTTTTGGGATTGGTACTTTAATTGCTATTTTGTTTTCACTTTCAATTTGGTAACAAAAATCTTTTCTTAGCTTCCAATGTTCCTTTTTATACAAAAGAAGTTTCTGCTCATGTTGTAGATGTTCTGAAAAAACATTTGGATATAAGTGACTTAAAGATAAGAATCGTTGTTCAATCGCATCTATGGTAAACACTTCCTCGGTTTGTTTATCAATGGAGTTACTCCAAATATTAATCCCTTCTTCTTTTGCTATTTTCAACAAATCAGAAGTAGCGGAAGCCTGTTGGTGATCAATGTACGCAAAACTCTCTAAAGACTTGGATAAATTCAAACCAACTTCTTCCGGTTCAATTGGACGCGCAAAGAAAATCACATTCTTTAATACCAAACAATTCATTTTCGCAGGTATTTTATGACGTGCTACTTTATGGATAGCTTGTTCCAATGATTTAAAGGAATAGTAACCTGTCTTTTCTTCGTATTCTTGCCACATTTGGCGCAACGATAAACGCTTCATTTCACTGAAGTGACCATAACCAATGAGTTTCTTTTCGCTGGAGTAGTGCGTTTTTGCGTAGAAAAATAAGAGATCTCCTATATGAAAATCACTGAATTTTCTCTTGGTTGCAATGCGCCAAAAAAGGATTTCTTTATGTTGACTTAAACGATGGTATTCCACCATATCTTCATCGCAAACATACACAATCGAACTCATACTTCACCTCCTAAAACAAGCCGAAACTCTTACCCCTTTCATCAACACCCATGCGATTGGCAGCCGGTACTTTTGGTAAACCGGGCATAACCATAATCGAACCGGTTAAAACAACTAAGAAACCGGCCCCTAAGGAAACACGGATATCCTGTACATGCAAATCAAAGTTTTCCGGAGCACCCATTAACTTTGGATTATCACTAAAGGACATCGGTGTTTTTGCCATACAAATCGCCAACTTATCCCAGCTGTTTTCTTTCATTTTCTGTAAGGAAGCTTGGGCTTCCGGGGAATAGATAACAGATTTTGCTTTATAAATTTTTTTCGCTATTGTTTCTATTTTTTCTTCGATGCTTTGATTTAATTCATAGAGTGGTTTAAAGTTTGTTACTTGCTCACAAACGGATAACACTTCTTTGACAAGGTCTTGTGTCCCATTAGAGCCTTTTGCCCAGCCCTCTGATAATGCAAACGGGTAATTTTTTTCCTTTGCCCACTTCTTTAAGAAAGCTAATTCTGCATCCGTATCGGTCACAAAACGGTTGTTTGCGATTACAACCGGTACACCAAAGGATTTTAAGTTTTCAATGTGTCTTTCTAAATTCACAAGTCCTTTTTCTAAAGCGTGTAAATCTTCGTTAGCTAATTGGTTTGCATCGGCACCACCATGAAGCTTTAAAGCTCGAATTGTTGCAACAATCACTGTGGCGGATGGTTTTAAATCAGCCATACGGCATTTAATATCAAAGAATTTTTCTGCTCCTAAATCAGCCCCAAAACCAGCTTCCGTAATTACATAATCACTTAATTTCAAGGCTGACTTCGTTGCTATAATGGAGTTACAACCATGGGCAATATTCGCAAAAGGTCCACCGTGCACAAACGCCGGTGTACCTTCTAAAGTTTGCACAAGATTTGGCATAAGAGCTTCTTTTAACAATAAAGTCGCCGCTCCATCAGCCTGAATTTGTTTGACAGTGACCGGCTTTTTCTCGTACGTATAAGCAAGAACACATTCACCAATTCGTTTTTGCAAGTCTGATAGCGAAGTAGCTAAACATAAGATAGCCATCATTTCACTAGCAACTGTAATGACGAAATGATCTTGTCTTTCAATACCATTTACTTTCTTATTTTGGGCAATCGTTATATCTCTTAAAGTGCGATCATTCATATCCAAACAACGCTTCCAAACAACCGTTTCAGGGTCAATGTTTAATGGATTATCTTGATAAATAGAGTTATCCAGCATCGCAGCAATTAGATTGTTCGCAGCAGTAATAGCGTGCATATCCCCCGTAAAATGCAGATTAATGGATTCCATTGGGACAACTTGTGAATAACCACCCCCTGTGGCTCCCCCTTTTAAACCGAAAACAGGTCCCATAGATGGTTCTCTTAAACAAACCATAGCTTGTTTACCTTTAGCATTTAATCCATCCGCTAACCCAATGGTAACAGTCGATTTTCCTTCTCCGGCTTTCGTCGGACTAATCCCTGTCACAAGAATTAAATGACTCTTCTTTTCCTTTAAATCATTTAAATAATTTAAATTCACTTTAGCTTTGTCTTTCCCATATAAATATAATTCTGCTTCCGGGATTTGTAGCTTCCGAGCAATTTTTTGAATGGGTAAAACTTTCGTTTCTTGAGCAATTTCTAAATCCGTTTTCATTCTTTTACCTTTCTACGCTCGGCTAAAGCGTGGCTTAAAGTGATTTCATCCGCATAATCCAACATCGCACCCGATGGTAAACCGTGGGCAATTCTTGTCACCAATAAATGCGGATATTCTTTATCCAATACTTTTGTTAGATAAAGAGAAGTGGTTTCACCGTCTAAAGTGGCACTCATCGCTAGGATAATTTCACTCGCCTCTTTCGCTCTTACTAGTAACTCTTTAATTCTTAAATCTTCCGGTAAAATTCCTTTTGAAGCTGAAATCAATCCATTTAACACATGATAAACACCATCATATTCACCCATATTTTCAATCGCAATAATATCTTTTGGAGATTGAACCACCAAGATTTTTGTATGGTCTCTTTGCTTAGAAGAGCAGATAGAACAACGCTCCTGTTCTGCCATATTTCCACAAATAGAACAAGCTTGTACCTTATTTTTCATATCCACAATTGATTTAGCGAACTTTACTGCATCTTCTTTTTCCATTTCATATAACGCAAACGCATAACGTTCTGCTGTTTTTTCGCCCACACCAGGTAATTGGCGTATTCTTTCAATCAAATGATTTAGGCTTTCCGGATATTTCATGTGGCATCCCCCTTACATAATTGTTACATTTTCTTTACCAAATAATTCATTTAATCGATTTTCAATTTGGTTTTCTTCATCATGGCTATTTTGGTATCGATGCACTTCATAAGCCTTTGGCAATTGGTTGTTCTTGCGTAATTCTTTGAAAAGTTCAATCGCTTCATCAAACTCTTGCTTTGTAAAAATATACGGCATTTTATCCAAAGATAACTTTGTCCTCATGAATTGGTACATCGCCTCATGGAAGCTACTTTCCATCATTCTTTCTTGAAGTTGGCTACCTTCACTAACAAATAAAACACAATTTTCTCCAGCCGCCATTAGTTGAACTTGATCCATGGCAGAAATTATTCGATTATCTTCCACCGTTCCTTTTAGTTTTGCTAGTCTAATGATTTCTGTATCATCCGCTTTTGCTTGTTTATTACATTGAATCAATAAACCTACAATCTCTTTTGTTGTTAGATGTAATTCTTTTGTTTCCATAGGAAGTTCCTCTCGAACTTCTTCTTTTAGAGTAACGATTGGTTCTTCGTTTACTTCTACCGGTTTTTCAACAATTTCGATTTCGTTTATGTTTGAAAGTTGACTTAATTGAATGCATAAAACCTCAAAGTATATAGATTGGTTTTTATTCTGTTTGAATTTTTCTTTAAAACCAATGAGAACATCCAAAACATTCATCCAATCTTGTTTTGTAAATAGTTGGCTTGTTTTAGAAACTTCTTCAAAAGTTAAAGCACCCAACACTTCTTTACTTCTTGTGTTCACATATAAAATGATTTCTTTGACTACTTCAATCCATTCATCTAAAAACTTTTCTAAATTTATACCTTGTTCTTGGTATTGCTTGCAGTGGTGCATGATATCTAAATAGTTTTTCGCTTGAATTAAATGCAATAGAGTAATCTTTTCTTCTACGGATGTTAGTCCATATATTTTTTGAATATCGCCGGCTTTAATAGTATTTGATGTATAAGCGGCACATTGATCCAACAGCGATAAAGCATCTCGCACACCGCCATCCGCTAAACGGGCTAAATCTTTAGCGGCTGTTTCTTCTAACTGAATACCTTCTAACTTAGCCACATTTAATAAATGATTTTGTATTAATGTACTAGGTACACGACGGAAATCAAATCGTTGGCAACGGCTAATAATGGTTGCTAACATCTTTTGTGGATCAGTCGTCGCTAAAATGAAAATCACATTTTCTGGTGGTTCTTCTAATATTTTTAATAAGGCACTGGAAGCCGCAGAGGATAATTGATGAACCTCATCAATGATATACACCTTATAAAGACTTCTCATTGGTGCTAAATAGGATTTTTCGATTAAATCACGGATATGATCCACACTTGTTTCATTTGCGGCGTTAATTTCAATGATATCCGGATGAACTCCTTTATTCGCTAATTCACAACTTTCGCAGTGATTACAAGGCTTTTTTTCCTGTCCTTCACAATTAACCGCTTTTGCAAACAATCTTGCCATAGTGGTTTTACCCGTTCCTCTTGGTCCGCAAAATAAATAGGCATGTCCTATTTTGTCTTGATTGACCGTGTTTTGAATGGCTTGAACGGTGTATTCCTGACCAATAACTTCTTCAAAGTTCTTTGAACGATATTTTTGATATAGTGCTTGTTTTCCCATAAACTTCTCCAGTGAAATTATAACAAAAAAATCAGACTTATTCAGTCTGACTAAATCTCTTTTTTTGAAAATAAGAACTTAATAATTGAGCACATTCTTTTTCTAAAATACCTGCCCTTATCATTGGATAATGATTTAAGCCCTGAATCTCTTCTAAGTCAATCTTTGTTTTTAAAAAACCGGACTTAAAACTACTGGCTCCATAACAAACTTTTCTTAATCTGGAATTCAATATAGCACCAGTACACATTAAACACGGCTCTAAAGTCACATACAAATCACAATCATTCAAATTCCAACTATCTTTTACTTTAGAAGCCTCTAAAATAGCTTCTACTTCAGCATGATAAATAGCACTATCTTTACTTTCTTTACGATTATGACTTCGAGCAATGATTTTATCTTCACGGACAATGACACAACCAATAGGAACTTCATCTTCTAACTCTGCTTTTTTTGCTTCCTTAATAGCAAAAGCCATGTAGTATTCTTCTTTGTTTTTCATAATTAAAAAGTGGCACACGCAATTAGTAGCACTTATGGCTGCTGCCTTCCGACCCTGACCAAGTTCATGAACTAACTGCTGTACCACTAGTAGTGTACTATTTCTAACAAATATTTTCAAGTAATTGTTTCACGTGAAACAATTACTTCTTTGGATGAATTACTTTTTGACCACCCATATAAGCTTGTAAAGCCTGAGGAATTGTAATATCCCCATTTTCTTGATAATGATTTTCAAAGAAAGCAATTAGAGCACGAGGACTTGCGACTACTGTATTGTTCAAGGTATGAGCTAAATAATTCCCCTCTTTTCCTTTAATACGAATGCTTAATCTTCTCGCTTGGGCATCACCTAAGTTTGAACAACTGCCTACTTCAAAATATTTCTTTTGACGAGGTGACCAAGCTTCTACATCACAAGACTTAACTTTTAAGTCGGCTAAATCTCCTGAGCAACACTCCAATGTACGCACAGGAACTTCTAAGCTACGGAAGAAATCAACAGAGTTTTTCCATAATTGATTATACCAATGCTTGCTATCATTTGGATGACAAATAACCACCATTTCTTGTTTTTCAAATTGATGCACACGATAAACACCACGTTCTTCAATACCATGAGCACCTACTTCTTTTCTAAAACATGGACTATAAGAAGTTAATGTTCTAGGCAAATCTTCTTCTTTGACCATTTGACCCATAAACTTACCAATCATAGAATGTTCAGAAGTACCGATGAGGTATAAATCTTCTCCTTCAATCTTATACATCATATTTTCCATTTCATCAAAACTCATGACTCCAGTTACGACATTGGAATGAATCATAAATGGTGGTACTACATAGGTAAAGCCACGACTAATCATAAAATCACGAGCATAAGAGATAATCGCTGAATGCAAGCGAGCTACATCCCCTTGTAAATAATAAAAACCATTACCCGATGTACGACCGGCACTTTCTTGATCAAAACCACCAAAACTTTGGAAAATATCAGCATGATAAGGAATTTCATAGTCCGGTACCGTCGGTTCACCATATTTTTCAATTTCTATATTTTCAGAATCATCTTTTCCAATTGGTACCGTCTCATCAATGATATTCGGGATAAGCATCATTCGCTTACGAATTTCCGTTTCCATTTCTTTTTCTTCAGCTTCTAAGTCAATAATTCTTTGGTCAATGTCTTTTACGGATTGTTTTGCGACTTCAGCTTTTTCTAATTCTTTATTACGCATAAAACCACCGATTTCTTTTGAAATACGGTTTCGGTCACCACGTAATTTATCGCCTTCTGTTTTCGCTGCTCTAAATTTTTTATCTAGTTCATACACTTCATCAACCAATGGTAATTTTTGATCTTGAAATTTCTTTTTAATATTTTCTTTTACAATTTCTCGATGGTTACGAATCAATTCAATGTTAATCATATTTTTCCTCCACAAAAAAAGACACCAATATATAGGGGCGATTTCTCGCGGTGCCACCCTAATTTAATTGTTTCACGTGAAACAATTTATCTCTTCTCTACAATAACGGTGTAAACCGAGCTAATATTACTTAAAGCGGATTCAATAGTACTCCGGATTACCTTTCATCAACCGGTAACTTTCTAAACAAGAGTATCTACTTACTATTCTTTAAACAGCTATCAAAATTAAACCACTTCAACCACTTTCTGTCAAATTAAAAAGGAGCTTAAGCTCCTAATTCAGTTTAAAGAATTTCAATGAATTTCTTTGTGTCAGTTTCTTTTTGTTTCTCGGTTGGTAGTTCAATATGAAGAACTCCACTATCATAACTTACTTTAATATCGGATTGATCAATTGCTGTACCAACATAGAAAGTACGACTTGTAGTTCCCGAGAAACGTTCTTGGCGAATTACTTTTCCATGATTGTCTATTTCTTCATTGTGACTAGAACGACTAGCTTCAACTGTTAAATTTCCATTAAATAGACTAACTTTAATATCTTCTTTCTTAACACCCGGAATTTCCATATCCAATAGATATTGACCATCTTTTTCATGAACATCTGTTTTCATTAAGTTGTAGCTATTGTTCATCGAAGATGCACCAAACATATCATCGAATAATTCTTCAAAACTGTTTCTTCTTGTAAGTGTGTTCATAATTACCTCCTAAGGATTATTTCCTTACACCATCATTGTATTCTATTTTTTAGCACTGTCAACTATTAAGTGCTAATTTTTTTAAAAATATTTTCTTATTAATTTAAAATTATCAGTAATTATCGAATAAATTTTCTTATCACAAACATATAAAAAGTGCTGATTATTCAGCACTTCCTTCCTCCATAATCTCTTCTTCCACTTCTTTATCCACAATCGCAACCGTTGAAACACGGTCTTGATTAACACGAATTAGGTGAACACCCATACTAGAGCGAGAAGATTCTGCAATCTGATTGAGTGAAATACGAATCACTATTCCACCTTCTGTCATAATCATCACATCTTGGTCATCACTAACAGCCTTCATGGAAATCAAATTACCTGTTTTTTCATTAATCTTCGCCGCCTTAACACCCTTTGATCCACGGTTTGTTAGGCGGAAAGAATCAATAGCAGATACTTTACCAATACCCTTTTCACTAACCGTTAAAACATTGAAGCCTTCTAAAGTAGTAGCAACACCGATAACAAAAGAACCATCTGTATTAAAACCCTTCATACCACGAGCAATACGACCTTGCGGATGAACCTTCTCTTCCAAGATACGGATAGCTTTACCATTAGCACCGGCAATCAAGACTTCCGCTTGACCGTTCGTTGCTTTCACAAAAGCAAGTTCATCGCCCTCATTAAGAATAATTGCTTTCTTACCATTCTTCATGATACTTTCAAATTCAGAAATAGCAGTTCTCTTGATAATACCCTTCTTTGTTACGAAGAATAAGAATTTAATTTGTTCATCATTCTTCTTAACCGGTACCATAGCTTTCACTTTTTCATCCTTATCCATATGCACAAGATTGATAATTGGAATACCTTTTGAAGTTCTCGAGAAGTTAGGAATATTAAATCCTCTTAAACGGAACACACGACCTTTGTCAGTAAATAGAAGTAAGAAATCGTGTGTCGACATATTGATAACTCGTTCAATACTGTCGTCTTTATTCAATTCCATTCCTTTGATTCCTTTACCACCACGATTTTGAACCGAATAAGTATTGGTCGTTAATCTCTTAACATAACCATTGCTTGATAAAGTCACCATAATATCTTCAACAGGAATTAAATCTTCATCTTCCATTTCCGCATCCGCATCAATGATTTCTGAACGTCTTGAAGAACCATATTTCGCTTTAATTTCTGTTAACTCATTCTTAACAATATCAATCACTCTTTCCTTATGAGCTAAGATATCTTCATAATCCGCAATCTTAAGTAATAAATCTTGATATTCTTTTTCAATCTTGTCACGTTCCAAACCGGTTAAGCGTCTAAATTGCATATCCAAGATAGCTTTAGCTTGTACCTCATCCAACGGGAATTTATCCATCAAATTTATTAAAGCTTCTTGTGCATCTTTTGATTGACGAATAGTATGAATTACTTCATCTAAATTATCTACAGCAATACGTAAGCCTTCTAAAATATGAGCACGATCTTTCGCTTTCTTTAATTCAAAAGCCGTACGACGGCGAATCACTTCTAATTGGAAATCAATATAACCACTTAGAAGTTCTTTCATACCAGCCAAACGAGGAGCACCATCAAATAAGACAACATTATTAACACCAAAATTCGATTGTAAGGCTGTCATACGGTAAAGCTGATTTAAAACAACTTCTGCTTGAATATCTTTCCGTAGTTCAATAACAACACGAATCCCCTTCATATTGGATTCATCACGTAAATCAGTAATGCCATCAATCATTTTTTCTCTTGTTAAAATACCAATTCTTTCCACAAGAGAGGCTTTGTTCACCATGTAAGGAATTTCATCCACAACAATACGCGTCTTTCCATTCGCCATTTCTTCAAAGTGAGTCTTAGCACGCATCACAATAGAGCCGCGACCTGTTTCAAAAGCCTTACGAATACCCGAACGACCTAAAATATAAGCACCGGTTGGAAAGTCAGGTCCTTTCATTACTTGCATTAATTCTGTAACCGAAATTTCTGGATTTTCCATGTAAGAAATGATTGCATCAATCGTTTCCACCAAGTTATGAGGTGCCACATTTGTGGCCATACCAACCGCAATACCGCTTGAACCATTGACTAATAAGTTTGGAAACCGAGCCGGTAAGACGGTTGGCTCCTTTTCTTCACCATCGTAGTTATCCGTCATATCAACAGTATCTTTTTCTAAGTCACGAAGAATTTCAACGGAAATCTTAGACATACGCGCTTCGGTATAACGCATCGCAGCGGCACCATCACCATCCATAGAACCAAAATTACCATGTCCATCCACAAGTGTTTCGCGCATATTCCAATTTTGTGCCATATAAACTAAAGCACCATAAATTGAACTATCGCCATGAGGATGGTATTTACCCATCGTATCCCCAACAATACGAGCACACTTACGATAAGGCTTATCCGGTCCATTGTTCATTTCATTCATCGCAAATAAAATACGACGTTGAACCGGTTTTAAACCATCACGAACATCCGGCAAAGCACGTGCCACAATAACAGACATTGAATATTCCAAGAAATCACGACGAATTTCCTTACTCAATTCTGTTTCAGTAATATGACCAGAGTCAAAATTACTTTCATCAAATTCCATAAAATCATCTAAAGCCATCTTGACCTCCTACTAAATATCTAATTTCTCGACAAAGTGAGCATTCTCTAAAATAAAATTCTTGCGAGGTTCAACCTCTTCTCCCATCAACATTGAGAAATTCTGATCCGCATATTCTGCATCATCGATTGTTACACGAATTAAAGTACGTGTTTTAGGATCCATCGTTGTTTCCCATAATTGACTAGCATCCATTTCACCAAGACCTTTATAACGTTGAATACTTAAACGATCACCCATTTCCGCTTTTAATTCGTCCAATTGGCGATCCGTGTACGCATAACGAATACTCTGTCCTTTTTGTACCTTAAATAAAGGTGGTTGAGCAATGTACACATAACCTTGTTCCAATACCGGTCTTAAAAAACGATAAAAGAAAGTTAATAATAAAGTACGAATATGTGCACCATCCACATCGGCATCGGTCATAATAACAATCTTATGATAACGAAGTTTTGAAGTATCTACTTCATCATGCACACCTGCCCCAAAGGCTGTAATCATCGAACGAATTTCTTGGTTTTCAAAAGCCTTTTCAGGACGTGTTTTTTCCACATTTAAAATTTTACCTCGCAAAGGAAGAATGGCTTGAAAATGAGAATCACGACCATTTTTAGCAGAACCGCCTGCTGAATCCCCCTCGACCAAGTAAATTTCCGAGATGCTTGGATCCTTGGAGGAACAATCCGATAGCTTACCGGGTAGAGAGCCGACTTTAATTGAACTCTTACGGGTGATTTCTTTCGCCCTTTTTGCGGCCAAACGAGCTTGGGACGCAATCACAATCTTTTCCATGATTGCTTTTGCTTGATTTGGATTTTCCATTAAGAAACGCTCAAACTGTGTACCGAAGATATCCGATACAATCTTGCGCACTTCACTATTTGTTAATTTGGATTTAGTTTGTGAAATATATTGTGGATTAGGATGCTTCACAGAGATAATCGCTGTTAAACCTTCCTTACAGTCATCTTGTGTCACATTCTCATCTTTTTCCTTTAAGAAATTATTTTCTCGAGCGTATTTATTCACAATACGTGTTAAAGCCATACGGAAACCTTCTTCATGCGTTCCCCCATCCACTGTTGTGATGTTATTACAGAAAGTATAGATAGACGGATTATAGCTTGTGTTGTATTGACAAGCCACTTCTACTTGAATATTATCTTCATAACCTTCGGAATAAATAACATCTTCATGAACTTTATCCTTATTTTCGTTAATAAACTTCACATATTCCTTTAAACCACCTTCAAATAAATAATCATAATTTTGTTTCTCAGGATTGCTTTCTCGTAAATCATGGAACTTAATACGAATTCCTTTATTTAAGAAAGCCAACTGACGAATACGATTTCTTAGGGTATTGAAATCATACACCCTTGTTTCCGTAAAGATGGTTGGATCGGCTTTAAAACGAACTAAAGAACCGTGTTTATTGACATTGCAAGTACCAATTTTCTTTAATGGTTCAACCGGATGACCACCATTCTCAAAACGAACAAAATAAATATTACCTTCGTGATAGACTGTTACTTCCAAGAATTCACTTAAAGCATTCACTGCTGAAGCACCAACTCCATGTAAACCACCGGAAACTTTATAAGCACCACCACCAAATTTACCACCGGCATGTAAGACTGTAAAAATTGTTTCAATGGTTGAAATACCTGTTTTCTCATTCATCCCTGTCGGCATACCACGACCATCATCTTCAACAGATACAATATTATTTTCATCAATGGTAATTTCCACTTGACTAGCATAACCGGCCATCGCTTCATCAATACCATTATCAACAATTTCCCAAACAAGATGATGCAAACCAACAGAAGAAGTAGAACCAATATACATACCCGGACGCTTACGAACGGCTTCTAAACCCTCTAAAACCTGAATATCTTCATCTTCATAAGCATGATCCACTTTCATGTCCAATGTTTCATTAAAGACAGCTTGGCTTTCTTCTCTATTTTCAAATTTATCTGCCATATAAACCTCCTATATTTTTACTTTTCCATCTTGAATGGAAATGCAGTTCAATTTTTCCAATTTCAAACTATCCGGTAAATAAGTTGTCGTAATAAAACACTGGTACCCATTTTTAACTACATCCAGCAAGCGTTTTTGACGTTCTAAGTCTAATTCACTTAATACATCATCCAATAAGACAACCGCTTTACGCTTTGAAATAAATTCAATGTAATGAAGAATAGCTAATTTAAAGGCTATCATCACTAATCTTTTTTGACCTTGTGAAGCAGATAATAAAATATCATTATCAGCCAATCGAAATTGAATATCACCACGATGAATCCCCACATTTGTAATATGGTATTCTATATCTTTTTGTCGTGAGAAAAGATGAGCTTTTAACAAAATTTCTTCATCAATTTTATCTACTTCAATACCATTGTTCATCACAACTTGTAACCGCAATTTCATTCCTGACAAAGATTGAAATAAACGTTCAATTTCTTGATTGATAAACTTCAAAAAAGAAGATCTTCGCTTTAAAATTTCAACTTCTGATGTAACCATTTGTTTATCAAGAATATCCAACATTGTTTCATCAATGCTTGCTTTTTTTAGTAAAACATTTCTTTCTTTCAACAAGGTATTATAACGAGTTAAATGAAATAGATATTTCTTAGATAACTTCATTAACTCTTGATCCATGAATTTTCGCCTTGCCCTTGGCGCTTGTGAAAATATATAAATATCCTCCGGACTAAACAATACAACATTCAATCGACCAATAAATTCACTTGTCTTTGATATATTTGTTTTACCAATAAAAAGGCTTTTCCCTTTTTCATGAAGAATACAACGCAAATAACTTTCTTGTTTTTCCTCTTTTAGCCAACAAACAAGGTCAGCGTATTCTTCTCCATTTTGAATTAAAGCCTGGTCTTGACTAGTTCGAAAAGAACGACACAAAGATAAATAATAAAGTGCTTCTATTAAGTTTGTTTTGCCTTGTGCATTCTTTCCAACAATCACATTGATATTTGGTTGAAAGGAAACTTGTAACTCTTGGTAGTTTCGATAATGGGACAGGCGTAAAGATTTAATATACATCTTTAATCATTAAAGTTTCTCCTTGATAGCCAACCTTATCACCGGAGTATAACTTTCTTCCACGACGTATTTCGACCTCACCATTTACTTTCACAAAACCATCTTGAATGACTAGTTTCGCTTCACCTCCGGTTTGTACAAAACCATTGAATTTTAAGAAGTTTTGCAAAGTTATGTAGTCTTGTTTTTGTTTCGTCATTTTACCTACTTTCCAAGTCCTGAAAACCTTGTTAATTATAACATAAAAAGGCTTAGAAACCTAGTTTCTAAGCCACTGTAAGAGCTTAATGATTAGACTTTAATGGTAGCACTAATTGGATAGTTGAAGAATCATCTTTTGAAGTTAAAATAAATGGTTTCATAACACCCTTAAATTGAACTAAAACACGTTCACCATGCAAACCGCGAAGTGCTTCTACTACATAAGCACCATCAAAAGAAATATCTAAATCTTCACCGCTATGTTGTGCTGATAATTCTTCACGTGATTCACCAATTTCTTGTGAACGACTAGTTAAAATAGCTTGATTATCAATCAATTGAAGACGATTTTCCTTGACATCTTCACTTCTTAAGAAAGAAGTACGGTCAATCGCATTTTTTAAATCATAACGACTAATTTCCAATTCCGCAATAAATTGTGTTGGAATCAATTGAGCTGTTGCTGGATAATCACCATCTAAAATACGACTTTGAAAAATCATATTTTGAGTGCGAATTTGAACTTTTGAGCGATCTACCGCAAAGGAAACAATTTCTTTTGCATTTTGTAAAATAGTGTTCTTCATAGCACTTAAAGATTTTTCCGGAATGGTAACGTTAAATTGATTGGAACTTTCTAAATCAACCACTTTACGAGCCAAACGATAGGAATCCGTAGCTGTGCATACCAATTGATTGTTCTTTAATTCAAAATTTACACCCATTAAAACCGGTTTCATTTCTTTTTTTGAACAAGCAAAAATGGTTTGATCAATCAAGTCTAAGAAAGTATCTTTATCTAATTCAATTTCTAAATTAGGTTGACTAAAATCAATTTCTGGATATTGACGAACAGCCATACCATTAATCTTAAATAAGGCTTTATTACCTTTAAATTGAGTGTAAGTTCCATCAATGGATTCTATATAAATTTTCTCACTATCTATTTTCCTAACAATTTCTAACAAATATTTCGCTTCAATTAAAAGCTTTCCTTCTTCTTGAATATTCAATTGATTATCATTGCTTTTTTCAATTTTCTTTTGAATGGAAATATCCGCATTACTAGAAGTTAGTACTAATTCATTGGAATGAATATCAATTTTAATTCCTCTTAGAGATGGTTGTGGTGAGTTAGAAGATACCGCATTACTTAATTCAGTTAAAGCAATCGTAAATGGATTTTTTTTGATTGAGAATTTCATATGAGCTCCTTTTTATTATTTAAATATTAAGATTTATTCTTATTAAGATTGTGGAAATGTGGAAAAGTTATTAACATCTATATTTTAACGTATTTTTCACTAAAAATAACAGTGGAAATATTGTGGATAAAAATTGTGGATTAGTCAGCTATTTGAGTCTCTAAATCATGAATGGCATTCGCAAAGGCATGATTTGATTTAATTTGTTTCTCAACTTTTGTAATAGCAGAAATAACGGTGGAATGATCACGACCACCAAACTCTTCACCAATGCGAATATAAGGTAAATCCAAATGCTTGCGACAAAGAAAGATAGAAATATGACGAGCATTCGCAATATTCTTAGTTCGATTGCGAGATTTAATTTGTTGGCTTGTCAGACCATAATAATCAGCAACAATGCGAATGATTTTTTTAGCATTCAAACCGGATTTCATAGTTTTAGAGGCTTGTGCCTTTAATGCATGCATAACGGTTTCAAAGTGAATGACATCATCATCCGGTTGAAATTGAATAGCATAGAATAAAACACGATTTAAAGCACCTTCTAATTCACGTACATTACCAGAAAAGTTAGAAGCAATATAATTCATTCCTTCTTCATCAATGGAATTATCATTCACTTTAATTTTTTGATTTAAAATAGCGCGCGCGGTCTCAAATTCAGGGGAATCAATTCCAACGGTCAAACCATTAGAAAAACGAGAAGCCAATCGATCTTCTAAATCCTTAATATCTTTTGGTTCGCGGTCGGACGTAATACAAACTTGTTTCTTATTGTTGACCATTTCTTCGTAAATGGTGAAAAAGATTTCATGAGATTTTTCTTTTCCGGCAATGAATTGGATATCATCAATCAACAAAACATCTAAGTTATACATATAGCGTTTGAAAGCATCAATGGTTCCAGTTTGTAAAGCATGTACTACTGTTTCAACAAACTTAGTGGATTCGGTATAATACACCTTTTTTTCAGGTTGATGCTTCTTGATATAATTAGCGATAGCCATCAATAAATGGGTTTTTCCTAAGCCGCTATTTCCATAAATAAACAAAGGATTCCATAATTGCCCGGGATTAAGAGCTACCGCATAAGCTGCCGCTTGAGATTCTCGGTTACAATCTCCAATCACAAAGTTTTCAAAAGTACGATCTTTTTGAATAGTGGAAGAACTGAAGTTTGTTTCGTAGTTTTCTAATAGAGGCGAAGTAACGGTTTTAATATCTTTTGGTTGTACCAATTGAACCATAAAATTTGGTTCTAAATCATGGTAACGAGATTTAAAAAGAGTTGTAATGTCTTTTAAAGCAGAGGTTTCAATGCACTTAAAAGAAATAATGTTATCGGCTACTAAAATAGCTTTCTCACTGTCAAAAGAATATAAGTAGGAAGGATTGAGATAGGTCTTAAAAAAGATATCTTCCAAGTTTGTTTGTTCATGGAGATCATCGATTATTTCCTGCCAAATCCTTTTTAAAGATTGGTCTTGTTGTACTGTCATGTTGGTCACCTAAATATGTATCTTAGCTTCATCATTTTAGTCCTAAATAAGAAATAAAAAAAGACTAAATTGTGGAAAAATAAGTTATCCACAATTTATAAAAATAAAGAGATTAGAATTCAAGGCATTTTTATAACTTTTCCACATTATCCACAAAATTAAAATGAGTATAAGTTGTGGATACTCTTATCCACTGTTGAAAAATTAATTTTTTGTGGAAAATAAAAATAATTAAAGTAACTTATCCATCCTTTCCACATTTAAAAAGATAAGTAAATACCAGTAAAAATAGACTTTTAAACAACTTTCCACAATTGTGGAAAAC